>DATBLI010000028.1:0-4011 GCA_036555455.1 Thermoplasmata archaeon
GAGGATGCCCGCAACCGCGAGGCCCAGATCCTTGTCGATCGTGAACGAGAGGATCGTCAAGCCGAGGTCGGGGAGCATGGACATCACGGTGAACCGAGCGAGCACGCCGGGGTCAAAGAGGAAGGAGTTCGTCCGCAGGCCGGTGAGGTAGGCGGTCATCGTGACCATGTAGACGGACGTGATGAGGGCGACGGGAACCGCGAGCCAGAGGAGCCTCGTGTCCCCGTTGAGGACCGCGATGCCCACGACGAAGGCCACGCTGATCCACGTCGTGATGAGGAGGAACGCGAGGAGCTTCGTGCGGATCACCCGCGGCACGGAGACGGGGATCGTGGCCATGTAATCCAACGCGTCCACGTTCGTGAGCCAGTTGTACAGCATGACGCCGAAGAACCCAACCATTCCTGCGTAGAAGACGGTGTTGAATCCCACGGGGATCTGCAGCCCGTAGCGGACAAACCATGCGGTGAAGGAGAGGAAGAGAAGCGGGGCAACGAAGGAGAAGAGCATCTTCGCGATCGTCCCGCTGCGCTTGAGATCCACGAACTCCTTCGCGAGGAGCGCACCGTACTTTGGGAACCGCGTGAGACGGGCGACGAGGCGAGGGAGTTCCTCTCGGACCCGCGACGTCGGGGGTTCGTACCGTTCCGGGACCAACGCCACTGCGGCTCCGACCATGAGGGCCACCGCGCCAAGGGCGATGGCCACGTCCGCTAGGGCGGGGACGAGATTGACGGCGAAGGGAGGAAGTTGTTCGTGGGCGGCAAGGCTCGGGAGGATATCGCCGATGGGAATCGCCCGAAAGGCCCCGGCCGCAGCGAAGAGCGCGGACACGCCCATGACAGCGGCAGCGAAGGCAGCCCGGGAGCGGATGTACAGCGTGGAGACGAAGAAACTGAGGGACATCCCAAGGAGGAAGGAGAGGAGGGCCATTGCGAACAGGAGGCCGATGCTCGTGAGGCGATAGTGGGTCATCGGGACGGACAAGGCGAGTCCGATCGTCGCCGGTGCGAGGAGGAGGAATACATAAAAGATGGCATCTCGCACGTACATCCCAAGGAAGGTGCGCCGCAGGCGCATGGGCAGGATTCCGGGCATCGTCACGATGTAGTTTCTCGTGCCGTTCAGACGTTCCAAGTACTGTCGGCCGAGGAAGCCGAACGCGCCCACGCTGAGTCCGTACAGAAAGACGCTGACGTGGAGGAGGAGGATTGCATCGGAGAGGGGCGTGTACTGGAGGAGCCTGTCCGTGGTCACCGCGATCGCGAAGGAGAACAGGGTGATGATGACGGGGAAGGACAGGAACATCCGGCGTCCGGAGTAGGAGGCGTGGACCCGGAACTCCTCCTTGAGCATGAGACGGAGGAGCCAGCTCATGGGCGGACCCCGACCAGGCGGAGGAACGCGGACTCGAGGTCGTGCTCGATCCCGCGGATCTCTTCGACGGTCCCCGTCGCGATGAGGCGACCGTCGCGAATCACGGCGACCCTGTCGCAGAGTTTCTCCGCGATGTCGAGGAGATGGGAGGCCATGAAGACGGTCCCGCCGGAAGCAACATACTCCTTGAGGAAGTCTTTCAGTTTCCTCTGGTAGATCGGGTCGAGATTGATGAACGGCTCGTCGAGGAAGACGACCATCGGATCGTGGATGAAGGCCGCGGCAATCATGAGCTTCTGCCGCGTCCCTTTCGACAGATCCTTGCAGAGGGTGTTCCTCACATCGGCGAGGTCGAAGAACTCGACCCAGTGACTCGCGCGGGCCTCGAGGTCGTCGAGCTTGCGGACGAGGCCGACGAAGTGCAAGTACTCGTACGCGGTCAGGTACGAGGGCGGCGACTCAACCTCCGGCACGATGCCGACGAGCGCCTTCACCTGCAGGGGCTCCCGGACCACATCGACCCCGAGGACCTGGGCACCCCCCGCGGTGGGTCGGAGCTGGCCCGTCAGGATGCGCAACAGCGTCGTCTTGCCCGCGCCGTTCGGGCCGAAGAGGCCGAAGAACTCCCCGCGTTCGATCGCGAGGTCGATGCCTCGCAGCGCCTCGACGGTCGCATAGTGCTTCGAGAGGCCCGAGGCGGCAATCGCGGGCACGCGGCCCTCGACGCGACCCGCGTTATATAGGATTACGGCCTGGTTATCGAGCCGCGGAGTCGTCGAGCGTTACCCTCTTGGCCCCGAGACGCTTTCGCGGGGCCTGTTGAGAACGGTCCTCTTCGTCTGCGGCGAGAATACGTTTCGCAGCATCCTCTCGGAAGCCCTCTTCAATGCCGCGCCGCCTCGCGGCTGGCATGCGGAGAGTGCGGGCGTTGGGGGCGCCGAGTCGATCAACCCGGTCGTCGTGGGGCTCTTGGAAGAGATTGGAATCCACCTGGGTCCGAAGAAGCCGCGGCTCGTGACCGGCGAGATGATCGCGAGGGCGGACCGCGTGGTCACCTTCAGTTGCCTCGATCGGTGTCCCCTCGGAACGGAGGGGAAGGCGGTGGACTGGCCCGTCCCATCTGCGACGGGCAAGACGATTGAAGAGCTTCGGAGAATCCGCGAGGAGATCCGGCATCGCATCGACGCGTTGAACCACGATCTGGCATCCTGATTGCCGAATCGCGTCTTCGAGGAAACGTTGAAGTGGCGACCCGGTTTGCGGAGCTTACGTGCGCCCCCTCCTCGTGACCCACTGCGGGGCCAGCTCCGACGAGACGGTACAGGACGCGGCGGAAGCTGCGCTGCGCCGCGGGATGGAGATCCTACGTCGAGGCGGCCGCGCGCTGGATGCGGTCGTCGAAGCCATTGCCGTCCTTGAAGACGATCCGCGGCTGAACGCGGGGACGGGCTCCCGGATGCGCGTGGACGGGCGAATCCAGATGGACGCAGGCGTCATGAACTGGAACCTGGAGACGGGCGCCGTCGCCGCGATCGAAGGTGTAAGGAACCCGATTCGAGTCGCTCGGGACGTCCTGAGCACCCCTCACGTCCTCCTGGCCGGTCCAGAGGCGACCGCCTTCGCGCGATCGAAGGGACACGGGTTCTACGATCCGTCGACGCCGGCATCCCGGCAGAAGCTCGAGGAATCCTTGCAGCGGATCCGGGAGGGACGGTTGCCGCCGTACGCACGGAAGTGGCGGCGCTTCAATCTTCGGGGAACCGTCGGGGCGGTCGCCCGGGATCGCCGGGGGCACTGCGCCGCGGGGGCGTCCACGGGCGGCACGGCGTTCATGCTTCCCGGGCGGATCGGCGACTCGCCGATCATCGGCTCGGGGTTCTATGCGGGTCCCCATGGCGCCGTCTCGGCGACCGGAGTCGGCGAGGAGATCATGAGGCGAGTCCTCTCCAAGCATGTCTACGACGAGATCGCCGCAGGCCGCTCGCCCAAAGATGCCGCGGAGCGCGGCCTGGCCTCGTTCCCGCGTGACCTCCCGATCGGGATCATCGCCGTTGGGGCGCGCGGGTGGGGCGAGGCCTGCAGCGCCCGCATGGCCTTTGCTGCGTCTGCGGTGCGACGAACCCTTTAAAACACGCCACGATATCCCGAACCATGGCACATCGTGCAGGGGAGGGACACGCGACCGCACGGCGCAGCGCTCTCACGAGCAAGATTGAGGCCGAGATCAAGCTCCTTCAGCGTCACGTGGCCATGCTCAAGGCGATCATGGAGAACCAGCCCATCGGGATCATCCGCCTCTCCGAACTCCTGAGCTTCCCGCAACACAAGGTCCGGTATTCCCTGCGAATTCTCGAGCAGGAGGGCCTCATCAAGCCGTCCCCGGAAGGGGCTGTGACGACGGACAAGCTCGAGGAATTCCTCGACTACCTGAAGGGCGTCCTGGATTCCATGTCGACGACGGTCGTCGAGTTGCGGCGGGCCCTCGAGTGAGGCCCGCGGACTCCCGCGGAACAAACTATTTGAGGGACGCGCCGGTTGGAGCGCGCGAGCCGTCGTAGCTCAGTCTGGTAGAGCCCCCGGCTGTTAACCGGGTGGTCTCCGGTTCGAATCCGGACGACGGCGCTTCCCTCCATA
>DATBLI010000029.1:0-4009 GCA_036555455.1 Thermoplasmata archaeon
GAGGATGCCCGCAACCGCGAGGCCCAGATCCTTGTCGATCGTGAACGAGAGGATCGTCAAGCCGAGGTCGGGGAGCATGGACATCACGGTGAACCGAGCGAGCACGCCGGGGTCAAAGAGGAAGGAGTTCGTCCGCAGGCCCGTGAGGTAGGCGGTCATCGTGACCATGTAGACGGAGGTGATGAGGGCGACGGGAACCGCGAGCCAGAGGAGTCTCGTGTCGCCGTTGAGGACCGCGATGCCCACGACGAAGGCCACGCTGATCCACGTCGTGATAAGGAGGAATGCGAGGAGCTTCGTGCGGATCAACCGGGGCACGGAGATCGGGATCGTGGCCATGTAGTCCAACCCGTCCACGTTCGTGAGCCAGTTGTATAGCATGACGCCGAAGAACCCGACCATGCCTGCGTAGAAGACGGTGTTGAATCCCACGGGAATCTGTAGCCCGTAGCGGACGAACCATGCGGTGAAGGAAAGGAAGAGAAGCGGGGCAACGAAGGAGAAGAGCATCTTCGCGATCGTCCCGCTGCGCTTGAGATCCACGAACTCCTTCGCGAGGAGCGCGCCGTATTTTGGGAACCGCGTGAGACGGGCGACGAGGCGAGGGAGTTCCTCTCGGACCCGCGACGCCGCGGGCTCGTATCGCTCCGGGACCATGGCCACCGCGGCTCCGACCATGAGGGCGGCCGCGGCAAGGGCGAGGGCCACGTTCGACAGGGCGGCGACGGGATTGACGTTGAAGGGGGGAAGGTGTTCGTGGGCGGCAAGACTCGGGAGGATCCAGCCGACGGGAATCACCCGAAAGGCCCCGACCGCGGCAAAGAGCGCGGAAACACCTGTGACGGCGGCAGCGAAGGCAGCCCGGGAGCGGATGTACAGCGTGGAGACGAAGAAACTGAGGGACATTCCGAGGAGAAAGGAGAGGAGGGCCATTGCGAATAGGAGACCGATGCTCGTGAGGCGGTAGTGGGTCATCGGGACGGACAAGGCGAGTCCGATCGTCGCCGGTGCGAGGAGGAGGAATACATAGAAGATGGCATCTCGCACGTACATCCCTAGGAAGGTGCGCCGCAGACGCATGGGCAGGATCCCGGGCATCGTCACGATGTAGTTCCTCGTCCCGTTTAGGCGCTCCAAGTACTGGCGGCCGAGGAAGCCGAATGCGCCCACGCTGAGTCCGTACAGGAAGACGCTGACGTGGAGAAGGAGGATTGCATCGGAGAGGGGCGTGTACTGGAGGAGTCTGTCCGTGGTCGCCGCTATCCCGAAGGAGAACAGGGTGATGATGACCGGGAAGGACAGGAACATCCGCCGCCCGGAGTAGGAGGCGTGGACCCGGAACTCCTCCTTGAGCATGAGACGGAGGAGCCAGCTCATGGGTGGACCCCGACGAGGCGAAGGAACGCAGACTCGAGGTCGTGCTCGGTCCCGCGGACCTGTTCGACGGTCCCCGTCGCGATGAGGCGACCCTCGCGGATCACGGCGACCCTGTCGCAGAGCTTCTCCGCGATGTCAAGGAGATGGGAGGCCATGAAGACGGTCCCGCCGGAAGCGACATATTCCTCGAGGAAGTCTTTCAGCTTTCTCTGGTAGATTGGGTCGAGGTTGATGAACGGCTCGTCGAGGAAGACGAGCCTGGGATCGTGGATGAAGGCCGCCGCGATCATGAGCTTCTGCCGCGTCCCCTTCGACAAATCCTTGCAGAGGGTGTTCCTCACGTCGGCGAGGTCGAAGAACTCGACCCAGTGGTCCGCGCGGGCCTCGAGGCCATCGAGCTTGCGGACGAGGCCGACGAAGTACAGGTACTCGTATGCGGTCAGGTACGAGGGCGGGGACTCAACCTCCGGCACGATGCCGACAAGCGCCTTCACCCGCAGGGGCTCCCGGACCACATCGACACCGAGGACCTGGGCACTCCCAGCGGTAGGTCGGAGCTGGCCCGTCAGGATGCGCAACAGAGTCGTCTTGCCTGCGCCGTTCGGACCGAAGAGGCCGAAGAATTCCCCGCGTTCGATCGTGAGGTCGATCCCTCGCAGCGCCTCGACGGTTGCATAGTGCTTCGAGAGGCCCGAGGCGGCAATCGCGGGCACGCGGCCCTCGACGCGACCCGCGTTATATAGCATTACGGCCTGGTTATCGAGCTGCGGAGTCGTCGAGCGTTAGCCTCTTGGCCCCGAGACGCTTTCGCGGGCCTGTTGGGCACGATCCTCTTCGTCTGCGGCGAGAATACGTTTCGCAGCATCCTCTCGGAAGCCCTGTTCAACGCCGCAGCGCCTCGGGGCTGGCATGCGGAGAGCGCGGGCGTTAAGTCCGCCGAGTCGATCAACCCGGTCGTCGTGGGTCTCTTGGAAGAGGTCGGAATCCACTTGGGACCGAAGAAGCCGCGGCTCGTGACCCGCGAGATGATCGCACGGGCGGATCGCGTGGTCACGTTCGGTTGCCTTAATCGATGCCCCGTCGGAACGGAAGGGAAAGCCGTCGATTGGCCCGTCCCACCTGCTACGGGCAAGACGATGGAAGAGCTTCGGGGGATCCGCGAGGAGATCCGGCGTCGCATCGACGCGCTGAACAAGGACCTCGCGTCCTGATTGCCGACCTGCGTCCTCGAGGAAACCTTGAAGTTGCGCTCCTATTTGTGGAGCTTACGTGCGCCCCCTCCTTGTGACCCACTGCGGCGCCAGCTCCGACGAGACGGTGCAGGACGCGGCGGAAGCTGCGATCCGCCGCGGAATGGAGATCCTACGTCGAGGCGGCCGCGCGCTGGATGCCGTCGTCGAGGCCATTGTCGTCCTTGAGGACGATCCGCGGCTGAATGCGGGGACGGGCTCCCGGATGCGGGTGGACGGGCGGATCCAAATGGATGCAGGCCTCATGAACTGGAGCCTTGAGACGGGCGCCGTCGCCGCGATCGAGGGCGTGAGGAACCCGATTCGCGTCGCTCGGGATGTCTTGAGCACGCCTCACGTCCTCCTTGCCGGCCCGGAGGCGACCGCGTTCGCGCGATCGAAAGGCCACGGGTTCTACGATCCGTCGACTCCGGCGTCCCGGCGGAAGCTCGAGGAGTCCCTGCAGCGGATCCGGGAGGGACGGCTGCCGCGGTACGCACGGAAGTGGCGGCGCTTCGATCTTCGGGGAACCGTGGGGGCGGTCGCACGGGACCGTCGGGGACACTGCGCCGCGGGGGCGTCCACGGGGGGTACGGCGTTCATGCTTCCTGGGCGGATTGGCGACTCGCCGATCATCGGCTCGGGGTTCTATGCGGGCCCCCGTGGCGCCGTCTCGGCGACCGGGGTTGGCGAGGAGATCATGAGGCGAGTCTTGGCCAAACATGTGTACGACGAGATCGTCGCAGGCCGCTCCCCGCACGATGCCGCGGAACGCGGCCTGGCCTCATTCCCACGGGACCTCCCGATCGGGATCATCGCCGTCGGTGCGCGCGGCTGGGGCGCGGCATGCAGCGCCCGCATGGCCTTTGCCGTGTCGGCGATGCGACGAACCCTTTAAAACACGCCACGCTATCCCGAACCATGGCACATCGTGCAGGGGAGGGACACGCGACCGCACGTCGCAGCGCTCTCACGAGCAAAATCGAGGCCGAAATCAAGCTCCTTCAGCGACACGTGGCCATGCTCAAGGCGATCATGGAGAACCAGCCCATCGGGATCATCCGTCTCTCCGAACTCCTGAGCTTCCCGCAGCACAAGGTCCGGTATTCCTTGCGAATTCTCGAACAGGAGGGCCTCATCAAGCCGTCCCCGGAAGGGGCGGTGACGACGGACAAGCTCGAGGAATTCCTCGACTACCTGAAGGGCGTCCTGGATTCCATGTCGACGACGGTTGTCGAGTTGCGGCGGGCTCTCGAGTAAGGCCGCGGACTCCCGCGGAACAAACTATTTGAGGGACGCGCCGGTTGGAGCGCGCGAGCCGTCGTAGCTCAGTCTGGTAGAGCCCCCGGCTGTTAACCGGGTGGTCTCCGGTTCGAATCCGGACGACGGCGCTTCCCTCCATA
>DATBLI010000030.1:0-19408 GCA_036555455.1 Thermoplasmata archaeon
GTGAGCCACGCGAGTTGGGATTCGAGGAGGGAGACGTCGATTCGCTCACCCTGTCCCGTCCTCTCCCGCCTTGCCAGGGCCGCCGCGATCCCGTACGCGGCGAACATCCCTCCGGCGATGTCCGCAACGGCGACGCCGATCCGAACTGGCGCCTGGCCCGGCTCCCCCGTGATCCCCTGCAGGCCCCCCATCCCCTGGAGGATGAGGTCGTAGGCCGGGAGATCTCGGTACGGCCCATCTTGGCCGAAGCCGGAAATGGAGCAGTACACGATCCGCGGATTCACCTTGCGGATCGCATCATATCCTAGGCCCAATCGTTCCGCAACGCCCGGCGCGAAGTTCTCAAGGAAGACGTCGGACCGCGCCGCGAGTTTCAAGAGGATTTCGCGTCCCTCCTCGGCCTTCAGATTCACGGTCACGCTCCGCTTGTTCCGGTTGATGCTCAGGAAGTACGCGCTCTCGCCGCCGAGGAATGGCGGACCCCACGCCCTCGTGTCGTCCCCGCGGCCAGGGATCTCAATCTTCGTGACGTCGGCACCGGAATCGGCGAGCATCATCGAGCAATAGGGGCCGGTGAGAACGCGCGATACGTCGAGGACGCGGATGCCGTCGAGGAGTCCAGGCATGAGTCTGACCTCCTCGTCGGGAAGGACATCGGCGAATAAGGGATTGTCCTTGGCCCGCTCCGGTCAGTACGTGTCCCAATGGAGTCCGAGGGACGGAACGGACACGCCGCGGCCTTTCCGCACCTCGCCCACGATCTTGCCTTGCACTTCCGGTCGAAGCGCCCGGAGGACGTTCTTCGCTTCCGCCTCCGGCGCGACGATCACGAAGCCCATGCCCATGTTGAACGTCTGGTACATCTCCGAATCTTCGATGTCCCCGAGGGCCTGGAGCTCCCGGAAGAGGAGCTGCGGCGGGAGTGGATCGGTAACTGCGAACTCGACGTCCGCCTTCAGCCGGGCGAGGTTTCGCAACGCTCCTCCCGTGACATGGGCCAGACCGTGGACCTTCGCCTTCTTCAGCGCCCGCAGGACGGGCTTCACATAGATCAGCGTCGGCTCGAGTAACGTGGGTCCCCAGGGCTCCCCTGTGCCCCCGATGCGGTCAAAGACGGTGAGGTCCGCGTCCCGCAGGAGCCGCCGAGCGAGGGTGAGGCCATTCGAGTGGATCCCGGAGCTTGGCAGGCCGATGACCACATCGCCCACCCGGACCGCGCGGCCGAGGACGACATCTTTCTTCTTCACGATCCCGAAGCAGGTGCCCGCAAGGTCAAAGCCACGGACGATTTCCGGGAGGACGGCGACTTCCCCGCCGACGATGGACACGTTCGCCATCGAGGCGCCGCGATTCAAGCCAACACCGATTTGTCGCGCGACCTCGTGGTCGTAGCCCTCGATAGCGAAGTAGTCGACGAAGGCGATCGGCTCCGCCCCGATGCAGATCATGTCGTTCACATTCATCGCGACGCAATCGATTCCGACGGTGTCCCACTTCCTCATCTCATTCGCCACGATGAGTTTCGTGCCGACGCCGTCAGTGCACAAGGACAGGGCGTAGGGCCCGATGTCCACGAGGCCCGTGAAATGGCCGATGGCCGTGAGTGGCCGACCTATCCCGCGGCGACGGTACGTGAGTTCGCGGACGAGGGCGGCGATGTGAGCACTCTTCTCGTCTTGGCTCACGCCGGACTCGGCGTACGTCTTCACCATGGGACCACGTCCGCGGTAGCCGTGGCTCCCATTTTGAAGGTTGGCCTCCCGGGCCCGCTTCGCCCCGCGCCGCTACAGTTCATAGCCAACCTTCATATCCGATGGCCTTGCCGTAATTAGGGGAGGACCTTGAGGTCGCCGGCCGGTTTCTCCGTTCGGGAGCAGGAATACCGTGCCATGGAGGGGGCTATCCTTTCCTTCCTGCGACGTGTCAAGCGGCCCGTTGGATTCGAGGAGCTGTACCACGGCGTCTGCCGCAGCGTCTCGAGGGAGCTTTTCCCTTCCGACAACAAGATTCGCTGGTACGCAAAGGTCGTCCAGCGGGATCTCGAGATGACCGGGACGATCGAGCGGCTGCCGGAACCTCCGCTCCGCCTCCTCGTGCGCGCGTGATTCCCCCCAAACGTTCATCCCGTTCACGGACATCGTCGGCGCGTGACGAAGGCCTGGATCAAAGCGCGGAAGCATGATCGGTACTACCGGGCTGCGAAGAAACAGGCGTACCGAAGCCGCGCCGCCCTCAAGCTCTCCCAGATCGACCGAGAGTATGGCCTCCTCCACCCCGGGGACGTCGTCGTGGACCTTGGAGCCGCTCCGGGCGGCTGGTCCCAATTGGCGCGAGAACGCGTAGGACCGAAGGGCCGGGTCGTCGCCGTCGATCTCGCCCGGATGGCACCCATCGAGGGGGTCGAGTTCCTCCGGGGAGATTTCACGAGCCCCGCCTTGCGCGTGTCTCTGTTCGAGGCCCTCCGAAGGCCCGCGGACGTCGTCCTGAGCGACATGGCCCCCCACCTCAGCGGCCAGGCGGACTACGATGAGGCGAGGACGCTCGATCTCGCGCGATCCGCGGCGGCCTTCGCGATCCGCGCCCTTCGTCCCGGAGGTCGGTTCCTCGTGAAGGTCTTCCAGGGCGCGGGCTATCGGGACTTCCTCCAGGAAATCGCCGCGCACTTCAAGGCCGTGAAGGGAGTCAAGCCCAAGTCTTCGTTGCCGACGTCTTCGGAAATCTACGTTCTCGCAGTCGACCGTCTCGGCTAGAGCCGCCCTCCGGGTCCGTCCGTCGGACTTGACCCTGCGTTGCGCGAATCAGTCCCAGAACCGCTTCGTCCGCGCGTACTGGATTTCCGCGGCCAGGACATCGCGCAGGAAGTCCTCCTCCGTATCGTGGTAGGATCGCAGGATCCGAGCGGCGGTGTCCTCGCCGACTCCGCGGGCCATGAGGGCGAGGACGGCCTTCTTCCCATGGGCCATCACGAGGCTCGCGTTGGCGAACATCCGCTTCGTGAAGGCGCGGCTCTCCCGGTCCGCGCCCTGGAGGCCGAGATTCGCGAGGCGATCCTTCTCGTAGGGACCGATGACCGCAACCATCACGCCGTCGCACTTGGGGCAGCCGATCTTCGCTCGGAGGTCCTTGACCGAGGATCGCCACGTCATGCGGCAGTTGAGGCAGAGGAAGCTCGCCACTTCGCTCTCCAGGCGCGTCTTCACGGCCATGAGGGTCGCATGGTCCGCCTTTGAGGGAGAAATCAAGAGACGGCCTCCCTCAATCCCCGCCCGCCCGACGGAGGTGATCCGCGGGACGACGACGAGGTCGATCCTCCCTTCCTTGATTTCCTTGAGGACCTGGACGGTCCGCGGGATGTCCATGCGCTCCCAGAAGATCTTGTCGAGGACCTCTTCGAAGAGGGGCGTGTTCTCAAACGTCCTCAGCAATCGCGGGATCGAGACGGCCTCCCAGTCCACCTCGCGACGGAGCGCCCCGAACTTCTTCGCCACATGGACGAAGGACCATCGCAAGAAGGCGGAATTCTTCAGGATCACGCGAAGGAGGGGCTCGAGGGCATCGGGGTCCTGCGGGCGGAGGATCTCCAGGATCTGCTGCGGGTTCACGCTGCGGGGGACCTCAAGGACGACACGGTACGGGTCCGTCTGAACCCCGACGCTCTGCCCGAAACGCGCGGATAGGAGGGAGGAGATGAGCTGCCCGAGGGTCTCGTTCACCTTCGAGCCGAGGCAGGCGTTGATGATGATGAGTTCTCGCGACACCTCGATCGTGATCGTCCGGTCCGTGGCGACGGGCACATCCTTGGCGCCATCGAGGAATTGCTGAAACCGGGCCACTCCGAAGTCATTGGCCGCGTAGGGCCCGAATCCCCGGCTTCTCCGGAGAGCGCCTACCTCGCGGGCCACGTCGAAGGGCACGGGAATGTCCTCCCCGACCCAGGACGGGACGTCGCCGATCTCCTTGACGGGTTCCACCAGGATGTGATCTTCCTTGAAGTCGACGAACCTCCAAGCGGTCCCCCGCATGATGAAACTCTGGCCCATCTTCGCGTTCTCGGCAACGAACCACTCGTCCAAGGTGCCGATCACGCGACGCGAGCTCAAGTCGACGACGCGGTACGTCTTCACGTCGGGGATCATCGAGATGTTCTCGTAGAAGTAGCGGAGGGAATTCGGGCTGCGGCCGAACTTGCCCTCACGGGACCACAGGACCTTGAGCTCGGCCAGCTGCCGGAGGACCTCGTCGAAGTCCACGCGGCGCAGCCCACGGTA
This sequence comes from Thermoplasmata archaeon, assembly GCA_036555455.1. Lineage (GTDB taxonomy): Archaea > Thermoplasmatota > Thermoplasmata > RBG-16-68-12 > RBG-16-68-12 > RBG-16-68-12. Next base: position 4,269 of record DATBLI010000030.1, read on the forward strand.
TGGCCAGCTTCGACAGACCGTGTCATAGGCATGGTCCGCATCGGCGAACCGCTCGGATACGGCCATGGCCACGAGCTGATTTGCGAGGACGGAGCGGTTGTTCGGTCGCACATCGAGGGCCTCGATCTCCTCCGCGAGCGCCCGCCGGGCAATCGCGCACGCCTCTGCGAAGTCGTCTTCGTGGGTCGCCAGGATGGTGCCATCGGCGACTTCGCCGACGCCGTGTCCGGACCGCCCAACCCGCTGTACGAGGCGCGCGACCTCCCGCGGGGAGTTGTACTGCAGGACGTAGTCCGCGCTCCCCACATCGATGCCGAGCTCGAGGGACGACGTGCAAATGAGAGCCCGCAAGTTCGCGGACTTGAAGTCGTCCTCCATCTGAATTCGCACATCCTTGGAGAGGCTCCCGTGATGAACGCCGATCGTGGGGTCCTGGTACCATGCGGCGAGGCGCGAAGCCAAGAACTCTGCGGTATCCCGAGTGTTGACGAAGAAGAGGGTAGACTGGTGCTCCCTCAGCAGTTCATAGGTCCTGCGTAGCGCGGTCGCCTGCCCGGGCTGGACGCGAAGCCGCTCGGAAATCTCAGGGTCTCCAGGCGCAGGCACGGGAAACTCCACGCGAATCTGCATCCCCTTCGGAATGCGGCTTCGAATGACCTCCACAGGACGCTCCACGCCGACGAGGAAATGGGCCACCTCCTCCGGGGTTCCGACCGTCGCCGAAAGCCCGATGCGCTGCACGTCACGGGCGGTCAAGTCCCGAAGTCGCTCGAGGCCGATCGCCAGCTGCCCTCCACGCTCGTCGGAGGCGAGCTCATGAATCTCGTCGACAACGACCCAGCGAACGGACTTCAGGTGGTCCCGCAGCCTCCGGCCCGTGAAGAGGATCTGAAAGGTCTCGGGAGTGGTAATCAGCACATCCGGCGGGCTACGGGTGATTCGGGCGCGTTCCCGGGGGCTCGTGTCGCCATGGCGAACGGCCACCGTGACGCCGAGGCGCTCGGCGAAGAATGTCAACCGACGCAGCATGTCCCGGTTCAGCGCCCGTAGGGGCGTGATGTAGAGACAGCTCGTCGCCGGTGGTCTGTCCTGCAGGATCCGATGAAGGATGGGCAGCATGGCCGCCTCCGTCTTCCCGATCCCAGTGGGGGCGACGAGCAGGACGTTGGCGCCGGCGAGGATTCGAGGGATTGCGAGGACCTGAGGCTCCGTGAAGGATTCGATCCCCAGATCCCTCACCGCGTCGAGGACCCGGCCGTCCAGACCGAAAGACTCCATCGCGGCCCCTCCAAAGGGGCGAGTTACCAAAAGGTTGCCTATTTGGCGGAGGTGTCACGGCCCATCCCTCGCGGGTTGTTCCGGTTAAAAATAATCACGCCGCGGAACCGAGCAGGTGGGGTCAATACCCTTCGAGGCGCAAGCCTGGGCCGCAGAGGTCGGAGCTTGCGGGGTCTTCGGGCACGCGTATACCCATCCATCAGCCTCGTCCTACTTCTCATGGGTCCGGCTCTCGTCTTCCTGTCCACCCCGGCGGCGGCCCACGGCGAACGTGTCCTCGCTGCGAACACCGTAATCGGGACGGGCGATCCCTTCTACAACGTGTACCAAGACCGGATGGTCGCCCAGTCCTTCTCGTTGAGTACGAGCTCCTCCCTGATCAATGTCACCCTTCGAATCCGGAACGTCGGGACCAATGCGAATGCCCTCGTCGTCTCCATCTACGCGAACGACCCGGCCCGGAATCTGCCCTCCACGGTAGTCCTCGCGTCCCAATCGACGGTCTCCCCGGTCGGGCTCCTCACGAACTACAACATCCCCTTCAGTCCCGTCCTCTCCCTGTTCGCCGGTCAGGTGTACTGGCTCGTCGCGTCCAACGGTGCGTCGCAGCCGACCGCCGGATACGAGTGGCACTACAGCAACGCGGACACATACCCGGGCGGCGCAGGCGCCATCTACGACGCAACGACCTCGACATGGTCCAGCGTCTTCACGGACATGTGGTTCATCGCTTCCGGACGCGACCTGAACGCGAACGTGATGCCGGCCATGACCGCGAGCCGGACCGCCGCGCGCCCTCAGGACCTCGTGGACTTCACCATCTACTTCAACAACACGGGAACGGAGAATGCGCAGTTCGTATGGATCAATGAATCCCTGCCGAGCGGGTTTTCGTATGTCTCCGACACGGCCGATTCGACGACCCCCAGTTCCAGCACCCCCTTCCCCGACTACGTGTTCCAGGAGGTCTCGAACGGAGTGCATTCCTTCCGGATCACTGCGGTCGTGGACATCGGACTGACGCCTGGGACCCTTTTGACGAACTCGATCGGCTTGGCATATGCAAACGCGACCGGCGTCGTGCAGTCCGGCTTTGTGGCCCAAGCGAGCGTGCTCGTTGGCGTTGAGACAAAGCAGCTCTACCTGGGCCAGAGCACCACGCTTCCGCGTCCGATGACCACCGAGGAACCGACGCGCACCACCCCTTCGACGGCGACCCTCGACCAGGGGCAGAACGCCGACTTCGCCCTCGTTCCTCCTCTCGCGCTCGCCTTTGAAGGGACGAACGTCACGGCGTTCCTGTGGGCCAACACACGCTCCCGAAGTCTCCGATCCATGACACTCAACCTGTACCTCATGGACGCAAACGGGACGGAGGCCGTTTCCGAGCCCTTCTCGCTCACCATGGGTGTCGCGACCGGCTACCAGGCTCTGACCTTCCCTCTCCCTGCGTTCGACCACGTTTTCCCGGCCGGCCACCGCATCCTGTTCCGCCTGAACAACGACATGTCGAGCAACGACGACCTCATCCTCGCCTTCAACGCGACCTCCTCGCCCTCAAGGATCGACATCGAGACAACGACGTACGTGACGGTGACAGATGTCACGCTCCTTGACGGCGTGGGACCGGCCACGCTCTGGACACCGGAGGACATCTTGGCGGTTCGAGCGAACATCTCAGATCCCCTCGGCGCGGATCAGATCCTCGGTGCATGGATTAACATCACGGATCCGATGGGTTCCGTGTCGGCGATCTATGCGACGTCACCCGCGGCAACTGACCCGTCCGCCGTCCCGGGGTGGAAGGTGTTCAACGCGACATACCCGGGCAACCTGACGATCGGGGCATACCGGATCCTCGTGTCCGGGATCGAGGACAATGGCGTGCCAGACCTCGCCGAGGCCCAGGCGACCGTTCGAGGTCCCGGGTTCACCTTCGAGAAGGTCGCATCCGTGAACCGGGCGAAGGCCGGGGACCACTATGCGTACTTCCTGTGGTTCAACAATACGGGAACGGGCCCCGGAAGCGTCTGGATCAACGATACCCTGCCTGCCCAGGTGGACTTCGAATCGTACACCTCGAACGTCCCTGCGAACTTCACAGGCGCTTACAACTGGAGCTGGTCCTCCCTGGAGCCGGGAACCTACTACCTCGAGATCGATGTTGCGGTGAACGGTTCTGCGAGCCAAGTTGCCTACTTCACGAACACGGCAACCCTTGCCGTCGCGGATGAAAAAGGACACATGTGGGACAGCCTGACGGCCCACGCGGACGTGATCATCAACGGACCCGCCGTGGCCTTGGCGAGCTCAAGCAGCCCGGCGTCCATCCTGCACGCGAACGAGTCCGTGACGTACACCTTCAACCTGACCAACACGGGGGACGCGGCTGCCACGATATGGCTCAACAACACGATGCCCACGGGTTTCGCGTACGTCTCTGACAACGCCTCGGCGTACGGAGGTAGCTCCTCCGTGGTCGGGGACGAGATCCTGATCGTCCTCACAAACATGCCCACGGAGACTCTGTGGACGATTGACCTCACCCTGACGGCACCGGTCTCGCCCGCTCCGGGTTCATCGCTCACAGACGTCGTCACGCTGAACTATTCGAGCCTGAACGGGGTCCTCATGCCGCCCCTCGCGGCGGCGGTAACCCTCATCAGCGTCTCCCCCCTGCTGGCGAACGCATCCGTCGACCTCCTTCCCACGGTAGCGGGCGCCGGCCAGGTGGTTCCAGCGTCGGTGATCTTCACGAACGACGGGAACGAAGTCGCGCAATCCGTCCGCGTGACCGTGAACCTGGATAACGAACTCAGTTTCACGAACGGGAGCTCCACCGTCATCCGTTACAACACACGGGTTGTCTTCCCCATCGCGGCCGTGCCGCCGGGCGGTTGGCGGATTTGGATGAACTTCACGGTCCTACCGGACGCGCCAGACGGTCATGTCGCGACCGTCCACGGGAGCATCTCGTATCGGAACGGAGTCGACGACCTCCTGCCGACGGTGAGCATGCCGTCGGATAGCCTCATCGTTGCCGCCCCCGCGATGACCCTGAGCGTGACCCCGGAGGCGACGACCGTGGAGGCCGGGACCGTCGTTGTGTGTCGCGTCGATGTCGATAACATCGGGACCGAAAGTGCGGGAGGGGTCTGGCTGAACCTCACCTTGCCCAACGGCCTCGAGTACTTCCTTGACACAGCCAATGCGACGCGGTCAATCGTCGGCTCGAATCTTACATGGCATTGGGCGACGCGGGCGCCGGGTTCCAGCGGCTTCAATCTCTTCCTTCGTGCGATCGCGAACCTCGTCGATGGAACAGCCGCGAATCTGACGTTCCGCCTCGAGTACGAGGATCTGAACCAGAACCGCAAGGCGGAAGTGACGACCACGGTCCGCCTCGACCTCGTCGCGCCTCAGATCTTCCTCACCCTAGTTTCCGACACGAGCAACGTGAGGCCCGGGTCCGAATTCACGTATAGCCTCTCAATCCGCAACAACGGGAGCACGACGGCGCGTTGGGTGAATGTCAGCGACAACTTGGACAGCCGTCTCGAATTCGTGCGCTCCACGGCTAACGTGCCTGAGTCGTGGACCCCCGACCTGAGCTGGAACCTCACATACCTGAATCCCGGGCATGAGGAATTCATCAACCTCACCGTGCGGGTCGCCGATGGCGTTTCCGCACACGCCTCGATCCTCAACGCGTTCGAAGCCATCTTCTCAAACAGCCTCGGCCTGACGCCCCTCGCCTACGCGCAATCTCGGGCCGTGACGGTCACGGTTGCCGTGGACGCCCTCCCTCTCGTGTGGATTGTCCTCGGGGGAGTCGTGGCTGCGCCCATCCTCGCGTTCGTCGTGGCGCGACGTCAGCGGGTGGCCATCGAGGAGGTCTTCCTCGTCTATCACGATGGTGTCCTCATCTCCCACCTCTCGCGGAGCCTCGTCCAGGAGAAGGACGAGGACGTGTTGAGCGGGATGCTGACCGCCGTTCAGGAGTTCGTCCGAGAGGCCTTCCGTTACGGGGAGCACCGCGAACTCCACCAGATGGACTTTGGAGACTACCGAATCCTCATCGAGCGCGGAAGGCTGGCGTACCTTGCCGTCGTCTACTCCGGCCGGGACGGTGGCGCGGTCCGGAAGAAAATCCGTGGGGTCTTGGACCGGATCGAGGCGACCTACTCGGGCGTCCTCGAGAAGTGGGACGGAGATATGGAAAAGGTCGTCGGGGTGCGGGACCTCATCCGCGAATACCTCCTCAAGAGCGGCCGCACGTCCAAAGGGCTCGTTCCCACGTGAATGGAGAAAAGTGGGCCCGGCCGGAATTTCCGGCCCTGGGACCGAGTGCCCAAGACCCTTTGAACCGACGACCATCTGGTTATGAGCCAGACGCTCCACCAGACTAAGCTACGGGCCCCCGTCGCCGCAACCGCAAGACCTTACTTAAGCGTTCGCGGGCGACCTGGAGCCTTGACGATGGGACGGGCCGCTACCTCCGGGTTGCCCCCTGCTCCAGCTGCTCCGTTGCGGGGGGATCGGTTTGTTGCGTGGTCCTTGCACCAGATACTCGGAAGCCACCTTGGGAACTTGCCTCTCCTTGCGAGTCCGCAAGGGTTATACCGAAGGAGGGGATGGAGCCCGACCATGGAGGCCGGCCACAAGGGCAGGTTCGCGATCGACGTACCCACACTCCTCTACGTCCTGTACATCACCTGGTTCATTGGACTGATGGCCGCCGCAGGCTTCCTGTTTGGGTTCAACCAGGTAACCCTCGCCTTCGCGGGTTTTACTGTCATCATCATCGTCATGATCCATTTCACGGCCCGCCTCATTTCAGACTGAACCGCTCCATCTGGCCACCGTTCTACGGCGTCCTGCCTGGAGCCCTGATTCCTCGAAAGGCATAGGGCCACAGGCCTCGCGGAGCCGCATGGGAGGATCCATCGCCCATGAGCGGCTATGCCGCGCCTTCATCCAGCCAAGCCTGAAACGCCTCGAAGGAAACGTCGCGGCCAAGGAACTCGCGAACCATCGTCGCGGCTGACCGGACGCTTGCGGCCTCGAGGACCGCCCGCCGATAGCGCTGGGCGATCCCTCGGTCGAAAATGGAAGGTGACTCGAGGAACCTTCGGAACAGATCCTTCGCGATCACAAGGGACCACATGTACGTGTAGTACACGGCGGAGTAGCCATTGAGGTGACCGAAGTTGCATTGGAAATGGGTTCCTTCATGCCAGGGGACCGGGTAGTATGCGCGGTTGAGTTCCTTGGCCAAGGCTGTCGTGTCTAGTCCCGCGGGGTCGCGGCGGTAGTACGCAAGGGAGAGGGCCGCGAGGTAGATCTGCCGCCGAACCCAGAGTCCTCGGGCCACGGCGGAGGCGCGCTCCATCCGGTCGATGAGGTCCTGAGCGAGTGCCTCGCCAGTCTGGTAGTGCTTCGCGAACCGCTGCAGCGCTTCGGGCCGACGGGCCCATTCCTCGAGCATCTGTGAGGGGGCCTCCACGAAGTCCCATTCGATTCCCTCCATGCTCGTCCTGATCCAGCGGCTGCGGCCAGACAAGATCGCATGGAGAAGATGGCCGAATTCGTGGAAGAATGTGACGACGTCCGTGTGCTCCATGAGGGCGGGCGCGGCAGTCTTCGGATCCGGGAAGTTGCAGACGAGGGCTGCTTGCGGTAGCTGGATGTCACGCAGTCCGATGACGAGTCCGAACATCGCTGCGTGGCTGTACTTGCCCTCCCGCGGGTGCAGGTCCAAGTAGAACCGACCCAGCCGCCTCCGTCCGTCGAAGACGTCGTAGGCCTCCACGGAAGGATGCCACACCGGGGCATCGGCAACGCGCTTGTATCGCAATCCGAACAGGTCCCCCGTGATCGCAAGGATTCCATCCCGGACCTTCTCAAATGCGAAGTACGGTCGGACCGCTTGAGAGTCGAAGGCGTATTCCTCCGCTCGGACACGGTCCGTGTAATAGTTGATGTCCCAAGGCTGCAGGTCCGCCGCCCCGGGATCGTCACGGCGTCGCCGCTTCAGAATGAGTGCGTAATCACGACCGGTCCGTTCGTCCGCCGCACTGGAGACCTTCCCGACGAACTCCTCCGCGGCCTGCGCAGAGCCGATCATCTTGTCTTCCGTGACGTACGTCGCGTAATCCGGGTATCCGAGCAGGCGGGCAAGTTCGTGTCGCTTCTGGAGGAGCTTGTCCAGGATTTCCAGGTTCTTTGGGAATCCGCGGTCGTCGAATGCTCTCCGCAACCGATGGCGGAGGTCCTCCTTCACGGCATACTGGAAGACCGGAATCGCATCGGGATAGGCTGTCGTGACTGTGATGGGGTCCCCTCCATGCGTGTGGGCGGAGATGAAGTCCGGAGGAAGGCCCGCAAGGTCCCCCGCACCGTCGATCGTGATCGAACGCATGTCCTCGTTGATGTTCCGGTCGAAAGTGGACCCGATCTCGGAGATCTCATCGTTCAGGGCTTTAATCGTCGTCCGTGTGGCCTCGTCCTGGTCCACCCCCGCGCGACGGAAGTCCTGAAGGATCTTCGATATCCCAAAGCGCGTCTCCTCATCCTCCTTCGAGGGATCGAGGGCCGCGAAGGCCTCATAGAGTGGCCGGTTCAGGCTCAAGGCCGTCTCGAAGCTCTCAGCCGCGAGGTAGGCTTTGTTCGCCGCATCCCGCATGGCCGCCGCCGGGTGCACGTTGAAGAGGAGCTGGCCCTGAAGCGCGACCTCGGAGACGACCCGCGAGATCTCGTTGAACGGGATGAAGGTATTCTCCACCGTTCGCGTCTCGTCGACTCTCAGCAGCCGGTCGAGGAGCCGTTGCGCCTTCGCCAGGTCGGCCTCGGACTTCCTCGCCAGGGCCTCAGGAGAGGAAAGGAACATCAGACTTGGCTTCGTGAGCCGCGCTCTCTTCGCCGCAGCCATGGTGAACGCTCCGTTCCGTGGCAGGCGGCCATGCCGCCGTCCGTTAAGAACATGTTCCATGGGACTCAGGCAGGGCCCTTCAGGATGCTGCAACCTGCCTCTCGAACGCACGGAGGAACTCGTCCCCCGTTCGAAGGATGTCTCGGTCGAGGGCGGGCACGGCATGGTCGCGCAGGAGTCTTCGGACCTCGGCTCTGGCCTCCGGGACCATCCCGACGGAGAACGTGGACTCCCACACAAGTTTCTTCTTGTCGCGGAAGAACAGCTCCTTCCGGAGATTCCTCCTCGTGTGGGGATGGGAGAGGAACATGTTCCCGTGCCCCACATCGCGGAGCGCGTCCATCCCTATCGTCTCCTCGGTGACCGCGAATTCCCGAAGGAGGGCTCGGCAGTTCTCCCAGAGATGCGCGTCGATGACCATCTGTTCGAGGGAGGCTCCCTTCGCGTCCTCGAGCCCTCCCATTCCGGAACACATGTCGCCTCCCGCGAGGGTTGTCGCGACGACGCTGTAGACCTCGCTGAAGGACACGGGCATTCCGGGCTCCTTGCCGTTGACCCCCCATTGGCCGATCATCGCGGGTAGGCCATACCGCTCCGCCATCTGCGCGAGCCCTGCACAGACGAGGGGCACCTCCGGAGCCGAGTAGTTGATCTTCCCGAGGACCGGGTCCATCGGCGTGGACTCCGAGGCGTAGATGTGCGGGGCCCCTGGTGCCGCGGACTGGGTAATCACCAGGCTTGCGAGGTTCTCCGCGTTCGCGGTCGCGATCATCCCCGCGAGGGTGACGGGGCTCGAGAGGCCTCCGAGACACATGGACATGGACGACACAGGAATCCCGGCGCGGGCGAACTCGAGCTGGGCTTCCACAGCCCCCTTCTCGAAGGAGAGGGGAGCGATTGGGCAGAGGGTCACGGAGATGATCGGCCGCTTCCGGAGTTCCTCCCGTCCACCGACCACTTGGGAGGCCAGATCCACCTGGGCGCGGGCATCCGCGGCACTCACGGAGTCCCCTTGGATGTGCTTCGTGCAGTTCACCAAGGACACCCACAGTTCGTGGACCGTGTGCGCGGCCTGCGGCACCTCCGAGGCGGTGACCTGGGGCCAGAAGAAGCTCACGGGCTCGAGGGCGTCCGCAAGTCTCGCATACATGGCCAAGTCCGCCCGGGCCGTCCCCCGTTTCGCGCCCGTTTCCAGGTCCGTGGTGTACACGGACAGGCCGTCCGTCGAGATGAAGGGGAACGAATCCACGGGGACCCGGAGATCGTGCTTCGGATCGCGCGCCGCGAGAAGGAGGCGCTTCGGCGCCTGACGAACCGCCGAGGCAACGATGGCCTCCGGGATCCGGACGATGCCCGAGTGCAGGTCGACGTTCGTCCCCGCCCGTTCCAGTCGTTGGAGGACGGTGGGGCTGCGGACGAGGACGCCGATCTCGCTCAGAATCTCGAGGCTCTTCTGATGGATGAGGTCCTGCTCCTCTCGACTGAGGAATCGGAGGCGGGCTCGCGCCAATTCAATCGCCCTCGGGGGCGGGATTCCCCAAGGACGGCTATAATGGGATGTCGGGTCCTGTCTGTACGAGTACGTACATACGGCGTAGACGCAAAGACGGGCGTATTGCCCTCTGATAGGGGTTCGGTCCAAGCGCGCATCCCGAGGAGGCGCTCGCAGGGCGAAGCCGCGCTGGCCTAGGCCCACTTCCGAACGAGGCGCGCCATCTTTCCTCATCCGTTGCGCGGGCGAACTCGGCGATGGCCATCCCCAAAGCAACCATCATCATGAGGCACCGTCCTCCTACATAGCAGTCCGAGAACTATGTGTGAAAGCTATACCCCCAGGGGATTGCTTTTCGGCTCGGGGTAGGACCCTCCTCCATCTGAGTCGAGTAGCCAACCCCCCTACCCCTTTCATTTAGGCAGAGGACGGCTCGGCTTTGTTGCTCGATGGAGCGTACGCCTCTCGTTGCTGGTCTTCCCCAGATGAAACGTTTAACCCCATCGCCCTGACTCCGGCGCCAGCGGAAGCGACATGCACATCCTTCAAATCGAACATCACGTCCCCGACTTCGACGCCTGGAAGAAAGCCTTCGACAGCGGCCCCATCGGCCGCGAGTGGTCTGGCGCCCGCCGCTCCCGGGTCCTCTGCGCTGTCGATGATCCGAACTACGTCATGATTGGCCTGGATTCAGCGCGGTGAAACCGGCTTGGAACAAGGGTACGCGACTTGCGATCGGGCTCGTTGACAAGGATGTTGCAATGCTCGCCACGCCAGCCAAGGGTGTTTTCGACGAAACTCTCGGAATCAGGCTTGCAGGCGGTGCTGCCGAACTGCAGGTGGAAAACAACTTGATACAATGGGTCGTACCGGGGTTGCCATGGCGATAGTCTCTGGAACCGTTCGAGGTCGCCCGAGAATACGTCTGGAGTTGACAGAGTCTGCTCTCGGTCCATGCGGCTTCGAAGGGACTCTCGAAGGCTTTCTCGAACCTCCCGCACTCCCTGTTCCTCTCCGCAGACTTCACGACCGCACCGCAGTGGTGAGAATGCATAGGACCACGCTCCATGAGGAAGATCTGCCGTTCAAGCCATTCATCTGGCTGGTGCTTTTCCCTCGAAGCAAGGGTCAGGATCTGACTGAGGATTTCTCTGCGGCAGGAAAGAGGAGCTTCCCAGTTGTCGCGTATGGGTACGAGGGTAGCGCAATCGAGGAACCACTGACAATGGAGCGCATGTATGACTTGGGTCTCGGCACCGTGGAATTATCCGAATGACGAATTCGGTCCCATCCCAGCGTCCCGTCTCCGAATTGACCGCCCGGTCATGGCAGTGACCGCGAGCAAGACGGGTTACCGCCCCGACGGGGGGTGGGTTACGGTCCCGGTGGGTGGATCGGCGACCAAGGACTTCGTGTTGACCCGCATTAGTTCCTGCGGGACGGGCGCCGGGGAGATGCCGAAGAACGTTGGTTCGGCGCTGCCTTCTCCAGGGGCGCCTAGCGGGGAGGTGAAGAACGAATTGGCGGTTCAGGAAGATCAGCAGACCAAACTGACCGAGTTAATCGTGACCCACGATACGGAGGACCGGTGTCTCAAGCAATGATGGGTTCGCCTGGACGGGTTTAGTATCAGGCCCATTCGTTCACATCGACTCTTGCCACTCCGATTGGGAACCGCAGATGCTTGGGAGCCCTCTTCTGGGACAGCAAGCCAGTTTTGCACGAATCTCTCCATGCGACCAGCCATACGAACTTGATATCTGGCATACATGGCCAGCAGCGGACTAATCGGCTCATGCCTGATTCAGACCAGTTCGAGCGCGCGGGATTTCTTGGTGGAACGCTCGAAGCCGCATCCCTCACAAGACCTGACCCACGATCTTTCCATCCTCGATCTGGAGAACACGGTGAGCAATATGGGCCACACGCTGGTCATGGGTCACGACGAGCACCGTCTTCTTCAGATCCTGGTTCAGTTGTCGGAACAGCTCAAGGACTTCGTGGCCCGTCTTCGTGTCCAGCTCGCCTGTTGGCTCGTCGGCTAGGATGAGGGGCGGATCGTTGGCTAGGGCCGTGGCGATCGCGACACGTTGCTGCTCGCCGCCGCTGAGCTCATCCGGCCGGTGGGTCGCGCGCTTCTCGAGGCCGATGAGCTCTAGGAGTTTTCGCGTCCGCGCCTCCTGATCGTTCCCTGGCTTCCCTGCGAGGCGCATGGGCAGTTGGATGTTCTCCTCCGCCGACAGGGTCGGCACGAGGTTGAAGAACTGGAAGACGAAACCGACCCGATCCCGGCGATACTTCACGAGCTGGGCTTCGGTGAGGTCGACGATGTTTCCGCCGTCCACCTCGATACGCCCCGCCGTCGGTCGGTCAATACCACCGATCAGGTTCAGCAGGGTCGTCTTGCCGCAGCCGGAGGGTCCCTGGACCGCGACGAGCTCTCCGTCGGCTGCGTCCATGTCGAGCCCTCGGAGAGCGATCACTTCCGACTTGCCAGTCCGGTACACTTTCATCAGGTCCTTGGTGACGATGCGTGGCATGCTCACCCGCCCCGGAGTTTGAGCACCCGCGCGACATTCATCCGGGCGATCCGCCACCCGACGAGGAGGCTCTCGATGAGCATCGCGACCGGCGCCAAAACGAGGAGGAGCCAGCCTTCAGGGGGCATGACGAAGAAGAAGGGGACAAGCGTCGGCGGCGTCCCCGGTGGCCCGACGAGGAAGAACTCCATGCCCAGGTAGCTCGCGAGGATTCCAATACCCGCGCCGACGGCGATGCCGATGAGGACTATCGCGAAGCCTTCTCCGACGAGGAGCCCGGAGGTTTGCCGTCGGCTCGCGCCCCGGGCTGCGATCGCGGCGAATTCCGGCTCCCGCTCGAGGCTCGCCGCGACCAAGACGAGGCCGAGGCCGGCCGTGAGGATGGAGGCGAGGAACACGATTTCGATTCGGATGAAGCCCAGGAAGGCCTGGGTCACGGGGCTCGCGGCTTGCTGCAGGTTCAACTCCTCCATGGCCAGCACAGTCGGCTCCACGGCGTTTGCCGGATTCGAAACAAGGCTTGAGACGTCGGTCTCTGCCGTCCTCCAGTCAGCGCCAGGGCGCAGATTGAGAATGTAGTTGTCGCCTCCCGGATAGTTGGCAGTCTGGTTGTCGACGATGGACTGGAACGTGACATAGCCCCCGTAGATCGCCTCGGGCGCTGCGGTTTCTCCGTTCGACATCCCAGGAAGGACGCGGACGACGCCTCGGATCGTCCCCTCCGCATGCACGTTCTGCTCCTTTCCCGTTGTCCCATTGTACGTCGTCAGGCTGAAACCGACAACTTGGCCTATCTCGAGCGCTTGGTCTCGCAGATAGCGTTCCGTCGCGAGCAGCCCACCTTTGGTTTCAAGGATGGCTTTCGCCTCGGGCGGCGAGAGCCCCTCGAAGTACCATGACTCGGCACGGATCACGTCGAAGTAGCTGCTCGGATCCAAAGCGTAGACCAGGGGCCAGCCAAAGCTCGTGGTCCCCGCGACTCCTGTGAAACGGACAACTGCTGCGACATCAGGGAGGGCGGACAGGTTCTGTAGTAGTCCTGGCGTGTCCGGTGCCCGGAAGATCGCGATATCCCCGCCCACGACCGCGCGTGCCGTGCGGGCTTGATAAGCCTGCTGGGAGCCCATGAGCCCGTAGGCGAAGAGGCCAAAGCCGAGGCCGAGGGCCACGATGACCGCGACGTTCGCGGACCGCCGCGGGTTGCGAGAGAGGTTCCGTCGGATCACATGGTGGAGGTCCTTCGCGAAGAGCTTGCTCGCCCGGGCCGCCCAATCGTACACCCGGCCCGTGGAGCGCGTCGCGAGGCGGGTCGCCCCTAGGATGAGGAAGATCGGCGCCGCCGGGAGGAGGGCGAAGAAGACGCCGCCCACGAGGAACGTGAGGAAGGAGCCCGGTTGGAACTGTGTGAGCCATGCGAAAGCGAAGGTCACCGTGCCCAGGGTCACGAGGGCCACGTCGATGATAGGACGGTATCGGATCTGGGTTTCGCCGGGCGCGTAGTAGCGCAGCGTTTCGACGATGGGAAGCTCGGCCGTCCTCCGTGCGGAACGGTAGCTTGCAGCCGCCATGAACAGGACGCTCAACAGGGCAACGGTCACCGCGGTCCCCAGGGACAGGACGACGCTCCCGGACCCGACGGCTGCCAAATTCGCGAAGGGATTGACGATGTCGACTAGGAGACGACTGAGGAGGGCACCCGCGAGGAGTCCCAATGCCGCGGCGATGAGGCCGCCGAGGGCCGCCTCGGTGAGGAGGAGGCCGAACACCTGTCGCCCGCTTGAGCCACGGGTCTTGAGGATCGCCATTTCCCTCCGGCGGTCCCCATGAGCGAGTTCCACGCCCACTGCACCGAGGTAGAGGCCTAGGAGCAGCACGGGAGTTGACAGGAGGAGGAAGATGAGACGCTCAAGAGACGTGGTCTGCGCGAAGCTGTCGAGCACGGGGGATACGTTGTCCCCCACGTTGCCGAACACCGGGTATGCCGCTTGGAGGTCCCGCCCCAGTCGGAGAAGGGCGCGTTTCGAACCGTCGATGTCATAGGGGTTAACGAACCGGACTCGATCGATCCAGACTTGGGCGTAGTCGCTGGTAGCGAACTGATCGGTCAGGTCCAGGCTGTCATCCAGCCAATCCAAGTCGCGGAGGTTCACGACAACCAAGGAGCTGGGGCCCCCGCAGAACCCCACGCAAAACCCGATGGGGAACCCGCTCGCCGGCGTTGTGAGCAGGGCGGCCACGGTGAAGTTCACGCGGAAGATCCGGGTCGCGTTGACTGTAGGATCCCACACTGCGTTCGAGACATAGAACAGGTCTCCGATCCCCACGCGCAACCCTCTCGCAAGGGTCGTGGAGAGAGCGACGCTGCTCCTCGGAAGCTCGAGGGAACCGTTGACGGGTACCCCTCGGAGGTAGGAAGGTAGGTGGTCCGGCTCGATTCCGTAGGCGGCCACCCACCCCGTGTATCCGCCGGATGCGTTCCCGAACCTCAGGCCCTGCGTCGGGAACTGCGTGGGCAGTGGCCTGTAGATAGACACGTCTAGGACACCGGACACGGACAGGAACGCCTGCCGAAGGTCGCTGGCATTCACGGTGCGGTTCGACGGATACGTGCCCGCCCAGAAGTCCCCGGCGACATCCCGGAGCATCGCGTTGAGGGTCGCCCACGTGGAGGAGTCGACGGCGATGAAGGTGCCCGAGATGAGTACGATGGCAAGGGTGACGCCCAGGATCGAGGAGAAGGTGCGCTTGCGGCTGCGGGCGATGCTCGAAAGGGCGTACCGCAGGAGGCTCACAAGCTATCCCCGAGGCCCACATAGCGCGTTGTCGCGCTATAAACATTGATAAGCCGGGGAAAAACAGAACATCCCAGCGAAAAGTAGGTAGAGTTGCCAAGGCATAA
>DATBLI010000031.1:0-4941 GCA_036555455.1 Thermoplasmata archaeon
CGTCGAGAGGGAACGCTGCGGCCTGGCGATCCCGTACACGAAGGAGGCGTTCCGAGCCGTCGTGGAGCAGATCCGGGACGACCCGGCGCTCGCGGAGGGACTCGGGCGGAACGGTCTGGCCGCGGCGAAGCGGGAGTACAATTGGGGCCTCGAGCAGAAGAAGCTCGTGGCCCTCTACGAGGGGCTCGGGAGCCGCGGGTGAGATGTGCGGGATCTGCGGCGTCCACGACCCCCGCGGCGGGATCGACGCCGGCCTCGTCGCCCGGATGAACGAGACGATCCGTCACCGCGGCCCGGACGCGGACGCGGTGAAGGCCTTCGACCATTGCGTGCTCGCGTATCGCCGGCTGAGCATCATCGACCTGCCGACGGGCTTCCAGCCCATGTCCGACGAACAGGGGCGCGCGTGGATCGTGTACAACGGGGAGATCTACAACTACAAGGAGCTGCGGCGGGGCCTCGCAGAGCGAGGACACACCCTGACGACGCAGAGCGACACGGAGGCGATCGTCCACCTCTACGAGGAGAAGGGCCCCGCCTGCCTCCACGACCTGAACGGGATGTTCGCCTTCGCGATCTGGGACGAGGCAGAGCAGCGGTTGTTCCTCGCGAGGGACCGCCTCGGCATCAAGCCTCTCTACTACCGCGAGCAGGATGGCCACGTCGCATTCGCCTCGGAGATCAAAGCGATCCTTGCGGATCCGAACGTGCCCAGGAAGCTCGACTACCGTTCCCTCGCGGACTACCTCGCCTTCCAGAATGTCTTCGGCGACAAGACCTTCTTCGAGGGCATCCGGATTTTGCCCCCGGCCCATTTCCTCCTTGCTCAGGATGGCAAGGTCGAGGTTCGGGAGTACTGGGACCTCCACTTCCGCGACGAGATCACCGACGAGGGGGACGCGGTGCAGCGTTTCCACGATCTTCTCGACGAGAGCGTGGAGATGCAGCTCATGAGCGACGTCCCTCTCGGCAGCCATCTCAGCGGCGGCATCGACTCCGGGACTGTCGTGATGAGCGCATGCCGGAAACTCGCGGAGCGGCTGAAGACCTTCAGTGTGTACTTCGATCAGCCGGAGTACGACGAGAGCGCGTTCATCGAGAAGGTCTCTCTGCTTGCGGACTCGGCGCACTACGACCTCCTGCTGAATCCTGCAGAATTCCCGCGGGTTCTACCCAAGATCGCCTACGCCCTGGACGAGCCGCGCGTTGGACCGAGCGTCATCCCTCAGTGGTACATCGCCCAGATTGCCTCCGAGCAGGTCCGGGTTGTCCTCACGGGCCACGGAGGTGACGAACTGTTCGGCGGGTACCCGAGCTATCTGATCCCATATCTGCAAGACCTATGGAGCCAGCGTGACTGGTCCCGCCTTCTGCTCGCTCTTCGGAGCCTTCGAGCGACAGCACGCAGGGAAGGGTGGAAACGCGTGCTCGGTCTTCCCGTCTACGGACTCTTCCTCGAACGAGATCTCCGGCGCTACGGCCGCGAGGCGGTGTTCAAGGACGGCGACCGTGCCGCCTTGCTTACGAAAAGGGCGTCGGATGCCATCGGGACCTACGATCCCCGAGGCGAACTCGACCGAGTTCTCCAGCGCGTCCGGGGAATGTCTGCCCTCGATCGGATCCTGTATCTGGACATCAAGACGTACCTGCCTTCCCTTCTTCTCGTCGAGGACCGAATGTCGATGGCGCACTCCCTCGAGGATCGGGTGCCCATCCTCGACCATCGAATCGCGGAACTTGCAGCGCGGATCCCCGGGTGGCTCAAGATTCATGGACTCACCCTCAAGTGGATACCTCGGCGGAACGCGAGCGGAGTGCTCCCCAAAGATGTCCTGGAGCATCGGAAGGTTGGTTTCCTTGTTCCCCTCGCAGAATGGTTCCGGGGGCCCCTGCGTGGGTTCCTCGAGGACGCGCTGCTCGGCGAAGGAAACCTCAGCAGGGATGTGTTCCGGCCGGATGCCGTCCGTGCCCTCGTCCACCGACATATGAGCGGACTCCGGGACGAGTCGTGGAAACTCTGGAGCCTGCTGAACGTGGAGCTGTGGTTGCGAACTTGGATGGACCGGAGGCGTCACTTCGCCAGCCAGAACGCGTCGGAAGCGTTCCCGGAGCTGCCCGGACACCTAGTGCCGTTGGGGCCTCCCGGGCCCCCTCCGCCTCCCAAGTAGCGAGGGAATCGTCCCTCTCAACCCACGGACCTTCTCATCAGTTCTCCGATGAGGCTCCGCAGCCGTTCTTGCCGACGCCCGAGCGAGTATCTCTCTACGATCCGCTCCCTCGCTGCGCGGCCGGCGGTGTCTGGCTTCGCGAGAGCCGTCTGAATCGCCTTCGCGAGGCTCTCCGCATCGTCCCACGGAACGTACTGCCCCGTCTCGCCCACGACTTCGGGGATGGAGCCTCGGCGTGTGACGACGGGAACGCAGTCGCAGGCCATGGCTTCCGCGAGAGAGAGTCCGAACCCCTCGTGGGCGGAAACCTGGACGTAGACTTTCGCCAGGCGGTAGAGAGCGAGGAGATTGTCCTCCGAGAGGTAGCCGGGTAGCTCTACATTCGGCGGGGCTGTCGACTGCAAGACGCCCATTGCTTCATCCGTGGGCCGGCCGGCGAGGACAAACCGGGCCTCCGGAACTCGGCGCGCCGCTTCCACGAACGTCCTGTGACCCTTCCTCACGAGGTTCGATTGGGAAACGTTTCCGACTGTGGCGACGACGGCACCCTTCGTCGTGGCCGGTGTGAATCGATCCGTGTCGACTCCGAGCGGCAAGACGACCATCCGCCGAGGCCGTCGGATTGCAAGGATTTCCCGGGACACGGATTCGGAGAAGGGGAGGATGAGATCGGCGAGTCTGAGCGACCAGCGGGTGGACAGGCGCTGCTTGAATGTCCCTGCCATCGCGCCGTAGCCAATCTCAGGCATGTTCGCGACGTCAGCGCCCCCGGCCACGAGGATCGAAGGCATTCCCCGGCGGTGCGCAAGCCACGAGGCCACGGCGGCATGGTCTCCGGCGAACCAGGAGAGGACTGCGTGGGCACCTTGGAGTCCCATCCTTAGATTTCGGAAGGACTGACGACTTTCCCATACGATTTCCCTCACTTCGTAATCATGACGAAGGGCATCGACGTCCGCGTGAACGAACCGCGAGAAGGAGGGACTAACGACGACGATCGTTGCGCGAGCCAAGGAATCACCCATCGGCGCCTCACTTCGGGTCGTAGCCGCGGAAGTCGCCTGCCCCTGGGCTTCGCTGGCGGGATTGTCTGTGCCATCTCTTAAGGCCTGAGGTTGATGGAACCGCGAGGAGGCGATGAGAGGCCCAGGGGGATCTCGAATGGTCCGCATGCATGGCCACCAGGAGGCTGTCCGTCTTTCTCCCGACCTGTTCCGAGCCAACACCCGCGCAGCGGTTTTTTGCCATATCCCGCACGGAACGCTTATGTTCGGACAATCACATTATGTTCCTGCGGAGGGATCGCGCTTGTTGCCGCGGCACGTGACCGCTCTGATGCTTGTTGGGCTGCTCGCTCTCCTCGGTCTTCCTGTCGTCGCCTCAATGCAGTCTTACCATGGGCTCGACAGTTCGGCGACGCCGCCCCTGGCCCCAGATCCAATCATGGTGGAACCGAGACAAGCACCTCCCCTGTTGCGCGAAGGACTGGCCCTGGGCCTCGGGCAATCGGACGAGTTCGATTCGGCTGAGGCGGCGGGGAGTTCCGTGTTGTTTGACCCGGGCAACTACAGGATGTGGTACTACGGGCGATCGCTTGCGGGCGGCAGCATCGGTCTGGCGACGTCGCCGGATGGCCGGTCGTGGCGGAAGTTGGGAGTCGTGATCACCCCGAGCCTTCCAGCGGAAGCGGGAGGATTCATCGCATACCCGGAGGTAATCGAAGTCGCGGCTGAGTACCACATGTGGTACTCAGGCTATGACGGCTTCAACTTCCGAATCCTGGCAGCCGTCAGCGCCGACGGGATGTCTTGGCAGAAGCTCGGGGTTGTCGTCGACCTCGGGGTGCCCGGCGCTCCGGACGATTACTATGTTTTCGAGCCAACCGTTGTCTTCCGAGATGGCACGTATTACATGTGGTATACGGCAAGCTCGAGCGCGAACCCCTCTGGGCGACATATCATGTTCGCAACGAGCACAGACGGCATCTCGTGGGCGAAGCGAGGAGTTGTCCTCCAAGCGGGGCCCCCCGGTTCCATGGACGACCAGCGTGTGCTTGACCCGTCCGTGCGTTGGACTGGAAACCGCTACGTGATGATCTATGCGGGGCAGGAGACCACTACAGGACTCCAGCGGCTCTTCTGGGCGGAATCTAGCGACGGCATGGGATGGACACGTCTCGGGGTTGCGCTGGACGTAGCTTCCCCCAACGAAACGGAGCTCTCCATGCCCGCTCTCCTGCTCGGTCCCGGAAAGACTTGGTCTGTCTACTACTCCGCCCGAAGCCGCCCGTTCCAGCCATCGTTTCAGATCTTTCTAGCCATCGGGACCGTGCCTCCCCTGGGACGCTGTGGACCTCCCTGGCCATGGCCTCCGGGGCCAACCTCGGGGCTTCAGTGCCCGGTGTCTCGGCAGGATCGTCCTCCGGGAACATCTTCACATTCCCCCTGGTAGGTCCTCGTTTCCCCCCTCTTGGCGAAGTCGGCGCTGCCGAATTCCCGCTGTGAGTCGGGTCGACACGGCGGCCGTAGGCGACACTGACACAGCCTCGGTGCCCCCTGATGCTCCCACCTCCCTGCGCAGGTGGATTTGTCAACCCGAGGCCGGCTCCCCGCTACGCTTTTATAGCCATTATCGCGTTCCGCGTCCCCGTCCGACCCACGTCGGACGGCCAGAAGGGTACTGATGGGATGACAGTCGACGCCTTCAGTGCTCACCTTCCGCGGTGCAGGTGAGGACCTTGTTCCTGAAGCAGATCGAGATGGAGAATTTCAAG
>DATBLI010000032.1:0-4348 GCA_036555455.1 Thermoplasmata archaeon
TTGTACTCCCGCTTCGCCGCGGCCAGACCGTTCCGCCCGAGTCCCTCCGCGAGCGCCGGGTCGTCCCGGATCTGCTCCACGACGGCTCGGAACGCCTCCTTCGTGTACGGGATCGCCAGGCCGCAGCGTTCCCTCTCGACGACGTCCCCACTGATCAGGCCTTTCGTGTTCACGGACGGCCGGCCGGCGACCATCGCCTCGAACATCTTGTTCGACAAGGCGACTCGGTTGATCCGGTACTGGGGGTCGAGCATCGCCAGTTCGAGGTGAGAGTCCAGGGTCATCGGGAGGACCTGCTCGTTGGGCACGACGCCGACGAACCGGGTGTTCGGATGCTCGGCGCACCGCGCCTGGACGACCGGGGTCATCTTCTTGCTGCCGCCGAGGATCAGCCGGACCTCGGGCATGTCCCCGATGACGTCGATGGCCTGGAGGATGAAGCGGCTAACGTGGAGCGTCCCGACGTAGAGGATCGTGAAGGGCGGACCGGGTGCCGGCCGGTACTCATCGATGAAGAGTTCGTGACAGTTGCGCACGACGAGGGCGTCCTTTCCCGAGACGCGGTCCACGTACTCCTTCACGGCTTCGTTCACCGTGATGATCCGATCGGCGAGGGGAGAGAGTCGCCGCTCCATGCGGAAGGTGTACTCGACGACGAACGGGGGGACGTCGAGCTCGATCATGTAGCCGAAGACCTCATGACAGTCGTAAACGAGGGGCTTGTCCGTCGCCCGTTTCAAGCGCACGCCGATCGGCATCGTGTCGAGGTCGTGGCAATGGATGGCGTCGTACGGGATGTCGCGAGCGAGGCGCCGCGCACGCCGCCACCACAGGGGATTGCGGAACAGGTCCATCGCGAAGGCACGCATGACGCCCTTCGTCTGCACAAGGCGGATCGGGATGCCCTCGTGCTGGATGGTTTCCGGGCCGCGGCCCGTACGGTCCCAGCCGATGAACGTGACCTCGTGACCCGCGCGCATGAGGGCGTGAGCCTCGTTGAGGACTCGGGAATCGTGAACGACGTCATTGGAGACGACCATGAGGATCCGCACGGTCAACCTCCGAGGGACGCCGCGATGGCGCCCGCGATTCGCACCCCCGTGGTCCCCTCGCCGTAGGGGTTTGGCCACTCCCGTTGGCGGGCGAGTTGGGTCTCCGCCGCTGCGACGACCCGGGACGGATCCGTGCCTGCGAGGACGTTCGCGCCAATCTTCAAAGTCTCGGGCCTCTCCGTGTTCTCCCGTAACGTGACGCACGGGATGTGCAAGAAGCAGCTCTCCTCTTGGAGCCCTCCGGAGTCGGTCATCACAAGGGCCGCATTCTTCTCGAGGACGAGCATGTCGAGGTACCCCGTGGGATCGATCCGCCGCAAGGAAGGAATCGCCGCCGCCCGCTTCTCGAGGCCTAAGGTTCGGAGCATCTTCGTCGTTCGGGGGTGGATCGGAAATAGGATCGGGAGGCCTGTCTTCTTGGACACGGCCTCGAAGGCGTCGAGGGCCTGGGCGAGCTTCTCCGCCCGGTCCACGTTCTCCGCTCGGTGGAACGTGAGGAGGACATAACCGTCCTTCGCGAGATCGAGGCGTTTGAGGATGGAAGGCCGCCGCTCGGCGAGAGGGAGGTTCTGAACGAGGGCATCGATGACGCTGTTTCCGACGACATGGACCCCACGGGTCACGTTCTCCCGCTGCAGGTTCACCCGAGAGGTCTCCGTCGGCGCGAACAGGAGGTCGGACAACTGGTCCGCGATGATCCGGTTGACCTCCTCGGGCATCGACTTGTCGAAGGATCGGATGCCCGCCTCGACGTGGGCGAGGCGACGCCCGAGCTTGTTCGCGAGCAGGGCTCCCGCGACGGTCGTGTTCGTATCGCCGTGGACGACGACGAGGTCCGCCTCCTTCGCGGTCCCGGCGACCTGGCGCATCGTCGCGGCGACCTGCATGTGAGGCGGCTGATCCTTCAGCCCAAACTGAGCGTCGGGGTCCCGGAGCTTCATGTCCTCGAAGAAGATGCGATCCATGAGCAGGTCGTAGTGCTGTCCCGAGTGGACGAGGATGTGCTCGTGGCGCAGGCCGTCCAAGGCCTTCACGACGGGAGCCATCTTGATGACCTCCGGCCGAGTGCCGAGGATCGTCACGATGCGGGCCATAGGACAGGACGCGAGAGGAAAGGAGGGGCGCTAATAAAGGTCTGCTCCTGGGAAGTCGGGTGCATGAACCTCGCGCCAAAACGGTATTAACACCGCGGCCCGTTCGCGGCTCCGTTGCTCCTCAGCGTCGTGACGACGGTCCGGAACGAGGCGCGGAACATCGCCGCTCTTCTCGACAGCCTCGTCATCCAAGCGCCAAACCTCGAAATCATCGTCGTCGATGCGGACAGCGAGGATGCGACACGTGACATCGTCCGGCAGTACGAGGGGAAGTACGACTTCGTCCACCTCTACCCCCGTGGCGGGACCCGCGGCGCAGGTCGGAACTTCGGCATCTCGAGGGCCCGGGGCGAGGCGATCGCTTTCATCGACGGCGACGCAATCGCGAACCCCTTCTGGATCGAGGAACTCCGTCGAGGCCTCGAGACGGCCGACGTCGTTGCGGGTCGAACGATCCACATCGGCTATCTGCCCTTCGAGGATCTCGAGCGGGTCGAGCTCATCGTCCGAGGGGTCGATGTGACGTACCCGTCCTCGAACCTCGCGTATCGGAAGTCGGTCCTCCATGAGATCGGCGGCTTCGACGAATGGTTCGTCACTGCCGAGGACATCGATCTGAACCTTCGGGCCGTCCGGGCGGGCCACTCGATCGTGTACCGGGCGGGGGCGATCGTCTACCATCGCACGCGCAAGTCCTACTTCGACTTTGTGCGGCAGGCTTTCTGGAACGGCGCGGGACGGAAGCAGCTGACGTTGAAGCATGGGAGCCTGTGGAGTCGCTATCGGCCCTTGGAGATGGCGCGGCGCGAGGCGAGCTTCTGGTCCATCGTGCGGCTCAACACAGCGCTCCTGGGCTACATGGGCTACAAGCTCTTCGGGCGGCCACGGCCTGCGTAGGACAGCACGAAACTCTTATGGGAAAGCCCCCGCTTCGCGCGGCGTGGTCGAGATCTCTGTCATCATCCCGACGATGAACGAGGAGGCGTCCATCGGCGCCGTCATCGACGAGGTCCGTCGGGCCCTCGCGTCGCGGGACCTGGAGATCCTGACCGTGGACACGAACTCGCGGGACCGGACGAACGAGATCGCGGCGGGGAAGGGCGCGCGGGTGATCGCGGAGCCTCGGCGCGGATACGGACGCGCCTACATGACCGGCTTCGCCGCCGCCCAAGGGACGTACATCCTCACCCTCGATGCGGACGAGACGTACCCCGCAGACCGGTTCCCCGAGTTCCTGAAGCCCTTGGACGAGGATCGCGCGGACTTCGTCGCGGGGGACCGGATCTCCCTCCTCTCCGAGGACGCGATGTCGGGCATGCACCGTGTCGGGAACACGATGCTTAACCTGGCCTTCCGCCTCCTGTTCCGAAGCCCGATTCGGGACTCCCAGTCCGGGATGTGGGCCTTCCGGCGCGCCATCCTGCCGCGCCTCCATCTCGTCCATGATGGAATGGCCTTCTCCGAGGAGCTGAAGATTGAGGTCGTCCGGAACGGCTTCCGGTACCTTGAGATCCCCGTGGAGTACCGGGTCCGCATCGGGGACAAGAAGATCCGGAGTGTGCGGGACGCCTTCGGCAACATGGTCTGGCTCCTCCGCAAGCGGTTCGGGTGGGCCTAGGCCGGAGGGCGGTCGCCAGCCGAGAGGATCCTCCGGCGCGCTACGTCTCCGCGAGGAGCCGGTCCACCATCCAAGTCACGTTGAACCGCCGCAGGTCCTCGTAGCCCTGGCCGACGGTCACGTACACGATGGGTTTGCCGATCGTCTTGGCCATGGAGAGTGCCGCGCCTCCCTTCGCGTCGGCGTCGATCTTCGTGAGGACGATCCCATCCAAGCCGACGGCTTCGTGGAACTGCTTCGCTTGCTCAATCGCATCGTTCCCCGCTAAGGCGTCGCCGATGTAGAAGATCAGGTCAGGATTCGCGACGCGCTTGATCTTCCTCATCTGGTCCATCAGGTTCTGATTCGTCTGCATGCGGCCCGCGGTGTCGATGAAGACGACATCCCGCCCGCGGGCCTTCGCGTGCTCGACGGCATCGAACGCGACCGCCGCGGGATCCGCGCCCGCGGTGTGCTTGATGAGCTTGAAGCCGACGGCCTCCGCGTGCTTCTCGAGCTGTTCGATGGCCCCCGCCCGGAAGGTGTCCGCGGCCGCGACGACGCACGTGAAGCCGCGCCTCTGGATCTGGTAGGCCAGCTTCGCG
>DATBLI010000033.1:0-2025 GCA_036555455.1 Thermoplasmata archaeon
GCGCTGCCGCGGTCATTCACACGACGCACTCGCTACCGGCCCGTCGTCTCGCGTGAACGGATCATGGTCAGGAGCATCTTGAATGGCGTCCGCGCCGTCAGGGCATGCGGCTGATTCGCCGGCATCACGATCATCTCGCCTGCGGACAGCTGATTGGTCTTGCCGGCGATCACGATCTCCGCGCTACCTTCCAGCACATGCACCAACGCATCAAATGGTGCCGTGTGTTCGCTTAAGCCTTGCCCCTCGTCGAACGCAAACACCGTGACGGTACCGGTAGATTGCTTCACGAGCGTTCGGCTGACGACGGCGCCCTGCTGATAGGTGACGAGATCCACCGGGCGAATCGGTTCGGCAACGGGAACTTCAGCAACGGACATTGACGCCTCCGATCAGCGCTTCATCCTCCTCGACGAAGGTCCCGCGCCGTCAACGACGAGCATGACACGCAGCACACGGTTGTCGTCGTACGGGGTCTTCGTTGAACTCGTGCTGCCCATCGTCTGCCCCCGCCTTCTTCATGTGTCCGTCAGAACTCGCGACCCAGGGCATACGCCCTTTCCAAGTAGCCCTGCCTGGTGGCGTCGTCCGCGCCATGCACGGCATAGAAGTACTCATGCTCGACGTTCTTGATTCCCGGATACGAGAGCGTGAACTCGTCAATCACGATGCGCATCGCTTCGCGAAGACCGGCGTCGTAGGCGCGCTTGTCGAAGATCGTCGTCTGGATGATCAACGCCTTCTCGTGCGTGAGCTTCGGCTGGCGGCCGTTGATGTCGCCACGCCAGCCGTCAGCGGAGAGATCGTACGCAAAGCCAGGCGTCCATACGCGATCGAGCCAACCCTTGAGCATCGCCGGAAAGCTGAGGAAGTGTACGGGTGCGATGAAGGCCAGCGCCTCTGCTCGTGCGACTTTCCGCTGCTGCACGAGCACATCCTTCGGCTGATATCGCTCGCGCAGAAGGCGGATGATGCCGCGTGCATCCCGATCACCGATGAGACGCTTCAGGGCGAGGCGTTTGAGAGGCCCAGCCTCGCCGAGGGAGGGACTCGCGCAACCGCATGCGCTCCAGCATGTCATCGGGGATGGTCTCGGTCAGCCAGCCCGGGGTGTCGCGCGGACGCAGGATGGGGTCGAAGCCGATCGCGTAGAGGTCCACGATCTCGTTCGTATGCCCGGCGTCGCGGAGACCGCTGTCGAACCGAGCGAGGACCGCGTGGCAGAACGATTTCGACCCAGGATGCGCGAAGACGGTTAACACGTTCATCGGTGAACTCCGGTCGACGTGAGCGTGTCGAAGGCCGACACGACCCTCCGGCCCTCGAGTTCGGCCATGAGATCGTGGGCCGCGAACGGAACGTTCAGATTTCGATGACTCAGCTCCTCCTGCAGGAGCGCGACGAACAAGCCTCGCCCGCCGATTGCATGGCGGCGAACAATCGCGTTGACGTCCGCCGCCGTGGCCACTGGCGGCAATCGACCCACCTCTACGAACGCGCGTTCCACGTTCATTGTCGTCTGCAGGCCGCACGAAGGGGAGCCGTCGACCCCAATCACTCCAAGGACATCGAAACCAGACGCGAGGTAATCCTGAATCTGATCCGCCACTTGACGAGCCAACCGTCGGTACACATGGCGTGTGTAGAACAACATCAACGGGAAGAGCGCCGCCCTGAGGCGGAACGAGAGGCCCACATCGGCACCGTAGAATCCGAGCAGCCACCGTTTCAGAACACCGCCCCAGGCGTGCTCCTCAGGGCACGGCAACTGGACGATGCCGATCCCCTGTTCGAGACAGGGCTGGACGATCTCCGCCACGCTGCCCCGTCGACCAGCCCCGCCCAGATAGCGCGTGTTCGCGTTGAGCAGGCAGTGTGAAAGGAACACGACTCTCCTGCTGCGCTGATCGTGAAGTCGTTCTGCCCACTGCGAGGCGTTCATCTTCGCCACGGTGCGCCTCGGTGAAGCAGCGTCTCCAGTTTGGGGAACTCAGCTCTCACGTGATCGTCCATTGCCTGGGTAAA
>DATBLI010000034.1:0-5040 GCA_036555455.1 Thermoplasmata archaeon
CGGAGATACCATCAGACATTGCGGACGACGCGCTTGTCCGGCTGCTAAACTCCCTTGCTGAAACAGCAAGGTATCTTAACTCTCTCGATCCTCCCGAACCAACATTGCTCCTGGCTCCTTGATACAATGCATCTTGACTCCACGGGGTCGCCAATACGTGCAGGCGACATTGACGGTCTGGGGCGGGTCTATTCTCAGCTTGGAAGCCTAATCCTCCGTCCACAGGAGACTATGTTGGCTCAACGAGGCGCGTGCGATTTCGCCGCGTATGGTTCATGGCGTGTCTTCTTCGCGAAGGAAATCTTCTATCCCATGCCCGGAACTCCGTCAGGCACCATTCATGTCACATCTGACCGGTTGGTTTTCCTCCGTAGTATCGACGTATGGAAAGAAGTGAAGCCTCTTCTCACCCCTCTTGGGCTCCCGACAGCAGTGGAAAAGGAGTCGAGACTGAATAGGCTGAAAGCCGGGGGCGCCCGTCAGTATTGCGAGGTCTTCCTGCCCCAGCTCCAACTGGCGCATGTCAACAGGAAGCGCGGCCTCCTCCGGTTTCGCCTGATTGCGAGAGATAGCCGCAAGTATGAGATTCTCATTTATACGGACGAGGACGACCCCCGTTTCTTTGATCTTCTGGAGTCCACGATGCGGCACTGAACTCACCGTGCCGGTGACTGTGCCCCGAAATCCTATGCTGCTCCGACGCATTTCGCGTGTTCGCACCCCCCTCTGGTTACACTTTATAGCTCAGAGTGACCTTTCAAAACGCCTTGCCACGAATCAAATCTAGGAAATTGGTTGGACTGCTATCGCGAAATCTGCTACATAATGTCGGAATCTCGAAACTCAACACGATGCAAGTTGAAGCGATCGCTCGGATTCGTCCGGGTTCATCCGCGCTCATAGTCGCGCCCACAGGTTCAGGCAAGACCGAGGCGGCATTGCTCCCTATCCTGGAATCGCTTGCGGCAAGCAACGAGCCGGGCATCCGAACCATCTATGTGACGCCTCTGCGTGCCCTGAATAGGGATTTGGTCGCTCGCATCCAGCGTCTGGTTGCGCCCACGAACTTGACCGTCGCAGTGCGCCATGGAGACACACCACAGTCTGAGCGGCGGAGGCAGGCTGCGACTCCTCCAGACATTCTCGTCACTACGCCAGAGACGCTTCAGGCCATTCTCCCGGGGAAGCTGATGCAGCGGCACCTCAGAAACGTGCGATTTGTCATTATCGATGAAGTCCATCAGTTCGCAGAAGACCGTCGCGGGATCCAGCTGGCGATCGCCCTCCAGCGACTGGCCGCCGTCGCGGGACGTCATCCCCAGCGTATCGCGCTATCCGCTACGGTTGGTCACCCGGAGTCGATCGCCTCCCTGTTCGGCAGTGAGAGGCCTCTCGAGATCCTCTTGTCGCCGCTTGAGAAGCAGTACGAGTACGGGGTCGAGTGGCCTCGGCCGATCGACAAGGACTTCGAGACGTCGCGGGACCTGTACGTCACCCCCGAGGCGGCCGCAGGTCTCTCCGCAATCGATGATGCGCTCGATGAGAGCCGATCCACTCTGATCTTCGTGAATGCCCGACCCGTCGCGGAACTCCTCGGCTCGCGGCTCGCGATGGTGCGCCAGGACGTCGCGGTTCATCATGGCTCCCTCCCGCGCGAGGAGAGGGAGCGAGTCGAGGCCGGCTTCAAGAGCGGGGAAGTCAAAGGCCTGCTCTGCACGTCGACACTCGAGCTCGGAATCGATATCGGGACCGTCGACAGGGTCGTCCAGTACAACTCGCCCCGGCAAGTCACATCCTTGATCCAACGAGTCGGCCGCTCCGGCCACAGGCTCGACCGCGTTTCGAAGGGTCTCATCTTGGCGACGTCCGCAGATGACGCGATCGAGTCCCTCGCCGCTATCGCCGCAGCCCAGGCGGGTGACCTCGAGCCCCTCCATGTCCACCGCCTCGCCCTCGACGTCCTCGCTCACCAGATCGTGGGATGCGCCCTGGACCGCGGCGGGAGCGCACCGTGGTCCGAAGGCCTGAAGACGATCCGCACCGCGAACCCGTTCCGCGACTTGGAGGATCGCGCGGCGGAGCGCGTCGCGGAGTTCCTTGACCACCTCGGCATCCTGCGGCGACAGGGCAAGGACGTCCGCGTGACGTCGAAGGGCCGCCGCTACTACTACGAGAACCTCTCGACGATCCGCGACGAACGCCGATATCCGGTCGTCGACCTCACGACCCAGCGGCAGGTCGGCATCCTCGGGGAGGAGTTCATGGTCCTTCACGCGAAGGAAGGGCTTCACTTCATCGTCCGCGGGCGGCCGTGGAAGATCGGGAAGATCGGCCCGGACGGTGTCGTGTACGTGACCCCGGTCGCGGATCCGAACGCCGCGATCCCGGGCTGGGATGGCGAAGTGATGCCCGTGCCCTTCGGCCTCGCCCAGCGCGTGGGGCGCATCCGGAAGGAGCTCGGCGAGCGGCTCGCCAAGATGGGCTTCGAGAAGGCCGTGGAGCACTTCCAGAAAGCCTGGCCGATGAACAAGACGGGCGTCAAGAGGCTCGTCGAGGAGCATGCGAACCACCGCAAGGCCGGCGCCCCCGTGCCGACGGACGATCGGATCGTCGTCGAGGCGTTCGACCGCTTCCTGATCGTCCACGCCTCTTTCGGCGAGGTCGTGAACGTCACGCTGGGCGACCTCATCGAGGAGCTCCTCGCCCGGAAGCACCTCGTGCGGTTTTGGTGGACAGATCCCTACCGGATCCTGTACGAGCTCGTGGCCGACACGCGGGAGCTGGACCTCGAATCGATCGTGGAGTGCATCCTGCGGATCGACGACGCCACCCTCGAGGACGGCCTCCGAGCCCTCCTGAAGGACCACCTGCCCCTCGGCTACTACATGAAGTCCATCGCCGAGCGGTTCGGCGCGATCCGTCGCGGCCTGACCATGGGCGAGGGGGAGATGAACTCCCTCGAGGTCCGCTTCGCGAACACGCCGATCTACGACGAGGCGGTGCGGGAGGCCCTGCTCCTCCACGCGGACTTCGACCACGTGCGGGAGATCGTCCGGAAGATTCGGAAGGGTGAGATCGAGGTCGTCCTCCACCGCTCCGAGGCGACCCCGACCTCCCTCGCCTGGCCGATCCTACGGCGATACGTCGAGGCCCCGGAGCTCTTCTCTCCAGAGGCGGAGCGGGAGGAAATCCTCGAGCGGATGCGCCTCCATTTGGCCTCGGAGCCCGTGCATCTCCTCTGCTTCGAATGCGGGCACTTCCACGAGGAGGTGCGCGTCGGAGAATTGCCCGATCGTCCGGCGTGCGGGAAGTGTGGCTCCCGCCTCCTCGTCGTCCTCGGATGGTCCGCGTGGACCGTGCGGGACGCCCTGGCGAAGCGCCAACGGAAGCTCGAGCTGAGCGAGGAGGAGAAGAAGCTCCTCACGCGGGCGAAGCAGGTCGCGGACCTCGTGGCCGTCTATGGGAAGCGGGCCGTGTACGCCTGTTCCGTCTACGGGGTTGGGCCGACGACGGCGAGCAAGATTCTCGCGAAGATGGACGAGACGGACAAGGAGTTCTTCAACGATCTCTTCGAGGCGAAGCTCAAGTTCATCACGACGCGGCCGTACTGGAACGAGCCGCAGGCGAAGCCGAAATTGTACTGAGCTGATTGAACCTTACCGCTCGCCGAGGATCGTTAGGATGCGGAGGAGCACGTCCTGACGGATCCACAGCCCCGAGGCGACGAGGTCCTCCACGGCGCCGCGTGCGGCCTTCCGGTCCAAGACGCCGCGTCGGTAAGCCTCCAGGACGACCGAGGTCGTCCATCGGGTTTCCACGCCCCGCATCCGGGCCAGATCAACGGCCACGCGGTCGTCCATGAGCACCGCGGTCTTCAACGCCTCCGCGATGGCGATCGCGTCCGCTTCCCCCTGGCCCACGGGAGCTGCACGGCGCAATGCCTCCGACCTTCGCCTCTCTCGCGCGGCCAGAGGTCTCACCTCCATCCACTTTTCGGACGCCTCCTCAAGGACGTGCGCTTCCGGCCGGGCTTCCCCGGCTCCTCGGACCTCCTCCCAGACGGACGGCGGGATGACGACACGAGTGTGCAGCTTAGGCAGCAGGTCGAGGTGTCCGGCCCGCGCAAGATGCAGGAGGGGCGTCGTGTTCGAGACGATCATCCGCGGTATCCCAGCTCACGGAGGTCCCGCTCGAGGTCCTCGGGCCCGTAGCCGGAGGGGATACGGTGCTGCCGGACGAGCTCGAGCATCTCGTAAAGGCTGACCCCGGCGTCCTCCGCCGCCCGCCCGATGGACACCTTCCCCTTCCGCAGGCGGTCGAGGGCGTCGTCGACCCTCGCCTCGCGGAGGCCGCGTTCGATGAACCTTCGCAGGGCTTCGGATCGGTCCGTCTGGAGCCGCTCCGCGAGTCGATCCACCTCGCGGAGGCTCTTCTCGGAGAGCCGTACGGACACCGTCTGCGCCATGTGTACGATATCATATATCGTATACAAAGAGCTTTGCAATCCCGAGTAAGCCCGGTCTGTTCGAAACCCCAGTGGCCACGACCTTGGTCTCTATGGAAGGATGGACTGGATGGAGAAAGAGTTCTTCAACGATCTCTTCGAGGCCGAGCTGAAGTTCATCACGACGCGGCCGTACTGGAACGAGCCGCAGGCGAAGCCGAAATTGTACTGAGGCGGTCGGGGACAGGTCTGCCGGACGTAGGCGCTAACGGAATACCGTTCTCTTTCCGGGTTCAGGCGCGATCCGACTCGACGATGGGCAGGTCCTCCCTGACCGTCCCGGCTCCACTTGGGCCCCTCATCAGTCGATCGCTGGATTAGCGGTTCGCCCGGTGTGGATGCCCAGGGGCCGGAGCGCTGCGACCTGGATCCTAGGGCGGACTGAGCAGTCCCCACACAATCCTGCGGTACAGTATCGAGCGAGGACTTATCGCCCTCCACCTCGGACATGGGTCCCGTGCAATCAGGTCAGGCTCGTCCACCTGGCCCGACGTCCCGTCGCTCTCCCGGTACGCCGGAGGGCCGGATCGGGAGGG
>DATBLI010000035.1:0-4548 GCA_036555455.1 Thermoplasmata archaeon
GTGGACTACCGCGGCGAGCCCGCTTCCCCGATCCCCCCGGTCCAGGTCCGGGAGCCTACGGCCGTCCTGCCCTTCCTCTCCGGACCCGACTTCGTCCTGTATTTCGTCGCGTTCGCCCTCATGGGGCTCTTCGCGCCGATCGTCGCGATCGCCCTCTCCTACGACGCGCTCACGAAGGAGCGCCTCCAGGGAAGCCTGGAGCTCCTCCTCGTCCGCCCGGCCTCGAGGACGGGCCTCGCGGTCGGGAAGTTCCTGGGGACGTTCCTGAGCGTCGGCCTGCCCGTCGCCGGCGTGGCCCTGGGCGCAATCGCAGGAATCGCCGTGGTCACGGGGAAGTGGCCCGATTTCCTCTTCGACGTCGCCTTTCTCCTCGGCACCCTTGCCCTCATCGCGACCTACGTGCTGATCATGCAGATCTTCTCCACGATTGCGCGGAGCCCGGGGACCGCGATCCTGAGTGCGATCCTCGTGTGGTTCGTGTTCAACCT
This sequence comes from Thermoplasmata archaeon, assembly GCA_036555455.1. Taxonomy (GTDB): domain Archaea; phylum Thermoplasmatota; class Thermoplasmata; order RBG-16-68-12; family RBG-16-68-12; genus RBG-16-68-12. Next base: position 489 of record DATBLI010000035.1, read on the forward strand.
GCTCTGGAACCTCGTCTTCGTCCTCATCTCCGGGGCCTTCGGGATCGAGGGCGGCACGCCCGCTGCATTCACGTTGAGCACGATCACCCTCCTGTTCAATCCGACCGGAGTGTACCAGCTCACCCTGTCCGCCTTCTTCCCGCCGACCCTCGCGGCGGCCATCGGCGGATACCAGCTGCCCGACTGGACGGGTCCCCTCGCCTTCGTCGTCTGGATCGCGGTCCTCCTCGTGATCGCCGTCATTGCGTTCCGGAAGAAGGTCGTGTGACGTGCGCGGCCGGCTTGTCCGTAGGGATCGCTGAGTGCCGCGGAGGGACGTTCGGACCACGGATTCGCGGAAGCGTCACCCGTTCGCGGCGGCCTGGGCGGCCCGCAGGTGGAGGGTGAGGTAGGCCTGGGTGAGCTCCTCCTTCTCGACCTTGCCGAGCCGCGGGTCCCGGATGTAGTCCTGGTAGAGCGGTTCGATATCCTCGTTCGCGAGGCAGGTGATCGACATGTGGAGTACGTACTCCGTCAGGAGTCGGACGGACTCGGGCCGGATGGCCGCCGAGTGGGACTTCGGCCGTGGCGGCCCTTTGCGGGAGAAGAGCTTCATCCGATGGCCTCGGCGCCGGTCATCAAGAGGCCCCGTGGGAGTACGTAATCATTTGCCGACCGTTATCACGGCAGAGCACAATGGCCGCCGGGAGGCGGCACCCACGAAGTTCGCCACGCGGTGGGGCTCGGCGCCTCGTCCCTTGCCCTGGAATCCCCTTCCCCACCCCGACGGACTTCAATCGTTTGTTCCGCGCGCGAGAAATCAGATGCCAAGGTATATGGCCCGTGCCTCGGGATGTCCTTCAGGTCCATGGACAAGGAGACGCTGAAGTCGAAGATCTGCCTCGTCGGGGACCTTGCCGTCGGGAAGACGTCCCTCATCAATCGATACGTCCTCAACGTCTTCGACGACAAGTACCTCACGACATTGGGCACGAAGGTCTCGAAGAAGTCCGTCGACGTCCCCTTGCCCGAGCAGGACCTCCTCGTACGGATGGACATGATGATCTGGGACATCATGGGGCAGCACGGTTTCCAGGAGCTCCTCAAGGACGCCTACTTCTTCGGCGCCCGGGGCATCATCGCGATCGCCGATCTCACGCGGAAGGAAACCTTGGCGAACTTGGATTCATGGGTGAACTGCGTCGAGAGCGTCGCGGGGGAAGTGCCCCTCCTGATCGCGGTGAACAAGGCGGACCTCGATGCGAACGCGGCGTTCAGCCGGGCGGACATCGAACAGGCCGCGTCGGCCTTCGGCTGCGAATACATCATGACCTCCGCGAAGATGGGCCTCAACATCGAGGAGGCCTTCCAGCGCCTCGCCCGAAAGGTCGCCGAGGAACAGCTGGAGACCGGGGAACGGCCGTTCTGAGGGAGGCCGGAGCCATGCCCAAGGAGCCCGCACGGCAGGCCATCCGCGGCGTTGCGATCCGCGACACCGTGGACCCGCGGGATCCGATCTTCCGAGTCCTGCCCATGAACACGAAGAAGGGTCGGATCAAGGACGGCTCGGAGAAGCTCGACGACTACGTGTACGGGGGTGGGCCATGATCTTCATCGACTCGGGCGCGTGGGTCGCCCTCACGATCCCGAATGACAAGAACGCATCCCGGGCGCGGGCTTTGTACTCGGAGGTTCAGCAGGGGCGCCACGGCTCCCTCGTGACGACGGACTTCATCCTCGATGAGGTCCTCGCCCTCGTCCGGATGGCGGTCGACGCGCCGACGGCGGTGCGGTTCGCGGAGGCGGCCCTGTCCTCGAAGAGCGTCTCCATCCTTCGGATTGATCCGGCTCGATTCCGCGAGGCCCTAAGGATGCTGGGCCAGAACGCGGCCCGACGCTGGACCTTCACGGACTGCACGAGCTTCGTCGTGATGAGGGGTCTCGGGATCACGAAGGCGTTCACCTTCGATCCGGGCTTCGAGCAGGCCGGATACGAGTGCCTCCCCTGAGCCGCCTCGCAGGCGTCACCCTTTAGGGGGGCAATGCGTTGCCGCGTCCCGTGCGGACGACCGCCGACGAGGTGCGTCAGGTCCTCCTGCCTGTGGACCTTGCGGAGGCGGAGCTGCGGGCGAAGCCCGCGGCGGCGGTCATGGTCCTCCTCCGGAGCCGCGGGGATGGCCTCGAGGTCCTCCTGGGCAAACGGGTGGACCGCGAGGGCGATCCATGGTCCGGGCAGATCGGCCTTCCCGGCGGCCGGCATCGCGAGGGCGACGGCACTCTCCTCGAGACCGCCCTCCGTGAGGCGAGGGAGGAGGTCGGCTTGGAACTGAGGGACCATGCGGAGATCCTCGGCCACATGGCCCTTCGGGCTCCCGGCAACCTGCTCCAGCTCCTCGTCGTGCCCTTCGTGGCCTTCACCCGAGAGGACCTTCAGCCCCGCGTCGGGCCGGAGATGGAGGCCACGTTCTGGACGCCCCTCCAGGAGTTGCCGGCGACCTGGGGTCGCACGACGATCTTGACGGCCTTCGGCGATCTCTCCGTGCCCGCATACCTGTGGAAAGGTCGCGTGATCTGGGGCTTCACGTACCGCGTGCTCGAGGAGCTCCTCGTCCTCGTGGGCTTGAGCCGCTGAGGCGAATCAGCGAGGCAGGCTTGGCGGTCCCTTCGGGCGGCGGTCCGTCGGAACGCGTTTCGGCCGCTTCGGGAAGTCGAGGTTCCGGAGGATCCGCTCGAACTCGTTGATGTCGATTGGCGTGTTCTCCACGCCGGCCGGAGGCTCCTGCATCGTGATCTCCATCCCTGTGAGGTTGCGCTTCGAGGAGCGCCGCGCCTCGTCGATCGCCCTTCGGAGCATGATCGCGGCGAGGACCTCCCTCTCCGTGGGACGCGGCGTCAGGGCGATCCGGCGGTGGCTCGCTTCGTGCTTGGGCCGGGATTCGTCGTAGCGTCGGCCGCATTCGGGGCAGAGGACGAGCTCGGGACGCTCCTCCTGGGTGAAGAGGCCGCTGACCAGGAGAAGGGCGCGGATGAAGAGATACACAACCGCGGTGAGCATGCCGAACGCCAGGGGGGATGGGGCCATCCAGCGCAGGGCGAGGGGCGGTTCGAAGCTCTGGTGCGCGAAGAAGAGGAACGAGCCCACGGCCGCGGCCCCCGCGAGGGCTCCCTCCCGCACCACGATCCTCACTAATGGGCTCCCACTCTCGGCCATCAACTCGACAGGGGATCAGCCCGCACGCGCGGGTGTTCCCCTCCTCCGACGGAAGTCATTCGCGAAGGGTGAGATAAAGGCTCGGTCCGCGCCGCGAGGGTTGCTACAAATATCAAAAATGGTAAGGAGGGGATGAAGTATATCGCCCTCCGCGGAAGGTTGCGTGGCAATGGCCAGAAGCAGGCTCCGCCCGCGGGCCGTCAACGGCGCGCTCGGCGGGTACGTCCTTGTCATTGCGATTGTCGCATGGTGGTTCGCGAACAGCCCGACGGGTTCCGGGTACGCGTACGGCCTGGAGACCACACGATGGGCCCTGTTCGCGTACATGGTCACCGCGGGAGCCCTCCTCTCCGGGCTCGCAGGCGTCGCGGTCTCCGCGATGCGTCACATGGACCGTCGGATCGACGCGGCCGAGGGCGCCGCCCTCCCTGCGCCGCCGGAGGCCGAGCCGGACCTGAGCGGCGAAGCCCCTCCTCCCCCCCTCGAGGAGACGCCGGAGGGGAGGGACCATGTGGACCAGGACATCGACGATCTCCTCGTGAGCCTCCAGGAGATCGAGACGACTGCGGAAGGCTCGGAGCAGGTCGTGGAGGAAGTCGCGGAAGTTCCCGCCATGCCCGCCAAAGCACCTCGAATGGCGGCGCCATCCACCCGGGCCCTCGAGGCCCTCAAGCTCCAGCGGCGTCAGCTCCCCGCGTTCTTCGCGGGGCCCGCCCTCGCCGCGATCGGCATCATCGCGATCGGGGCGATGCTCCTCCCGGGCGCGGACGCACTGCTCCAGAGCTGGCAGCAGCTCAACACCGCAGTCATCTTGGGAATCGGCTACGCGTACCCGGGCATCGCCCTGTTCACGGGGATCGCGTTCTACGC
>DATBLI010000036.1:0-58790 GCA_036555455.1 Thermoplasmata archaeon
TCACCCACGAAAACACTTAAGTCGCGCGCCGAGATTCGGATAGCTCCGGATGCACTCCAACGACTGGTCTCGTGAGCTCACGGAGCGTCAGCGAGAGGTCCTGTCGATCGTCGTCGAGAACAAGGTGTACCGCAACCGCGATTCGCGCATCCCCGAACTCGCCAATCAGATGGGGATCGCGCCGGCGGCCGTCGCGAAGCACGTCCTCGAAATCGAGAAGACGGCGCTGCTGAACGTCATCGTCGCACCCTCGGAGCAGGGAAAACGTGTCTATGAGCGTCTCCAGTTCGAGCCCCGGCCTGAGCGCCAGACCTCAGAGGCTTTGGACGACCAGAAGGTCCGAATTCTCCGCTTCCTGTGCGATCGCCCGGAAGCGACCGCGAACGAGATCGCGGAGGAACTCGACCTCTCGGAGTACACGACGATCAACGGGTTGCGCGTGCTCACAGCGATCGCCCTCGTCTCGAAACAACGCGGGCCCGCCCTGAGGCGCGGAGTCCCTCCGTACATCTACCACCTCACGGCCCACGGAGCCGACGTAGCCTCGCGCCATCCGTAGCGATGGGCGCAAGACACTTGTAGCCTCGGCCGCTTCGCTCCCGCTCGTTGCACGATGCCATCGTGGTGGGCGCGGGCCCGGCCGGCGGGATGGCCGCGCGACAACTCGCGGCCGCGGGCTTCTCCACCCTGATCCTCGAGAAGCGGAAGAGGGTCGGCGAGCCCGTGCAGTGCGCGGAGGGCGTGAGCCGCTTCGGCCTCGAATCGAACGGCTTGACAGCCCACGAGGGCTGGGTCGCACAAGGGATCGAGGGAGCGAAGTGCGTGGTGCCGAGCGGCCGATCCTTCTCGATCACTAATCTGCCCGGCTATGCGGTCGACCGCGCGTCCTTCGATCGATGGATCGTGGGTGGTGCCGTGGACTCCGGGGCGGATTTGCGGACGTCGACGCGGGTCACGGGGATCGAAAGACACGACGCAGGGTGGCGTGTTCGAACGAAGGACGAATCCTTCGAGGCACGGGTCGTCATCGCGGCGGACGGCCCGACGAGTTTCCTCGCGAAATCCCTCGGCCTCCTGCGACACCAAGAACAGATCCTCGCGTACGAATATCGCTTCCCGCGCGCCCAGGTCTCCTTGCAGGATCCGAATCGATTCCTCTTGTACGTCGGGGAGCGCTACGATGGAGGCTACGCGTGGGTCTTCCCGAAAGGCGACGCGGTCAATGTAGGTGCCGGCGGCCACATCGACGCCCATGCGGCCACCGTCGCGTTCTGCCGGGAACGCGGATTCGACCCGGGCATGTGCGAAAAGACCATCGCCGGGACGATCCCGTACCGCTACGAGCTGACCGCCTACGCGATCCCGGGGTTCGCCGTGGCGGGGGACGCTGCGGGCGTCGCGAACCCGATGAACGGTGCGGGCATTCATCCCGCCCTGTTCAGCGGCCGACTCTCCGGCGAGTTCGCCGTCGCGGCCCTGGAAAAAGAGGATCCCGCCGCCATGGCTGGCTACGACCGCGTCCTCCGCGCCTCGCCGTTCCTCGACCCCCTTCTGTTTTGGGCGATTGAACGGATTCGAAGGTGGAGCGACCGGCTCATGAACGATGTCGGGGAGGAACTTGAGAAGGTCGGTTGGCCCGCCGTGAATCTCCGGGTTGCCGCCTCGGTCCTCCTCCGCAAGCCCTGGCTCGGAGTCCGTGGCCGGGAGCTCTTTCGCCTGATCCGTGCCCTTGAACTCTGCGAGCACTTTGGATGGTAGGCCACCGCCGAGGCGTGAGGAACGCCAACAAAGGCTAAATCCGGGGGTCGGAATGCCAACGCGAATGGCGACGGAGACTGAGGCGCGGTCCCCCCGGGTGGGCAGCCGCCTCGAGCGCGTCCTCGAGGCCGGCGGGTTCGCGGTCACCGCGGAGATTGCGCCACCCGGTTCGCCGGATCCCGAAAGCATCCGGCGTGCCGCTCGCCTCTTCCGCGACTTCGCCGATGCGGCGAACGTGACGGATTGTCAGCGGGCCCTCGTCCGGATGTCGGCCCTCGCGGCCTCGGCCCTTGCCCTCCAGGAGAACGTCGAGCCGATCATGCAGATGGTCCTGCGGGACCGGAACCGCATCGCCCTCCAGGCGGACCTCCTCGGGGGCGCCGCCCTCGGCGTCCGAAACGTCCTGTGTCTTCGGGGCGACCCGCCTCAGTCGGGCAACGAGAAGGACGCCATCGGCGTCTACGACCTGAATACGGAGGAGATGATCAGCACCTTCCGCGACCTTCGGGACCGAGGAGTCCTGCGGGGCGGCGACGAAGTGGAGACCCCGCCACGGATCTACATCGGAGCCGCGGCGAATCCCTTCGCGGGCACTCCGGAGGAGTCCTTCGCGAACCTCCGTGGCAAGGTGACCGCGGGCGCCGACTTCGTGCAGACCCAGGCGATCTACGACGTGGATGCGTTCGATGAGTGGATGCGGCTCGTGCGGAAGGAATGGCTGCACGAACGGGTGCACGTCCTCGCGGGGGTCATCCCACTTCGGTCCGTGAAGATGGCCCACGCGATCGCGCGGCTGCCGGGCATCGTCATTCCCAAGGATGTGATGCGACGGCTCGAGACGGCGCCGGACCCGAAGGCCGAGGGACTCAGCATCGCGGTGCGCACGGTGAAGGCCCTGCGAAGGATCGAGGGCGTTCATGGCGTTCACATCATGGCGGTGAACTGGGAGGAAGCCGTGCCCATCCTCGTGAAGGAGGCGGGCCTCTATCCGCGACCGGGCGCGGACCTCCCGTCGGCAGGTTCTTGAAGGCCCCTCTCAAGGTTTAATTGGCGGCCCACGATTCGGACGCGGTAATAGGGATGGATTCTCCGCACCACGCCCTCCTCAGCGTCTCGGACAAGGAGGGGCTTCTCGAGTTCGCACAGGGTTTGCACGAACTCGGCTTTCGCCTCTACGGTACGGAGGGGACCGCGAAAACCCTGAAAGCCTCTGGCATTCCCATGACGACGGTTTCGGAGTACACCGGGCTCTCCGAAGGCCTCGGGGGCCGGGTGAAGACCCTCCATCCGAGGATCTTCGCGGGAATCCTCGCGCCGCGAGGCGACGAACACGAGCTGAAAGACCTCGGGGCGGTCCCCTTCGACATCGTCGTCGCGAACCTCTATCCCTTCGAGGCCACGGTCGCGAAGCCTGGGGTCTCCATGGAGGAGGCGATCGAGAACATTGATATCGGTGGCGTCTCTCTGATTCGCGCGGCGGCGAAGAACGCGGGCCGCGTTGCCATCCTCGTGAAACCGACCCGGTATGAAAGCGTCCTCCGTGCTCTGCGAGCGGGCAAGGAGGTCCCCGGCCCCCTGCGAGAGGAGCTCGCCCTGGAAGCGTTCGAGTACACGTCCCGCTACGATGCCGCGATCTACAACTTCCTCTGGAGGCGGGGCGGCCGCAGCTTGCCTCCGGCCCTCCGTCTCGCCTACGAGAAATCCGCGGATCTGCGCTACGGGGAAAATCCGTACCAGAAAGCCGCGTTCTACCGCGACCCTGCCGCCCCAAAACCGAACGTCGCAAGCGTGGAGCAACTCCATGGGAGGGAGCTGAGCTACAACAACGTTGTCGACCTCGAGGCGGCGATGCGCATCGCCGCGGATTTCGAGGAACCCGCGGCCGCGGTGATCAAGCACGCGAACCCCTCGGGCGTCGCGGTCCGCGCGGCGCTCGCCGAGGCCTACGCAATCGCGCACGCCGCGGACGAGCGGTCTGCGTACGGGTGCGTCGTCGGCCTGAACCGCACGGTGGACCTTGCCACCGCGAAGGCCATGAAGGGGCACTTCGTCGAGGCCATCGTCGCACCGGACTACGAGGCGGACGCCTTGGAGCGGCTACGGAAGCGGAAGAACCTGCGGCTCGTGCGGACGAACATGCCCCTCCGACCGCTTCAGGAGTTCGAGATGACGAAAGTCTCCGGAGGGCTCCTCCTCCAGACCTCTGAATATCCTGAAATCCGGCCGGAGACCTGGAAGACCGTGACGAAGAAGCCCGTCACTCCGGCGCAGCTAGAGGACGCCAGGTTCGGCATGCAGGTGTCCAAGTTCACGAAGTCAAACAGCATCGTCCTCGTGAAGGAGAAGGGGACCGTGGGGATGGGCGCGGGTCAGATGAGTCGGGTGGACAGCGTGATCCTCGCGTGCCTCAAGGCAGGCCCGCGCGCGCGAGATTCCGTCCTGGTGAGCGATGCCTTCTTCCCCTTCCGGGACGGCATTGACGAGGCGGCGAAGGGAGGGGTCGCCGTGATCGCCCAGCCCGGCGGCTCCATCCGCGATGCGGAGGCAATCGAGGCCTGCGACGAGCACGGGATCGCCATGGTGTTCACGGGCATGAGGCTCTTCCGGCATTGAGGGTGACCATGCCGCGCACCCGAGTCGGCGTACTGGCATCGGGGAGGGGCACGGACTTCCAGAGCCTCGTGGACGCGAGGACCCGCGGGGAGATGGACGTGGATCTCGCGGTGCTCGTGTGCAACGTCCCCGGGGCCTTCGTCCTCGAGAGGGCGAAGAAGGCGAGCGTCCCCACGGTCGTCGTCGATCACCGCCCCTTCGCCAAGGATCGGGAAGCCTTCGAGCGGGAGGTTGTGAAGGTCCTCCGAAGGTATCGCGTGGACCTCGTGGTCTTCGCGGGCTTCATGCGGATCGTGACGGAATACTTCGTAAGGGAGTTTCCGAATCGCGTCATGAACATCCATCCCTCCCTCCTTCCCGCGTTCCCGGGCGCCCATGCCCATCGGGATGTGCTCGCCTTTGGCGCCAAGGTCAGCGGCTGCACGATCCACTTCGTTGACGCCTCCGTGGACGGCGGGCCCATCATCCTACAGAAGGCTGTCCCCGTCACGGACGACGACACGGAGGAGACCCTCGAGGCGCGGATCCTCGAGTGGGAGCATCGCCTCTTGCCCTTTGCGGTCCGGCTGTTCGCGGAGGGTCGGCTCACTGTCGAAGGACGCCGAGTGCGGATCGATACCAGGGGCATCGATATTCCGCCCATGGCATGAGAGGACCGCGCGTCCTGAATTCCATAGAAAAAGGGAAGGCCGTTCACAGGAGAAAACAGGGAACGGCCTCGTTGTGGAGGGATGCTTGTATTCGATACTACGGACTGCATCTATTTCAACCTTTAGCCAGACGTCGCAGGGAGCGATCATCGAGTTCTGGCGCAGCGCGTGAGCAGGGATCGCGAGCCCGAACCGCGGAATCCACAAGGCTTATGGAGTGCCGTCCGCATCGGCACGGTCAGGTCGGAATGAAAGGCGTGGGCAAGTTCGGAGAGGTCATGGCCGGGGAGAAGGTCAAGGTGAGTTACGACGAACTCGCGGCCCGATTGGAGAAGATCATCCGCTCCGGGAGTCAGAAGAAAGCCATCACGGACTTCGTGTGCCGCGAGCTGCGAAAGATCCCCTACTACACATGGACCGGGATCTACGAGGTCCAAGGTCCGGACCTCGTGCTCGCTTCGTGGTCTGGACCCGGGGCGACCCAGCACATGCGGATTCCGGTGGGCGAAGGCATTTGCGGAGCCGCCGTGGCGGGGAGAGAAACGATCATCGTCCCCGACGTCGACAAGGACCCGCGGTACCTTCAGTGCTTCTTGAACACACGCTCTGAAATCGTCGTCCCGGTTCTGAAGGATGGCACGACGGCTGCGGAAATCGACATCGACTCGGATGTCCTCGACGCCTTCACCGCGACGGATCGACAGTTCCTCGAATGGGTGGCTGAGGAACTCGCTCGAATCCTGTGATGTCCCGACGACGAGGCCCGGCGGGGTCCCTGCATCACCCGGATAGCTGCCGGAACACGGGATAAGGTCAGAGCCGGAATTCGCCCCAGACACGAAGCCACATGTCGATCTGATCCGCCGTGGCGAGCTCATAGGTCGTCATCAGGCGGGCGACGGACTTCGGGTCCAAAACGCGGTACCCGCGGTCACGCATCTCCCCTCGGGTGACGATCCGCGCGGATAGCATCTTCCGGAGGTGGTGGGAAAGGGTCGACGGGGACACGGAGACGTGGTCGAGGATTTCCTTGTGAGTCGACCACTCCCGCTCCATGAGGAAGTTGACAACCCGCAACGGCACAGGCTGTCGAAGGTACGCGAGGATCTGTTTTTGTTGGTCCGTAAGAGCGGGGTGCGCGTCCTGGTCCCCCGGGAGGGACCGGGGGTAGTACCGCTTGTACTCCCCATCCATGGATGCGGAGACGAGCTCGTGTTTCTCGAGGAATCGCAAGTGGTAGTCCACGAGGGTGATCGAGAGGGTGAGAGATCGCGCGATCTCCCGCAAATGGAAGCCGGGCCTCTCGCGGACAAAACGATAGATGTTCCGCCGCGTCTCGACCGCTAGGATGTCCTCGTCCATTCCCATCCCAAGGTCTCATCGTCGCAGCGTGAAACCGTAGAAGAGGCCGAGGGTCGCCAAGTCGAAAACCGCCGAGTAGAGAATGAGCTGGGCCAAGTCCGCCCATCCCCCGAATACGGCCACGGTGAGGAAGACCGCTTTGCCTGCGAAGACGCCGAAGGCCCCCCCGAGGAAGAGGAGGTGGTAGTCCTTCGCCCGCCGCCAGGCAACGACCGCGATGGCCGTCAGGGCGATCGCGAACACGGAGACGGCGGCCAAGACGACATTCTCGAGGGCGACCATGGAGACGACCGCCCCGAGTAAACGCAGGGGATGTTAAGCCTTCACCGCTCAAACCCTGCGTCGGCGGTTCGCCAGGACCACGGTCGCGAGGACGAGGGCCGCGACGGCGGCCGCGGAGACGAAGTATAGGAGGTAGTCGGGCTGGAGGTTCGCGGGGGATGGCGGGACATTGCGCAGGCTTTCATACGCCGCACTCACCACGCCGATGACCGGATCGTGGACGATGTCGATCATCCCCGGCCCCTCGTCGCCCGCGTAGGCGAGGTACACGTCGTAGCCGTTGGACAGGGAGGTGTTCATCTCCGGCCCCGTGAGGGTCACGTCCCGGTCCTCGCCATTCACGAACGCATGATTGGACCAGGCGAAGAACGCGTTCGACGGGGCGAGGTCATCCCCCTCGGTCACGTTGACCGCATGATCGTCGTCGCTGAAGTGGTTCTCGTCGTCCCAGCTTCGGTCTTCCAGGCGGATCCGGCCCTTCGTCTCGAGGCTGAGGAGGAGCCCCAACTTCGCGTCGGAGTGGACGAACGTGTGCCGGATCTCGATCGTCAGCTTCGCCTCCATGGGAGTGAGGGTGAGGTCGCTTTCGAGGGGGAGGAACCGCTCGGAGATCGTCAGGTTCAAGGCGATCTGCGGCCCGTAGTTGCTCGCGATCAGGAAGGAGTGGACCTCGCCCCCTTTGGGGCCCGTCCACGCCGTGTGCGAGATCGGCGCGGCGCCGAAGCCCACGGAGCCCAGGGGCACCATCCGGAGGATTGAGCCATCATCAATCCGCCCGTCTTCGTTCGTGTCGTGCCATTCGACGAGGCCCTGGAACGTGAGATTGAAGGAACTCGCCACGGGGCCGCCTGCGACGCGATGGTACTCGAGGCCGAAGCGACCGTCCGCATAGGATATCTGGAACTCGTCAGGGCTCGGTGCGTTGACCGATTCGCTGCTCAGGCGGAACGCGCGCGGGGAGCCTTCCGGCTGGCCAACCCACACGATGGCCCGCTGGGCGAGCTCTGTAGCGTCCGCAGGGGAGATCGGAGTTCGCCCCGAATCCGCCGAGGAGGAGAGGCCGGCGGCAAGGATCACGGCGAGTGCACCCGCGGAGGCGAGAAGGAGGGAGGCTCGGGATCGGCGGATCATCCGGTCGGACCTAGGACTGCGATTCCGGGGAGTCTATAAAGGGTTTATTCGACGCTTCTCGAAACCGCCCCGCGGCGGCAGGTCTTGCCGCACTACTCCTTCACGACCTCTCCGAAGGCCATCCGGCGATGGACCTTCGTGATCTTGATCTTGACCTGGTCCCCGATCTTCGTCCCGGGCACGAAGACAACGAAGTTCTGGATCCGGGCGAGTCCATCCCCCTCCCGTCCGATGTCCTCAATCGTGGCCTCGTACACCTTCCCTTCCTCGACGGGTACCGGGGCTGGCCGGAAACCGGACCCTGTGAACGACATCCTCCCTCCTCGCTGCGCGCCGACTGCCCGCGCCGGGCCGTGCGAAGGACGTGCACGATATTTAACTGTGGTGGGATGAGGCCGCCGCGGCTTCAGGAGTCCCGGGAGGCAAGAACCTCCCGCTCGACGTCGGAAGGCCGGGAGAGGCGGAGGGAGAGGACGAAGAACACGACGCCCACGATCGTCACGATCAGGCCTACGGCGACGGCCATCCGGTTCACTCCGCCGAACGCGTCGAAGGCGTTGTAGTTGAGGAAGGAGATTCGGAAGGCGTCGTGGAGCCACGAGCCGAGGGCGATGCCCGGGCCGCCGAGGAGGATCAGCAGGATGCCCGTGTAGAAGAGGAACTTCTCGCGGAAGCCGGGGCGTTTCGTCCCCTTCTCGGCCGCGGTCCCTTCGCCCACTGATGCGGGCTCAGGCTCGTCGGCGAAGAGCTCGCCGCAGCGCGGGCACTCCGTGGCCTCGATGGAGACGATCGCGTGACAGCTCGGACACTCGGCCACGACTTCTTGGGGAGCTGACATGGCCGAGGGGGCCTCCGCGATTCCCGCGTAAAATGGTTTCCCTTCCCCTATCCGGTTTGAGAAAGTCTCCAATCAAGGGAAGAACGGAGGAGAACCCTCGGAGCCCGGGGCCGTCAGATCGACGGCTTCGGCTTCCCGAGCCAGGGCACGCGCATCTGGCCCACGAGATCCCGCCATTCCGCGGGCATGGGCTGCCCGTCGTCGTCGCGGCGGTACCAGTCCTTCACGGCGCTGACCTTCACGTCCCGTCCGGTGACGGTGACCATGAGAGCGTTCCTCACGTTCGCCGCGGCCTCCGCCGCGACTTCGTTCTCGAACAGGGCCGCATAAGGGGTCTGAGACATCCACCACAGGACGAGGTAGTACGTCTTCTTCGCGCCGTTTCCCTCTCGCTTCCTCTTCATGGTCGATCTCGTGCCTCCGACCGACTCTGTCAGGTCGTAGCACGCGTTCCCTTCAGGACATAAAGGCGTTGTCGAACGGTTATCAGACCCGAGAACACGTTTCAATCGGCGAATCGAGCGCCACAGGCGCAGCGGGAGGCTGCCGCGTCGACATGGGCGCCGCAGCGGGGGCACTGGTAGACGATCTCCTCCTCGGGCGCGAAGCGGGTGTCGCAGACGGGGCAGGCATCCTCGGGGGTGGAGAAGTGGGAGCCGCACTCCGGACAGGAGAACAATGTCGGAGCGGATGCAAAGCGCACCCCACAAGCGCAATCCTCCGCGCTCTCTGCGACGAAGCGGCCGCAGGATGGGCACTGGAACAGCCCGAGCGTGCCGTGGCCATCGGAACCTTCGTGATCTCGGACCGCCCCGGAATGCCGGGACGACACGTCGTGGACCCGCTGGAGGTCCTCGAACAGCTTCATCAAGCTCCGCCGTGCCTCCGCGAGTTCATCCCGGGGAGAAGGCACCCGCTTCGTGGGCTTCGCGGGTTCGGAATACACGCCGCCGGTGCTGCCCGCGAATTTCGCTCCGCAGTTCGTGCACCGGTCCTCGTGAAATGGGGTCAGGTGCTTGCAGTTCCAGCATAGGATGCGCGGCTCGCGCCGGTCCTCACCGAGGGCTTCACGGACTCCGGAACCTTCCTCGCGTCCCATCTGGTAGACCTCCAAGGGACCACTCCCCCGGCTCGAGGGCGCGCCCGTATCGAGGTTCTCCCCGATAAGATGCGGACTCAAGAGTCGCATGGTCTGATAATCAGGAATTGTTACGTCCGGTCCCCGGACGCGCGCTTCGGACCCCGCGAATCCTTTAAATGACATGCCCGCTGTCGCACCCGACGGCATGGCGAAGATTCTCGTCTGCGTTGCCTGGCCATACGCTTCCGGCCCACGACACCTCGGCCACGCGGTCTCCACCTTCATCCCCGCGGACGTCTTCGCCCGCTATCACCGGATGAAGGGCGACGAGGTCCTCATGGTCGGTGGCACCGACATGCACGGCACCCCAACCATGGTGAGGGCGGACGAGGAGGGAGTGTCCTCGCGGGAGATCGCCGAGCGGTACCACAGCCTCCACGCGCGGAACATCGAGCAACTCGGCGTCAAGTACGACCTGTACTGGAACACCGCGGCGGAGGACCACAAGAGGTGGGTCCAAGAGATCTTCCTCCGCCTGAAGGACGCGGGCCAGATCTACGAGGCCGAGATGACCTCGCCCTTCTGCCCGACGGGGAATCATTTCCTCCCGGACCGCTACGTGGAGGGAACGTGCCCGATCTGTGGGTTCGAGCGCGCCCGGGGAGACCAATGCGACAACTGCACGAACCTCATGGACCCCTTCCAGCTCCAGAAGCCAAGGTGCCGAACCCACGGGACCCCGCCGGTTCCCCGGACCACGAAGCACTACTTCTTCCGGCTCAGCGCCTTCGAGGAGCCCCTACAGCGTTGGATGGCCACCGGCAAAGATCACTGGCCGCACCACGTGACGACCTTCACGAACAGCTGGCTTGAGGAAGGACTCCGGGACCGCCCGATCACCCGGGACCTGGACTGGGGGATCGAGGTGCCCGTCCCCGGCTACGAAACGAAGCGGATCTACGTATGGTTCGAGGCGGTCATGGGCTACCTCACCGCGACGAAAGAGTGGTTCAAGCTTCGCGGAACGCCCGAGGGATGGAAGGACTTCTGGATGGATCCGAAGGCGCGCCACTACTATTTCATCGGGAAGGATAACATCATCTTCCACTGCATCTTCTGGCCCGCCGTCCTGATGGCGTACGACGGGAGGCTCGACCTGCCGTACGACGTGCCCGCGACCCAATACCTGAACATCTCCGGGGAGAAGATGAGCGCAGGTCGCGGGATGGGTGTGTGGCTGCCCGACTTGTTGGAGCGTTTCGACCCCGATCAGCTCCGCTACTATGGGATCGCGACGATGCCGGAGACGAAGGATACGGACTTCTCGTGGGAGGACTTCGCCCAGCGGAACAACAGCGAGCTCCTCGCCGTGTACGGGAACTTCGTCCACCGGGCCCTCACCTTCGCGGACAGGAACTTCGACCACGGGGTCCCTCCGACGGGTTTCCTCGATGCTGCGGACAAGGCGATCCTCCGCGCCGTCGAGGAACAGTGGCGCAAGGTCGGCACGAACCTGGAGTACGTCCACCTCAAGGACGCGCTCAAGGAGGCAGTCGAGCTCGCGCGCGTCGGGAACCGATATTTCGATCAGAAGGCCCCGTGGGATCTCGTGAAGACGGACCGAGCCGCTTGCGGGACCGCGATTCACGTCGCCTTGCGGGTTGCGCGATCCCTCGCCCTCATCATGGCGCCGTTCCTGCCGTTCAGTTCCCAGCGCCTGTGGAACGCGCTCGGCTACGACTCGGATGTTCACGCTCAAAGATGGGAGGACGCCCTCGAAGACCTCCCGGCGGGGCAGCGGCTCCGCGTCGGCAAGCCCCTCTTCTCGAAGATCGACCTCGAAGCCGCGCAAGCAGACCCTGCGGCCGCATTCGACGTGCGCGTCGCCGAGATCGTTGACGTGAAGGACCACCCGAACGCGGACAAGCTGTACATCCTGACCGTCGACTATGGGGAGGGGCGGCGGGACATTGTGTCGGGGATCAAGAATGACTACCGACCGGAGCAGATCCGAGGACGCAAGATCGCATACCTCGTGAACCTGCAGGCCGCGAAGCTCCGGGGCATCGAGAGCCGCGGGATGCTCCTTGCGGGCGAGGACGAGAGGACCGTTGGCCTCGTCTTCCCGCCGCAGGATGCGAAGGTGGGGACGCAGATCCTTGGCGCCGCGGGTGCCGCCGAACTTCCATTCTCGGAGTTCCAGAAGTACCGGCTCCGGGTCGGCAAGGAGGGCCGCGTGTACTTCCTCGGGCGGCAAGGGGAGATCACGGTTCGCCTGCAAGCGGATGGAAAGGACCTCAAGGTCGACAAAGGACTCCCCGAGGGGACGTGGGTCCACTAGACCCCCGGCCGGCGGCAAGGCTTTAGAACGAGGGGCATTTCTGCCCCCCGGATGCTCCTGGACCTTCACAATCACACCCAGCACTCTCCCGACTCGCGGGTTTCTCCTCGCGAGCTCGTGGCCCTCGCGCGAAGGATCGGAATCCATGGGCTCGCAATCACCGACCACAATGCCGTGGCGGGAGTGAAAGAGGCTGAAGAAGCGGCCGGGAAGGAAATCCTCATCCTCCCTGGAATCGAGATCTCGACCGCAGACGGCCATGTCCTCGGCTACGGGGTCCGGGAGGTCGTTCCCCGAGACCTCGGAGTCGCGGAGACCGTGGAGCGGATCACGGCCCTCGGGGGCGTGGCGGTCGCAGCCCACCCATACCGCTTCTGGTCCGGCCTAGGCGAGGATGCCCTCGGGCGTGCGCGGTTTCCCGCGTTTGAGACCTGCAACGGCCGCACCCGAGGCCGCGGAAACGCGATGGCGAGGAACCGCGCGCAAAAATCCGGCGTGGGACAAACCGGAGGGAGCGACAGCCACTTCCTCGACGAAGTCGCCCGCGCGGTCACCGCGGTCAACTCCGGCGTGACGTCCGCGGAGGACATCCTCCAGCTGGTCGGGCAGGGGAAGACCACGGCCCAAGGCTTCGACCGGGGGCCCGCGGGGACGGTTCGGTACGTCACGAAGGCGGTGTCCGAATGGGCGCTGCGCGGGTTCCGGCGCATCTGAACTAGAGGCTGTCCTCGATCCGCGGGATATACTTGGCGACCGCCGACTTGAGGTGGCCTGCGTCCGCGGCCTTCGGCATCCGCAGGACGAGGAGCGCCTTGGGTCCGCCATGGAGGACGACCATCTTGCTCGTCTCGAGGTTGATCATGACGTTCTCCAAGCCCTCCTTCAATTCGGAGGTCGAGTTCTCCGCGGCGCCGAGGAGAATCGCGAACATGGCCGCGAACGTCTCCACGTGGGCGCCCTTGGGTACCTCGCCCGCGATGTACGTCCCGTTTCGAGACACGAGGATCGCCTCCTGGATCCCTTCGTTCCTCTCGATCTCGTGGAGGATCGACTCAATCGCGGCGGTGTCGGCCATGGATGGGACGCCTCGCGAACGGATGCGGGGCTGGCCCAAGTAGGAGGCGAGCCCCCATTAAACCTTTCCGATGTGGCGATTGAAGTGGAAAATCAGCGCAGCGAATGAAGGAGGTCGTGCATCGCCTTCGCGGCATCGACGGCCCGCGCGGCCGCGTCGATTCGCGCCATGGCCTGCTCGTCCGTCATCCCCGGACCCGTGACCCCCAGCCCGACGGGCTTCCCCGCCCGGAGTCCCACATCCATGAGACCTCGCGCCATGGCCTGCATGATCACCTCGTCATGGAGGGTCTCCCCCTTGATGACGGCGCCCACGGCGACGGCACCGTCCACGTCACTCCGCCCGAGGAGCCTCTCGACGGCAAGGGGGATCTCGAACGCCCCGGGGACCCGGACGACAAGGCTCACGTCGAGGCCGAGTTCCTTCGCCCGCTCCAGCGCTCGGTCGAGCATCAGGTCCGTGACCTCGGGATTGAAGCGCGAAGCGACGACCGCGAGCCTCATCGCGACTTCCCCTGGAGCCGGATGGGACCCGCGTCCGGATAGCCTTCCCGCTGCCCCGTCCCCGCGCGGGCGCGGAGCGCCCGGGGGCGGAGGACGAGGTCGTACGCGTTGATCGCGTGCTCCCGGGTGCGACGGTCGAACAGCCAGGCCAGGGTCGCTTCATCGGACGCCTCCTCCTCGTGGACCATCACCCCGATGATGTGCTTCCCCACCGTGGCCTGGACAATCTGGAGGCCGAAATCCGCGGCAAGGGCGCAATCTTTGTCGACCGTCTGGCGTCCGACCATCCCGAGGGTCATCACCAGGTCGCACCCGCGGTCGAAGAGCACCTTGGCGCCTGCGGCGAGATCCTTGATCCCCGGGACGGTGTAGCGCAGGACTTGGAAACCGCCGCCCTGTCGTTGGAGTTCATCGATCGCGGACGAGGCCATGTCGAACCGGCTGAACGATGTGTCCACGATGCCGATCTTCTTCAGGGGCGGCGAGGGCCTACGGCCTCTTCGGCGCCGCGACCCCCCTCGACCTGCCTGAGCCTCTCTTGCAGCGCGAGCCATTCCGCCACCTTCCTCACGATCTTCCGCGTGCCGTCGAGGTCGCCCTCGAACTTCGGGAGCCGGACGACGCGCGCCTGGAGGCCCCGCGTCCGGCACTCCTCGCGGATCTTGTCCTCGTTATGCGCCTGGTCGAACCCAAGGGCGACGATGTCGGGCCGGATCTCGTCGAGGATGTCGTAGATGTCACCCTCGTGGCCCAGGACCGCACGGTCCACGGGCTTGAGGGCCTCGACCATCTCAAGCCGCGAGACTTCATTCGTGATCGGCTCGTGTTTGAACTTCCTCGCGGTGCTGTCCCTCGCCACCACGACAAAGAGCTCGTCCCCGAGCTTCTTTGCCTCGGACAGGAAGTAGAGATGACCGGGATGGAGGAGATCGAAGACCCCCGTCGCCATTACACGGACCATGCGCGCCACGCTCGGACGATGTCCTGCCCTTCCAGGAAGACGAGATTATGCGCGCGCGCATATGCCTTTGCATCTTCCCGGGAACGGGCATGGCCGTCGTCCGACATCATCTCGCAGATGGTCGCTGTGGGAACGAGTCCCGCCATGATCGTGAGAGCCGTCGCGAGCTCCGTGTGTCCCTTCCGCACCTCAAGGAGCGGCTCCGCCGCATTGAGGAGGGGCACGTGGCCGGGAGACCGGAAGTCCCGAGCGAACGCCTCCGCGGCCCAGCCGTTCTCTCGCTTCAGCGTCTCGCGGGAGAGGGACGCGAGCCGTGAGATCGTCAGGGCCCGGTCCTTGTCCGTGACGCCCGTATACGTGTCGCGGTGGTTCACGGAGATGGAGAAAGCGCTTCGATGATCGTACTTCATGTCCTCCGTGGCCACGGCGTCCAGGAGGGGATAGGCACGGCCGGCGTGCCGCAGAACGTCCGCCATGTACGGCAATCCGATCTTCCGGTGGACTTCCCCGGAGAGGGTCATGCAGATGAGGCCGCCCGCTTCCTTCCGCATGGTCGCGATCGACGAGGGAGTGACGAATTCGCTCGCCGTCGTCAGGTCGGTCTCCTCTTCCCGGCCGTCGCCGTCGTACACGAGGACGAAGCGCCCTCGCCGAAGGGCCTCGAGGGCCAACCCGACCAAGTCCACGAATTCTGACGAGGATTGGGCCATATATCAACGTTTTTGTAGAAACTCATTTTTCAGTAATTCGACATTGGAGGAGGTCTTATTTCCGCTGGGACCATGCGGTCCTACGATGCTCGAGCCGAAGGCCGTCGAGCGCTTGGACCGCGGCGGGATGCGAGCCATCATCGCGTCCTTGCCGGAGCAACTCGAAGAGGGAATCCGCCGCGGTCTCGGATTGGAGATCGACGTGCGCGGCCCGGCCCGAGTCTTCATCGTCGGGATGGGCGGATCAGGGATTGCAGGGGACGTCTTCGCGGCGTGGGTCGCGGATCGGTCGAAGGTCCCCATCCAAGTCCTCCATGACTACCGCCTCCCTTCCTATGCGAAACCGGGGGACGTCCTGATTGCGGTCTCCTACTCGGGGAACACGGAGGAAACGCTCGCCGCGGCCGCGGAAGGATTCAAGCTCGGCGCCAAGCTCGTCGCCGTGACCTCGGGCGGCCAGCTCGCGGACCTCGCTCAGAATGCGAACGCCCCCGTCGTCGGTGTTCCGAAGGGTCTCCCACCACGGGGCGCCTTTGGACATCTTTTCGGGATCCTTCCCTCCTTGGGTGCCGATTGGGTCTACGGCGATCTCCAAGGGGAGCTTGCGCGCGCCATCGTCCATCTGAAGGATCTCCGAACCCGCTTCTCTCCTGACGTCTCCATGCGTCACAATCGCGCGAAGGCCCTTGCGGCCAAGATCGAGGATCGTGTCCCCATCGTGTACGGCGCCCCGCCCTATGGGCCCATCGCGAAGCGGTGGCAGACCCAGCTCAACGAGAACGCGAAGACACTTGCCTTCTCCTCCGCGTTCCCGGAAGCAGACCACAACGAACTCGTCGGATGGTGCTCCGACGCGGGGGCGAGGCGCTTCGTGCCCATCCTCCTCCGGGATTCGGAGGAAACGCCGGAGATGCGACGTCGCCTCGATGCGACCGCGGAGATGATTTCGCGGCAAACAAAGGTCGAGCAGGTCAAGGACGACGACGAACAGCTCCTCGGACGAATGCTCGGCACGCTGTACCTCGGCGACTACGTGAGCCTCTACCTCGCAACCCTCCGGCGCGTCGATCCAATGCCGTTGCCATCCATCGACGAACTCAAGCGGCGCCTTGCGCGGCCCGCGAAGGAGAAAAGCTGAACGCCGAGGGGGAGACTTTCAGGCAGCCGCCATGAGCGGCGGGAGCCGTTTGAACTCCCGAGGCCTCGCGACCACCAGCTCTCCAGGCTGGCGCCCTACCGGACTAGGCGACCTCGGCACTCAGCACGCGCGCCATCGGTTCCGGCGTAATAAAGGTTCTCCGCGAGGTCATGAAGACGGGCGAAAAAGGCGGGCGAACTCCAGGCGCTCCCTTCCGGATGGATGCGTGTAGTGGAGCCACAGATCCCAGCGAGACGGATCGGCGACCCCGAGGTTCTTGTCGTGAAGCTTCACCATCGCGGCGCTGAACGCGGTCGGGTTGGATGTGAGATTCAATGCAAAGGAGTCCGCGCGCCGCTCTCGGCGGCGTGAGAGCCAGAGCCCCAGGGGACCGAGGGGCAGAGAGATCAACGCACCGAGCACGGCGAGAAGTGGCAAGCCCGCCGCATCCCCGAGGCCCGCGATTCCAAACCGCAAATGAAGGGCCGCGTACGCGGCTGCACTCACTCCGAGGACGACCAGGGACGTTCCTGCGCTCCCGACAAATCCCCGAATCGGGTCGAGGAACTTCTGATGGCCTAGCTCGTGGGCGAGGACGGACTCGACCTCCTCGGCGGTAAATTCCCGCAGCATCGTGTCTGTGATGAGAATCCTTCGCGTGCGTCCAACGCCCACAACGCCCGCGTTGGACCGCCGACTCTTGGCTGACGAGGCGAGTTCGAACACACCGATGATGGGCACGCCCGCACGTTTCGCGAGAGCTTCAAACCGCGAACGCAGGGCTACATCGGAGAGGGGCCGGGATCGATAGAACAGAGGGACCAAGAACACCGGGAGGACGAATCCAAGTCCAAGGGAGACGAGAAGCCCAAGCCCCCATGCCGCAAGCCACCACAACCCCGGCAATGTCTGGAGGAGCCAGAGCACGACGAGCCCGACACCCACAGTTGAACCCAGTCCGAGGAGAAAGGACTTCACATGGTCCTTGAGCCAGGACCGAAGCGTTTCCGCGGACAGGCCCACCTCCCGCTCCCAGCGATACCCGCCGACGTAGGCGAAAGGAAGGTCGAGGAGGCTGCCCATCGCGTATAGGAGGAGGAGAAACAGGGCTGCGGTCGCCCATGTGCCGAAGCCGGCCGCGGCAATTCCGTCGAGAAGCGGCCTCGAGCCACTCAGAATGAGGTAGCCGATGAATGCAAGGAGAACGACGTTCCGACCCCTCGCGAGCCAAAGGCGCTTCCGGTGGAGGGCGCCTGCGATCGCTTGACGCTCCGGATCGAATCCGCGAGACACCGCGGACATCGACGTCACTTCCACAGCTTCGGATACGTGCCCGGGGCCATGAGGACCCGCATGGTGTCCGCCGCGACCCCGGACTTGGCGACGACGATCTCCTCCGAGGTCATCAGGGCCTTCGAAATGGCCACTGCTTCCCCTTTCGCGGTGAAGACGCCCACGACATCACCACGTTTCACGTGCTCCGACAACTTCGCCACACCGGGCACCGCAAGATTCGCGCCATGACAGAGCGCGTCCACGGCGGTGTCCTTGATGATGAACTCCGGAAGGTGCTCCAAGAGGCGCTCCTGCGGTTGCAGGATCCGCCGGAGGGGTTCTTCGTCGCCCTCCTCCTTCCAGAATGAGATTGCATCGCGGAAGTCGCTGAGCGGATGTGCATCGGCCTCCGTCATGGAGGCGGTCCGTGTCCGCCGCAGGTCCACCATGTTCGCGCCGACCCCGAGGGCCTCCCCGATGTCCACGCAGAGGGTCCGGACATAGGTCCCGGACTCGCATCGCACGCGGAAGAGCACGTTCCGTCCGGCGCTCTCGAGCGCCTCGAACTCGGAGATGTGGCGTTTCCGTTGCTCCCGCTTCACCGCAGAACGCAACGGCGGCGTCTGGTAGATGTCCCCCACGAACCGGGCGATCATGGACCGGATGCGCGGCTCCTGAACGTCTTGGTGGAGCTGCATCACGCCGACGTATTCCTTGTCCCCTTCAAGGACCGCGTCGAGGGCGCGGGTCGCATCCGCAAGGGCCACCGGAAGCACGCCTGTCACACGCGGGTCCAAGGTACCGCTGTGACCCGCCTTCTCCATCCCAAACATGTCCCGCACCCAGGCGCTCACCTGATGGGACGTCGGCCCCTGGGGCTTGTCGACGATTGCGACGCCGCGCCGGATCCGCTCCTCGAGGGTCCGTTCCCGCGGTGGCTTCCCGTGCTTCGAGTCCGGCGTATCGTGGAGGACGATGAGGTGGCTCATCCCTCCACCCTGGACCATACGAGAGCCGCGATTTCGTCGGGCGTTTTGTCGGAGGAGTCGATGATGAGGTCGTAGAATCGGACGTCTCCGAGGTCGATGCGGTAGATGGACTTGTACCGGGCCCGTTCGGAGGCTTCTCGGGCAAGGATCTCGCGCTTCGCTTCCTCGGCGGAGTTCCCCTCGCGACCAGCGATTCGCTCCGCACGCACCGCCACGGGGGCGTCGATGAGCACCTTCAAGCTGGGCACCTTGCGAGCAGCGAGGAGATGGGCTTGGATCCTCCCGTCGACGACGACGTCCCTTCCCGAAGCGTCCCACCGGAGGATCTCTTCGAGGACGGCGCGATCAAGAGCCCGATCAATCTCCGGATCGACCTCAGCGAGCCTCCCGAAATCCTCGAGGCTCATCCCCCGCTCCTTCGCCAATCGACGGAACTCACGTCCTGCGGAGACGAAAGCCGCGGCGTGAGCCTTCGCGAGCCGCTCTGCGACGGTCGTCTTCCCACTCCCCGGCGGACCGCCGATCACGACGATCATCGGGGGACCTCAGGGGGCGACCTCGGCCTTCAGCGGGACGCCCATCGCCTCGAGCTTCCGCCGGAACCGCACGTACTTCAGGACGCGGGTGATGATCTGGCCGATGGGGATCGCGAGGAGGGAATACAGGAGGACCCACGAGGGCAAGACATAGGCGGACTGGAGGTAGACCTGCGGCGCCCAAGGCACCGCGATGAACTGGTTCCCCAGCACGGAGAGCGTGTTGTCGACGAACAGGCGGAGCCACACGAAGAGGATGATGAAGAAGAAGAACGTCCAGGCCATGGACTTCATCGGGGCGAACTGGACGTCCATGTTCTCCCGCATGAATCCCTGCTGGATCTCCCGCATCTTCTGGATCTTCGCCTGGTTGCCCTTCCGGAGGGCTTCCATGTTCGCCCTCCGCCAGGCGGACATGACCTTGTTCATCCGGGTCATCTTCACCCAGTTCGTGTAGTGGTCCCGGATGACGGAGGAGACCGTCGTCGTGAGCATCCCGGCGAGGAGGATCGTGATCACGGGGTAGCGGCCTCCGAAGCCGATGAGGGGGCCGAGGACGAGCCCCAGGAGGGCACCGAACTGAGTGCTCATGACGGGATCGAACATGGCGAGGAGCGCCAAGAGGAACATGAAGATCATGAGGAAGCGAGTGAACCCCGCCTTCGTCATGGGTCGGACGGCCGGTTTCGCAGTAGCCTCCGCGGGCTCCGCAGACTCCGTCTCTTCCGCCACGGGGTCGCCAAGGGACCTGCGAATATAAGGGTTTGCGCACACGAAGGGGAAGGAACCTTCAGTTCGCTCCGCTCTCCGATGTGCCGCCGCCGAGGGCCGCGCGAATCTTCTCGCCGAGGCTCTCGTACCGCTCCGAGAGGGCCTTCTCCTGCCTCTGGACAGACTTCACCCGGACGGTCAGCGTCTCCTTGTGCTCCTCGAGCTCCTTCTTCAGGACCTCGCGGTCGTCCTGGCGCACGAGGAGCATGCCGATGCTCTTGTACACCTGGGTGTTCCCGGAGAGCTTCCCGAGTTCTTCGAGGGTCCCCTCGATCTCCCGCAGCTTCGCCTCGAGCTGAATCCGTTGGGAGGTGAGGACCTGGAGCTGCTGCTGGAGCTGCTGGTACTGGGCAATCTGGTTCTGGAGTTGCGGGGAGACCTCCTTCATGCTCACGGCTTCACCTCGCGCCTCACCCGCGCGGCCACATCGGCCCAGCGGAGATAGGAATTGACCGCGGCTCGAAGGGCGCTCGTGTCGTCCGCGACGATCTCGATCCTCGTGCGTACCTTCGATCCACTCACCCGGACACGAGCCTTGGGCACGTCCCGGCCAGCCTCGGGAGCAAGGGCCTCACGGACCACGGAGGCTTCGGGGCCCTCGAGGAGGATCGTGGCGCGCGGCATAATCACCGCGCCTTGACAACTTTCTTCACGTTCGGGCGTTCCTTGTAGAAGATCTTCGAGCCACATCGCTCGCACTGAATCCCGACCGTGTTGATATTCGTCCGGATGGGCTCGAAGCATTTCGCGCACTTGTACATGGTCACGCCTCCTCCGCCTTCTCCGCTTCGCCCTCGGCCGCGGGCGCAAGCTCGCGTTTGAAGGACGTCGTGACGATCGGGCGATAGGCGCCCCCCGCGAAGACGTGGCCGCAACGACGGCACTCCCATACGCCCGTCGAGCGGCGTCTCACGGCGAGGGCCTGGCAGTTCGGACATGTGTGCCGCGCGCGGAGGGTCTCCTCGATTTCCTGCACCCGGCGTCGGATCCGCACCCCGTACCGCGGCCCGTACCGGGCGACGATTCCGGCATGACGGGTGCGGCGTGCCATGGGGGACCTCAGGAAGCGCGCAACTGCGGACGGATGTTCTGGCCGACTCGTTGGGCGGTCTCAATCATCCGCTTGACTTCGTCGTAAGTGAAGCTTCCACTTAAGCCTTTTTGCATCGCGCGGATGTCTCCGTTCTCATCCGTCGTGACCGTGAGGCGCGCGTCGGCCATCCGCTCTTCATCGAGGTCTGGGTCCACGAGGATGATGTCCTTGATCTTCGCGAAGGTCACGCTCACGGGCCAGTGCTCGATCGGCAAGGCGAAGTCGTCGCCGAGGGCGGCATTCCTCGCAGGCACGACCGTGCCCGAGAGTGCGGCGACGGCGCCGTAGGAGCACGCGTCGAAGAGGTTGCCATCGTGGTCGAGGATATGGATGTCGACGAACATCACCCAGACCTTCTCCTTCGGGGCGATGCAGAGCCGCTCCATGTTCACCATCTTCGACTCGCGGATCCCGCGATCCACGACTCGGGCGAGTTCGATGGCGGCAGGGCTTGGCGGGCCCGGCTCGAAAGTCGGGCTCGCCAAGGGGACCAGCTCCGCGCTCGTCGAGAGGACGCCCGTGTTGGGTGTGTCGGGGTAGGGCTCGCCCGTGGACATCTTGATGCCCACGAGGACGTCCGTCTTCCCGAGCCGGATCCGGGCGCTTCCCTCCGCGGTCTTCACGAAGCTCCGTTCCACCGTAACCTTCCGGGGCTCGTCGAGGCCGCGGCCGTCCACGCGCTCGCCCCGAGCCGCGAGGCGATAGATGTGTGCGCGCATGAGGTCGCTGATGAGCTCCTCCGCCATCAGATCCCCTCCGGACCAAAGTCTTGATCGGAGGCGGGCTCGGGTTCCTCGAAGGGCGGCGAGGGTGCCGGTGCAGGCGGCCCCGGAGGAGATTCCTTCAAGATCTCCTCGAAGGTCGTGGAGTACCGGCGCCGAAGGGCATCCCTCTGAAGCTCGTAGATCCGGTTCGCCGCATTCATGGAGAGGTCCATCGCCCGCTGGAATTCCTCGGAGGTCAGGTGACCGTCCATCTGGAGGAGGACGATCTCCCCCGTCCCGTGGACGATCGCCATCGGACAGTCCGCTTCCCCGAAGTTGTCCTCCTCCTTGTTCAAGTCGAGGCACACCACGCCACCGATCTTGCCCGAGGCGCAGGAGGCGACGAGGTCCCGCATCGGGATCCCCGCGTCCGCGAGGGCGACGGAAGCCGCGGTCAGGCCGGCGCACCGCGTTCCCGCGTCCGCCTGGAGGACCTCAATGTAGATGTCCACGGAGGTCCGCGGGAATTGTTCCTTGAAGACAACCGCCGAGAAGGCCTCCGAGATGACCTTGGAGATCTCCACGGATCGCCGGTCCGGGCCCGGGCGCTTGCGATCGGAAACGCTGAACGGGGCCATGTTGTAACGGCATTGGACGAGCGCCTGGGCGGGATCCTGAATGTGTCGTGGGTGGGCCTCTCGCGGTCCGTAGACGGCAGCGAGGATCTTGTTCCCGCCCCATTCGACGTACGCGCTCCCGTCCGCGCGGCGGAGCACGCCGGCCTCGATACGGATGGGGCGGAGTTCATCGAACCGACGTCCATCCAGACGCCGACCATCCTCGTCGATCAATCTCATTTCCTTCTCAAAGTGCTCGATGTCTTCCACGTTTCCACTCCTCAGGAGGTCCGCCGCTCTTCGCGCAATTCCCGCTCCAGGAATTCCCGGATCACTTCCGTGAGCCCGTGGGCCTGGGCCCTCTCCTCGATCTGGGAGATGGCCTTGGCGGCAACCGCTGCATCCGCGTCGCTTCCGTCAATCCAGATCCGCCCGTTCTGGCCCACGTAGATTCGGCAGCGGGTCAGGTCCTTGATCATGGAGATCATGCTTCCTTGCTTGCCGATGACCCGCGGGACCTTCGTCGGCGAGATCTCCACGAGGATCCCGCCCTGAAGGCGCCGGGCGTCACGGTCTTGCATCGTCAGTTGGAGGCGCTTCGCCTCGTCCACGGCGAGGACGAAGGCGAGGATCGCGTCGCCGACCTTCAGGTACCGCGCCGTATCCCCGAACTCCACATGCCAAGGGGACTCCGTGGCGTGGAGGGGCGCAGGATACGGGGCGTTGATATCGACGAGCCAGTGGGACGGTCCGAGGTCGACGACCTCGCCGACGACGGCGTCGCCGGGCTGGGGCATGTACCGCCCGTTGAGGGCGATGACGCTGACGCTGTTGTCACGCACGGTACGAATCCCAAGCTGGGCCGCAAGAATCTGATTCCCTGAGCGGAACGTCCCGGGTCCCGGTCTCAGTCCAGGCCCGCCGACGGCCTCGCCGGGAATGACAATCTGGCGAAGCGCCGCGCCACTTCCTTCCATCGGTTTCTCTCTCTCACGCGAAGGCGTCGAAATGGAGGCCGCTACTTGAGGCTTTGCCTCGCCCGACGGCCCGTTCCCCGAGAATCGGCCGGGGGGCCCGAAGCCCTGGCCACAAGCTCGCAGGAGTCGCCTCGGGTGCCCGCGCGTCCCTCAAATCCTCTGGTCCGCCTTCAGGATCTTCGTCTCGACGTTGCCCTTCGTCTTCGCGTTGAGCCGTTCGAGGAACTCCGTCTGCATCCCTGCGGGCATTTCCACGACGCCAATCCAAGCCCCCGTGGGCTGCCATTCCTCCCTCAGAATCGTCCCGAACGACTTGATGTCACCGTAGGACTTCGCGCTGTCCTCCGCACTTAGGCGGATCGCAATGCGGACCTTCTCGAAGCGGATGGGGATGAGCGGACGAAGGGCGTCCATGACCTCCTTCACCTGCTCCTCGACGGCCTTGAAGGGGTCCAAGTGGACCTTCGCCTCCGTCATCGCGATTTCGATTCGCTGCGGCGGATGGGGTGCGCCGGTCTGCGGGTTGATCGCGTTCGCCGCAATGTACTGGACAATCTGCTTGCGCTTCGCGTCCAACATCTCACGCCGTTGCTCCGTCGTGAGCTGAATCTCACCCGTCTTCACAATCCGACGGGCGACATCCAGCGGTTCCGTCGTCCCGAAGAATTCCTGCATCTTCTCCTCGGATGCTTTCGAACCTTTGTGAGCGTCACGGAAGATCTCGTCGATGGCCAGCTCAACCATGAGATCGATTTCCTTGCCATCCCGGAGCTTCTGGACCGCGTCCGGCTTCACGAGGACCTCGAACTTCTCGCCCGCCTTCTCGATTCGGGCGATCACATACTCCTTGAAGATGTCGTCCCGACGATCCGTCCGGAGCTCCTTTGGCATGGCCTCGCCTAGGCCGCAGTCTGCGGGAGGCGGGTCAGGTAGCCACCGATTTCTTGCTCAGAAAGACGGCGGAACCTCTCGCCCGACACGACGAGACCGACCTCGATCGCTTTCGCGTCCAGCTTCTCACCTTCGGAGGCCTTCTGCAGCGCCTCGAGGCCGAGCAGGACCGCCTCATCCTGGGTCATGCCGTCCTTGAACTTCTCTTCGAACAACTCCATGACCGCATTCCGGCCCGCGCCGATGCTCCCGGCCTTGTAGGACACGAGGGCCCCACTAGGATCGGTTTCGAAGAGATGCGTGCCCAGGTCGTCGACGCCGGCGACGAGGAGCGCGGTCCCGAAAGGACGCACGCCTCCGTATTGGGTGTAGTTCTGCTTGTAGTCACAAATCCTCTTCACGAGGAGGTCAACGCCGATCTTCTCGTTGTAGGTGACCTTGTTAATCTGGGCCACGAGTCGGGCGTAGTCTACGAGGACACGGGCGTCGGCGACAAGGCCCGAGGTGGCGGCACCAATGTGCTCGTCAATCTGGAAGATCTTCTCGATCGACGACGTCTCCACGAGCCGGGAGCCAATCTTCTTGTCGGCCATGAGGACGATGCCGTTCTTGAATTTCAGCCCTGCCGTCGTGTTCCCGCGGGTGACGGCCACGCGGGCGTACTCGACCTGGAAGAGCCGCCCGTCGGGGCTGAAGACCGTGATGGCGCGGTCGTATGCCATTTGACCCGGCTGCATGAAGTCCCTCGAGGGCGCCTATAAAGCGGTCACTTATAAGACTTCTTTCGGGCAAGGAGTGCCGCGGTGACAATCAGGCGAGATACTTCGCTCGGGCCTTCCGGATGGTCCCCGAGGTACCCAACGTCGTCACGCGCACGGCTTCCGGGCCGATGCGGCGGAGGCTGTTCAGCGCCTCGACAACCGCGTCCTTCGTGAGGTTCGTCGCCCGGGCGAGGCCCTCGGATCCCTCGAAATCCACGAGCCAGGGCCGATCGGGGAGGTCGCGGAGAGCCGCGCGAACCTCCTCCCGACTGAAGGCTCGGCTCGACTCCACGCGGAACGCGACGTACCGGTACCTGGGCCGAGATACGCCCACGCTGGACAGGGATGAAATGGAAGAGGAAAAAGGTTCTGAAAAAGGTGGAGGAGGTCAGCGTACTTCGTCGACATCGGAGGCGGAGGGGAGTTTCACAGCCCCCGTGTAGACCTCCTTGCCGAGGAGCGATTTCGACTTCACGCCCGTAATCACGAGGAGGACGCGGACGATGTTCTGAAGGTCCGACTCCACGGAGCAGCCCCAGATGATCCGGGCCATGGGGTTGATCTTCTGGCCGACGATTTCCGCGGCCTTCTCTGCCTCGGAGACCGTGAGGTCAGGGCCGCCGACGACGCGGACGAGGGCGCCTCGGGCGTGGGTCAGGTCGACCTCGCCGAGGAGGGGGCTCTCGAGGGCCTCGTTGATCGCATATTCGACACGATCCCGCTCTTCCTCGCTCTCGCCGATGCCGATCATCGCGACCCCGCCGCCCTTCATGATCGTCATGAGGTCGGCGTAGTCCAGATTCACCAAGCCGGGCTTCGTGATGATCTCCGTCATGCCCTTGATGGATTCCATGAGGATCTCATCGGCCACCTTGAAGGCTGCATTGATGGGCAGGCGGGGGACGAGCTCGAGGAGCTTGTCGTTGTAGATGACGATCGTGGTGTCGCAGAACTTGCGCAGCTTGTCGAGGCCTGCCTCCGCGTTCTCCATTCGGATGCGGCCCTCGGACTTGAACGGCATCGTAACGACGCCCATGGTCAGGGCGCCCTCTTCCTTGGCGACGTGGGCCACGTACTGGGCCGCGCCCGTTCCCGTGCCGCCACCCATTCCGGCCGTGATGAAGACCACATGGGAGCCGCGGATGAAGTCGCGGATCTCCTCCTCGTTCTCATGGGCGGCCTGCTCTCCGACTTCAGGAAGCGCACCCGCGCCGAGGCCCTTTGTCAGGCGCTTTCCGATGAGGATCTTCTTCGGCGCATGGACGGAAAGGAGATGCTTGGCGTCCGTGTTGATCGCGCACAGCTGGGCACCGGTGATTCCAGCCTCGCTGCAACGGTCGATCGTATTGGACCCGCCGCCACCGCAGCCGACGATCTTGATCGAGACATTGATCGACTCGACGATCTTCTCGATTTCTTCGTCGTCCTTGGTCGTCTCGGCCTTCGCCGCGGCGGCCTTTTCCTTCTCTTCCTGTTCCTGAGCCTCTTGGTGGCGAGCTAGCGCCTCGTTAAGAAGCGACTTCATCGAACCATCCCATCCCGATGGACTCTGACCCCGGTGGCATGAGCCCCATGGTATTTAAAAGTAGTCATACGTTTGTCGGACAAGACCCTTTGACAATCGCCCTCCATCGTCCCGAGGCTGCACGCGGGCTAGAGCACGGCGGGAGCCGGCGCGCTCGCGACCTGGACGCTCACGCCCGCGTTCGTGATCTCGAAGGGATACACGAGATCGTCATGGCTCGACCCCTTGTACTTCTCCACGGAGACGAACCGGCGGAAACCGGTCTCGTCCCGGAGCTTGTGGAGGCGGACCTCCCCGCGGGCCAGGAATGCCTCGGGGGGCACCTCTCCTTCTTCAGGCAGTTCCACGGTGAGGAGCGAGGTGACCTTGGACTCGGCGAGGAAGCGCATGAAGGACTGGGTCGCGAGAGTCTCTTCGAACTCTCGCATGCAGAAATACCGAAGGGCCGTCATGGAGTCGATCACGACGCGAGCGTACTGGCGCTTCAGGAAGAGGGTCTTCAGCAGCTGCTGGAGGGAGTGGACCGTGACCTCGTGGCTTTCGAAGTCCGGCGTCTTCCGGATATGGTCGTCGAGATCCCGGAACCGCTGGGGCTCGGTCTCCGTGGAAATCTCGAGGAGGGGGGTCGGTTCGAACCGCCGGATGTCCGAGTTTGCGTCAAGGATCTCCAGATCATCGAGATTCCAACGGAAATGGCGCATGTTGAGTTTCAGCTCGTTCGGGGGCTCCTCGAGGGCGACGAGGAGACAGCGTTCACCGCCCTCGAGGCCTTCTCGCAGGAACTGGACGCCGAGGATCGTCTTCCCGGAGCCCGGGGGACCCGAGACGATGTAGGGGCGTCCGGGGACGAGACCACCATGTAGCATGCGGTCCAGGCCGGGAGTGCCGGTCCGGATCTTCGCGACCCCGTTCACGCCTTCACCTCCTTCGGAGGCGGTGGGACCGCTGCCGCGGGAGGCGGTGGGACTTCGCCGAGGCGGGCCTCAAGCTGGGACTGGCATGCGAGAGCCTGCTTCAGAGCCTTCTGGTAGTTCTTGCGCTGGAACTGGAGCATCGCGCGGGAAAGGGCGACCTCGATGTCCCGCACCTGGATCTGGCGACGCTGAGCTTCCTCGATTCTACGAAGGGAGCCTTCGATGAGCATCGAGATCTCGTCGATGATTCGGATCTCGAGGAGGGATTCCCCGGACTTCGCCCGGGTGCCATTCAGGACCGTGACCGGACCTTCGGGTTGGACGACCATGCCCGTGTCGCCGATGACGACGGGCCGCAGGTGGTCGTCGAAGGCACTCCCGCGGAACTTTTCGATGGATACCGCGCGGCGGATCTTCGCTCCGTCGAGCCACTTCCCGAAACGAATCTCCCCGCGCCCCAGGAAGAACTCCGTCTCGATCGTGCTCCAGTCGAGGTGCTCGGAGACGATAATCGTCGTTGCCTCGAGTTCGGAGAGGAAGCGCATGAACGACTGGATGAGGATACGACTATCCTCTCCCTGCATGGAGAACATCTTCAGGGCCGTCATAGAATCGATCACGATGCGCTTGTAGCGCTCCTTCGCCCGCTCGAGGCGCTGCGCATATTCCTGCTTGATCATCTTCTGGACGCTGTGGACGGTGACCTCGAGGGCGCGGATCTGGGAGGACTGGCGGATGTCGCTCACGTTCTCCATGTCCCTCACTTCCAGCGCCGTGCCGACGTCGATGACGCTGCGTGTTCTCCGGTGGGCCCGGATGTCAGGCGTCGCGTCGAGGATTTTCAGCCGGTCGAGGTTGAACCCGAAGGAGGCCATGTTCGCTTTGACCTCGATGGGTGGCTCGTCCACAGTCACAAGGAGGCAGGGTTCGTTCCGCTTCAGGCCCTCCACGAGGAAGTGCATCGCAAGGATCGTCTTGCCGCTACCCGTCGGGCCCGAGACGATGTACGGGCGGGCGGGGAGGAGGCCGCCATTAAGCATCGTGTCCAATCCGGCAACGCCGGTCTTCACCCGTTCCACCATGGTCGGATGTCCGTTCCCGTTGCAGCCGACGAGGACGTGTCACGATAAACGTATCGTCGTGAGAATCAAGGGAGGCGCTGGCGTTAAGAAGGGCCGCCCTCCCGGAGCGGATAGCGGGGGATGGACTTCCAGGGACCGAGGGCGGGCCTCGGACCCGTTTGAACCATCGATCTCCGGGTGTCCCACCGGGGACCTGGGAGTCCCGGGGTATGAGCCCGACGGGATATCCTGGCTACCCCACCCCGCTGCTGGGTCCCGCGAGCGGGAGAGCGCCCGGGCGAGAGCATCGGTCCCTCGCGGATAAACCTATCGAGGATACGTGTCTCAGAAGAACTTCCGGAAGCGGAGGAGGTCCTCGAAACTCCCCTTCGGCCGGACGAGACCCAGGGCGTACGCTTTGTAGACGCCCATCTCTCGCGTCAGGAGCGCCCGCAGGGTCTCCTTGTCCTTCACCGTGATCGTGAGATCCGGGCTTGCCACATCTCCATCTTGGATTCCCCCGATGTGGCCGCGCTCGAGGGTGAAGTGCCACTTCGTGCCGTCCTTGATCTCGATGAGGACGGTCTTCTTCAGATTGCCGAGCTCCTCGCGGAGCTCGGGGTCGGAATCGACCCTCGCGTTGAATTTCGCAACCAGCCCCTCAATCAAGTCCTTCATGGCCTGCCGCCTCCGAACTCATCGAGCTTGCGGATCCGAGACTCAGCAAGGAGACGCCGAGCCGTGTCCCAAGTGGTCCGAGTGTGCGGCGGAAGACTCCCCTTCTCCCTAGTCCACTTTTCCAAGAACGCGATCGTCACCGGATCTGAGGGGTACCCGGAGCCCACGGGTTCCCCGAAGGACTCCTCGATCTCCCGCATCTCCGCGTCCCGGCGAACCTTCGCGACGATGGAGGCCGCGCTGACGACCGGGAAGAGATCGTCGGCTTCGTGCTGGGAGACGATCTCCACGTCGAAGGGGAGCCGCTTCTGGACGGCACGCTTGAAATCGATCTCGTCCACGTCAACTGCATCCACGTACGCGGTATCGGGATGGAGGCGCTCAATGACTCGCGCGAACAGGTCCGCTTCGAAGTCGTTGAGGGACATCTCCGCGCGCATCACATCGATTTCCTTCGCGGGGATCACGACGACCTCGTACTTGGAAATCCGCTCGATGGCCGGGGCGAGGAGCTCCCGCTTCTCCGCAGAGAGTTTCTTCGAGTCGCGCACATTCAGCTGGCGGAGCGGGACATCGGAATCGACCGCGACACCTGCGACGACGAGGGGGCCTAGGACGGGGCCCCGGCCGGCTTCATCGACGCCGCAGATCATGGTTCACGCCCCGAAGAGCTCTCGGGCGGTCTCTTGGGCCCGCGAGAGAACCTCCGCCTCGTCCACGGTACGGAGGAGTCCATCGTCCATGAGGACGTTGCCGTCGACGAGAGTGGCTTGAACATCGCTTCCTCGACAGCTGTAAACGAGGTGGCTGATGACATTGGCCGGATAAAAAGGCGTGGTGTGCGCGCCGCGCAACGAGACGACAGCGAGGTCAGCGCGCTTGCCGATCTCGATAGACCCGAGCCGATCCCCGACGCCGAGGGCCCGTGCTGCGTCGATCGTCGCCATGTCCAGCGCCTTCTGTGCCGGCAGGACGCGCGCGTCCCATCGAGACGACTTATGGAGAAGAGTCGCGATCTTCATCTCTGCAAACATGTCCATCCCGTTGTTCGACACGGGGGAGTCGGTTCCCAGGCCGACCGGGACGCCTTGCTCCTGCAGCTCCGGCACGGGAGCCACGCCACCGGATGCCAGCTTCATGTTCGACGTGGGGCAGTGGGCCACGCTCACACCGTGACGGGCAAGGGACCGCACCTCGTTGAGGGTGAGCCAGACGCCGTGGGCGGCTGTGAGCCGCGCGTTGAGGAAACCGATCCGCTCTAGCCACTCCACCGGGCGGAGTCCCGTCTGCCTCTGATGGTCGAAAACTTCCTTCCTTGTTTCGGACAGGTGCGTGTGGAGCCGCACACGATGGCGCTCCGCAATCTCGCGAGCCGACGTGTAGGTCTCCTCGGAGGCAACGTAGACGCCTTGGACGCCGACGGATGGGGTGACGAGCGCGTCGCTCTCGTGCTTCCCGATGAAGGCCTCTGCGTTCTTCAGAGGACTGCCGTGCTGCGTCGTGAAGGCCTCGTCGAGGGTGACCCAGGAAAGAAAGCCTCGGAGGCCGGATTCCCGCACGGCCCTCGCGACCTCGTCCTCCCAGTAGAACAAATCGTGGAAGCTCGTCGTGCCGGACCGGATCATCTCCACACACCCAAGGAGGGCCCCGACCTGGACGTCCCGACGCGTGAGCTTCGCGTCGACCGCGAAGGTCTTCTCGAGCATCTCCGAGAGGGGCATATCGTCGGCGATGCCGCGGAGGAGCGTGTTGGCCACGTGCTGATGGGCATTGATGAATCCGGGGAGGATGACGCAGCCACGGCAGTCGATGGTCTCTGCAGCGGAAGCGTCGACCGGTCCAATCGCCGCGATCGAGCCGTTCTCGACGAGGACGCTCCCCGCGAGAATCTGCCGCTGCGGGTCCTGGGTCACGACGAGGCCGTCCCGCAGTAGGATGGACATGGAGGGCCTTCGATGGAGACGACCCTAGAAAGGTTTTGCGTTAGGACGACGATGGCGCTGCCGTGGAAGACGAATTCCGGGGCGCCCTCGAGATGATCACCCGTGAGATCCCGCGAGGGCGCGTCGCGACCTGCGGCGCCATCGCGCGGGCCCTCGGGGACATCCGCGCGGCGCGGGCCGTCGCCGCGTGGCTCTCTGAGCACCCGGATTCCCGAGGGGCCCACCGGGTCGTACGAGCGGACGGACGACCCATCCTGCTGACGGCCATGAATCGACTCCGCCAAGAGGGAATCTCCTCGCGGGCCCGGATCCCTCGGACGCGTTTCGTGGACGACCTTCCCCGGGTAGGGATCCTTCGCAGGCTTCGGCAATCCCAGCGACGGATGGCCGAGCGCGTCGTGGAGCGCGATAGTTTCCCGGACAATCCTGCGCTCGGCGGGGTGGATGTGGCCTACCATGCGGGACGGGCCTTCGCCGCGGCCGTGCGTTGCGACGCGGAGGGCTTCGATGTCATCGAGTCTGCGGTTACAGAACTCCCGGTTGACTTCCCGTACATTCCTGGCTACCTCGCGTTCCGTGAGTTTCCAGGAGTAGCCGCCGCTCTGGGACGCCTACGAAAGGTGCCCGACATCCTCCTCGTCGACGGCCATGGGCGCCTCCATCCTGCGTTGTTCGGCCTGGCTTGCTTCATTGGCGTTCGCCTCAATCTCTGCACGATCGGCGTTGCGAAGCATCCTCTCGTGGGCCGGCCGGCGAGGAGGACAGAGGCACAGGAGGAAGCGATTCCCTTGGTCTATGCGGGGAGGGCACGAGGATACGCGTGGACGCCTCCGGGAGGCGCGAAGGCCATCTACATCTCCGTCGGCCACCGGATCTCCTTGCGGACCGCCCTCGAAACGGTGCGCCGATCAACTCGTGACCGATACCCGCAGCCCCTGGTCGAGGCAGATCGCTTGTCCAAAGAAACGAAAAGGAAGTCAAAAGAGGGAGAAGGGTTGAGTCAGTCACCCGATGGAGATCGAGCAACACGAGAATCAGCCGGGCTCATCTCTTCTTTTTCTTGCCCTTCTTCTTCTTAGCCAATGGGCTCCTCCCACAAGGTGAATGGAATTGCGCGCCTTAAAGGTAGCGAAGGAGCAGTAATCTGATTAATCCGCCCTTTAAAATAAAAACGGACGTATGCTGCGAAGGGAGACGAAATCGTTTTGGTGGGATTCGCGCATCCGTCCCGCGTGCGTATTGTCGTCTTCGGCGCGGGGGCGATGGGCTCCTTCTTCGGAGGTCTCCTCTCCATGCGGCATGAGGTGACGCTTGTCGGGAGAAGAGCGCACGTGCAAGCTCTTCGTGCCCATGGACTGCGCATCACAGGCAAGACCTCCCTCATCGCTCATCCTGAGGCGGCGACGAGATTATCTCGCGGGATCAGGGCGGATCTCGTGATCGTGAGCACGAAGGCGTACGACACTTCCGGGGCGATGGCCCAGCTGCGTCCCCTGGCCAAGTCCGCCATCTTCCTCACCTTGCAGAACGGACTCGACAATCCGGAGATCATCGCGCAGACCGCGTCACGCGTCGTGGCTGGAACGACGTCCCACGGCGTGACCTTCCTCGGACCCGGCGCAATTCGCCACGCAGGCGTTGGCGACACAGTGCTCGGTCCGTGGTCCGGGGTGGCACCCCACGATGTCACGCGTCTCCGCGACGTCCTCGCGGACGCCGGCATCCGGACGCGCGTGACGGAGGACGTGCGGAGCGAGCTGTGGGCGAAGGCCGTGGTGAACGGCGCCATCAATCCGATCGCGGCCCTCGCGAACGTCCCCAATGGCGTCCTGGTGAAGGACCGCGGGCTCCTCGCGCTTCTCGAAGGAACCAGCCGAGAGGCCGCTGCCGCGGCCCATGCCGACGGGGCTCGAGTCGACGGAGACGACCTCCGTCGTCGAGCCATCCTCGTCGCCCGGCGCACCGCCGGAAATCGGTCGAGCATGTTGCAGGACTTGGATCACCATCGCCGGACGGAGATCGATGCGATCACGGGTGCAATCCTCCGGGCGGCCGACCGTCACGGACTCGACGTCCCGCTGAACCGTGCCCTATACGCCCTCGTCCGGGCGCGGGAGACGGTCTTTCTGGACCCCAGCGAATCGTAGGTCCAGACCGAGGCCGCATCCATCTCAGGGAGACGGGAGCGACCAAACTATATAAAGCGCTATTTAAATGCCCCTCGGAACCGACGCCGCGGGAGCTCCTCAAGGGCTCCCGCTCTCGGAGGTGCTTTCGTTGGCCAAAATCAAAATCGAGAACGTCGTCGCTTCGACTTCCCTCGGGGAAGAACTCGACCTCCAGGCGATTGCCCTGGCCCTCGGCGGCGCGGAGTACGAGCCGGAGCAGTTCCCCGGCCTCATCTACCGTTTGAAGGAACCCAAGACGGCGACCCTTCTCTTCCGCAGCGGCAAGGTCGTCTGCACGGGCGCGAAGAGCCTCGAGCACGTGAAGACGGCGATCGATCTCGTCGCGAAGCAGATCGAGGCCGCGGGCATCCCGATCAAGAAGAACCCCGAAATCGAGGTCCAGAACATCGTCGCCTCGTCGGACCTCGGCACGGAGATCAACCTCAATGCGATCGCAATCTCCCTCGGCCTCGAGAAGGTCGAGTACGAGCCGGAGCAGTTCCCCGGCCTCGTCTATCGCATCGACGAGCCGAAGGTGGTCGTGCTCCTCTTCGGCAGCGGCAAGCTCGTCTGCACGGGCGCCCGGAAGCCCGAGGACGTCGAGCAGGCCGTCGAGAAAATCACCCAAGAGCTCAAGGCCGCGGGCCTGCTCCGCTGAGCCGCCCCACGCGCGCGGCGACGGTCCGCGGTCGCGCATCACCGTAAGTGCGAAGTCCTTATCCTCTGCCCGACCTTGAGCCGCCGCGAGGGTAAGCTTCGGATGGCCCGACGCCTCCCAATCTGGGACAACCACATCCACTTTCGCCCCGAGTTCCTGGGCGTCGAGGGCGCGAAGCTCTTCGAGAGAGCCGGCGGGACTGCGCTCCTGCTGACGCACACGCCCTACGAAGACGTCCCGATCAACCATGGGGCCGACTACGAACGGGCATACCGCAACACCCTCTCGATGGCGGAAGCGATCCGCCTCGCCACGAGGCTCCAGGTGTTCGTGGCCCTCGGACCATACCCCGTCGAATGCTTCCACCTGAAGGAGGTCCTCGGGTTCGAGGGGGCGGTCGCCGCGATGAAGCAGGGGATCGATCTCGCCGCACGCCATGTGGCTCAGGGAAAAGCCGTGGCGATCGGGGAGATTGGCCGGCCCCACTTCCCCGTCGGGCCGGACGTGATCCAGGCCTGCAACGACGTGATGGCCTACGGGATGAGCGCAGCGAAGCGCCTCGGCTGTGCGGTCGTCCTGCACACGGAGGACCCTACGCCCCAAATCTTCGGCGAGTTCGCCGCCATTGCCGCGAAAGTCGGCCTCGACCGGAACCGGGTCGTGAAGCATCACTCCACCCCCCTGACCCGGCCGGAGGACAACTCGGGGCTCGTGCCGTCCATCCTCGCCAAGGAGGAGCTGGTCACCGAGGCCCTGAAGGGCGGGCCGAACTTCATGCTCGAGACGGACTACATCGACGACCTGAGGCGCCCCGGGGCCGTCCTCGGTCCCGGGACGGTTCCGAAGAAGACGAAGGCATGGATCGAGAAGGGCCTTCTGACCGAAGAGGAGGCATGGGTCATCCACAAAGACGTGCCGGAACGAACCTACCGCATTCAGCTCGAATGAGACAAGACCCGCGGATGGCGGTCCCTTCGCTTCGAGAGTCGGAGAGGGTTCCGCCGTGCTCAGCCGCGCCGAATCTCGAACCCCCGAAATGACCCGGAGGGGGGCTCCCAATCGACGTCCGCGGAGGACACGAGGGCGTGGGGCTGGGAGGTCCGGTTCCATTCGATGCACTCCTCGACAACCGCGCGCTCGCCTTCGAAGACGGCTTCGACGCTCCCGTCTGGAACGTTTCGGACGTAGCCGTCGAGCCCGAGCTCCTGGGCCCTCTCCGCGCAATACGCCCGGAAGAACACGCCCTGCACGCGTCCATGAAAACGAACGACGGCGCGAGCGCGCATAGACGCCGGATACTCCGCGGCCCAAATAACCTTATTACGGGGCGTGGGCTACGGTGCTTTCCCCGGTGCGAGGCTCATGAAGCGGCTCAAGGTCCAAGACCTCATGGTCTCCGACTTCATGACGAGAGACGTCGTGTGGATCGACCCGGCCGACAATCTCGGCGAGGTCCTCGGGAGGATGAAGAAGCACGACGTCCACGAGCTGCCTGCCGGCCGCAAAGGGAAGCTCGTAGGCATCGTGACGATGCGACAACTGATGAAACGTCATGCCCTCCCGCCGACAACGAAGGTCTCCAGCGTGCTCACGCAGGCCCCCGAGGTCACACCGAAGACCACCCTCCCCGAGGCCGCGGAGTTGCTGATCGCCACGGGCTTCCGGGCCCTCCCGGTCATGGACCGCAAGAAGGTCGCGGGAATGATCTCGCGGACGGACCTCGTGCGCGCCCTCGTGCAAATGGAATCCTTGGAGGGCCTGGCCGTCCGGGAATTCATGACCCCGAACCCCCAGTGTGTGGGCGAGGACGACACGGTTGACCGTGCCGTCCACCTGATGCAGTCCCTCGGCGAGCGTTCGATCCCCGTGGTGGATAGAAACCGGCACCTGAAGGGCGCCATCGGGATGAAGGACGTCGCCGAGTACTTCGCGAGGCCGAAGCGACGGGAGCGTGCCGGGGAACGGGCGGGCGAGGAGAGCAAGGTAGACATCGAGGTGAAGGGCGTCATGCGGTATCCGCCGGTCACAATCGGCGCGGATGGTTCCCTCGCAAGAGCCGCCGAGCTCATGCTCCAGAGCAACGTGTCCTCCGTCATCGTTGCCGAGGAGGACGAGCCCGTGGGCGTCGTCACGAAGCCCGACTTGATGCACTTCCTCGCGGGATTGCGGACACGGGAGCAGCTCTTCGTGGAGATCGGCGGCCTCGAGGAGGAGTCCCAGGAGACGTACGATCTCATCTACGAATCGATTCAGAAGGAGATCAAGCGAATCGCACAGCTCGTCACGCCGACGACGCTCTCCCTCCGCGTCCAGAAGTACAAGCCCGACGGGGACCGGTGGAAGTACTCCCTCCGCCTGCGTCTGGCGACGACCCACGGGATGTACTACGCGAACCACTTCGACTGGGATCTCCACATGGCCCTGAAGGAGCTCCTCGAGACCCTCTACAAACGGATCCTGAAGGAGAAGGAGCGCAAGGTCACGGAGCGCAAGCTGGGGCGCTCAACGTAGGTTCCAGAACTCCTTGTGGGCGCGCTTCGTCGCCTCGATGC
Organism: Thermoplasmata archaeon; assembly: GCA_036555455.1. Classification (GTDB taxonomy): domain Archaea; phylum Thermoplasmatota; class Thermoplasmata; order RBG-16-68-12; family RBG-16-68-12; genus RBG-16-68-12. Next base: position 36,557 of record DATBLI010000036.1, read on the forward strand.
CGGGTCGGCCCTTCGTCTTCTCATCGAGGAGCTGGGTCAGCTCGAGGTCGACATGGGTCCTCTTCAGGCGGGCAACGATCCCCGCGACGACCTCACTGAGCGCCGGGAGGTGGTACCCCCCTTCGAGGGAGACAACGAAGCGACCACCGCACAGCTTCTGCGCGAGGGCCGCGGACTGCACGACGAGATCCACATAGCCGGGCGATGAGAGGGCAAGTCCCGTGAGCGGATCCCGGTAGTGGGCGTCCACGCCCAGGCTCACGAGGACGACGTCAGGTCGGAAGGCCTTCGTAATCGGCTCGACGATCTCGTCGTAGGCCGCCGCGAAGGACGTGTCCCCGCATCCCGCGGTGAACGGGATGTTCACATTGAAGCCCCGCCCCTCTCCCTTGCCTACGTCTTCCGCCGCCCCGGTGCCCGGGTAGATCCCGTACTGATGGGTTGAGACATACAGGACGGAGGCTTCGTCGTTGAAGATCTCGCTCGTGCCGTTTCCGTGGTGGGCGTCGTAGTCGAGGATGGCCACGCGGCGACCGTGGGAGACCTGGTCCGCCGCGGCGATGGCGATGTTATTCAGGTAACAGAAGCCCCCGCCGTAGTCCGGCCCCGCATGGTGTCCCGGAGGTCGGACCAAGGCGACGGAGGCCGCGGAGTGCTCCACGGACCACCGCGTCGCATCGAGGGTTGCGCCGGCCGCCAGCATCGCAATCTCGAAGGTCTCCGGGTGCACGGCCGTCTCCGGATCGAGGAAACCCTCCTGCAAGTTCTCGAAATACTCCAAGAAGGAGGTCCGGTGAACCTGCTGGACCTCGGCGACATCGGCCCTCGTGGGCCCGTTGACCTCCCCGAAGAGATCCTCCTTCCGAAGCCGATCCACGATCGCCCGGAGCCGCTCGGGTCGCTCCACATGGAGGGGGGAGGCGACGTGGTCCAAGAACCGCGGGTCGTAGAAGAGCACGGTTGGGCGGAACCCATGCGGAGACTTCAAGCCATCGAAAGGGCAGGCCCCGGTGCCCCTGATACCCCGGGAACCCCGTCCCGAGCCGCCCCGTGGGCGAGCAGAGGAGCGCCCGCGCGCCTTGCAGCAAAGGGTTATCTATCGCAGGGTCCGTCGGCGGTTCGTGATTGAGGCGGACCGGATTCTGCGAGGCAGGAAGGTCGTCCTGCGCCCCCTTGCGACCGGAGACCTTCGCCGCTGCGTGAAGTGGTTCAGCGATCCTCAGGTCGCACAGTACCTCGGCCGGAACACACCGGTGACCCTGGCCGAGGAAGAGCGCTGGTTCCAGGAGTACAAGCGACGCGCGGAGGAGCAAATCTTCGCGATCGAGGCGGACGGCAAGCACATCGGGAACCTTGGGCTCCACAAGGTCGACCGCGCACACAGGAAGGCGGAGGTCGGAATCGTCATCGGCGAACCGGGGTTCTGGTCCCGGGGGTACGGCACGGACGCGATGCGGACAGCCCTTCGGTACGGATTCGACATCCTCGGCCTCAACAAGATCTCCCTCGACGTCCTCGAGACGAACAACCGAGGAATCCAATCCTACCGGAAGTGCGGTTTCGTCCGGGAAGGCGTTCACCGAGAGGATGTCTGGAAGAACGGCCGCTTCTTCAACGTCGTCCGGATGAGCATCCTTGCGAGGGAATTCGCGGCCCTCGAGGCGAGTGCGGCCTCGGACGGCGCAGTCACAGCTCGATGAGCTCTCGCGGCGCGGTGCTCAGGAGACGCGCGCCCGTTTTCGTGACGAGGACATCGTCTTCGATTCGGACGCCGCCGAACCCGGGGATGTAGATCCCCGGCTCGTCGGTCATGACCATGTTCGGCTTCAGCACGAGGTCGCTCGTGGAGTAGAGGCCGCCGCCATCATGGACCGCGAGGCCGATCGAGTGACCGAGGCCGTGGATGAAGCGGCCCTTGTACCTCGTGGAGTCGATGAGCTTTCGCGCGACCGCGTCCACGTCCTTCGCCTTCGCTCCGGGCTTCATCTTCCTGAAGGCCGCTTTCTGGGCCCGCGCAACCGTCGCGTGCATGCGCCGCTGGTCCTCGGAGGCCTTGCCGACGACGACGGTGCGCGTGATATCGGAGCAGTACATCTCGTACTGGGCTCCAAAATCGATCACGACGAGGTCGCCCTTGCGAATCTTCCGGGGGCCTGCGGTGTAATGGGGCTCCGCGCCGTTCGGGCCCGACCCGACGATTGTCCGGAAGGACGGGCCCCTTGCGCCGTTCCTTTGCATGCGGTAGACGAGCTCCGCGGCAACCGCGGCTTCCCTCACGCCCGGTCGGATCGAGGGCAGGACCTCGTTGAAGGATTTCGAGGCGATGTCGCAGGCCCTCTGGATGAGCTCGACCTCGCCTTCGTCCTTGATCAACCGGGTCGAGACGACCGCCTTGGAGACGTCGACGAACGTTGCGTTCTTCGGCGCGAGCTTCTTGAGGCGCTGGTGGGATTCGAAGGTGAGTTCGGCGGCATTGACACCGATCCGTCGATGGCCTCGGAGGAGCCGGCGCATGATCTTCGCGGGCTCCGAGCGATGCATGAACACGTGGAGGGGCAATCCGCTCTTCTTCGCAGCCTCCTCCTCGAGGGCCGATGTGGTGATCTCCGCGTGCCCGTCCGGGTAGAGCCAGGCGCCACAGCCTTCGAAGAGGCCGTCCCGCAAGCCCGTCGCGTAGAAGAACGACATGTCGATGTGCGGCTCCGTGGAATTGAGGAGAACGATGAGATCGACGTGGTCCCCGAGGTTCCGGAAAATCCGTCTAACTCGATCCCGCACGAAGGGCCCCGCGCCGAACAGTCCGAAGGCGTAGTTAAAGGTTCGGCGCGCCCGGTCCGCGGGCGAGAAGGGTTTTATGGGCTCCCGGCGGTGCGCCTCCCGTGGCGCGGCACCGCCATCGGGGGATGGAGCGCCGGATCGCCTCGGAACGGATGGCGGTCCTTTTCACCCTAGCGGAGAAGGAGGCCGTCGCGGGACGCGAGGCCCGCGCCCGACGCTACATCGAGCTCGCGCGGAAGATCGGGATGCGGTACAACGTCCGCGTGGCCCCGGAGTTCCGCCGCCGTTTCTGCAAGAAGTGTCTCGCCTACCTCCTCCCAGGCACGAACGCTCGGGTGCGGGTGGGCCGCGGCCGGCTCGTCGTCACGTGCCTCGCCTGCGGCACGATCCAGCGCATGCCGTACCGCGCGGAGAAGGAGCTTGCCCAGAGCGTCCGAGGGCATGCTCAATAGGACGTGAGCATGTCAATCTTGCCCGCCTTGCGGGCCAGATACTCGCCGAGCTTGAAGACGCCGAGGCTCAGGAGGAAGAAGAGGATCGAGGAGATGAGCAACAGGGCCATGATCTCCGAGTCATTGTAGCCGGCGAGGCCCGTGTTCACGGGGCTCCCTGCGAGGAGGATTCGCCGAGTGATGTCGAACCAGTACGTGAGGGGGATCGCCTTGCCGGCCTCCTGGGCCCATCCCGGAAGGACTGCGAGGGGGAACAGGACGCCGCAGAAGACGTAGAAGATTCCGGGGACAGCCTCCGCGAGGCCCTGGCTGTGCCGCGCGGTGAGGAACGTCACACCGGCGAGGGTGATGCCGATCGCGAGGAGGACAGAGAGGCCGAGGATGAAGCTCGCGACGAAGGTCGGAATTTCCTCAAAGGTGAGGCTGATGTGGATGCCCAGGAACGCGACGCCGAAAAGGAGGGTGATGATCACCGCGAACGTCGAGACCGCCATCTTGGAAAAGGCTCGGCCGAGGATGTACACGTAGTAGGAAATCGGTGAGATGTACACGTACCGAATCGTCTCGTACCACTCCCGGTCCGACTGGATCACCTGGAAGGTCCCAAAGATAGTCGTTCCCACGAAGATGAAGAAGCTGTTCCCGACATACATGAAGGCGAAGAGGTTCGGGTCCTGGGTCTGGCCGAGAATCGTGAACACGACGTACATGAGGACGAGGATGAAAGCGGCTGCCACGGGCTTCACGATCGAGTAGATCAGGAAGAGCCACGGCTCCGTCCAGTTCGAATCCATCTCCCATCCGAGCCACGCGGCCGTCTTGAACGTGCGCCAGTACGTGCTCACTGATGACGTGAGGTCAACTTCCCCTCGCGCTTCGCGAGCTTCTCTAGGTACGCCAGGCTGTACCTTGCGAGGACGAGGAACACGACGGCGAGGACGAGGAGGAGCTCGAGCTCTGTCGCTACTGGAAGGAGCGGAAGCGGAGCCGTGGAGGGGAGGGTGAGTTGTCGCATCGCGTCGAGGCCCAAGGCCGCCGGCACGATGCTCCCCGCGATGGCGACGGCCGGGCCCCACGTCGGGACCCGCATGAGGCCGCCAAGCGGGAAGTACATCCCGCTGGAGAAGAAGATCGGCTCCTCCATGAGGGCCGACAGATTCCACGCCTCCCGGCCCCAGAGGAGGTAGAGGGAGGCGAACATCATGCCCATGCCGTACAGGGCGACGAGGGTGATGAGGAACACCGCCAAGAGCATGAGCGGGTCGGCGACCTGGAAGATCACGCCGAAGACGAGGATCCCGGCAGCAAGGGTGGAGAGGGCTCGCACGGAGGTCATGAACATCCCGCCCACGGCCATCCCCCCGAGGAGGGCCATCCGGCTCATCGGGGCCATCATGTACAGCTGGAGGTTACCGATCTCCTTCTCCCAGTAGAGCTGGCTCGCCATGGACCACAGGACGTTGAGCCAGAAAGCGACCATCGTCCCGCCGAGGACCACTGTGGCAACGAGGGCATTCACTCCGGCTTTCGCATTGGCGAGGTAGAGGGCTTGCTCCGCGGGGCTCGCGCAGGCGTGGTCGCCGCACAAGCCTCCCGTGATTGCGGCGACCCAACTCGCGCCGAACGATTGGTAGATGATCGCATACGCCGCGATCCCGAGGAGGGGCAGGAACACCTCGAAGAACATCCAGGACGGCTCCCGGTTCGCGCCCACGACTCGGGGATAGGCCCGTCCGAGGATGGCTCTTAGGTTCAGCCCGATCTTGTAGCGCAGGTCGGAGCGGCGCGTCGCTGACTCGGTCACTCGAATCCCCTCCCGACCATGCTCACGAAAACGTCTTCGAGGGAGGGTTCGGTCTTTCGGAGGGAGCGGACTCTGGAGCCTTGGGCGGTGATTGCGCTCAGGATGTCCGCGACGGGCGTCTCGTCCTCGAGGATGAATGTAAGTTCACTGAGGTTCTTCGCGATATCGTCTTTTTGGGAGAAGTTCTTCACCCCATCGAGGGCGCGGAAGGGCGATGTGTCCCTGAGAGAGTCCACCTCGAGCTTGAACGTCGTCTCCATACGGATCATCCGCTTGAGGTTCCCCGGCGTGTCGCAGGCGAGGATGCGCCCCTGGTCGATGATCGCAATGCGGTCGCACATCTCGTCGGCCTCCATCATGTAATGGGTCGTCAGGAGGACCGTCTTCCCTTTCTGGCCGCGGACCCAGTTCATCACGTAGTCCCGGATCGTCCGCGCGGCGTTCACGTCCAGGCCGAGGGTCGGCTCGTCGAGGAAGAGAATGTCGGGATCCGTGACGAAGCCACGGATCATGTTCATCTTCTGCCGCTGGCCCGTGCTGAGCATCCGGACCTTTGCGTTCCGTTTGTCCCAGAGGCCGAAGACATGCATGAGTTCGTCGATGTGAGCCTTCGCGACCTTCGAGGGGACCCCATAGAACTGGGAGAACATCCAGATATTCTCGCGGACCGTGAGGAGGCCGTAGCCGGACGTCTCGCCGCCGGAGACCATGTTGATTCGCTGTCGGATGGGGAACACGTCCCTCGCCACATCATGCCCTGCGACGAGGGCTTGGCCGGAGGTCGGGAGGAGCAGGGTCGCGAGGATCTTGATCAGGGTCGTCTTGCCCGCGCCGTTCGGCCCGAGAAGGCCGAACAGCTCCCCCTCCTTGATCTGGAGGGAGACGTGGTCGAGGGCCGTGACGGGCCCTGTGCCCTCGTCCTCCTCCCCGGGCTTGGGCCGCCGGAGGAGTCTGCGCTTGCCCGCGAAGACGCGGGTGAGGTCGCGAGTCTCGACGGCGTAACTCATGGGATGGGCCTCGGGTCGCCCAGAAGACGTCCCGCGGGGGAAGCGTGCGCGGGGCTCATGCGGTCGGGCGCTGGCGGAAGCGCGTGATGTACCCCGCGATCCGGTTCCGCATCAACACGGTCGAGACATCCGTGAGTTCCTCGACCTTCCGCTTGTTGTGTTCGTAATCGTCCGTGAACTCGTTCGGGTGCAGCTTCACGAGTTCGACTGCGACGCGTTTGATGTACGTGGGCCGGATGTTCCCCAAGGTGCTTCACTCCGTGTTCCAGGCGTGGAGGAGTGGCGCCAAAGGGGGAGCGCTAGATAAAGGTTCTCCGGGGAGGCATGTGAAACGGAGGGCGCCTCTGACTTCGGGGACTTTGCAGCGAAGCGTTATATAGGAACCGCTGATACGCCCTTTTCGGGAGTGAGCCCCGCCGGAACCCCAGGAGCTGGCGCCCATGGAAGAATCCCTCGTCAACGTGGAGTTCCTGAAGAGCTCGAACAACTTCATCGCGCGCATCCAGAGCGAGCTGGGTGGGATGCGGGAATACCGGAGTTCCTCCTTCGAGGAGGTCCTCGAACAGGTCGTCATCGACCTCCAAGAGGAGTTCGAGTCGTACTGATCAGGCGCCCTTCCACGCCGCTCTTCGCTTCTCCAAGAAGGCGTTCATGCCTTCGACCTTGTCCTCCGTCGCCCCAACGACCCCGAAGGCCGCGGTCTCGTACGCGAGCCCTGCGGAGAGGGGCATCTCCTGGGCCTCACGAAGACACGCCTTCGCGACGGCGATGGCCACGGGGCTCTTCGTGAGAATCTTCCCCGCAAGGGCCTTCGCTTCCTCCATGAACCTGTCGTGAGGCACAACGTGGCTGACGAGCCCGATTTGCTGCGCGGTCCCTGCGTCGATCGCGTCCCCGGTGAAGATCATTTCCGCCGCCCAGCCGGCCCCGACGAGACGTGGCAGCCGCTGGCTCCCGCCGAAACCGGGAATGATCCCGATGTTGATCTCGGCCTGGCCGATCCTCGCGCGGTCCGAGGCGATGCGGAGGTCGCAGGCCATCGCGAGCTCACAGCCGCCCCCGAGGGCGTAGCCGTTGATCGCGGCGATGATGGGCTTGGGACACGCGGCCATCACGTCCCCGAGATGCCGGCCCGCTTCGGAGAACCGCTCCATCTCGAGCCCCGTCTTCGCAGCCATCTCCTTGATGTCCGCACCCGCGGCGAACGCCTTGTCCCCGGCCCCCGTGAGGATGATCGCGCCCACGTCGCGAGCCCCCGAGAGATGCTCGAAGGCCATCGTGAGCTCCTGAACCACCCGTGAGTTGAGGGCGTTGAGGACTTCGGGACGGTTGATCGTCACAATCGCGAGTCGGTCCACCACTTCGACCTTGACGAAGTCCGGCATCCGAGACCACCGGCGCGGGAATCGCCCGAGGACAGATGAAGGTTCGTCGAACCGTTGCAGCGCGGCACGGCCGCGAAGATGGATCAAACCCTCCCGCGTTCACCGATGGCGTCCGGTGTTCAGCTTCTCGGGTAGTCGTAGACGCCCCGGCCCGACTTCCGGCCAAGGCGGCCCGCGCGAACATACTTCCGCAGGAGGGGCGAAGGCCGGAACCGCGGGTCACCCGTCTCGCGATGGAGGACCTCCATCACGTCGAGGCCGATGTCGAGGCCCGTGTAGTCGGCAAGCTCGAACGGGCCCATGGGCATGTTCGTGCCAAGCTTCATCGCCTTGTCGATGTCCTCCGCACTCGCGACGTCCTCCATGAGGAGGTTGAACGCCTCGTTGATCATCGGCACAAGGAGGCGATTCACGACGAACCCCGGGGATTCCTTGACCTCCACGGGTTCCTTCCCGAGCTTCATGCTGAGATCCCTGACCAGGCGGACGGTATCGTCGCTCGTCTCCGATCCGCGAATCACCTCGACGAGCTTCATGACGGGTGCGGGATTGAAGAAGTGCATGCCGACGACGCGGTCGGCCCGCTTCGTGGCGTTCGCCATCTCCGTGATGCTCAGGGACGAAGTGTTCGTCGCGAAGATGGCCTCCGGGGATGCGACCCGATCCATCTCGGCGTAGAGCGGCCGCTTGACCTCCATCTTCTCGAAGATGGCCTCGATGACGACCTGCGCATCCTTGAGGGCATCCTCCAACGCCACGGTTCCGTGGATCCGGGACAAGATCATGTCGACCTCGGCTTGCGTCATCTTGCCCTTCTCGACCCGTTTCAAGAGGGGTTCGCGGATTCGACGGAGGCCTCCATCCACGAACCGCGGCTCGATGTCTCGCATGGCGACTTGGTAGCCGGCTTGGGAACAGACCTGCGCGATCCCCGCCCCCATCGAGCCCGCCCCAATCACCGCGATCTTCCGCACTCGCTCCAGCTCCATGTACATCCCCGGGAAGGGCCGGGCATCGCGCTCTCAGAATATAAGCTCAGACCGACTCGCGATCGACGGCCGACGACCCCGCGGGGGCTGCCCCTGCGGCCCGCCCTGGCTAGCACTCCGAGGTCGCCAGGGACGGGCGCTCGTTCGCGCTCTGAATTCGACCGACTACTGCGGGGGTGCGCTCGGCTGCGAAGGCGGTTGCGCGGCCGGCGCGGGCGAGCGGAAGAGGCCCAAGCTCCCGACGAGGAAGAGGACCGCCGCGATGAGGACGACGAACCACGCCCATCCCGCTGCCCAGGAGACGTTTGCGGAGGCGCCGAAGAAGGTCGAAGACTGCGATCCCCAGAAACCGGAGATCGTCGTGAGTCCCGTGCCGGCCCCGCTATCTTGGTTCACCGCGTTCGGGAGCTGCGCCATGACGTAGAGGGGCGCCACGAGGGCGAGGAGGAAGGCGAGGATCCCGAGGAGGGCCCCGAGCCTCCGGAACGAAGGCCTCGGGCCGGAGAGCGCGGCTAGGGAGACCATCCCGACCCCCAGGAGAAGAGCGAGGGCCGTGAACATCGCCCCGATGAAGAAGACGGAGCCGGTCTGCGGCTCGTCCCTGTAGTCCGTGGTGTTCGTCTGATTGAGGAAGGAGCTCTGGATCGTGGTCGTCCCCCCGAAGAGCCGAAACTCTGCGCTTCCCTTCGCGGAAAATCCCAAGACCGACGCCTCCGTGTTCACCGTCCACCACGGGCCGACGAAGGCCACCAACGCGAGCACGATGCCGAGGACGCCAAGGACGACTCCGAACTTGCCCTGCACAACACTCCCTCCTGGGCCCCGTCGCAGACCAGAGCCTTTCTTGGGCAATGAGCGACCCGCTAAAGCCTTTTGCGGCAGAACCCAAAGACCTCCAGGAGATCCCGGGCCGCAGGCGTTACATAGCCGGCGACACAGTGCCGCAACGGATGCGAGCGAGCCCTTACGCCGCGATCGCCGTCGCTGTCGTCTCCGTCTCCTTCGCCTCCATCTTCATCACATGGTCCACGTCCCCGCCGATCACGATCGCCCTCTACCGTCTCGCCTTCGCCACGGCGCTCCTGTTTCCCTTCGTCCTCCTGCAGGGAGCCGAGAGCCTCCGAGCCCTCCCGAGGCGGGACCTCCTCCTCATGGGCGGGATCGGCGCGATCCTCGCGACCCACTTCGCCCTCTGGATCGCATCTCTGAAGGTTCAGGGGGAGAGCATCGCCTCCTCCGTCGTCCTCGTGACCTCCCATCCTCTCCTCGTCGGGGTCCTCTCCCACTACGTCCTCAAGGAGCGTCTGAACCGATGGATGGCCGTGGGCATCGTCGCGGGCTTCAGCGGAGTGGTCGCGATCGCCCTCGCGGACTACGGTTTCTCGGGGAGCCTCCTCGGGGCGGACATCCTTGCATTCCTCGGTGGGATCTGCGCAGGGTTCTACTTCCTCCTCGGCCGCCGCCTGCGGCAGCGCGTGGGCCTCTTGGACTACGCCTTCGTCGTGTATGCGGCCGCGACCGGCGTCCTGTTCCTCTACGCAGTCCTCCTGAACTCGAGCCTCGCGCCCGTGGGCAACGGGACCACGGAGGTCCTCCTGTTCCTCGCCCTCGCGGTGATCCCCCAGATCGGTGGGCACACCCTGTACAACTGGTCCCTGCGCTGGGTCCCCGCACCCGTCGTGAGCCTGAGCCTTGTCGGTGAGCCGATCGGCTCGAGCCTCCTCGCGTGGGCCATTCTAGCTCAAGTGCCCACGGTCGGTGTCGCCGTGGGAGCGGGCCTCGCCCTCTTTGGCATCTACATGACCGTCTACGGACAGGGGGCGCAGAGCCGGACCCTCCTCGCGACGCGAGACGTCGAATAGGGAGACCGCAGGGAGGCGGCCAAGCCCGCATACCTCTGAGTAGAGGTACGTCGAGGACGGACAACGACTGCAAGGGGCGGAGCACCCCGAACGGGCTCAGCGCCGTCACGCATCGTCGGGCCCGTGGCCCTTCCGCTCGAACTGCTTCTCGTAGAGCTCCTTGAGGCGCGCGTATGTGTCCACATCCGCCGGACCCTTGTCGTCACGGACCCGGACGATCCGCGCGAAGCGGAGGGCGAAGCCGCTCGGATAGTGGGGGCTCCTCTGGATCTCATTGTGGGCGACCTCGACGACGACCTCCGGACGGACGTAGAAGCCCCATCGCTCCTCCTTCGTCGCGAGCGCCTTCAGGCGGGCGGTCATCCCCTCGAATTCCGCGTCGGTGAGCCCCTTGAACGTCTTCCCGATCATCTGGAACCCTCCCGTGGCCTCGTCCCGAACCCCGAGCCAGTAGTTCGAGAGCCAGCCCTCCCTTCGCCCGGAACCCCACTCCGCCGCGAGGATCGCCACATCGAGGTGGTCCGCCGGCTTGATCTTGAACCATTTCTTCCCGCGCTTCCCGACGGAGTACGTGGACTCGAGATGCTTCGCCATGAGGCCCTCGTGCCCCGCGTCCAGGGCTTCCTTCAGGAAGGACTCGATCTCCGCCTTCGTCGTCACGATCAGCCGGGGCGCGAGGACGCCCGCCGACACGAGCCCCTCGAGGGCCGTCCAGCGCTCCTGGTAGGGCGCGTCGATCAGGGAGCGGCCGTTGAGCTCCAGGAGGTCGAAGAGGAACAGCTTGAGGGGGACTTCCTCCCGCCGGGCCTCGATCTCATGGACACGCCGGAAGCGACGCATGAGATCCTGGAAGGGGAGGGGCTTGCCGTGCCCGTCCACCGCGATGACTTCCCCCTCCAGGAGGAAGTCCTGGGCGGGCAGTCCGCGAGCGATCTCCACGATCTCCGGGAGGCTGTCCGTCACGTCGCTCAGCCGACGGCTGAAGATCCGGACTGCGTCGCCCTTGCGATGAATCTGGATCCGCGCCCCGTCGAGCTTGAACTCCACGGCCGTGCGACCGCCATGCTCCGCGAGGACCTCGTCCAAGTCCTCCCCGATCTCCGCGAGCATGGGCTTCACCGGGGAGAGGAGCCGCAGGCCCGTGGACCTCAGCCCGGCCTCCCCCTGCGCGAGGGCAATCTCGGCGATGCGGCCGAGGTCGCCCAGGAACATGTGAGCCGTCCGGACGACGTCCAGGCTCACCTGGGCGGCTCCCGCGATTCCTTCGAGCATGACGCCCTCGTCCACACCGATGCGCATCCCGCCGGAGATCTCTCGGAGGAGGATGTCCCGCTCCTCCTCCGTCGCCCGCCCCAGGAGGGACTCAAGGATCCGCCGGCGAACTCTCGTGGAATCCGGGCCGCGGGCAGCTGCAATCTGGCCAAAGGCGCCGGCGACGTCAAGGATGGAAAGTGGGGTCGATTCCAGCGTCGCCTGGCGAGCGCCCCGAAGGGCCCGGCTCAGAGTGGCCCACCCCACGTTGAGCGCGCGTTCGTCCGCCTCGGGGAAGATGCGGCCGATAATCAGGGGGACGGCGGGGGCGACCTCGTCGGGGCGGAGGGAGCGGAGGAACGCGGCGAGGAGCGCGCGCTTCTCGAGGCGCTTCGAAGTGCCCTCGAGGCGGTGGGCGAGCTGGACGAGGGAGGCGAAGGGGGTCCCGTCGGGGGACGGCATCATCGGGATCTCGGTCCATTTGACCCGGCGCGCTTCAACGTTTCGCCTCGCCCATCCGCGGCCCCCGGGGCGGGACCCCGACCCCCCCAGACGTACATCGCAATCGTCGCGAGGATCATGAGGGCCCCGCCCGCGATCTGGGCCGGACTCAGTGCTTGTCCGGGGAAGGCATAGAGCGCGATGAGGACTCCCCACAAGGAGGACGTGCTCAAGATGGACCCCGCCCGCGCTGCGCCGATCGTCCGTAGGGCGAAGTAGAAGAGGATCGTGAAGGTCGCGCCTCCCACGAACGCGATCGCGATGAGGACGGGCCACCCCGTGACTTCAGGCAGGAGCGGGGTCCCCGAGGCGGCGAGGAAGGGCGTGAGGAGGGCGGACCCGAGGAGGAGCTTGAGAGAGACCATCGGAATCATGCGGGTGCGCCGAGTGAGGATCGTGCTCCCGTTGTTGTCCGCAGCCCAGAAGAACATCGCGGCGAGGACGACGGCGAGATATCCGAGGAGACGCCGCCGGTCCACGGATGGCACTCGAGGCGGAACACGCACACTCGATGAAGAGGTGCGTCGGACGATATGCTTAAGTCGGCAACGGCCGATGCTTTTGACGTCACTCCTCAGGAGGGGGATCGGGTTCCTTGGGAAACGCCATCCGCGTAATCCGAGACGATGGGTCCACGGACCCGGAGCTCGACCCGAACCTCTCCATGGATGATGCTGTGCGCCTGTACCGCGGGATGATGCTCGAGCGGATCCTCGACACCCGCATGCTCGCCCTTCAGCGGCAGGGGCGCATCGGGTTCTACGGGCCGTCCGTGGGGCAAGAGGCCGCGATTGTCGCCCCCGCGATGGCCATGGACCCCGGCGATTGGATCGTACCTCAGTACCGCGAGCCCGGGGCCGCCCTCGTCCGCGGGATGCCACTGAAGGAGATGATCTGCCAATTCATCGGGAACGCGGACGACGCGCTCCATGGACGCCAGATGCCCTGCCACTACGTGTACCGCAAGGGGAACTTCCTTTCCATCAGCTCACCCGTCGGAACGCAGATCCCTCATGCGACGGGCATCGCATGGGGCATGCAGATCCGAGGCGAGAGACAGGCGGTCCTCGTGTACTTCGGCGACGGCGCGACGAGCACCGCAGACTTCCACGTCGCGATGAACTTCGCGGGTGTGTTCAAGGTGCCCTGCGTCTTCCTCTGCAACAACAACCAGTGGGCGATCTCCGTCCCCGTGTCGCGACAGACGGCCACCGCGACCCTTGCAGAGAAGGCCCAGGCCTACGGCTTCGCAGACGTCCGCGTGGATGGGATGGACGCCTTGGCGATGTACCGGGTCACACGGGAGGCTGCGGAGGACGCGCGGGAGGGCCTCGGCCCGACCTTGATCGAGGCCGTCACATATCGCCTCGGTCCCCACTCCTCGAGCGACGACCCTTCGCGGTACCGAGATGACAAGGAAGTCGCTGCATGGCAGGCCCGCGATCCCCTCGGCCTGTACCGTCGCTTCCTCGTCCGGAGCCACGGATGGGACGAGGGACGGGAGGCGACCCTCGAGAAGGAGATCGGCGACGAAATCAGCCGCGCGGTCGCAGACGCGGAGCGCGCACCCGCGCCGCCCCTCGAGACCCTGATCACGGACGTGTACGCAGACATCCCGTGGAACCTCGAGGAGGAACTGGAGGGCCTTGGGCACGCGCGACGGAGGTGAGGGCATGCCGAAGGGAGACTCGGAAATGTCCGCCCCCGCGCGGGGCGGGAATGCGGTCCGTCGGGCCCACGCCCTCTTCCAGCAGGGCCGCACGAAGGAAGCCATCGCGCTCCTTCGGCCCCTCCTTCAGAGGAAAGACGTGGATCCCGAAGCGGCGGTCCTGTGCGCCGCCTGCCTCGGAGCGGAGGGGCAGTACGAGGAAGCGGCCCGGGTGGACCGGATGCTCTGCGACGCGGACCCATCGAATCCGCAGGGCTGGAACAGCCTTGGCTTCGACCTCCTCAACGCGGGCGATATCGCGGGCGCCCTCGTCGCCTACGGCCGGGCGATCGAGCTCGACCCGGCCCGGGCGAGTACGCACTTCAACCTGGCGCGGATTGCGGCGCGGATGCATGACCGGAACCGCGCGATCGATCACTTCGTGAGGGCCGTCGAACTCCAGGGGGACTACCTCAACCGCCTCGACGAGGATCCCGATCTGCGAAGCTTGAAGGACGATCCGACGTTGCAGGACCGGCTCCCGGGCCACGCTGCCTCGGAGGATCCGTACGCGGACTACTACGCGAAGGAGTCGTGAACCGCGATGACGCAGATGACGATGGTGCAGGCAATCAACAGCGCCCTCCGAGAAGAGATGCGGCGGGACGAGCGCGTGGTCATCCTTGGCGAGGACGTGGGCCGCAACGGCGGAGTGTTCCGCTGCACGGAGGGCCTCGTCGACGAATTCCCGGACCGTGTCTTCGACACACCCCTCGCGGAAGGCGGAATCATAGGGACGGCGATCGGGATGGCCCTCTACGGCTTGCGGCCCGTCCCCGAGATCCAGTTCCTGGATTTCATCTATCCCGCCTTCGACCAGATTGTCTCGGAGGCCGCGAAAATCCGATACAGGAGCGGCGGCCAGTACACCGTGCCCATGACGATTCGCGCGCCATCCGGAGGCGGCATCCGCGGAGGCCACTACCACAGCCAATCCTCGGAAGCGTACTTCTGCCACACCCCCGGCCTCAAGGTCGTGACCCCGTCCACCCCGAGCGATGCGAAGGGTCTCCTGATCGCCTCGATCCGAGACCCCGACCCCGTCCTCTTCCTCGAGCCGAAGAAGCTGTACCGGGCCTTCCGGGAGGAAGTCCCCGAAGGCGACCGCATGATTCCCCTCGGTAGTGCCGCGACCCGGCGCGCGGGCAAGGATGTCTCCGTGTTCGCATGGGGCTCCATGGTCCCGGTGTGCCTTGACGCGGCGAAGAGGGCCGCCGAGAAGGGCGTCGAAGTGGAGGTCTTGGATCTGCGCACCCTCGTCCCTCTGGACATCAGCGCGGTCCTCGCGACCGCGAAGAAGACGGGACGCGCGGTCGTCGTCCACGAGGCGCCTCGCACGGGAGGCTACGGCGCGGAGATCAGCGCCCTCGTTGCCGAGAAAGCGATCGACTCCCTCCGCGCGCCGATCGTCCGCGTGGCCGGATTCGACACGCCGTTTCCGTATGCCCTCGAGGATGTCTACATGCCCAACGCGGATCGGGTCCTCGCCGCGGTGGACCGGGTCATGGCGTTCTGACCGTGCGGACGTTCAGCGGGGCGCCGTGATCGTTGCCGCCGCAGCCACGTGCCTGCGGAACGCCCCGTACACGGTGACCAGGTAGACGAGGATGAGGGCCGTGATCACGATGGCGACCCACGATGTGAGCGGCACGTTCTGCGGCGCCTGATAGATGCCGTAGCCCTGCCATACGAGGGCAGCGAGGGCCGCGAAGGTCGCGAGCCACCAGGCCCATGGCCGGAGGGCGAGGAGCCCGCCTCCCGCGATGCCGAGGATCGTCGCGAGGATCAGGTACAGGATCCCACCGAGGATGAGCTGCCCTGTCGGGAGGTCGACTCCAGGGAGCAACCCTGCGAACCCCACGATGACCCCCGCGATTCCCGCAAGGGCGATGATCGCGGCCGCCAATAGAACGAGCCCACCCAGAATCGTCACTCCCAACGGACGAGACATCTCAACTCACCTCGCTGCCGCACGTTCGCGGAAAGGAGGAGCAGGCGGAGACTCTACGGACGCCCGCCTCGGCTCACCCAGGGCCCGCGGGAGCGGAATCCTGGAGGGGCCTATCGGATCGTCCGGCACAAATCACGCCCACCGGTCTGTGCCACTCCTCCACGACCCTACTCCTCCCCGAGAGGGTATCGTCCGGGAGTCATAAAGCCATTCGCTCGCGCACGCGAACATGTCGCCTTGGAGGCCCGCGGCGGGGCAAACGATTAAGACTGCAGCGGTTCTAGGCGGGCCGATGGCCCGCGAGTTCAAGCTCCCGGACATCGGCGAAGGCGTCCACGAGGGCGAGGTCACGAAGTGGTTCGTCCGGGAGGGGGACGCCGTGCGGGAGAATGATCCGCTGGTCGAGGTCATGACGGACAAGGTCACCGTGCAGATCCCGTCCCCGGTGACCGGGCGCGTCCTCGAGCGGAGGGCGAAGGAAGGCGAGACGGTCGAGGTTGGCTCCGTCCTCGTCGTCTTCGGGGAGGACGGCGAGGTTGCGCCATCCGGCCCGCCCGAGCCGGCGGTCCCGGCTCCGCCGCCAGCTGCGATCCCAACCGCGGCGGTCCCTGCCGCGCCCGTTCCCTCTGGCGAAGTCCTCGCCGCGCCTGCCGTCCGGCGCCTGGCCCGGGAGCTCGGCGTGGACCTCGTGCGCGTCCGCGGCTCCGGCCCAGCAGGTCGAATCCTCGAGGCGGACGTGCGAGGACTCCAGGCCGCCCCACCCTCGCCCGCGGCGATTCCGAAGGCTGCGGTCACGATCGCGCCCGCGCGGGGCGAGGAGCGGCTTCCCATCCACGGCCTGCGGAAGCGGATCTTCGACAAGATGGCGAAGTCGAAGACGACCTCCGCCCACTTCACGTACGTGGAAGAGGTCGACATGTCCCAGCTCGTGGGCCTCCGCGAGCATCTCCAAGAGCAGGGGAAGAACCGGGGGGTCCACCTCACGTACCTGCCGTTCATCGTCAAGGCCACGGTCGCCGCCCTCAAGGAACACCCGACCCTGAACGCATCCGTCGACGACGAGCGCCAGGAGATCGTCGTCAAAGGGTACTACAACATCGGGATCGCCACCGCGACGGAGGAGGGCCTGACGGTCGCAGTCGTCCACGACGCGGACCGGCTGGGGCTATGGGACCTCGCGAAGGAGATCGAGCGCCTCGCGACCGCGGCTCGGGAGAGGAAGTTGAGCCTCCTAGAGGTCCAAGGCTCCTCCTTCACGATCACATCCCTCGGCAAGGAGGGCGGCATCCTCGCGACGCCGATCATCAACTGGCCCGAAGTCGCGATCCTCGGCATCCACAAGATCGAGAAACGGCCCGTGGTCCGGGACGATCACATCGTGATCCGGGACATGATGTACATCTCGTGCTCCTTCGACCATCGAGTCGTCGACGGACATGTGGGTGCGGCCTTCGTGCAGAGCCTTCGCAGGTACCTGGAGCATCCGGCGATGCTGTTCGTGGGCATCGAGTGAACGGGGGCCGAGGTTCCCCTCGCGAAATCGGACCAACATTCATAAATAGGGTCGCTCAAATGGGTGGCCGTTCCGGGTGGATGCGATGCTTGTCGTCCGCCGATTCGGTCCCGTCGTCCTCGTCGCCGTCCTCGCCCTGGCCGCCTTCGCGCTCCCGGTGAACGCCCAGCCTGCGAACCTCCCGACGTGGACCGTGGGCCAGGCCGTGGGCTACGGCACGAACCTCGACCTCACGTCCCTCATGGCCCCCTTGCTCCTGCAACTCCAGAGCAACCCCGCCGCCTTCAACATCACCTCGATTCAGGAGCTCAACTTCACGGGCTCCCTCGACGTGTGGGTGCATGACGAAGTCGTGTCCCAGACGGACACCTACTACGTCCTCCAGAGCGAGTCCGCGAACGGACTCAAGATCCACGTCGCAGTGAACGTGACCTTCAACAACCTGCCCGCGCCCGGCACGTACAGCGGCAGCTGCACGTACGGGTTCTTCGACGGAGCGATCCCTGCGGTCACGCGGAGCGTGGAGGTCGATATGGATCTCACCTCCCTCTCGACGACGTCGGGTACGGCGCGCTACGCGGTCTCGGATCTCGCCCTCATGGAAGAGACGAGCAACGCGACGGACCAGGTTTCCGGCCGCGCGATCCTCCGCGGCGTCCCGATGATCGACCTGAACCTGACCCTTTGCCAGGAAACGGTCACCTACGACGACCAGGACCTCACGATCGCGGTGAACATGAACAATGAGTATCGGGTCCTGTTCTCGCCCGCCTTGGACTACTTCGATTTCCCCATCAACCCGAGTGAGGACTGGTGGGTCTATTCGAATGCGACCGTGGGTGCGACCCTGTCCGGGACGATCAACGTGGACGGCTTGGACGCGGCCGACGAGGCGGCCTTCTTCGACAGCCTTGCGAGTGCGTTCCAGAGCATCTCGGGCCTCGCGATCACGGGCCTCGACCACTTCCCCATCGACCTCGCGCAGATCACCGTGACCGTCGGCGGCACGAACGTGCTCCAGGGTGGCCTGCTCCGGGACATGGTCGTCCCTGTCGCAGAACGCCTGCAGGCGAGGGAGGCGAACATGACCCTCGCCGACGGGGATCTCCATCCGGTCATGCTCCTCTCCGCATACCAGGATCCCCTCGCGGGGTGTCCGCCGACCCTGTACGCGGTGTACAGCGTCGATGACGGGATGATCGTCGGCCTGGAGCTGTACCCGACCTGCGAGCCGACGGGCCTCGCGATCTTCGAACTCAGGCCCGTGCCGGCGGACACGGCCCAAGAGAAGATCGGCAACACGGAGAGGAACTACGCCGTCGTCCCGACGCCTGCGGGCAACCCCGTCGCGGACTTCTTCTTCGCGGCGCCCTACTGGGGGCTCCTCCTCGTGATCCTGGCGATCGCCATCATCGCGCTCCTCCTCCTGCGACGCCGAGGCAGGCCGACGATCATGTCACCTCCGGCACCTCCGATGCCGCCGCCTCCGCCACCGAGTCCGCCATAGACGCAAAGAGATAAGGGAGGGGGCCCCTTCGGCGGCTCGTGCCCCGCCATGCGGACGTCGTCGTCATCGGCGGGGGCCCGGGAGGGTACCCCGCCGCCATTCGGGCGGCCCAGCTCGGGAAATCCGTCCTCCTGGTCGAACGACACAAGCTCGGCGGGGAATGCTTGAACTACGGCTGCATCCCGAGCAAGGCCCTCATCCATGCGGCCAGCTTCGCGGCGACGATCGCGAGGGCGAGGGATTGGGGCGTCGACGCGGGGCCCGTCCATGTGGATGTGGCGCGGCTCCAGGCGTGGAAGGCCTCCGTCGTCGAGAGGCTCGTGAGCGGGGTCGCGACCCTTTGCAAGGGGAACCGCGTGGAGGTCGCCTTCGCCCAGGCTTCCTTCAGCGGCCCGCAATCGATTCGCATGGACTTCCCCGACGGCCGAGCCGAGGAGGTGGAATTCAGCGATGCCGTCATCGCGACAGGCAGTCGGCCCTCGGACCTCCCCGGCTTCCGATTCGACGGGAAACGGATCATCTCCACGAAGGAGGCCCTCGAGCTCCCTCGGGTGCCTCAGGGGATGCTCGTCATCGGCGGCGGCATCTCCGGCCTCGAGATCGGCACCCTGTACGCGAAGCTCGGGAGCAAGGTCGTCGTGGTCGAGCTCCTCGAGCAACTTCTGCCCGGAATGGATCCGGAGGTCGTGCGCATCCTCGAGAGAAGCCTGAAGCGGCTGGGCGTGGAGTACCACGTGAAGTCGCAGGCGAGCGCCTGGCGGGAGGATGGCGATGCAGCTACCGTCGACGCGGTGACTCCCGATGGCGCTCTCTCGGTCCGCGCCGACGTGATCCTCGTGACCGTGGGTCGGCGGCCCAACACGGACGGAGTCGCGGTGGACAGGGCAGGGATCCGCGTCGATGGGAAGGGCTACGTCGTCGTGGACAAGCAGCTTCGAACCTCGAATCCCCATGTGTACGCCATCGGCGATGTCATCGGCCAGCCGTTCCTCGCCCACAAAGCGACGAAGGAGGGGCTCATCGCCGCGGAGGCGATCTCGGGCATACCCTCCGAAGTTGACTATCGCGCGATGCCCTCGGCGATCTTCACGGACCCGGAGATCGCGACGGTCGGGCTTCTCGGCCCGCAGGCCATCGCCAGCGGGAGGAAGGTCCGCGTCGGAAAGGTCCCCTTCGCCGCGCTGGGCCGGGCGCTGACCACGGGCGAGGCCGATGGCTTCGTGAAGCTCGTCGCCGACGCTGAAACGAAGGTCTTGCTCGGCGCGCAGATCATCGGCGCGGAGGCGAGCAACCTCATCAGCGAGCTTGCCCTCGCGATCGAGATGGGAGCGACCCTGACGGACATCGCCCTCACCGTCCATCCCCATCCTACCCTGCCTGAAGGGATCATGGAGACTGCGGAGGCGGCTCTCGGCCACGCCATCCACATCCTGAACCGCTGAGGGCGACGCACGATGCTCGCGACGGAGGAAACTGTGGAGACGGTCCCCGTCGTGCGGAGGGATGCGTGGCTCCTGGACCTCGCGCGGATGGCCTACGCCCAGGCGTGGCCTCTCCAGAAGGCCCTCGCGGACCGCCGCGCGGACGACCGGATTGTCGATGGCCTCATCCTCGTCGAGCACGACCACGTGGTGACCCTCGGCCGCCGCGGAACCCGAGAGGATGTCCTCGATTCCGCTCTCCCGGTCTACGAGGTCGAACGCGGAGGCGAGGCGACGTACCACGGGCCCGGACAAATCGTCGGCTACCCGATCCTCAAGCTCCCCGACCGGATCGAGGTGAAGCGGCTCGTCCAGGACCTCGAGGAGGTCCTCCTCCGCACGTGCCGCGACTTCGGCCTCGAGGCCACAAGGGAGGGCCCCGAACGCGGCGTGTGGGTCGGCGGCCGGAAGATCGCCTCGATCGGCCTCGCCGTCCAGAGGCGCGTCACCTTCCACGGATTCGCCCACAATGTGAACACGGACCTCTCCTACTTCCTGAGGATTCGACCGTGCGGTCACGAAGGCACGATCATGACATCGATGGCGGAGCGCCTGGGGAAGCCCGTGGAGGTGGAGGATGTGAAGTCGTCCGTGATCGTGCACTTCCAAGACGTCTTCGGCGTGGTCCTGCGACGGGTGGACCTCAGGGAGCTGCTGCCGGAGGGGACGTCGGAACCCGCGAGGCGTTCAGGGCCCTGATCTGACGGATCAGCTCGGGGACGACCTGGAACAGGTCGCCTACGATCCCGTAATCGGCGATTTCGAAGATGGAGGCTTTCGGGTCGTTGTTGATCGCGACGATCTTCGAGGCTTCCTGCATCCCCGCAAGATGCTGGACGGCCCCGCTGATCCCCACGGCGACGTAGACGCGTGGGCGGACCGTCTTCCCGGTCTGGCCGACCTGGATCGCTTTCGGAACCCAGCCCGCGTCGACGGGCTTGCGGCTCGATGCGACCGCGCCGCCAAGGAGGGCCGCGAGTTCCTCGAGCATCTCGAAGTTCCTCGGATCGCCGAGGCCGTATCCTCCGGAGATGAGGATCTTCGCATTGTCGATCCTCTTCGTCTCCCTTGTGACGGTCGCTTTGAAGCCCACGATCTTGGCATCTAGGTCCTTGTCCTCGAGCGGCACCGTCTCGCGCACGATCTCTCCCGTCCGCGCGGGATCCCGCTCTGGCGGCAGGAAGACGTTCTGCCGAGCAGAGGCCATCTGAGGCCGATGCTTCTCGCAGTGGATGTGCGCGAGGCTTCTCCCGCCGAAGGCCGGCCGGATCATGTCGAGGTACCCTTCCTCCGTGACATCGAAGCGGACGCAATCGGCGGCGAGGCCCGTCCCGATGACAGCGTGGAGCCGGCCGCCCAGATCCCTCCCGTTCTTCGAGGCGCCGAAGAGGATGATCTCCGGATTGTGCCTCCACCGCAGGGTGGCCATGACCTTCGTGAAGGGACGGGAGGTGTATGTCTCGAGGCGTGGATCCTCGACGAGGATGACGCGGTCGCAGCCATGCTCGATCGCGTCCCGCGCGAGGGGCTCGACCTTCCATCCGGGCAGGACCCCCGTGAGCTGGGCCTCCCGCCGGTCGGCGATGCGCCGCGCCTCGCCGATGAGCTGAAGGCTCACGTCCCGGAGGCTGCCGTTCCGGGCTTCGAGGAAGACCCAGACCCCGCGGTGGGCCTCGATGGGAGGAGCGGTTCCGTGGGCGTCTGTCATGGCTCGATCACCTTGTCCGTCCGCAGGGCCTCGAGGAGAAGGGACGCCGCCACCCTCGGCTCCTCGTGGAAGATCCGGCCTCGCCGGCTCGGCAGCTGGACCGTGTCGACCTTCGCGACGATCGTAGGCGAGCCCCGCAGGCCAATCTGGGACGGCTCGAGCCCGAGATCCGCGGCGCTCCAGTGGACGATGAGCCCACCCCGCTTCACGCGGATTTTCCCCGTCAACGTTGGCTGTCGCGGCTTGTTCGATCCGAAATCCACAGTGACGACGCAGGGCATGGGCGCCTCCCAGGTCTCCGCGCCATCCTCGATCATCCGCGTCCCGCGGACGCGCC
>DATBLI010000037.1:0-1817 GCA_036555455.1 Thermoplasmata archaeon
GCGGATTGGAGGGGCGGGATGAAGCCGTAGGCCACCAAGACCATGGCCCCGACGACCAGGGCCGCCACCGACCAGTCGGACCGCATCCATTGCCAGACGAGGTATCCCCCGCCAATCTCGGCCAAGCCTGCCAGAACGAAAAGGCCGACCGACTTCAAGATCACCATTGCTTCCACGGCCGTTTCCCCTTCTTCGGCGGGAAGGACGGATGGGGTTAAGTCTCCTTTCGTAGGCAGAATGGGAAAGGGGCCGCCTTGCGGATGGTCCGCGCGGCCGCAAAGCTTTCTATCGGGTCCCCGGCATACCGCGCGCCGGGACTCACATGGCGATCCGCCCGTGGCTCAAGCAGTTCGCGGAGGAGACTATCACCATCAAGGAGAAGGTGGGCCGCGACGTCGAAGCCACGCGTCACCTCGTCGCCCACCCGACCGTTCCCGTTCACTTCACGGACCTCGACGGCTTCGAGGCCGCGGGCAACGTGTGGTCCACCCGAGACCGCTTCGCGGCCTCCCTGGGCCTCCGTCGGGAGGAACTCCTCCTGAGGATCCTCGACGCGCAGACGCACCCGAAGGACTCCCGGCTCGTGGACCGTGCGGACTTCCTGAAGAACGCCTCGACGGACGTGGACCTCCGCGACTCCCCCGTGCCAAAGCTGTACCCGAAGGATGCGGGACGCTACATCACAGCCGGGGTATGGGTCGCGGAGTGGGAGGAGGCGCGGAACCTCTCCTTCCACCGAATCCAGGTCCTCGATGAGCGACGGGGTGCGTGCCGCATCGTCCCGCGACACCTGCGGCACATGTATGACGAGGCGATGAAAGCCGGAGAGGAGCTCAAGGTCGCGGTGTGCATCGGCCTCGATCCGTGGCTGCTCCTCGGTGGCGGGACGTCCGTGGAGTACGGTGTGGATGAGAGCCGCATTGCCTCCGCGCTCACGCTCTCGACTCTCGGCAAGCCCGTGGACATGGTCAAGATCAAGGACGGCCTCACGGTCCCCGCGGACGCGGAGTACGTCCTTGAGGGCCGTCTCACGAAGGAGACGGTCGACGAGGGGCCCTTCGTCGACGCGGTCCGGACCTACGATCGCGTGCGGAAGGAGCCAGTGCTCGTCGTGGACCGCATCTACCACCGCGACGACCCCATCTTCCACATCATCGTCGGAGGGCTGGATGAGCACTTCCTGTTCATGGGGATGCCTCGCGAACCTGCGATCTACCAGGCGGTCCGCCGCGCCGTCCCTCACGTGAAGGCGGTGCGCCTGACGGAGGGCGGCTCCGCCTGGCTCCATGGGGTTGTGTCGATCCGGAAGCAGCATCCCGGCGACGGGAAGAACGCGATCCTGGCCGCGTTCGGGGCCCACACGTCGATGAAGCAAGTCACGATCGTCGACGAGGATATCGACATCTTCGATGACCGCGAGGTGGAGTGGGCCGTGGCCACGCGCTTCCAGGCGGACCGCGGACTCGTCGTCCTCCACGATGTCCGTGGCTCCTCGATCGACCCGAGTGCCCGCGACGGCTTCACGTCGAAGGTCGGCATCGATGCAACGAGGCCCCTTGGCGGGGATCCGACGATGTTTGACAAGGCGACCCTCGATTGAGGGCGCGTCCACGGACCTGGGGCAAAGGGTTATTCTCGCACCGCGTCGTTTCGAGGACGTGTTCGTGACCCACGAACTCCTCCGTCGCGGGGCCGTGGAGGAGCGGGCGTATCAAGTGAACATCGCGAAGGCCTGCCTCTCCCGGTCCACGCTCGTCGTCCTGCCCACGGGCATGGGCAAGACGGTCATCGCGGCGATGGTCATCGCGGAGGTGCTC
>DATBLI010000038.1:0-2560 GCA_036555455.1 Thermoplasmata archaeon
ACAAATCCTCAATGGCACCCACGAAGGGGACGCGCCGCGGACCTCACAGGCGGAAACTCAGGGGCGTTCCCACCAATCGGGACGACGTTCCCCGGGGCCCGGGCTGCCGACGACGCGTTCCGTGGACCGCCACAGGGCGTACAGGAAGATGGCCGCGCTCAGGCCCAGCACGTCCGCGATGACGTCGCTCGCTTCCGGGACGAGGCTCGGGAACAGCGCCTGGCCGGCCTCGTGGATCCCCGCGTAGATGGAACCGAGGAGGAAGCTCACGGCGCTGGGCAGGAACAGGCCGGGGGATCGCCGCCAGACCGAGTTCACGACGACGAAGAGCTGGAACAGGAGGAGGCCGAAGAGGAAGAAGCCCGTCGCGTGGAGGACCTTGTCCCACCCCGTGGCGCTTCCGCCTCCCATCTCCTCGAGCCGGCGGCCCAGGGTCGTGCCCGAGGCGAGGAAGAACCCGACCGCGTAGCTGAGGACGACGAAGGCCCACGCCGCGACGTGAAGGCCCCCGGGGAGGGACGACCGGCGGATCAGAGGGTGCGCGTCCATGGAGTGCCGCGCTCCATGCGGGGAGTCGCACAAAAGGGTTTGGTTCAGCCGCCAAGGACGAGGAGCCGGGCGCCCTCCATCGCCTCGCGCCGAAGGATCCGACGGCCATCGACGACGATCTTCTGGCGCATCCCCGCGAAGTCGGACGCCTTGAGGTCGCGCCACTGCGGCCAATCGTTGTGCACGATGCATACGTCGGCGTGGGCGAGGGCGCTCTTCACATCCGACGCGATCTCGACCTTGGGCACGGCCTTTCGGAAGGCCTCGTTCGCCTCAGGATCGAAGCCGACGACCTTGGCCCCTTTCTTCAGGAGCGCCTGGGCAAGGGGGATGGCCCGCGACTCTCGAATGTCGTCGCTGCCCCCTTTGAAGGATAGGCCGAGGATCGCCACGCGCTTCCCTTTCAACGAGCCGCAGGCCTGCTCGGCAAGGGCGATGGCCCGCAGGGGCTGGAGCTCGTTCACGTCGAGGACCGCTCGGAGGAGAAGTGCCTCGTAGCCCTTCGACTTGCCCGCCGCGACGACGGCCTTGACGTCCTTGGGGAAGCAGGAGCCGCCGAAGCCGAGGCCCGCCTTCAGGAAGCGCGGGTTGATGCGTGCATCGAGGCCCATCGCGTCGACGACTCGATCCACGTTGATCCCCCCAAAGGCGTCGCAGAGGTTCGCGAGCTCGTTCGCGAAGGACACCTTCGTCGCGAGGAACGCGTTCGTCGCATACTTGATCATCTCCGCGGTGCGGAGGTCCGTGAGCACGCGCGGGCACGCGAGGTCCGCGTAGGCGGGCTCCAGGGCCTTCGTGGACCGCTCATCGAGTCCTCCGATGACGATCCGGTCGGGATGGAGCGCGTCCTCGACGGCGGAGCCCTCGCGTAGGAACTCCGGATTCATGCAGAGCCCGAAGTCCCGTCCCGCCTTCTTGCCCGACGATTTCTCGAGGGCGGGGCGCACGACGGTCTCCGTCGTCCCGGGTACGACCGTGGACTTGACGACGATGACCTGATAGCCGCGAGCCTCGCGGATCGCCTGCCCGACGGCCTTCGCGGCCGATTCCAGGTAGGCCACGTCAATCGCGCCGTCCTCGCGGGAGGGCGTTCCGACGCTCAGGAAGACAATCTCGGCGCCGCGCGAACCCGCGACCACGTCCGACGTGAAGGACAGGCGGCCCGTGGACCGAGCCCTCGCGAACACGTCATCCAGTCCGGGCTCGTAGAAGGTCGTCTTGCCTGCCTGGAGAGAGCGGATCGCCTTCTCGTCGACGTCCGCGCCGACGACATCATGGCCTGAGAGCGCAAAGGCGACCGCGTACACGAGGCCCACGTGGCCCGTGCCGACGATGCAGAGGCGCACCATGTCCGACCCGACACGCCTGAGGGTTTATGAACCTCCCTACCTGGGCGCCATGGGATCCGGTCCGTCGATGCATCTTCCGCCGCTTATCATCCGTGATTCTCAGGAGACAACGGTTATCAACCCTCGAACGCCCCTTGCCCTTTGAGATGCCCGCACAACTCGCCGATGGGAATCTCATCCTGGAGGACGTCGAAGAAGAGCCGACGGTTCTCCCATCTGAAACCGACTTGCTCCCTGCGGATGTTCGCGGGGAATCGAATCGCGGACGTCGCGCAGAACGGTCTGCCGGTCGCGTGCTCGGAAGCGCGTTCGCCACGGTTCTCGCCGCCCTCGGCAAGTATGCGTACCTCCGGCAGAGGGGGTACCCGCGCCTCGCGGCATGGCACAAGGCCCGATGGCACATCCATTAGAGACACGTGCACCGCGCCGCCACGCAGGCTCCTTCCCACATCCTCGTGGAGCGGAAGGGTACTCCATCATTCCCGAGGAGTCTGGTGGATGTTGCGCGAGACGTTTCGGGTCGGTGCGAAGGACAGAGAACCGCAAATGGCAACGGTCGTCGGCGCTTGGGCCTATCGACCGGATCGTGTCGTGCGCCCTCGAGGCTGCGGTTCGACGCGACCGCGCCGGGGCTGAGGCACGACGGCCTTCCGGGGCTTGTG
>DATBLI010000039.1:0-1938 GCA_036555455.1 Thermoplasmata archaeon
GCCGGAGGTACGCATACTTGCCGAGGGCCGCGAAAACCGCGGCGAACGCGCTTCCGAGCACGCGACCGGCAGACCGTTCCGCGCGACGTCCGCGATTCGACTCCCCGCGAACGTCCGCAGGGACAAAATCAGGTTCAGGCGGGAGAACCGTCGGCTCTTCCTCGACGTCCTCCAGGATGAGATTCCCCTCGGCCAACTGTGCGGGCATCTCAAAGGGCAAGGGGGGTTCGAGGGTTGATAACCGTTATCTCCTGAGAATCACGGATGATAAGCGGACGAAGATGCATCGACAGACCGGATCGTATGGCGCCAGGTAGGGAGGTTCATAAACCCTCAGACGTCTCGGGTCGGACATGGTGCGCCTCTGCGTCGTCGGCACGGGCCATGTGGGCCTCGTGTACGCGGTCGCCTTCGCGCTCTCGGGCCATGACGTCGTCGGCGCGGACGTCGACGAGAAGGCGATTCGCTCTCTCCAGGCAGGCAAGACGACCTTCTACGAGCCAGGACTGGATGACGTGTTCGCGAGGGCTCGGTCGACGGGCCGCCTGTCCTTCACGTCGGACGTGGTCGCGGGTTCGCGCTCCGCCGAGATCGTCTTCCTCAGTGTCGGAACGCCCTCCCGCAAAGACGGCTCGATCGACGTGGCCTACCTGGAATCGGCCGCGAAGGCCGTCGGGCAGGCGATTCGCGAGGCTCGCGGCTATCAGGTGATCGTCGTCAAGTCCACGGTCGTACCCGGGACCACGGAGAACGTCGTGTGCCCCGCTCTCGAGAAATCGTCGGGCAAGAAGGCAGGGCGTGATTTTGGGCTCTGCATGAATCCGGAGTTTCTCCGAGAAGGGTCCGCGGTCGAGGACGCGCTCCATCCCGACCGCATCGTCATCGGAGGACTCGATGAACGATCCACGAAAGCCCTGGAGCCTGCGTATGCAGACCTCGCGTGCGCTCGGGTCTTCACGGACCTCCGCACTGCGGAGATGATCAAGTATGCGACGAACGCATTCCTCGCGACGAAGGTGTCTTTCGCGAACGAACTCGCGAACCTCTGCGACGCCTTTGGCGGGATCAACGTGGACCGGGTCGTCGACGCGATGGGCCTCGATGCGCGCATCAACCCGCGTTTCCTGAAGGCGGGCCTCGGCTTCGGTGGCTCTTGCTTCCCGAAGGATGTGAAGGCCGTCGTCGCGGCCGGCAAGTCGAAGGGCTACGAGGCGCGTCTCCTCCAGGCCGTCCTCGATGTGAACGAGCTTCAGCCCCTGCGGGCCATCGCCCTTGCCGAGCAGGCCTGCGGCTCGTTGAAAGGGAAGCGCGTGGCGATTCTAGGCCTGTCCTTCAAAGGGGGCAGCGACGACATCCGGGAATCGCGGGCGATCCCCCTCGCGCAGGCTCTCCTGAAGAAAGGGGCGAAAGTCGTCGGGTTCGATCCCGAAGCGAACGAGGCCTTCCAGAAGGCCGTGCCCAAGGTCGAGGTCGCGTTGGATGTGAAGAGCGCCCTCGCCCACGCCGACGTATGTATCGTGCACAACGACTGGCCGCAGTGGCGCGATCTCCACGCGTCCGACTTCGCGGGGATGCGTCAGAAGATCGTCGTCGATGGCCGCCGGATCCTCCGTCGCGAGGCGATGGAGGGCGCCCGGCTTCTCGTCCTCGGCGGCTGAACCAAACCCTTTTGTGCGACTCCCCGCATGGAGCGCGGCACTCGATGGACGCGTACCCTCCGATCCGCCGGTCCCTCCCCGGGGGCCTCCACGTCGCCGCGTGGGCCTTCGTCGTCCTCGCCTACGCGGTCGGCTTCTTCCTTGCCTCAGGCACGACCCTGGGCCGCCGGCTCGAGGAGATGGGTGGCGGCAGTGCCACGGGGTGGGACAAGGTCCTCCACGCGACGGGCTTCTTCCTCTTCGGCCTCCTCCTGTTCCAGCTCTTCGTCGTCGTGAACTC
>DATBLI010000040.1:0-11784 GCA_036555455.1 Thermoplasmata archaeon
GCGCAGCTATATATCGCTCGACGTCGTAGAGGCGCACCCCTTGGGGGCAAGATCCATGGCCCGTGCCTTATGGAGTGGAGCGATTGCCTTCGGCCTCGTGAACATCCCCGTGAAGCTATCTGCGGCCACGGAGAGCAAGGACGTCTCCTTCACGACGCTGCATGCCGCCTGCATGACGCCGCTCAAGCGACCCTACGTCTGCCCAAAGGACGGCGTGAACGTCGGGTCGAAGGAGATGGTGAAAGGATACGAGTTCTCGAAGGGGCAGTTCGTCATCTTGGGCGACGAGGACTTCGACAAGATCGCGCTCGAGGCGAGCAGGACCCTCGAGGTCGTGGGCTTCGTCGACGCCGATGAAATCTCCCCGATCTACCGCGAGCGGAGCTACTACCTCGCGCCCGACGAGATCAGCGTGAAGCCCTTCGAGCTGTTCCGACAGGCGCTCCTCCGGACCGGGAAGGTCGCGGTCGCCCGCGCGGTCCTCTGGAAGAAGGAACAGCTCGTCGCCATCCGAGCCGAGGACGGCGGGGTCGTCCTCACGACCCTCATGTACCAGGACGAGGTCAAGCCGCCCCCCGAGATCCCCGCGACGAAGCCCGTCGTGATCTCGGACGAGGAGATCAATCTCGCCCTCCAGCTTCTCAAGGCCCTGACGATGGAGTTCGATCCCTCACGGTTCCATGACCGTTATCGCGAGGCGCTCATGGAGATCATCACCGCGAAGGTCGAGGGGAAGGAGATCCCGGCGGTCGTCCGGCCGACGGCGAGGCCGACCGAGGATCTCATGACGGCGCTGAAGGCGAGCCTCGAGGCCACGAAGGCCAGCTGAGCCGATGGATCCCTACGCCCACATCATCAAGCCAATGCTCGCGGAATCCCGCGAAACGCCCTTCGACTCCGACGACCATGTCTACGAACTGAAGTGGGACGGCACGCGGGCGATCGGCTTCGTCCGGGACGGCCTCCGCTTCCAGAATCGTCGTCTCAATTTCATCGAGACACGTTACCCCGAGATTCACGTGCTCACGAAGACGGACGCGATCCTCGACGGCGAAATCGTCGTGATGGACGGCGCCTTGCCGAGTTTCTCGAGGCTCCAGGAGCGAGAGCAGGCGAGCGACCGCATTCGCATCGAGTATCTGTCGAGGTCTCTTCCCGCCACCTACATCGTGTTCGACGTCCTGTACGTCGAGGACCGCGAGGTGATGTCCCGTCCCCTCTCGGAACGGAAGGGGGTCCTGAAGGATCTCGTCGAGCCGAACGACCACGTGGTCCTGAGCGACTACATCGAGGGCCGTGGCACGGACTACTACCGGGCCGTGGTCGCTCGTGGGCTCGAGGGGATCATCGCGAAGCGCAAGGGGAGTCGCTACCACCCGGGCCAGCGGAGTCGAGATTGGATCAAGATCAAGAAGAAGGCGACCTTGGACTGCCTCATCTGCGGGGTGACTGTCGGGGAAGGGGAGCGACGGGACACGTTCGGGTCCCTCGTCCTCGGGGCGTATCACGAAGGTCAACTGGTCCATATGGGACGCGTCGGGACCGGGTTCTCCGAATCGCTGCGGCGGTCTCTCGCCGCGAGGCTGAAGGCGATGGAGGCCCCCTGCCCGTTCCGCGATACGCCCGAGCTCGAAGTCCCCATCGCCTACTGGACGAAACCTGCGCTCGTGTGCGAGGTCCACTTCCTCGAGTTCTCGAAGGATCGTCACCTGAGGGCGCCGTCCTTCTCCCGTCTGCGGGAGGACAAGAACCCTCAGGATTGCGCGGTGACGTTTCCCGCGTAGCCCGCCGGGTGAGTTTGTGAGCCTTGAAGAGCGGCGCTCTGTCAAGAGGCGCCAGCCAGAACAGGAGCCCCTACGTCTCAAAAACCCACATCCTCAAGCGGCCCGGCCGTCATCTCGCGTGGCGTGCGCCGCGTCCCTGCCCTTGGACTCGT
Organism: Thermoplasmata archaeon; assembly: GCA_036555455.1. GTDB lineage: Archaea > Thermoplasmatota > Thermoplasmata > RBG-16-68-12 > RBG-16-68-12 > RBG-16-68-12. Next base: position 1,937 of record DATBLI010000040.1, read on the forward strand.
CCTCCTTGTGACGGCGGGTTCCCTCGTTGTGATGGCCCCGCCGGCGCCCGCACCCGGTTCGGGCCAGATTTCGGCGTACATGACGGGGTTGAACTGGCCCATCGCCCTCGCCTTCTCCCCCGACGGTCGGATCTTCTTCGCGGAGCGGCTCACCGGGAACATCCGCATCATCGAGAGCGGGATCCTCCTCGCGACGCCCTTCTACATGCTCTCGAACACCGCCACATCCGGAGAGCGGGGCCTCCTCGGCCTCGCCCTCGACCCGGGGTTCCCCTCGACTCCCTACGTGTACGCCTACCAGACGTACAATGATGTGGCGAACGGGACGATCTACAACCGCATCGTCCGGATCCTCGCGAACGGGAACGCGGGGGTGTCCCACTCCGTGATCCTGCGGATGCCACCCCTCAGCACCGCGACGAACCACAACGGCGGGGTGATCGCCTTCGGGCCCGACGGGAAGCTGTACGCGGTCGTCGGCGAGAACGCGAACCCTCCCCTGTCCCAGGACCCGCTGAGCCCGATGGGGAAAGTCCTTCGGATGAACCCGGACGGGAGTGCCCCGACGGACAACCCATTCTACGGCCTCGGCGGCTGGAATGCCCTCATCTACACGTACGGACATCGGAACATGTTCGGCCTTGCGTTCCGTCCGACCACGGGCCGCGCGTACGTCACGGAAAACGGGCCTGGCTGCAACGACGAGGTCAACGTGCTCACGGCGGGCCGCAACTACGGTTGGGGGCCCACGCAAACGTGTGCGACTCCGCCGTCGCCCCCGGGCAACACGAACCAGGACGGGCCGAGTCCCGTGCTTCCGATCTGGTGGTGGGCCGGCACGATCTGCCCGACGAACGCGGCGATCTACGCCGGACCGGCCTTCCCCGCGTGGCAAGGGGACCTGTTCATGGGCGACTGCAACTTCAGCCACCTCCACCGCCTGCATCTCGTTCCGCCCGGCTACGATTCCGTCGAGTCGGACACGATCCTCTGGACCGCACCGAGTGCCATCCTCGACGTGGAGACGGGACCCGACGGGGCGATCTGGGTGACGACGCCGTCGGCGATCTACCGGTACTGGGACTCCGCCCTCGCGCCCTCCGCGTCATTCGCCGCGACCCCGAACCCGACGTACGTGGGAGTCGCCGTCGCGTTCGATGCGTCCGCCTCCACCGATCCGGACGGGACGATCGTCGCCTACGATTGGGACTTCGGGGACTCGTCCGCAGGGAGCGGCGTGACGACGTCGCATGCCTACGCGAGCCCGGGCACATTCAGCGTCACCCTCACGGTCCGGGACAACGAGTCGCTCACCGCGAACGCTTATCGGGATGTCGTGGTGCAGGTGCCCCCGGGGCATGCGGCCCCGGTCGCCCAGTTCGTCGCGAGTCCCTCACCGACGGATCCCGGCGTTCCCGTGACCTTCAATGGATCGAGCTCCTACGACCCGGACGGGACGATCGTGTCGTACACGTGGGACTTCGGGGACTCGGAGGCAGGCAGCGGGGTCACGACGACGCACTCATACGCGGCCCCCGGCGCGTACTCGGCAACGCTCACGGTCGTCGATAATGAGAGCCTCTCCGCGACCACCTCCCATGAGGTGATCGTCGCGGCCAGAGAAACTCCCCTGCTGGGGATCATGGCGCCGTTTCTCGTGCTCGCCGTGGTCGTCGTCGCAGCCGTCCTTCTCGCTTGGTGGGTACGGCGCAGGCGTGAGCCGCGGGCGCCTCCCCCGTCGACCCAACCGTAGGCGCCGCGCGCAGGCCACGGGGGAGCGTACTCCACGGTCACGCAATCGCGATCGTGGATTGAGGTCGACTCACTTAGGTTCTCTGATGCCTTTCTCCGGGGGCTTGGGCAGCTTCCCTCGAAGCAGCCAGAGGGCGACTCCCACGGTGGCCACGCCTAGAGGGATGGACAGGAGGAGGGCGGTTGAGTCGGGAGGCGGCACGAGATCGAACTTGTAGGTCACGTTGACCGCCGCTGAGTTTTCATTCAGCCAGTAGACCATGTACGCATCATTTCCCGGGACGGACCACGAGTCGCTCACGTAGACCGCGGTCTTGTTGTAGTACACAACGTACCCGGAGGGCGGGGGGTGGGCATGGATCTCGAAGAATACGGGGGGCCCGTGCCCTGCGTTGGCCTGCCATAGGAATTTCAGGGTGTCTCCTGCGCCGATGGGCAATCCGAGGGAGGCGAGGTATGCGTGGAAGCTGTTGTTCGCTGCCTCGACCGGGCCGAGGACGAAGGATCCGTTGAGGGTGATCGTCCCGCTCCCCGCGGTATGGGCGCGGGCGGCTCCCGCGAGGCCGAGCAAGACGAGGAGCGACAAGGCGGCGAAGGCCGCGCGACGACGTCCTCTCATCCGGTCACCAGGGCCACGTGGAATGTCGTCGTGACATCGAAGTCGCCGAACCGCGAGAAGCGGAAGGCGATCGTCCAAGTGCCTGCTTGCGACAGCGCCGGAGTCGTCACGAAGAAGTGGTTGCCGTGGGGTCCGTCCACGGGCACGGTCTGCGGGGGCAGGGTGCTATTCAAGAGCGTGAAGGTCAGAGTTGCGTTCCTGCCGCCGTCATACGCTTGTCCGGTCGTCGCGTTCCAAAGGAGGAACGTGAACGTGTAGACGCCGGCGATGGTCGGATAGGGGAGCACCTCGAAGTCGATCCGCACCCCGCCGGCTACAGCTTGGAGGGACATAAACTGGGGCGGTCCCGGTGCGAGGCTCGCTGCCGGCGTCATCGAGGTGAGGAGGGCCGCGAGGACGAGGACGACCCCGCCGAGGAGCGTCTCGGCCCGAACGTTGCGGGCGAGGCGGCGGACGGACTCGACGGCCGTCTCTGTCTCGGTCGTGTCTGGCAGAAGCCGGCGCCGATTGTAGTATCCGAGGAGGAGCATGGGAACGACGAGGCTGATCTTCGCGAGGACGATCCATCCGTAGCCCGTCTCGACCAAGCGGTCGATGCTGCCCACGAGGAGGAGCGTGAGGATCACCCCACCCGCGAGGACGAGGACGACGCAGTAGCCTGCGACTCGCGAGAAACCGGCGAAGACGGTGCGAGCGAGAGGCAACCCGTCCCCCTCTTGGAGGACGCTGCGGACGAGGACGATCTCCACGAGGCCTCCGATCCACACCGCGGCTCCGCCCAGGTGGGCCATGTCGGCGACGGCACCCAGGGCCCCGGAAGACAGGTCCGCCGCAGCGTGCGTGCCGATGCCGCCCGCCACGACGGAAGCAGCGGCAACGATGAGCGCCGCCTGGATCGGCCCCCGGCCATCGGCCGGGTTCTCCCCTCGGGAACGTCGGAAGGCGGAGGAGAGGACGACAAAGAGGGCCACCGCGAGGCCCAGACGCAGGGCGATCGAGAGCAGATAGGGAGACCCGATGAAGCTCTGCCCGCCGGTGTCGCCTTCCAAGCCTGCCGATTGCGCCCAAAGGCCAATCATTGCAGCGCCGAAGGCGAAGGCGCCCGCGCGCGCCCACTGAAGGAGAATCTGGAAGGAAATCCGGTAGGACCCTGCCTCGCGGACGGCGGGATCGCGGCCGGCGCGCAGCCAGACGAATCGGGCGAGGACGGTTCCGCCCGCGGCGAGGGCGAGGCCTGCAAAACCGAGAAACTGGAGGGCAACCTCCATCGGCGAAATCGGCGTTTCCGTCGTCGGCCCGGTCGTCGGGAGGGGCCCCGGAAGGCTCCCGTCCGGGTTCTGGATCGCGAACGCGAACGAACCCGCCGTGAAGTGTCCATCGACCGCGGACACGACCGTCCACGTGACCGTGTAGATCCCCGGGCCGATGGGGAGCAGGGCGACCCCAATCTCTTGCGGTCGAGACGCGTTGACGGTTGCGGCGCCGTTGTCCTCGCGGACCCCGGTCACGTTCGTCACGCGGATCGTAGGGGATCCCGGCCGGGCGGCCTCGGAGAGGGTGATCGCCACGGAGGCGGGGGGCGAGAGGAGGATCGCATTGGCCGCAGGGCTCGAGGACACGTAGTTCGCATGGGCCTCTGCAGATCTTGCGAGGGACGGCCCGAGGGCGACGAAGAGGATGACGAGGAGGAAGAGGAGGCGGAACTTCATGGGGCGGCCTTGGGCTTCCTCCGTGCCATCCAGCCGACGGCGACGCCGACGGCCGCGAGGACGATCGCGATGGCAGCGACGACGTAGGCCGCGGTCAGCTGGCTCTGGAGCGTCTCGACCTGTCCGGTCAGGGATTGAATAGAGTCCCCAAGTTCAGACGGGGTGGGACTGGGAGTCGGAAACTCGGCGCCTGACGCGGCATCGACCGTGTCCAGAGGCACGGTGACGTCGATTGCGGTGCTGTTCAGGGTCCCCTGGAGGCGCACCGAGTAGTCCCCCTCCACGGTCGGGATCACGTCGAACGTGTACCACCCTGGCTCTCCGAATTCGGGCTCAAGGGCCTTCTGTACGGAAGCCGCGCCCGTCGTGATCGTCGCGGTTAGGTATGCCTCAGCGCCCTCGACCCACACGGTCCCGCCGTCCGTGTGTTCCTCAATTCCGAGATCCAACCCATTGAGCACTCCGACATACGCTGGCTCGAAACGCCAACCGACGATGAATTCATACGGGCCAACCGTCTCGTGCTCGTGTGCCGACGCCGCGTCGCAGAACGCGACGACTGCGATCGAGGACATCGCCAGGACGAGGACCACGATCGCGCTCCGACCGAGAATTCGCATGGTTCACCGGTCGCGTCCCAAGGAAGCGCCATATAAACGGATTGTGGCACGAAGGTGAAGTCACCCGGAGTCGAGGATGCAAGAGGAGAAGTAGTCCGGGCGTGTCAACCGTCGCGGCGATTCCGTGAACGTCCTCGTCGAGGTTGTGAGTGCAGGACTGACGATCATTCCGTTGATTGCCATCGCCCGGGCGTTCATCCGGAGCCGTTCCCCTCGGCTGGGCCTGGCCTTGGCAGCCTTCCTCTTGCTCGAGGTGAGGATGGTCGCCCTCATCCTCGTCCACACGGTGATTCCCATGGACCACACCGTCGAGGAGACGATCGAGTTCTTCGGTGATTTCGCGGTCATGAGCACATTCGCAGCGACCTTCCTGTACGGCATGGGGTGGTTCGGTGGCCGAATCCCTGCTGACCTCGCGTGACCGAATCGTTCGGCTCCTTGAGCGGGAGCCTGGGCTCCATCTCCGGGAGCTGCCGAGACGGCTCGACATGTCCTTGCGGGCCGTCCGGCACCACCTCGGCGTCCTCGAGCGGGAAGGGCTCGTCGTCTCGAACCGCCACGGAAGGTACCTACGTTGGTTCGGACATGGATCCCTGTCGAGCGCCGACCGCGCCCTGGTCGCCTCGCTCCGGGTTAGGGGCGAACGGAAGATCCTCCTCGTCCTGCTCCGACTGCGAAGGGCGCGCTACTCTCGGCTGGCCGCGGAGACCGGACTTCCGACCGCGTCCCTCGCCCGATGCCTCCGCAATCTCATTCGTGACGAACTCGTGGCGAGGGACCCCCATCGTTCCTTCCACCTCACGGATTCGCAGGCGCTGCAGATGCGCCTCTCGAACCTCTCGAGCCGATTCCCGGATCTCCTGGCGGACGCAGCCTGGGAGATCTTCGAAGAGACGATGTAGTCTCGCGGATTCGGCCCCGGAGGAGCCTGTCGTTCGCGCCGTCGGGAATCGGGTCTTCCACTCAGGAGAGCAGTTCAATCCAGATGCCGTCGGGATCCTTCACGTAGACCTCCGTGACCCCCTTCGCTTCCGCGGGGGTCACCGCAGGTTCCGCCCCTTTCGCCACGAGCTCCTTGTAGGCCTTCCCCACGTTGTCCACGACGAAGGCCAGGTGGTCCATCTCCTGCCCCTCACGGTAGGGCGAGAAGAAGCGGCTCCCCTTCGGATACCAGTTGAGCTCGAGCCGCTGCGGGCCCCGTGGCGTCCGAAGGTGGACGTACAGCCCTCCATGGGGCATCTCCCCCCGCGCGATTTCCTTCATCCCAAGCGCCCCCGTGTAGAAGGCGAGGGACCGCTCGAGATCCCGAACGCGAATCCCCGTGTATCGGAAGCGGTACCGCATGGGCGCGGCATGCGAGGGCAAGGAGATGATTCTGGTGCCGGCGCACGGCGGCTGTCCGGGGACCGCTCCCTCACTTCAGGTGGCCGTCGAACCACCGCAGGTACGCCTTGAGACGTTCCACACGGTGCTTCGGCTTGCCGCCGCGGGACAGATCGTGGTTCTCCTTGGGGAAGAGGACCAGTTCGGCCTCCTTGCCGAGGTACCTCAGTGCGGTGAAGAACTGGAGCGCCTCGACGTGCCAGCAACGGAGGTCATCGAAGGAGTGCACGAGCATCAATGGTGTCGTCACCTTGCTCGCGTGCCGTAGCGGGGACTTCGCGAGGATCGGCTCCTCCTGCTCCCAGGGGTGCACGCCGATCTGGTCCTTCGTGAAGTGCGGCCCGATGTCGCTCGTGCCCCAGAAGGTCCACCAATTGGAGATGGAGCGGTCCGTGACCGCGGCCTTGAAACGCGCCGTCTGGGTGACCGCCCAGTTCGTCATGAAGCCGCCGTAGGAACCGCCGGCCACGGCGAGGCGGTCGGAGTCGATGAAGTCAAAGCGGTCCTCAGCCGCGTCCACGGCCTCCATCAGGTCCTCGTAGTCCCGCTCTCCGTAGTGCCCGCGGATGTCCGCGAAGGCCTCCGTGTAGCCGTCGCTCCCGCGAGGGTTCGCGTACAGGACGGCGTACCCCTTCGCGGCGAACACCTGAAACTCGTGCATGTACGAGACGCCGAAAGCGGTCTTGGGTCCGCCATGGATGTAGAGGATCGCCGGAGCCTTGCCCTCCTTCCTCGGCCGCAGGACCCAAGCGTCGATCGTTGCGCCGTCGCTCGCCTTGAAGATGAACGCTTCCGGCTTGAGGACGTCGAGGTCCTTCGTCGCGCGCTCGTTGAAGGCCGTGAGCGGACGCATCTCCCCGTCGTAGGCGTAGAGTTCAGGAAGGCGCACATCCTCCATGGCGGTGAAGGCGATCCGTCCGTTCGCGACCGCGAAGGCCTCCACGCTCACCTTGCCATCGACGAGTCGCTCGACCCGTCCGTCCGGCATGTGCATCGCATGAAGGTGGACGGCGGCGCCTTCGCCGGTAAGGAAGTAGATCCGGTCCCCGACCCACTTCGGTTCCGCGTTGACGCCGCCCATCCGCACATCGCAGTTCAGGCTGTTCAGCTTGCCCCGGTCGATCGTGTCGAGCTGCCTCGGCTCGCCTCCCGCGACGTCGATGAGCCAGAGGTGCTCATGGGACGCGAAGCCCCGCGGGAGGCGGGTGCCCAAGAAGAGGATCTGCCGGTCGTCCGGACTCCACGCGACGGAGTCGATGGACATGTCCGTCTTTGTGAGCTTCGCCGACGTCCCCGTCGCGAGGTCCAAGACGAAGATGTCCGCGAGGTAGGGCCGGAGGTCGTCCGTGGACGCGACGTACGCAATCCGGGTGCCGTCATGGGAGAAGGCCGCATGCTCCACGTCCAGTTCGCCGCTCGTGGCTTGCTTCGCCTCCGCGGTCGCAAGATCGAGGACGAAGACGTGGCTTCGGTAGGAGTGGATGAACCCCTTGTCGTTGAACCAGAAATTGATCCTGCGAATCGTCTTGACGTCCTCTTGTTCCTCCCCGACGGACGAGATGAAGAGCGCCTTCGCGCCGTCGGGATGCCACGAGACCGCGGAGATTCCTTCCTTCCGTCGCAGGAGAAGGCGAGCTTCGCCTCCATCCGTGGGGATGAGGTAGAGGCCGTTCCCCTTGTCGTCCTTCCCCATCTCCCGCCGGGAGGTGAACAGGATGCGCTTGCCGTCCGGCGAGACCTTCGGGGCGGAGTCCTTCCCCGCCGTCGTGAGCTGCCGCGGCTCCCCGCGATCGAGCGGCACGAGCCACAAATTGCCCTCGTACTCATCTTTGTCCAAGAGGGCACGGTGGACGGAGAGCGAAGCCCACGTTCCGTCGGGAGAGAGGCTCGGCTCCGAGAGGAACACGTACGCGGTGAGGTCCTCGGGTTCGATCGGCTTGGCCATGGCGCGGCGGATGCACCGAGGCCGCATAAACCTGGCGAGGCGCCGGCTACGCAAGGTCCGGAGCCGCGATTCGGTGCACGACGGACAGGGACAGCTTCCCGAAAATCGGGTTCACGTTCTCCCCTGTCTTCGCGGACGCCCAGTGGGCGAAGCCGCCGTACCGCTCCGCCTTCTCTCGAGGCTCCTGCTCATCGTAGAGGCACATGACCTGGTCTTTCAGGTCCAGCTTGTTCACGACGAGGGCGAGGGGCACTTGGCCCGCGATTCGGAACGCCGCAGGGATCCACTGATCCAACGCCTCGAAGGTCGAGTAGCGCGTGACGTCGCAGACGGCGATGATCCCTTGGGCACCCTTCAGGTATTCCCGGTGGAGGGTGTCGAGGTACGAGCGCTCCCCGATGAGATCCCAGATGGAGAGCTGGACCTCGAGCTGCTTTGACGGATCGCTGCGGGCCGTGAGCCAGAGTTTCTTCAGGCTCACCTTGCTGCCCAAGGTGGAGATGTAGCGGTCGTCGAACGTGTCCTCCACGTAGCGGCGGATGAGGGACGTCTTGCCGACGGCGGCCTCGCCGACGAGGGCGATCTTGACCTTGAGGACCCCAGTTAGCTCCAAGCACATCCGCGTCGGCGACCGCGGGTATCAAGACTCCGGCTTCGTTATCACGGGTGAGAGAGGCTCGCTTTCAGCGTCGCCGGAGGACGCGCCCCGCACGGACATCCGTTGTCCGTCCGTCCTCCACGGCGACCTGTCCGTTCACGAGGACCCAGTCGATGCCCTCGGGGAAGTCGTGCGGGTAGTTCTCGAAGGGAGCCGCATGGGGCCACAGGTTCGTCGCGCGGTCGCGGATGCGCGGCAGGTCGAAGACCACGAGGTCCGCCTTGAAGCCCACGTGGAGGAGCCCGCGGTCCCCGAGACCGAGTTTCGCCGCAGGCATCCCCGTCATCTTGTGGACGGCCTCCTCGAGTCGCAGGACGGGCTCCTTCACGACGAATCGTTCGAGGATTCCCGGATATTCACCGTAGGTGCACGGCACGTAGGGCGGTGCCGCGGACGTCCGCCCCTCCTTGGGCAGGATCCAGCCGTCCGAGCAAATCATGACCAGGGGGTGCCGCAGGGTCGCCTTGATCTCCTCGATGTCGATGTAATCGAACAGGCCGACGGCTTCGTCCCGCTCCTCGACGATCACATCGAAGAACGCCGTCCATGGATCGACACCGCGTCTCGCCGCGAGCTGCGCGATCGTGAGGCCTTCGTTGCCCCGGTCGTGGGGACAGCGCAGGAGGAACACGCGGTCCCAGGCTTCGTGGACGAGGAGGCCTGCGTACCCTGCCGCGGGGCGCTTGTCCTCTTGCACCTCCCGTCGGAGCGCCTCCCGTCTCGCGGGATCTCCGAGCATTGCGACGAGTTCCTCCGTCGTGAGTTCCTGGGTCCACTGCGGGAGGGCGTGGCTGAGGGTCGGCCCGAAGTCCGTGTGGCTGTCGTTGTCCACGGTCACGTCGACGCCTCGCACCCGGGCCTCCTCCCAGAGCTTCCAGATTTCCCGGGACTTGCCCCACGCCCCGAACTTGGGACAGTTGTGGCTGATCTGGACGGGGCAGCCGGACCGCTCGCCGATCTCGATGCACTCCCGCACCGCGTCGACGATCGTCTCCCGCTCCCCGCGGATGTGGCTCGCGTACAGGCCCCCGCGGCGGGCCACGACCCTCGCGAGTTCGACGACCTCCTCCGTGGCCGCAAAGCAGCCGGGCGGATACACGAGGCCCGTGCTCATGCCGAAGGCCCCCGCGCGCATCGCCTCGCCGACGTAGGACTTCATGCG
>DATBLI010000041.1:0-23508 GCA_036555455.1 Thermoplasmata archaeon
TCGATCCTGTCCGCCCGGTTTGACCGCCTCGGCGAGCAGATCAAGGAAGCCGCCGACGCGGGGGCGGACATGCTCCACATCGACATCATGGACGGCCATTTCGTCCCGAACCTCACGATGGGTCCCGCCCTCGTGAAGTCCATCCGCTCCTTGACGAAGATTCCCTTCGACGCCCACCTCATGGTCACGCGGCCCCAGGACTTCGTGAACGCATTCGCCAAAGCGGGCGTCGATGACCTGACCGTCCACGTGGAGAGCGAGCACGATGTCCTCAAGACGATCCATGCGATCCGTGAAGCCGGCGTGAGCCCGGGCGTCGTGCTCAATCCCGGGACGCCGTTCGCGAAGGCAGTGCCCTACCTCACGGAGGTGGACTTGCTCCTCGTGATGACCGTCCACCCGGGTTTCGCGGGACAGGCCTTCCGCCAAGACGTCGTGCCGAAAATCAAGGAAGCCCGCGCGTACATCGACCGAGAAGGTCTCGCGTGCGGACTCCAGGTCGACGGGGGGATCAAGATCGACACCGCACCGATCGCCGCGGAGGCGGGCGCCGACATCCTCGTCTCCGGCAGCGGGATTTACCCGGACCACGTCGCGGAGAACATCCGCAGGATCCGCGAGGCCGCGGAGAGCGCGGCTGCTCGCAAGGGCCGGTAGGTCCTCAGCGGGTTACGGGCTGGCGGAGCACGGTCTTCAGACGCTCGGGCGCCGTGCGTCGCGGATCTCCAAGATAGATCTCATGGTGCTTTCCGGCCAACTTATATCCGCTTTCATAGATAAATTTGTGAAGTCGCTCGATGGTCGGACGTTCCGCCGCATAGGGGCCGATGTGCATGATCTGGGCGGACCGACCTTCGCGGAACCGCTCGAACCGGACCTTCGACAGGCTGGGCGGATTCTTCCGTCCTCGGAGCGCCTCGACGGACTCGTCGAAGAGTTTGCGGTCCATGGGCTTGGGCTGCATGATCATCGCGGTCCACTTCCACTTCTCCTTCTCCGCTTGGAGGAAGTCGTCGAAGTCCTCCGCCCACCACAGCGCCTCGAGGGGCATGACGACGAAGTCGCGCAGGCCTGCCTTCTTCGCCGCGAACTTCGCCGTGTACGCCACGCCGTAGAGGGCCTCGATCGCCTCCTGGAAATTCTTCGAGGTGTTCGGGTCCCCCTCGCCGTCGACGACCGCGTAACCCATCGACGGCACGTTGACGAGGACGGGCTCCTTCGCAGACGGGAAGTAGAGGGCTTGCAGCTCTTTGCTCAGATCCTTCTTGGCCATGGGCCTCGCTGACCCTTACCGGACAATGGCCTATCATCGTTCGGAACATACTCCGCCCAAGGATGGGAGCAGGTCGCAAACCTTTAAGGCCGCGAGGACATCGAGGCGCCCGTCCCCATGGTTCGATTCTCCTGGCCCGCGTTGCTCGGGCTCATCCTCCCCCTCGCCCTCGTCGTCGTGAACGTCGTCCTGGGCTACGGGGGCCTCCTGGCGCTCATCCTCCTCCTCGTGTGGCTCGCGATGGGAGTGATCTTCCTGTATCCCGAGGAGACCGCCTAGGGACCCTCGAGGGCATCCGCGGAGACGCTCAGCTCGACCCACTCGTCGATGGACCGGATGTCTTCGACGAGGACGGTGATCATCTCCCCGCCTTCGTCTTCGATGATGAGGCTGTCCAAGACATCGTCCGCATCGACCGTGTCCCGCACGACGCCGACGAACTCGCCCTCGTTGTCGACGACGTTGAGGTTCGCGAAGATCTCCTCCATGGGCCCCTTCAGGTACACGCGGTCCTCGATTCGGTCCACGTACCGCCGGCCGAGGCGCAGGATCCCCGCGGCCCCTTCGCCGAGGACGAGGAATCCTTCCTGATCCGATGAGACGTAACCGATCTCGATGCCCTCCGCGTCGACAACCTGGAGACCGACGACGGAGCGGCCTTTCCGGCCGGCCAATGACACAACCTCCCCGGACCGCCTTCCGGAGGCCCGGGCGGGCCGTCCGAAGTGGCGGCATCTACTTGAAGCTTTTCCGCCCCGTCACGGAGGCCCTCCGAGCCATGTAGTTATCAAGCTCGATTCCGAAGGCGGGGGATTTATACCCGCGCCTCCGCCATCGCGCGCGACGTTCAATCCTCCCGAGCGGGAGGAATCCCACCGGTCGTGAGCATGGCCCTTTGCCCCCTCTGCGAGAGTGAAGTCCCCGAAGGACGGATTTCGTGCCCGGCGTGCGGGCAGATCGTCACACGACCCCTCACGACCCATGCGACCCCCGGAGCAGTCGGCCGGGCCCTCGATTCCGCCCGAAAGGATCTTCTCGCCGCGGCGAACGGCCGCGTGGACGTGTCCTTCGCCCGAGGCCTCGTGGAACGGGCGGAACAGACGGAGGCCGCGGGAGACAGCGCCCGCGCCCTCGACCTCGCCCGGGCTGCGCGGCGCACCGTGGAGCTCGCGAAGACGCGCCACCGGGTGCAGGAGGCCCTCGTGAAAGCGGAGGGCGTCCTCAAGGCCGCCAAGGAATCCGGCATCGAGACGACGGCCTTCGAGCGCACGATCACCCAGGCCCGCGCGCTTGCTGCGAGGGGAGACCCTGCGGGCGCGGACAAGTTCCTCCGACGGCTCAGCGTGAAGGCCCTCGACCAACGTCGGGAGCGGGTCCTTCAAGAGGTCCTCGAGAAGGCGAAGCGCCGCGTGAGCTATGCGCGGGAGCGGGGAGGGGCCGTCTCGGACGCGGAGGCCCTGCTGGCCGACGCCCGCGAGGCCCTCGCCCTGCGGCAGTATCCTCGAATCCGCGAGCTGACCGCCAAGGCCATCGAGAAAGCCGAGGCCGCTCGGAAGTTCGCACGGGCCGAGGCGATCCTCGAGAACGCCGTCGCCGAAGTCAATGCAGCCCGGGAGACCGGCGTGAACATCACGGATTCTCGGCGCCACCTCACCCAGGCCCGGGAGGCGTTGCGCCGAGGAATCTACGCGGACGTTCAGAGCCTCGCCCTGCAGACTCGCCAGGGACTGCGGGAGGCCCGCCGCCGCGCCCAGGCGGAGCAAGTCCTCGCGGAGGCGGAACGGGAACTCACCCGAGAGAAGCGGAAGGGGGCCGACGTCGCCCGCGGGGAAATGGTCTTCGGGGAGGCCGAGAAGGCCCTCGAAGGGAAGGACTACACGAAGGTCCGCAGCCTCGCGAAAGACATCCATGACGCGGTGCGGGAAGCCGCCCTCCTGAAGCATGTTCACGACGCGATCGCATCGCTCCAGCTCGACGCCCAAGACCTTCGGGCCATGGGCGCGGACCCGTCGGAGTTCGAGTCCATCCTCGAGGACCTCAAGGCCACGGCGGACCGGAAGGACCTCGCAGGCGCCCGCCGCCTCGTGGCCCACGCGCGCCATGCCGCCGAGGTCGCCCGCGAAGCTCACTACCGAATGGAGCTTGAACGGTCCCTTCGGATCATCCTTGCGAACGCATCGCGGGGCCTCGATCCGGACGTTGCGCGGCAACTCCTCCGAGAGGCCGACGACGCAATCTCCCTCGGCAAGACCGTCGACCTTCAAGCGATGATCGACTCCAAGCTCGCCTCCGCGGACGCGGAACTCGAGAAGTCCCTGAACTTCCGCGTGACGGCCGCGCGGGACGACATTGTCCTCTTGCGCCAGGCGGGGCACAACACGACGGCGATGGAGGGGAAACTCGCCGACGCGGCGATCGCCCTCCAGGAAAGACGGTACCTGACGACGGACGGCCTGCTGGACGCCGTCGAGCACGATGTCCATGCCACGCGGGAAACCCTTCGCAGTGCCGCCGCAGAGGCCCTCGGCAAGGCCCGCGGGGCCGTGGAGCAGGCCCGGTCCGGGGCGGTCCAGGTCGATCCCGCGATCCTCTCGCTCCTCAAGGAGGCGGAGTCGGCGTACTCCGAGAGCCGCTATGGGGACGCCGTCTACATCAGCAACTCCTGCCTCTCGGAAGTCGAGCAGGACACGCAGGCCGCAATCCGGGCTCAGAAGGAGGCGACCGCGAGAACCGCGCGGGAGCGGGCGGATCGGCTGCAGGCCCTGCGCGACCGGATGACCACCTTGCGGCATGAGATCGACACGCTCTCCGTCCAGCATGTGGACCTTCAACGGGCGATGGACGCCCTCGAGCGCGTCGAGGAGGCCATCCGCAAGGAGGACCTGGAGGCCGCGGAGCAACAGGTCGCCGTCGCCGAAGGGATCGTCGAGGGAGTCAAGCTCACGCTGCACCACCAAGCCACGGAGGCGATCGAGCACGCCCGCAAGCTCCTCACGGCAGCCCGGGAGCAGGGATTCGCGACGCCCGAGATGGAGGCATCCCTCTCGGAGGCCGAACGCCACGTCGCCGAGGGACAGCCGTCCGCTGCCCTCGAGGTCGTTGCGGCGCTTGAGCAGACCCTCGACCAGAAGCGATTCGAGCGCAGCGTCGAGCTGCAGCGGCAGACCTTTGAGAAGGCCCAGTCCGCCGCGGCGAAGTTCATCACGGTCAAGAAACTCATCGAGGATCTCCGCAAGGCGGACATCGACATCACCGGGGCCGAGGAAAGCCTCGGGGCCGCGGAGAGGGCCCTCGAGCAGAAGGCCTTCGACGACGTCGACAAGATTCTCGCGGATCTCGACGCGACCGCGAAAGACCTCATGGACGAGCTCATCGCGGCCGCGAAGGCGATGATTGAGCGCGCGGAGAAGAGCATTCAGGAGGGCCGGGGCAAGGGCCTCGACGTCGGGGAGGCCGTGGAACTCCTGACCCGTGGGGAAGGGCACTTCCAGAAGGCGGAGTACGCGGAGGCCGCGGAGTGCGCCCGGGCCGCGGAGAAGAAGGTCCTCGACGCGATCAAGTCCGTCGAGGAGAAAGAGGCAGCGGAGCGGGGCCTCGCGAAGGCAGCGGCGGAGGCAGAGATCGCAGGCCTGCGGAAGACGATTGCGGATCTCGCCCGGGCCGACATCACGATCCTCCAGGCGGACCAGGCCCTCGTGCGGGCGGAGGCCGCGTACGAGGCGGGCCGGTACGCCGACGTGCCGCGGGACCTCGCGGACATCAAGGAGATGGCCGCGGGGCTGACCCTGGGGCTCGAAGTCGCGGCGAAGGATCTCGTGTCCGTCGCGGAGCATCAGATCGTGGATGCCCGCACGTCCGGGGTGGATCCCGGTCGGGCGGACATGGTCCTCTTGAACGCCCACGAGGCCATCGAGGATGGTCGCTTCGTGGAGGCCATCGAATACAAGAAGGTCATCGAGGACATCCTCGTGGATGCGACCCGCGCCCATGTGACGCGGAAGGCGAGAGACCAGCTCTCGGAGTATCGCGCCCGAATCGATGCGTACGCGAAGCTCGGCGCCGACGTGCGCGCGCCCACGGAACTCCTCGCGAAGGTGGAGGAGCGCATCGCCCACGGGGACACGGAGGACCTGGGCCTCAAGGCCACGGAGATCGACGTGGCCATCGAGGCCGCGGGGAAGAACCACCTCGACCTCCTCGTCGCTTCGTTCACGCCCCTCATCAGCGAAGGCGTGGAACTCGGCCTCGCCCGCTCCGATCTCGAGGAAGTGAAGGTCCACGCCTCGGAGGCGGCGAGCGCGAACGACCTCGAGGGAGTCTACCGGCTCAAGGGAGACCTCCAGGAGAAGGTCCTCGACGCGAAGCGCCGCTCCCTGATGAAGCGTTCCGAGGAGGAAGTCGAAGGCCTCGAAGACACCCTCGTCCAGTCGGAACGCCTCGGCATCCCGGTGGAGCAGGCCCGAACCCATCTCGATGAGGCCCGCCGGGCCGTCGAGACCGGTGACGCGGAAGGCTTCCACACCGCCCTCACCGCAACCCGTTCCGCCCTCGAGGACGCGAGGCATTCCCACTTCGTCCAACGCTACGAGACCCGCGTCCACAGCGTGAGCGCGATGATCGCGAACGCGAAACGCCTCGGTGCAGAAATCGGCGAGGCCGAGGCGGCCTTGAACCAGGCGGAAGAGGCCCTCCGCAGGAACGACCTCTCCATGGCCGACATCCTGGTCAAACAGGCGGAGATGACGATCGGCATCCAGATCTCCAATTTCATCAAGAACCGCTACCCGAACCTCGTCCTCCATCTCCCGACGACGGGCCTCCAGGCGAACGTTTGGAATCGGTATGTATTCGAAGCGGAGAACCGCGGGAAGCTTCCTGCGCGAAACGTGGAGTTCTCGTTCCAGGGGGACGTCGAAACGAAGGGAACCCAGCCGATCCCGGAATTGGGCGTCGGGGAGTCGAAGCTCGTCGAGGTCGGAGTGAAGCCGAAGGCCGCCGGGTCCGTGCCCATGGACGTGATCGTCGGCTACCAACGGACCTTCGACGAGAACCGATACGAACTCAAGGAGAAAGAGACCCTCGATGTCGCGGAGGCGGGCACCTACCTCGTCGAGGATGTCTTCCTCATCCATTCCGACGGGCGGCTCATCAGCCACGAATCTCGGAAGTTCCGAGAGGAGATCGACGAGGACATCTTCTCCGGGATGCTCACGGTCGTCCAGGACTTCATCAAGGACTCGTTCAAGGCCCGCACGCGTGTAGGGATGAAGCGCCTGGACTTCGGAGACTCCAAGATCCTCATCGAACGGTCCCCCCATACGTTCCTCGCAACGGTCGTCCTCGGGAGGGAGCCGAAGCTCCTCCCCCTCTACATGGTTCAGATCCTCACGGAGATCGAGGGCAAGTACGGGCCCGTCCTAGAGAAGTGGACGGGGCTCCTGCACGAACTCCAAGGGATCGACGACGTGATCAAGAAGCTCCTGTCCGTGGCCCAGGACCCCAACGCGGACATGGGCGAGCTGTCGAGCAGCCCCGTGACCTTGACCGCGAAGGTCATCGACGCCTTGGGCGCCGCGCAGACCATGGAGGCGAACGAGCTCCTCGCGAAGGCCCAATCGACGCTGGAGACGGACATCCAGCTCGCATGGCAGATGATCGGCCAGGCAAAGATGGAGGCGGAGGTGGCCCAGGATCAGCTCCAATCGCGGATGGGCGATCTCCTCGCTGCGGCGCGGGACACGGTCCAAGAAATGAAGGGGATTGGGGCGGACACATCCCAGGCCGAGATGCTCCTCCGAGGAGCGGAAGAGGCTTACAGCGAGAAGAAGTACGACCGGGTCCGCGAGATCCACCAGTCCCTCCACGAGTCCCTGGAACGGGCGAAGGGTGAGATCGCCGCGAAGCGGATGGAGATCGAGCTCGCGTCCCTCATCAACGACATCCAGATCGCGAAGAGCCAGAACCTCGACGTCCGCGAGGCGGAATCCTACCTGACAAAGATCGAGAATGCGATCCAGAAGCGGAACTACCGCCAGATGGAGGATTACCTCCGCCGGGCCAAGGAGAGCCTCGCGCGACAGCGGCGGCACACGGTCCTCTCGAAGGCCCGGGAGGAACTCACGAAGCTCCAGGCGACCGTCGCGGAGGCGAAGAAGGTCCGCGCGGATCTCGGCGATGTGGAGGTCCTCCTCCAGAAGGCGGAGGCCGCCCTGAAGGCGGAGGATCTGAAAGACCTCGAGCCCCTCGTCGACCGGGCGGAGGCGACGCTCAAAGCGCGGGTGGAGCAGATCCTCAAGGATCGCTATCCGAGGCTGTTCCTCGAGACCTCAAGCGGAGGGCTCCAGGCGAGACGCTGGAACCGGTTCGAGCTGCGGATCGAGAACAAGGGCGACTGGCCCGCGCAGAACGTCGTGCCGACGGTGAATGGCCCGGCCGAGGTCCAAGGACTGCGGGTCATCGACGACATCGAGCCCAACCAGAAGGTCTCCATCGAGTTCGGCATCCGACCCAAGGATGCCGGCACGATGGACCTCGATTTCGAGGTCCACTACACCCGGCCCCTCGACGAGGCGAAGCACGAGGTCACGGACTCCACGGTCGTCCGCGTTGAGGCGGAGGGAGGCTACGGCGTCGACGACGCAGTCCTGTTCCATTCGAACGGAATGATCGTGTGCCACGAGTCGCGGACGTACCATCCGCCGGGGGAGGCGAACAAGGCCGCGGGGGTCGAGGCCGAGGCGGAAACCCTCGTCGGCAAGGCCTTCGCCGGATCCCAGAAGAAGGGGCTCGCTCGCGCGGCGATGGGCGATCATACGCTCCTCGCGATCCGCGGGACCCAGGCGCATGTCGTCCTCGCGGTCCGGGGGAAGGAGGCGAAGGCCCTCCCGCTCTACGCGACCCAGGTGCTCCGCGAGATCCACGACAGCTATGGCGTCCGACTCGACATGTGGTCCGGAGACCTCTCCCTTCTCCCGGGAATCCAAGACGTGGTCCGAAAGCTCCTCTTTGCGACGGAAGCGCCCGGCGTCTCCCTGGGGCCCCTCGAGGACACGCCCGTCAGCATGATCCCCTCCCTCCAGGAGCGCGGGCTGCTCGGCGGGAAGGGAAGCGGGTTCGTCGAGGAGGCGGTCGCGGCGATCGAGGCAAAGGGATTCGAGGGCGGCACCAACTACCTCGTTCAAATCGAGTCCGCGGCGAAAGGGCCGACCGAGGAAATCTCCACCCAGATCCAGAAGGCGGTCCTCGCGGTCAAGGAAGCCGGGACCCTCCAACTCACCGACGAGCAAGTCGCGTCCTACGTCGACGTCCTGCGGAGGACCCTCGAGGCGACGTTCCAGGCGAAGCAGCGGGCGGGCATCGAACGCTACTGGCCCATCTCCCGCCTCGCGATCAAGGCGAACGACGCCCTCAGCTATGACGCGATCAGTGCCTTCCGGAAAATCATCGTGTCCCAGAGCGGCGCCAAGGAGCTGGACATCGTCGCGCCGGGGGACGCCTGGCGGGGGATGAGAATCGACATCGACGTCCACATGGATTCCGTCAGCGCGGCGTATCGGCTCTGGGCGAAAAAGATCGAGATCCTCCTGAGGTCCCAGGACGCCTGGAAGATCAAGGCGGGCCTCGACAAGGGGGAGTATTCCGTCGGGATCGAGGGCCAGAAGGTCCGGATCGACCCGAGCATGGTCTCCTTCGTGGAGAGCCTCCCCGACCATGTGATCGAAGAGCCCTTCAATGGGGGCATCGCGTACCTCGACACCCGGATGAGCAAGGACCTCCTCGCGGAAGGCTACGCCCGCGAGATCGTGAACATCGTGAAGGACAGCCGAAGAGAGATGCATCTCTCGGAGGACAGCGTCGTGGATGTCGACGTCGTTTCGAACGCGGACCTTCGGAGCATGCTCAGGCCCTGGCGGGATCTCATCCTGCGGGAGGCGAACGCCCTCGAGGTCCGCTTCACCGCGGAGGCGCCTAAGGACGCCTACGTCGTCGAGGCAATCCTCGGAGAGGCCAAGTTGTACCTGGGCATCAAACAGGCCCAGATGTGAACGCAAAGCCTTTACGCGCCGCACCGATTGAACGGGCGACATGGGCATCAACCTCTCCGACATCGTCACCCCGGCCCCTCGGGTCCTCGAGGACTTCTCCGGGAAGATCCTCGCCGTCGACGCCTTCAACACGCTGTACCAGTTCCTCGCGATCATCCGCCAACCGGACGGCACGCCCCTCATGGACCGCCAGGGACGTGTGACATCGCACCTGAGCGGCCTCGTCTACCGGCTGAGCAACTTCGTCGCCGCGGGGATCAAGCCTGTCTTCGTCTTCGACGGGGAACCGCCGAGGCTCAAGGCGCGCACGATCGAGGCCCGTGTCGAAGGGAAACGGCGCGCGGAGCGCGAGTGGAAGGAGGCCGTGGAGGTCGGCGACCTGGCCACGGCTCGGACGAAGGCGATGCAGACCTCGCGCCTCACGGGGGAGATGGTCGACCAGTCCAAGCGACTCCTGGGCCTCCTCGGGATCCCGTGCGTCCAGGCGCCGGGTGAGGGCGAGGCCCAGGCGAGCGCGATGGCCCGCGCCGGCACGGCCTTCGCGGCCGCATCCCAGGACTACGACGCCCTCCTCTTCGGCTCCCCGCGCCTCGTGAAGAACCTCGCGATCAGCGGCCGGCGCAAGCTCCCGCGAAAGGAGGTCTACGTGGATGTGCAGCCCGAGGAGATCGGGCTCGAGGCAACGCTTTCGGCCCTCGGGGTCACGCGGGAACAACTCGTCGACATGGCCCTCCTCATCGGCACGGATTTCAACGAGGGCGTCAAGGGCATCGGCCCGAAGAAGGCCCTCGCCCTCATCCGGAAGCACGGGGCCCTCGAGGCGGCCCTCGCGGAACTCGGCAAGAACATCGAGATGAAGGACGAGGTCCGCGCGATCTTCCTCGAGCCCGAGGTCATGGCCGGCGTCCCGATCACGTTCCGGGACCCCGATCCGGGAGGCGTGCGGGCGATGCTGTGCGACGAGTTCGCGTTCTCGCCCGACCGCATCGACGCGGCCCTCGGCAAGTTCACGGGAGCCCGGGCGGGGGAGAAACAGAAGTCCCTCGATTCCTGGTTTGGATGAGAGCCCTCCCGGGAACGGAAGGCAAGCCTTTATCCGCCTCAATCCCTGACCGGACGGCATGCCCCTGGACCCCCTCCAGTCCGCGGCCCTCACGGTCGTGCTCTGCGCGGTCCTGTGCAGCCTTGCCTACTACAAGGACGTCCTGAACCTCGACGGCACCGTGGCTGCCTTTTTCGTGGGCCTCGTCATCGGCATCCTCGGGGGCGTCACGTGGCTCCTCCTCCTCCTCTTCTTCCTCCTCTCCTCCTTCCTCGCGACTCGGTACCGGTTCGCCCTCAAGGAGGCCATGGGCGTCCAGGAAGGCGTGCGGGGCGAGCGCCGCGCCGCGAACGTCTTGGCGAACGGGATTGCGCCGATGGCCGCGGCGGTCGGTTCCGCGTTCGGGTCCCCGTGGTTTCCCAAGGAAGTGGGTGGCGTCGTCTTCCTCAGCGCCCTCGCCGTCGCCGGCGCGGACACCCTCGCGAGCGAGATCGGTGTCCTCTCGCGGAAGGCGTACCTGATCACGACCCGCCGGCGGGTAACGCCCGGGACGGATGGCGGCGTCTCGGCCCTCGGGCAGCTGTGCGCGATCGGCGCAGCCTCCTACACCGCCCTCGTCGGGTACCTCGTCCTTTCCTACCTCGCCCGGACGTACGATCTCGGCGTGACGGTGCCCGAGGCGGGCCTCTCGATCTTGGTTCCCGCGGTCATCGGCTTCCTCGGCTGCCAGCTCGACAGCCTCATCGGCGCGACCCTTGAGCGTCGAGGCTTCGTGAGCAAGCGGGGAACGAACCTCATCGCGACGAGCGTCGGGGCCGTCGCCGCCTACGTGATCCTCATGGCCGCGCGGTAGGTCCCGCCTCTTCCAAAGCCCGCCGGAGGAGCGCGAGGCCTTCCGCGGCGAGGGCCTTCGCACGCTCCGGGGTCTTCGCCTCGGCGTACACGCGGAAGAGGGGCTCCGTGCCAGAGGGACGCACGAGGACCCAACCGTCGGGCTCGCGGATCTTCACGCCGTCGAGGGTCTCCACGTCACGGCCCCGGGAGAGACGCACGACCGCGTCGAGGACCGCCTGCCGACGCTCCACGGGGACCTCGAGGCCCTCCTTGTGGAGATGGTACTCGGGCAGGGAGGCGACGAGGGCGGAGAGGGGCCGGTCCTCTCGGGCCAGCAGGTCGAGCATCTTTGCGACGGACATCGCTCCGTCACGGCAGAACTGGTGGCCGGGGAAGATCACGCCCCCGTTCTCCTCG
Organism: Thermoplasmata archaeon; assembly: GCA_036555455.1. Classification (GTDB taxonomy): domain Archaea; phylum Thermoplasmatota; class Thermoplasmata; order RBG-16-68-12; family RBG-16-68-12; genus RBG-16-68-12. The sequence goes on from DATBLI010000041.1 coordinate 11,612, forward strand.
CCGCCAAAGACCGCGCCGGACTCGAGCATGACGCGCGCGACGATCGGCGAGCCGACCCTCGTGCGCCGGATCGTCCCTCCCTCCGCCTTCACGACCTCCTCGAGGACGCTCGAGGTGCTCACCGGCGTCACGACGAGGCCGCCGCGGCCCCGAAGCTCCGCCCTCGCCAGGAGGGCGAGGCTGCGGTCCCCGTAGAGGAACGCGCCCGTCTCGTCGACGAAAATCGCGCGGTCCGCATCCCCATCGTGAGCCACGCCGAGATCCGCGTGGGCCGGGGGCACGAGGCGCATCAATTCGCCGAGATGCTCCTGGGTCGGCTCCGGGAGCCTCCCAGGGAATGCCCCGTCCGGCTGACCGTTCAGGGACATCACGCGGCAACCGAGGTCTCGGAGGAGGTAAGGGGTCACGAGACAGCCCGCGCCGTTCCCCGGGTCCACGACGACGGACAGCTTCCTCTTCCGGATCGCGGCGACGTCGACCTGAGAGCGGATCCCTTGGAGGTACCGGTCCACGGCGGTGCCGTCGGACCGGAACGTGCCCACCGCGGACCAGTCCGCGGCCCGGCTGCGGTCCTCGAAGTGGATCGCCTCAATCGCTTCCTCGTCCTCCCGCCGCATCTCCATGCCGAGGGCGTCGATCGCCTTGATTCCGTTGAACTCCCGCGGGTTGTGGGACGCGGTGATCACGACCCCACCTTTGAGCGTGCGGAGGCTGTGGATATAGTACTGAGCGCAAGGGGTGGGCACGACGCCGAGGTCGACGACCTCGCAGCCCGACGACATGAGGCCCGACGCCACAGCCCGGGAGAGCATCGGCCCGGAGAGGCGCGGGTCTCGTCCGAGGGCGACGGAACCGCCGTCGAAGAAGGTCCCGATGGCCCGGCCAACGCGAAGCGCGAGTTCCGCGGTCATGTCCTGGCCAACGACCCCGCGGATCCCGTTCGTGCCGAACAGGCGCGTCACGATTTCACCCGGGCTCCGACGAGCTGCGCGTGGGGAGGGACTTGGACCCGGTCCCCGACGATGGAATCCCGGACACGGGCGCCTTCGCCGATCGAGGCTCCTTCGCCCACGATGGAGGAATCGATCTCCGCCTTGTCGTCCACGCTGACGTGATCGAAGAGGGTCGCATTCGTCAAGGAGGAGCGGCCGACGCGGCAGCCTTTTCCGATGACGACGAAAGGGCCGACACGCCCCTCGACGAACGAGCCCTCGCCGACGAGAATCGGCGGCCGGATTTCCGCGCGGGCCATGTCCCCTTGGCTCGTCCCGGGTTCCTCGCGGAGCAGGAGTCGCTGCGCCTCGAGATAGCTCGGGAGTGTGCCGGCGTCGGACCAGTAGCCCTCCCACCGGAACGCGTGGAGGCCTTTCGGGATGAGTTTCGGGAACACCTCGCGCTCGAGGGAGACCGTCCGGCCGCCTTCGATGAAATCAAAGACCTCGGGTTCGAAGAGGTAGTGGCCCGCGTTGATGAGGTTGCTCGGAGCTTCGCCCTCGGAGGGTTTCTCGACGAATCGTGTGATCCGGTGCCCGTCGAGGCCGACGACCCCGAAGGCCGTGGGATCTTCCACGGGCCAGACGGCAATCGCGCCGACCCCGCGGGCTCTCCGGTGGAAGGTTTCGAAGCCGGCAAGATCGAAGTTGTCCACGACGTCGCCGTTGTACACGGCAAAGGTTCCACGCACGTGGTCCTCCACATGCTTGATAGCGCCCCCCGTGCCCAAAGGCTCGGGTTCGTGGACGACGACGACTTCCGTCTTCGGGTTCAAGGCCGCGAAGTAGTCCCGCACCTGCTCATACATGTAGTTCACGGAGAGGATCACTCGGTCAATCGAGGGCGGCACGCGTTCGAGGATGTGAAGCACCTGCGGCTTGTTCAGGAGGGGGACGAGGGCCTTCGGGCGATTCCAGGTCAGCGGGCGGAGACGCGTGCCGAAGCCACCCGCGACGATGACGAGCTGCAACCGGAGTCCGATGCGGCCACGCGGATATCTAACTTCTGGCGTCGCCCTCAGCGCGGGACGATTGTGACCACGTTGTTCCCGCGGAGGACCACGGTCCCGACGCGCCGCACGTTGTCCTCCTTCGACTCTTCCGTATCCTCGAGGACCATGTTCATGTAGTCGTCATAGCCGACGAGCTTTCCCTCGAGGATGCGGTTGTCCTTCAGAAGGAGCTGGACGCGCTTGTTGATCGACTTTTCCAGCACGTTCAGAGGCATCACCAAAGAGAAGTTCCCCCTTCCGGGCGCGTTAATGAGTGACCGTTCTTAAACCTTTCCTCCATGGCGACGAGACCGCGGTGCCCACGATCCGAGCGCAATCTATTATCCGAGCAGACGCCCATTCCGGGGCGACAACATGGAGCGCGTGAAGGTCGGAGAAGTCTTCCACTTCTACGGGAAGATCGGCGTTGCCGCGATTCGCCTCACGGACGGGGACCTCGCGATCGGAGACACGATTCAGATCCAAGGCCCGTCGACGAACCTCACGCAGGTCGTTGAGGCGATGCAGATCGAGCACGGCAACGTGGCGCGGGCGACGAAGGGGCAAGAGGTCGGCGTGAAGGTCGGTGACCGCGCGCGGGAGAGGGATCTCGTCTTCAAGGTCCTCTCCGCGTGAGCCCCGCCATCAGATCAGCCAGCCCACGAGGACGTAGTACAGGGCCACGAGGCTCCCGAGGCCCGCGAGGCCATAGAGGATCACCCCAAGGCCGTCCTCCGCCTTCCTCGCGCCGGCTTCGACGAGCATGTACTTGAGGCGGTGCGCGCCGTGGAAGAACGATCCGACGATGAGGAGGAAGAAGAAACCGCGGACGAGGAGCCCCTGTAGGAGGTTGGACATGTCCATCATGCCCTTCAGGGAGCCGTAGTTCACCTGGCCCGACGGCCAGAGGCCCAGCGGGCCGAGAAACGAAACCGCGAGGATCGTGACAGGCAGAAGGAAAGCGGTGAGGAATCCGCCGAGGGAGAAGAGGCCCCAGAACAGCGGCTCGAAGAAGACCTCGCGTTCCCCGCGTGCGGCCTCCGCGCGGATGGCCTCCTGGCCCGGATTGTAGCGGGGATCGAAGGCGGCCTCGACCTCCTCCGCCATCAGAACGGCCTCCAGCCGAAGATGAAGTAGAGGACCGCGCCGGACGCGGCGACGAAGATCGCGAGGTTCATCGCGAAGACGAACTGCCACGGTTTCGGACTCCTCGACGAGACCTGCTGCATGCGGCCGATGAGGAAGAACCATGTGACGGCGTGGATGAAGGTGAAGGCGAGGATCACGCCGGAGAGGAGGAGGACGAGGGGAGACCGGATGAGGGCCAAGTACGCGTCGAACGCGTCCTCCCCGCCATGGACGGAGATGAGCAAGCCCAGCAGGATGATCCCGTACAGCGCGGAGAGGACGCCGCCCGCCTCGCGGAGCATGAATACGATGTAGCTGCGGTCCCGCAGCCACCACCCGCCGCGGCGTTTCCATTGGGCTTCGCGGACGTGGACCATCGCCTCACCTCGAGGCGGCCTTCGGCATGAGCAGGCGGCGGAGGTGCCGGATCGCGGCGAGCTGCTTCAGGGTCTGGATGGCCCCCGCGGGATCGACATCCTTGGGGCAGACCACGGAGCACTCCCCGACGAAGGTGCACGCCCAGATGCCATCCTTCGTGCTGAGCCGGCGGAACCGCTCGTCCGCGCCCTCGTCGCGGGTGTCCCGAATGTATCGGAGGGCCAGGGCGAGGGAGGCGGGCCCGACGAAGTTCGAGTTCCCCTGGAAGACCGGACACGCGGCGTAGCAGAGCGTGCAGTTGATGCAGAGGCTCTGCTGGCGATAGGACTCGAGTTCCTCCGGATATTGGACATACTCCCCCTTCTCAAGGGGTTCGTCGGCCGCGCGGACGATCCATGGCTTCACGGAATGGAAGTGGCGCATGAACGGGTCGAAGTCCACGACAAGGTCCTTGATCGTGTTGAAGGCCGTGAGCGGCTCCACGGCCACGGGCCCGTGGCGGGCGACCTCTTGGATGAACGTGCCGCAGGTGAGCCGCGGCTTTCCGTTCACGTCCATTCCGCAGGATCCGCAGATTCCCATCCGGCAGGACCAACGGAATGTGAGGGTCGGGTCGATGTGGTCCTTGATGTAATTCAGCCCGTCGAGGACGACCGTGTCGTTCCGGTAGGGAACGGCATACTCCTGCCAGTACGGGCCCGTCGTGGATTGGGGCTGGTAGCGTCGCACGCGGAAAATGGCTTGCGGGTCGGCCATGTCAGTACTTCCTCTCCGCGGGTTGCCACTTCGTGATCGTGACGGGAGCGTACTCGATCCGCGGTGCGTCCGCCGTCCGGTACGCGAGGCTGTGCTTCAGGAAGTGCCCATCGTCTCGGTTCGGGTAGTCCGTTCGGCTGTGGGCACCGCGCGACTCCCTGCGGCTCAAGGCGCTGTGGGCGATCGCCTGGGCCACGTCGAGCATGAAATCGAGCTCCAAGGCGGCGGTGAGCTCCGTGTTGAAGACGCGATCTTTGTCCGCGACCCCGGCCTTCCCGAAGCGTTCCCGCAACGTGGCGATCGCCGCGCAGGCGTCCACGAGGCCCCTCTCCTCCCGGAAGATGCCCACGTCCTTCTCCATGAGTTGCTGCATCCCGCGGCGGATCGCAGCGTAACTCTCCGGGCCTCGCTCCCTCCCGACAAGCCCATCGAAGATCCGCGTCTCCTCCGCCTTCAACGCATCCTTCGCGTTTTGCCCGCGGGGCCAGCCCCTCGTCTTCACGTACTCCGCCGCGGCCCGGCCCGTGGCCGTGCCGAAGACGAGGCACTCGCTCAGGCTGTTCGAGCCGAGGCGATTCGCGCCGTTGATGGACACGCAGGCCGTCTCGCCCACCGCGTACAGGCCGGGGACGTTCGTCTCGCCGCGGAGGTTCGTGCCGACGCCGCCCATGATGTAGTGCTGCCCCGGCCGGACGGGGATGAGCTCGTTGACCGGGTCCAGGCCGACGTACTTCTCCGCGAGCTCTCGCACCATCGGCAGGCGCTCCGTGATCTGCTTCTCGCCGAGGTGCCGCAGGTCCAGGCCAACGTACTCGCCGTGGGGCCCTTGGAAACCCCGGCCCGCGCGGATCTCCGTGAGTTCGGCGCGGGAGAGGATGTCCCGCGGGCCAAGTTCCATCTTCCCGGGCACGTAGTTCTTCAGGAAACGGTCCCCGTCCTTGTTAACGAGGTACCCGCCCTCGCCCCTCGCCGCCTCCGTGATCAGGATGCCCGTCCCGGGAAGGCAGGTGGGATGGAACTGGACGAACTCCATGTCCTTGAGCGGCACACCCGCGCGGTAGGCGAGGGCCATCCCGTCCCCCGTCTTGATGAAGCCGTTCGTCGTGAACTCGTATACGCGGCCCGCGCCGCCCGTGGCCAGGATGACCGCCTTCGAGGTGAGGTAGCTCAGCTCCCCGCGGCGGATGTCCAGGGCGACGACGCCGGCGGCGGCCCCGTTCTCGAGGATGATGTCCGTGACGAACCACTCGTCCAGGCGCTCGATGCGGTCGACCTTCATCGTCGTCTGGAACAGCGTGTGGAGGATGTGGAAGCCCACCTTGTCCGCGGCGAAGGCTGTCCTCTGGACGGACATCCCGCCGAACGCCCTCTGCTGGATCCGGCCTTCGTCGTCGCGGGACCACGGGCAACCCCAATGGTCGAGCTGGATGATTTCCGGGGCGCACCGCGCGACGAAGAACTCGACGGCGTCCTGGTCTGCGAGGTAGTCGGATCCCTTGATCGTGTCGAACGCGTGGAGATCGAGGTTGTCGTACTCCCGCATGACGGCCGCCGTGCCGCCTTCCGCGGAGACTGTGTGGCTCCGCATCGGATAGACCTTGGACACGAGGCCGAGGGTCAGGGTCGGGTTCGCCTCGGCGGCTGCGAGTGCCGCGCGAAGGCCCGCCGCTCCCCCACCGACCACCACGATATCGTAGGCGCGTCGGTCCACGGGCGGCCCCCATTCGCGGGCGGGTAATAAGCTTTTGACACGTATGCGGCGATTTCGCCCGACCGAAAAACGAAACCCGGCGGCTCGGGTCCTTGTCTCGTACATACGGAACTTAGGCAAGCCTCAACTGGACGTTCACTCCCATCGGGTCTCGTGGCGGATCTGAGCGTCCTGCCGTTCATGGTCGCCGCGGGCCTCGCCACCGGCCTCGGCGCCCTGCCCATCTTCGTCCTGCGGCGCATCTCGCCGCGGGTCCGCAGCATGCTCCTCGCCTTCGCCTCCGGGATCATGCTCGCGGTCGTCTTCTTCGATCTCCTCCCGGATGCGGCCGCGGCCTTGGGGCCCGACACCACCGGCCTCGTCGCGTCCGTGGTCTTCGGCGCCGCGACGATCCTCGTCCTTGCCAAGTTCGCGAACCGGCTCCCCGTGCCGAAGTCCTTCCGGGCCCGCGAATCCGGACGGCCGGGCTTGGGGTTCCTCATCTTTCTGGCCCTCGCGATTCACAATGCCCCAGAAGGGCTCGCGACGGCCCTCGGCTACGCCGGCGGGCTCACGATGGCGGGACACGTCCTCGCCCTCGCGATCGCGCTACAGAACATCCCCGAGGGCCTCCTCGTCGCGCTCCCGTTGCTCGCAGAAACGGGCTCGCGCCGATGGGCCTTCGGATGGGCATTGATCAGCGGGATCGTCGAACCCGTCTCCGGAGTGGCGGCCCTCCTGTTCCTCACGGTCACTCCGTCGGCGATCGGCGCCTCCTACGGCTTCGCGGCCGGGGCGATGCTTGCGGCAGTCCTCTCGCAGATTCTCCCCCAGGGCTTCGCCAAGGTCCGCCCCGCGCTTGCCTCCCTCTCGCTCGGCGCGGGCCTCATCGCGGTCGTCCACGCGGCCGTCGGACTTCTCGCATAGGCGAGCCGCTACAAAGATTGGTTCTTCCCGTTGCCAGGCGACAATCTCTCCCTGTTGGCGGAACCTCGTCACCCGGCAGGCGGCATAGTCTCAAGTACCCGCCCAGGGTTCGAGCCGCGCCATGGACGTGATCCAGGTCGAGGGCCTCGGCAAGACGTATGCGGGGACCACCGTCGCCCTGCGGGACGTGTCTTTCCAGGTCCCCCGGGGCGAGATCTTCTGCCTCCTCGGCCGGAACGGCGCGGGCAAGACCACGCTCCTCCGGATCCTCGCGACCCAGCTCCTTCCCACAACAGGCCGCGCGCAAGTCTTCGGCCACGACGTCGTGCGAGAGGCAAGGGCGATCCGAAACCGGATCTCCGTGGTGCCTCAGGAAGCCCGCCCCCAGATGATGCTCTCGGCGTACGACCACATCGTCCTCATGAGCCTGATCCGGGGGATGAGCCGCGCGGACGCGAAGGTCCGTGCGAAGGAGATCATGGAGGAGTTCGACCTGTGGGAGCACAAGGACAAGCTCACCGCGGACCTCTCCGGCGGCCTGCGACAGCGGGTGATGATCGGCATCGCCCTCACGATGAAGCCCGAGCTGCTCTTCCTCGACGAGCCCACGATCGGGCTGGACCCGCTGGGCCGGCGTCAGGTGTGGGCGATGATCCGGCGCATGACGAAGGAGGGAGTGACCGTCCTCCTGACGACGCACTACATGGACGAGGCGGAGAGGCTCTCGGATCGCCTGGCCATCGTGGAGAAGGGACGCATGGTGTTCCTCGGCAACGTCGACGAGGCGAAGGCCCGCGTGGGACACGGGATGCAGGTCCTCGTGGAATCCGGCAACAACGGCGCGGATCGCGAGGTCCTGAGCCCGACGTCGGACCGAGAGATCCTCGAGATCGTCCAGCGGGGCATCCAGGAGGGGCGCCGGGTCACGTTCAAGCCCCCGACCTTGGAGGACGCCTTCATCGCCATGGTGGGAGGTGGCATCGATGATGAGAGCGCGTGAGGCTTACTACATCGGGCTGTTCGATTCCCTCCCCCTCTTGCGCGATCCCATGCTCATGATCCTCCTCAGCCTGATCTCCTTCCTGCCGGTCCTCTTCATCTACGTCTTCGGCGCGGGCGAAGGCGCGTTCCTCCAGTCCGTCGTAGGGGCCATCGTCCTGAGCCTCGCCTTCGCAGGGATTGCCTCCGCTCAATCCGTCTACTTCAACAAACACTGGTTCCGATTCCAGGATATCTTCGTGGCTTCGCGCGTGTCGCCGGTCTCGTACGCCTTGGGCTTGAGCTTGAGCACGCTCCTCGTGTCCATGCCCGCCCTGGTCATCGCGATGACGATCCTCTTCCTGCAATCGGATGCCGGGATCCTCGGCATGCTTGCGGTGACACTCGTTTCCGCCCTCACCTGGATGGCGATGCTCCTCCTCGGCTTCGCCCTCGGCGCGAGCACGAAGAACACTCGGCGGGCGAACTCCCTGCCCCAGCTCCTCGGGCTCCTCTTGGGCTTCCTCCCCCCGGTGTACTATCCCCTCGACCGACTGCCCACGTACCTCCAGCCTCTCGCCCTCCTCATCCCGACGACCCAGGCGGCCCAGCTCTCGAAGTACTACGCCGGGCTGCTTCAGCTCACGCCCGCGGAACTGTGGTTCGGCTGGGGGTACCTGATCGGCTTCGCCGTCGTCCTGGCGGTGCTCGCGTCCCGCCTGGCCCACTGGACGGACCCGTAGCCCGCGCGGGCCTCAGCTAGGCGTTTGGGCGGCCACGCGCTCGAACCTCACGCGCAGGTGGTAGTTGCCGCCCGCTACCGTGGTCTCCACGGGGAACCCGAGCTTGTGAAGCACGCGCATCGCGGGCGGGTTGTCGGGGAGGATCTCCGCATCGAAGCCCGCGATCCCGTTCTCCCGGGCGATCCGAGCGATGTACCGGACGATGTACGAGCCGACCCCGCGCTTCTGGTAGTCGTCCCGCACGAGGTAGGAGACCTCCGCGAAGTTCGACGCACGGTTCAGGTAGTAGCGGCCGACGGCGACAATCTCCTCACGCTCCTCGTGCTCGGGATCCTGGACGATGCCGACGATCCCCATCTCGTTCGAGTAGTCGAGGTGGACGAAATGGACGAGGTCCCGATGGGGCATCGACTTCAGGGAGCGGAAGAACCGATGGTAGATCGTCTGCTCGGAGCAGCGGTAGAAGAGATCCTTCATCATCTCTTCGTCGGTCATCTTGATCGGCCGGAAGAACATCCTCGTCCCGTCCGGGAAGGTGTGGCCTGTCTCCCACCGCTCCGGGTAGACCATGCCGACCTCGGAGATCTCGGGGACGTCCGGCTCGATGAACTTCAGCTCCTTCGCGGCCTTGATGAGCTCCGGCCGGAACTTCGGATCGGCGATCGAGATGAGCGCGAGGGCGCGCTCGCGAATCGTGCGGCCATGGAGGTAGGCGACCCCCCATTCCGTGACGATGTAGTGGACGTCCCCGCGGCTCGTGACGACGCCCGCGCCGGGCTTGAGCTGGGGGACGATGCGGGAGATCGTCCCGTCCGCCGCGGTGGAGGGGAGGGCGATGATCGGCTTCCCGCCCTTCGACCGTGCGGCCCCGCGCACGAAGTCGACCTGCCCGCCGATCCCGCTGTAGAAGTAGTGCCCGAGGCTGTCCGCGCACACTTGCCCCGTGAGGTCGACCTCGAGGGCGGAGTTGATGGACACCATCTTGTCGTTCTGGGCGATGATGAAGGGATCGTTCGTGTAGGAGTTCGGGTGGAATTCGATGAAGGGGTTGTTGTCCACGAATTCGTAGAGCCGCTTCGTGCCCATGCAGAAGGAGGCGATGACCTTGCCCTTGTGGAGCGTCTTCCGCATGTTCGTGATCACTCCGAGCTCGACGAGGTGCATCATCCCGTCGGAGAACATCTCCGTGTGGATGCCGAGGTCCTTCTTCTCGCGGAGGAAGAAGAGGACGCTGTCCGGGATCGTCCCGATCCCCATCTGCAACGTCGACCCGTCCTCGACGAGGTTCGCGATGTGCCGCCCGATGTTCTTCGCGACCTCGTCCGGTGCGGAGTGGGCCGTCTCGAGGATGGGATAGTCCACGGGGACGAGGAAGTCGATGTCGTCGACATGGAGGAAGGAATCCCCGAGGGTCCGCGGCATCTGCTCGTTGACCTCCGCGATCACAAGGCCCGCATTCTCCGCCCCGGGCTTCACCACGTCGACGCTCACCCCGTAGGAGCAGTAGCCATGGCGGTCCGGGGGGCTCACCTGGATGAGGGCGACGTCCAGCGGCACCCGGCCCGTCTCGAACATCCGCGGGATCTCGCTCAGGAAGATCGGCGTGTAGTCCGCCCGGCCCTCCTGCACGGCGTCCCGGACGTTCGGGCCAATGAAGAGGGCGTTGTGCCGGAAGTTGTCCCCCCACTTGGGCTCCGCGTACGGCGCGATGCCGAGGGTCATGATGTGCATGATCTCCGCGCCGAAGACCCGGTTCGCCCGCTTCACAAGCGCTTCCACGAGCTTCTGCGGCTCCGCGGCTCCGGAGCCGATGAAGACGTGGTCCCCGCTCTGGACCGCGGTCACCGCCTCGTCGGGGGTGCGGACCTTCTCCTCGTACCGCACGTTCCAGGCGGGCAGCTCCGCCTCATCCGGGGATGCGACCACGGCCACCTCCTGACTCCCCGCGGACGCGCATCGCCGCTCAGGGAGCCTTCCCTTCAATCGCCGCGAGCCACTTGCGGACCTCTTCGACCGCCCCCGGGTCCTCGAGGGTCGTCGTGTCGCCGATCTCCTGGCCCGACACGAGGGCTCGGATGACGCGGCGCATGATCTTCCCGCTGCGGGTCTTCGGAAGCTTGTCCGTGATGTAGATCGTTTCCGGCGCCGCGATGGGGCCGATCTCGCTGCGCACATGCTTCTTGAGTTCGGCTTTGAGGTCCTCGGACCGGGTGTTCCCCGTCTTCAGGACGACGTAGGCCACGAGGACCTGCCCCTTCAGCTGGTCCGGCTTCCCGACGACCGCGGCCTCCGCGACCATCGGGTGGCTCACGAGGGCGGACTCGACTTCCATCGTCCCCACGCGGTGGCCCGAGACGTTGATCACGTCGTCGATGCGGCCCATGAGCCAGAAGCAGCCGTCCTCGTCGATTCGCGCGCCGTCCCCCGTGAAGTACTTCCCCCGGATCTGGGACCAGTATGTGGCCTTGTAGCGCTCGGGCTCTTTGTACAGCGTCATGAGCATCGCGGGCCAGGGTTTCGTGATCACGAGGTAGCCGCCCCGGTTCACCCCGACGGGTTCCCCTTTCTCGTCGACGACCTCGGCGCCTGTGCCAGGGAAGGGGAAGTTCGCGGAACCGGGCTTCAGGGTGCTGATGCCGGGCAGGGGGGTGATGAGGATCATCCCTGTCTCCGTCTGCCACCACGTGTCCACGATCGGGCAGCGTTTCCCGCCGATCGTCCGGTGGTACCATCGCCACGCCTCGGGGTTGATCGGCTCGCCGACGGTCCCGAGCAGCCGCAAGGAGGAAAGGCTGTGCTTCTGGGGCCACTCGTCGCCCCAACGCATGCACGCCCGGATCGCCGTCGGTGCCGTATAGAGGACCGTCACGCCGTACTCGTCGATGAGGGACCACCACCGGTCCGGCTTCGGATAGTCCGGGACGCCCTCGTACATGAAGGACGTGGCGCCGTTGGCGAGGGGACCGTAGACGATGTAGGAGTGGCCCGTGACCCAGCCGATGTCCGCGGTGCACCAGTAGAAGTCGTCTTCCTTGAGGTCGAAGATGAGGCGATGGGTCGATGCGATCCCGACGAGGTAGCCTCCCGTCGAGTGGACGACGCCCTTGGGCTTCCCGGTCGTGCCCGAGGTGTAGAGGAGGTACAGGGGGTCCGTGGCATCCACGGGCTCCGGCTCGCACGACGCGGAGGCTTTCGCCATGAGGTCGTGCCACCAGAGGTCCCTGCCCTCCTTCATCGGGCAGTCGCCGCCGGCTCGCTTGAACACGACGACGTGCTTCACGATCGCCAGGTCCGCGATCCCGTCGTCCACGGA
>DATBLI010000042.1:0-29426 GCA_036555455.1 Thermoplasmata archaeon
TCCGAGGAGGAGGTCACGAAGAAGTTCGGCGTCGGCCCAGGCGACGTCCGCCGGCTCACGGACCAGGCGGAATGGCTCCTGTACTCCATGGCGGAGCTCGGCAAGATCTTCAACAAGAAGAAGGTCCGCGGCCTCACGCGCCTTACGATTCGAGTCCAGTACGGCGTGAAAGAGGAGCTCCTCGAGTTCATCTCCCTCCGAGGGGTTGGGCGCATCCGCGGGCGGGCGCTCCACCGTGCGGGATTCAGGACCCTCCGAGACCTCCAGAAGGCGGAGCCGAACGAACTCGCGAGGATCCCCTCCATCGGCCCGAGCCTGGCGAAGAAGATCAAGGAACAGCTCGGGCAGGAGGTTGACGTCCGCACGATCGAAGGCCAGGCGGGCCTGGGGGACTTCGGATGAGTCACTCGATTGCGGGGGCCCGCGGCCGCGTTGAAGATCCCGAAGGCGTCCTGCGACGGGCCCGGGATTGGGCGAGCCCCATCGGGACTGAGGTCCTCCTCGCGGACGCCCGGATCGTCTTCGGGCGCGACCACCTCGAGTCCGCGGTCCTGCACGCGGAGCGGGCGAGGGCGACGGGAAGGATGACCTCGCGCACGCTGCCCAACGAAGTCCTCCGGTACCTCGCGGCCCAAAGACAGGTTGCGAACGCGTTGCGCGTCGGCGGGCTTCGGAAGGGCACGGAGGCCGTCGCAGTGGCGATCCTTGGGCCCGGGTCCGTGGACGAACTCATCGCTCACCTCGGATGGGAACGAGACGATGCAGTCCTCGCTCCCGAGGGCAAGTCCCTTCGGGTGCTCGGCATCTCGCGGACGGAGGAACGCACGGTGACAGGCAGTCGCAAGGTGGACTTGGCCCTCGAGAAGGTCGCCCTCCTCGATGTGCTCGGATGAGACTCGGAGGCTAGGTGACGTCGCCGGCGCGGCGAGGGCATGCGGCGGCCAGGATTTGAACCTGGGAACCCCTGCGGGACGAGACCCTAAATCTCGCGCCTTTACCAGGCTAGGCTACCGCCGCAATCACCACAAGCTTCGGAGTCCTAGAAAAGGGTTCCCGCAGGAGCCTCTCCGACTCCGGCCCGCGCATCCCTTCTCCATCCGGAAAAGCTAGAAGGGGTGACGGCATCCTTGGGGCGATGCCCTTCGAGCGCCTCCCATTCGACGCAGAGACCCACCTCACGGACATCCGCATGTTCCAGCAGGAGGGGTTCGGGGCCGTCTACCTGATCGACGACGAGCGCAAGGCGATCATCGAGACGGGGACATCGTGGGAAGCGAACCGAATCCTCGCGGCGATCCGAGAGTTCGGGCTCAGGCCCGAGGACATCGATGTCGTCGTCGTGTCCCACATCCACCTCGACCACGCCGGTGGCGCGGGCTTCCTTCTGGAATCGATGCCCCGCGCGAAGGTCTACGTCCACGAGCGGGGCCTGAAGCATCTCGCCGATCCCACGAGGCTCGTTGCGAGTGCCATGGCCGCCCTCGGCGACGAGGCGGCGTACTTCGGCACGATGCGACCGATTCTTCCGGACCGCCTCGTGTCCGTGACGGATGGCCTGGAGCTCGACCTCGGCCAACACGAGCTGCTCTTCCTCGACAGCCCCGGCCATGCGCCCCACGAGCTGACGATCTTGGACCGTCGGAATGGCTGCGTGTACACGGGCGACGCGGCGGGCCTCTACTTCCCCGGCGACGAGATCCTGATGCCCGTGGCTCCCGCGCCCGCCTTCGACCTGGAGAAGAACCTCGAGACCTTCAGGAGACTCCTGAGCCTCGAGCCGCGCGCCCTCCTCTTCAGCCACTACGGCCCCCACACGCGGCCCAAGGAGGCCATCGAGGGGATGATGTTCCTGTATCCGGAGTGGGCACGGATCGTGAAGGAGAAGCTCGCGACCGCCGGGGAGGATCAGATCCTCCAGGAAATGTACGCGATGACATGTCGCTCGGCGAACCGCTACTCCCGAGACTTCCTGGAGCGCAGGATCCGCGTGAGCATCGCGGGGCTCGCCGACTACCATGCGAGGCTGGAGCGTGCTGTCCCCCGCCGTTGAAGAGGCGATCCAGGACCTCGCGGAGGATCACACGAGCGGCGCCTCCCATGTCGCCCGAGTCGCCCTCCAGACGATGGCGCTCCTCTCCACGGAGGCGAACGGACGGCCGGACCGGGAAGCCCTCGAGGAGGCCGCGCGCCGGATCTCCGCGGCCCACCCGGCGATGGCCGTCGTGCACAACGTCGTCCACCTCTACGCCCAGCTCGTCAAGGAAGGCCACGACCCGCGTGCCGCCTTCGATCAGATCGGCTTCGAGTTGGAGTCGGCCCGGGAGCGGGTCGCAGGCTCCTTCCTCAAGATCGCCCCCGGACCCGGCGACGTCGTCACCGTGAGCTACAGCGACAACGTCCTCGCGTGCGTGCAAGCGGCCGCGAAGAAGGGACGAATCGGGCGCGTGCACGTGATGGAATCTCGACCCCTCATGGAGGGGCGCTTCCTCGTCGTCGCCCTCACCGAAGCCGGCATTCCGGCGATCCTCGTGCCCGACGCCTTGGGGCCCAGCCTCGTCGCATCCTCGGCGTGCGTGCTCGTCGGAGCCGATTCCGTCCTGAGAGACGGTTCCGTCGTGAACAAGATCGGCACGTACGCCCTCGCCCTCGCGGCCGCGGAAGCCGAGCGGCCTGTCTTCGTCGCCTGCGAGACCCTGAAGTTCGACGCCAGGTACGACGCGGCCACGTGGCCGGGTTCCCCCGCGATGAGCCCCGAGGAGCTCTGGAGCAATCCGCCGGAACGAATCGACGTGATGAACCGGCATTTCGAGGTGACCCCGGCGAAGCTCATCACGATGATCGCGACGGAGCGCGGCTCCCTTGCGCCGGACGTCGTGCGGACGATGCTCGCGCAGTCCACCAGGCGGCGGTGATGCCGCCGCCTGCGCCAGGCCAGCAAAGGTTCATTCAGGACGCCCGCTAGGCGGAGGGGATGGAAGGAGCAGGGCCCGCCGAGAGCGTCGACCGCGTCCGGGAGGGGTTGCGACTCTTCAACGAAGAACGCTTCTTCGAGGCCCACGAGGCCCTGGAGGACATCTGGCATCAGGAGCGCGGGGAACCGCGGCTGTTCCTTCAGGGACTCATCCAGATCTGCGCGGGCCTCCATCACTTCCAGAACGGCAACCTGTCCGGGGCGGCGACCCTCTTGCTTCGCGGCGCGGACAAGATGCGCGGGTATCCTCCTCGGTACCTCGGCCTCGACGTGTCCGGCATCCTGACGGCAGTGGACGCGTGCCGCGCCCGGATCGAGGGAATCCGGGCGGGGACGCACTCGCCCGACTCCCTTCAGCTCCTGAAAATCGACTTGGGCTAGTCGGACGAAAGGCGCCGCGCCCGAGGACGCGTCTCCTGGCCTCAGCGGAACTCGGCCATGAGCTCGCCGGGGTCGTCCACGCCAAGGGGCTGCTTCACCGGCGGACCTTTCTTGTACGCCGGCTCGAGGTCCTCGTACGTGGGCACCTTGTCGTTGCGGTAGAACACCCCGAGGGGGATCCGGTCCCGCTGCATCACGGGCCACTCGAGGGCCTTCATGAAGGCGGCCTTCAGGTCCGTGGGGTCGTGGCCCTCCTTGTTCAGGTCGTAGACGCGCTCGCGGAAGAAGTCGTACGTGTTCACCTTGTTGTACGTCACGCAGGGGGAGAGGCAGTCGATGAGGGAGAAGCCCTTGTGCTCGAGCCCCTGCCGGACCATCTCGGACATGTGCTTCACGTCCCCGCTGAAGGACCGTGCGACGTACGTGGCGCCTGCGGACAAGGCCAGGGCGATGGGGTCGATGGGGTTCTCGATGACGCCCACGAGGGGCGTGGATTTCGTCTTCATGCCCATCTCCGACGTCGGCGACGCCTGCCCCGTCGTCAGGCCGTAGATCTGGTTGTTCATCACGAGGTAGGTGAGGTCGATGTTGCGGCGGATCGCGTGGACGAAATGACCGACGCCAATCCCGTAGCCGTCTCCGTCGCCTCCCGTGATGATCACATGGAGGTCCGGGTTCGCGAGCTTCGCGCCCTCCGCAACCGCGACGGCGCGGCCGTGAATCGCATGGAACCCGTACGTGGACAGGAAGTGGGGCAGGTTGCTCGAGCAGCCAATGCCGGAGACGATCAGGACGTTCCAGGGCTCGAGCTGCAATCCATGGATTGCGGTCTGGAGGGACCTCAGGACCGCGTAGTCGCCACAGCCCGGGCACCACGTCGGCTTGATCTCCGACTTGTACGTGTCGAGTTCGAACTCGAGCTTCAAGCGACCACCTCGAGGATCTTGTCCGCGATGTCCCGCCAGGTGAACGGTTCTCCGTCGTACTTCCCGTAGAAGTGGTCCGGCTTGTACCCCGTCTCCGCGCGGAGGAGGCGAGAGAACTGGCCCGTGTAGTTGCCCTCGACCGCAAGGGTCTTCTTCGCACCTCGTAGGAGCCGGTTCGCTTCGTCGATATGGAGGGGGAAGAGGGTCGGGAATTCGAGGGAGTTCACCGACGTGTTTTCGTGATCCTCGAGGTAGAGGATCGCCTCATGAGCCGGACCCCACGTGGAGCCCCAGAGAATGAGGGTCAGATCCGCGTTCTTCGGACCCCAGAGCTCCGGCGCCGGGGCGTCCTTCCGGAGGCCCTCGAGCTTCCGCATCCGTTTCTCGTGCATCTTCTTGCGGACCTCCACGAACTCGGGCAGGCCCGCGAGGATGTCGGAGATGAGCTCCCCATTCTCCAAGTGTTCGTCCGTCGCGGCGATGTACTCATGGCCCTTCGTCCCGGGAAGGACCCGCGGGCTGACGCCGCTCTCCGTGAACTTGTACCGCTCGTACCTCTCCGTATGTCCGCCGTCCGCAGCCATCATGCCTCTCATGATGGGCATGTTGAAGTCGAAGGGCTCGACGGTGCGGTGGCCCTCCGAGAGGTAGAGATCGGAAAGGACGATCACGGGCGTCTGGTAGATCTCCGCAAGGTTAAACGCCTGGGCGGTGAGGCGGAACGCCTCCTCGGGATTCCGCGGCGCGAGGATCGCCCGCGGCCAATCGCCCTGCCCGGCCCCGAGGACGAGGTTCAGGTCGCCCTGCTCCGTCTTCGTTGGCAGGCCCGTGGACGGCCCGCCCCGTTGGACGAGGACCGCAACGAGGGGCGTCTCCGTCATGCCGGCTTGCCCGAGGGCCTCGACCATGAGGCTGAAGCCGCCGCCGGAAGTGGCCGTCATCGCCCTCACGCCGACGTGGCCTGCGCCGACGGCCATGTTCATCGCCGCGAGCTCATCCTCGACCTGCTTCACGACAACGCCGTATCGGGGCCCATGGGCGGCCAGCCAATGGAGGATTGAGGACGCGGGCGTCATCGGGTACTGGGCGTGGAACTTCACGCCTGCGGCGAGGGCCCCGAGGGCGATCGCCTCGTTCCCCGTCAGGATGTACTTCGGCGTGTCTGTGTACCGCATCCCGAGGTTCAGGGAGCCGCCCGCGGCGACGATCGCGTCGGCGCCGAGCTTCGCGGCGCGGACGTTCTCCTCGACGACCTGGGGCTTCTTGTCTCCCCAGATATCGCGGAAGGCGCTCTCGACGTGGCGGAAGTCCATGTCGTAGAGCCGGACCGCGGCGCCGAGGGCGACCGTGTTCCGGACGACAGCGTTCGGCGTGATCTGTTGGGCCATCTTGCGCAACGGCATCCCGAGGAGTCGCACGCCCTTCCGGACCTTCTCGGGGTCGGGCCTCGTCACGTCGGAATCGTAGATGATCGCGCCACCCTCCGTGACGTCGCTCTGGTGCACGTCCATCGTCTGCGGGTTGAGGGCCACGACGACGTTCGGGTTCGTCCCGTGGGAGAGGGGCCTCTCCTCCGTCGCACGGACCTGCGTCCACACGTGGCCGCCGCGGATCACGCTCTGATAAGAGGAGTACGTCCAGACGTGGAGGCCGCTGCGGGAACACATCTTCGCGAAGCTCTCCGCTGTCGACGATACGCCGTCGCCCGCGGCCCCGCCGATGCGAAGTACAATCTCGTTTGTCATGATGGACCCACCCGTGGGCTGGCAGGCCTTCCTTGGACCGCTTCCCGCGTCCAACGTCGGCGGGCGTTAATATAGTTTGAGCAAGAAAAAAGTGCGGGCCCGGGCGGGCCCCAAAGAGCGGAAAAGCCTTTTCCGCGTGGGCCCTTCCCGCTCTCGCGTGTCCCCATGAAAGCTGTCCCCGATCTGTTCGACCATCCGAAGCCCCTCGGTCCCTATTCCCACTGCGTCGTGGCGAACGGCCTCGTCTTCATCAGCGGTCAGACGCCCCTGGCGCCGGGAGCGCGCTCAGGGCAGTGGGCGGCCCCGGATGTCGGTGGCCAGGTGCGCCAGTGCCTCCGCAACATCGAGTCCATCCTCGGGGAGCTAGGCCTGACGATGACCGCGGTCGTGAAGACGACGGTGTTCCTCGCGGATCCTGCGGACTTCGCGGCGATGAACGCAGCCTATGCGGAGTTCTTCCCCGAGGAGCCGCCGGCTCGCTCCACGGCCCGCCTGGGAGTGGACCTCGCGGGGCTCCGCGTGAGCGTCGAGGCCGTCGCGGTCTACGAGCCACGTCAGGAAGAGTGATCCCTCGGTTACCACGGTTTGGTGGTAACTGAGTCGGGGCCGTCGGCTTTGGCCAGCGTGTAGCCTGCAGGTACACGCGACTTCCATGGAGGATCGACTCGTTACCACCGTTTGGTGGTAACTCGCAGCTCGGATGCGGCCCCGTCGTGCGACAGCTCAAGGGGCATCGGTACCTCTACTTCTGGGCCTACGAGACGCGTTCGTGGGGCAGTCACCGCCGGTGGACGTACGTGGGCCCGGTGAGTCGGCCGAGGACACGGGCCAGGGCCTCCGAGCTCCTTCTCTCCTATCATCTGCGGGTTCGGAGGGAGGTCGACCGGCGCATCCGGAACCTGCTCGCCTCGCGCGCGGCGGTCGCATGACAGGGATCAGAAGGTCATCCGCGCAAGGGTCTTTGTGGCCTTCACGCCCTCGATCGTCCGGACCTTCTCAACGACGAGGTCCCCGATGGCATCGAAGCTCTCTGCCTCGACCTTGGCGATGAGGTCGTAGTCTCCGAACAGGGGGTACAGCTCCGCGATGCCCCTCACCTTGAGGAGCTTCTCGTAGACCTCCTTCTCCCGGTTCGGCTCGATGTCGATGAGGACGAATCCGATCGCCGTGGGGTTCCCTGAATCGCGGTACATCCGGGTTCTAGATAAGCGTATCGTCACGAGGAACCGCAATCCGTCGCGCCCCCCGTCGTCGCAGATTCCCGGGCAGAGTCGTCTCACGCCGGATATCAACGACTGAACGTGAATATAGGGCAACCGAAACGTGGGAGGGGCGTGGCGTGGAAGCCACGAAGCTCCGGCGAGACGGCTCCATCCCTGCCCGTCGAGACGCTCCGGCACTGGTACCTGAGCGTCTGCGGCGGCTGGTCCCCCGAACTCGCCTTCTCTCAGATCGGCATCAACCGGGAGGCCCTTGCGAGGAACACCTCCCTCCGGCCGGAAAGAGACCGCGTCCGCGTGGCCGTCGTCGGGCGGCTCCGGCGGCCGTACCTCTTGGACCGCTCCTTCCAGGTCGTGCCCCTCGACGATGCGCGGCCCAAGGCTGCGGCCCTCTCGCCGGGAGGTGAGGTCGTCTTCGCCGAGGGCGACGATGTCCTCCGGTTCAAAGACGCCCCGCATCTCGGGGAAGAAGTCATCCTGAACGGGGTCGCAGCCGAAAGGCTCCGAGGCCTCCCGGACCTCGAAGCGTTCGCGGGGATCCTCGCGGAGCTCTTCCGAAGGGGACGCGTGGGAGACCGGGAAAACGTTTGACGCAAGCCTCGCGAAGGGTTCAAATCGCTCCCCCGCGGTCAATCACCCGATGCGGGTCGGCGTGATCGGAGTCCAGGGCGACGTGAGCGAGCACGTCGATGCGGTCGCCCGCGCGATCCAGGAGTACGGGCACTCCGGGGAGGCCTTCGCCGTCCGCCGGAGGGAGGACCTCGACCGCGTCGACGGCCTGACGATCCCCGGCGGCGAGAGCACGACGATCTCCAAGCTCCTCGTGAAGCTCGGCCTGTTCGACGAGATCGTGCGACGCGCGAGGGAGGAGCGCATGCCGATCATGGGCACCTGCGCGGGCTGCATCCTCCTCTCGAAGGATGCCGGACACCAGGCCACGAGGACGAAGACGCGGCTCCTGGGCCTCATGGACATGGCCGTGGACCGCAACGCCTTCGGCCGACAGCGGGAGTCCTTCGAGGCGACGCTCCAGGTGCAGGGCCTCGACGCTCCCTTCCCCTGCGTCTTCATCCGCGCTCCCGCGATCCTGCGCACCTGGGGCGACTGCCGACCCCTCGCGCGCTACCAAGACAAGATTGTCCTTGCGCGCCAGGGCCACCTCATCGGCGCGGCGTTCCACCCCGAGCTCGCGGGGGACCTGCGGATCCACGGCGAGTTCCTCGGGTTGTTCTAGAGGATCAGGAGGGCGAGAGCCGCGAGGGCGACAGCCCCGCTCACCGTCACGTAGAGGGCGGGGCGCAGGACGGACATCGTCGAGTTGATCGACGTCGTGAGCCGGGCGGCCGTCTGCGGACCGAAGACGCGGACATCGGCGATGTCACCCGCGAAGGGCGCGGCCTCCACGGGCCCGAGGTTCGCGACGGCCTCCTGGACCGCAGCCTCCGCGTGCTCGAGGATCGCCGCTTTCTTGAGCACGGCCCCGACCGCATTGAAGCCGTCCATCGTCAGGTTCACGGAATGATTGTCCGTCGTCATCGCCTCGGACTCATGGACGAATCCCGCGATCCGTTCCCGAATCGCGTCCCGGAGGCCCGGGACCATGTTGTTCCCGTCGAACAGGACGTATCCGGTCCTCTGCCCATCGACCTCGACGACGAGGGCCTCGATCCCCCGCGCCCCCAAGCCTTCCTCGGGGGTGCACAGGCCGCGCCGCGCGCCATAGCCCACCCGGACCATTCCCTTCGGCGCCGCAAGGCCCGCTTCCGTGGCCGCCTTCGCCGCTTGGATGATCTCGTGGCTCGCCTGGGAGCCAAACAGGGCAAGCCCGGCTCCCGGCTCGAGGCAATTGTGGGCGTCGACGAACACCGCGTCCCTCGCCCCGAGGAGCTTCGCTTCCTGGACGGCCGCGTATCCTGTCGCGCTGTCGATGTCGTCCGTGGGGTTCGGGGCGAAGGAGGCGACGATGAGCACGAGATCCTCGAATGCCTGGGCGAGGGCCGTCGCCCGGCCGAAGACGCTCCGACACGCCCGGCCGGCTTGCGGCGCATAGTCCGCGGCCCCGAGGAGTCGTCGGACGGCGTCGGAGACCTTCCGCAGCTCCGCGGTCGTCGCCGGATTCTCGTCGTGGGTCGTCGGGCCGTGGGCCACGAGGATGTTCGGGGTGAGGTCCGCGAGGTCCTTAGCCAACTTCGAAGGCAGGTCCGACCCGCTCACCTTGCCCATGGGGCCCGGGTGGACCGTCGGCGCGACGAAGAGGGCCTTCACCCGTCCGCCGGCCCGGAAGCCTACCCCGGCGACGCGCACGCGGGCCGACACGCTGATGGAGTCGAAGAAACTCTCGAGCTCCGCGGTCCCGACCTCGTCCTGCTCCGAGTACACGTCGAGCGTGCTGCGGAGGAGCGTGAGGCCATCGACCCCGAAGGACCGAAGGAGCGGGCGTTTCGCGATCTCCGTGTAGGCGACCGCGGAAAGGTAGAAAATCGCCAGGACGAGGAAGCCCACGAGGATGTCCCACAGGCCCATCGGCGCGAACCAAGCCAGGAGGGCGAGGCCGAGGACGGGATGGAGGGCCGCCGCGGGCAGGGACCGAAGGTGATGGGAGTGGGACGTCGCGGACAGGATCACCTCCCGGACCCACAGGATCGTCCCATATCCGAGGACTGCGACCTTCTCGATTCCGCCCGGGTAGGGCACGTTGCTGAAGACCGCGTACACGGACAGGGCTGACACCGCAACGAGCTCGAAGGCCCCGAGGACGATGAGCCCGACGAAGACGAGGAGGAAGGAACGGCGGAGGTACATGCGCCCGCCGAGGCCTTCCGCGACAGGCCGAGTGAGCAACGCCGCGAGAAACGCGGGCACTCCGAAAGCAATGGTGCCGAGGGCGACGCGCATCGCGTCGAGCCGCGGATACACGACGAGGAACGCCTCCATCGCCGAGAAGGCGAGGATCGGCACGATCATCCGCTGGGGCGAGGGGGAGACGAAGAGGCGACGGGCCATCCGGGTCGTCTCCGCGTGGCTCTCCCCGACGCTCTTCGGGCGGAGGGCGCGCATCACGCGGACTTCACCGCCTCGATGATCCCCCGGAGGATGTCCCCGCCTTGGGCGCGCTCGACGACCGTTCCCGTAACGACGATGTCCGCGCCGGCGCGGGCGACTTGGCCTGCGGCCTCGGGCGAGCGGATCCCTCCGCCCACGACGAGGGGGACCGAGATCTCCCTCCGCACGGCCTCGATCATCGACGAGGGCACGGGCTCTGGTGCTCCGCTTCCCGCCTCCAGGTAGACGAGCTTCATCCCGAGGAGCTCCGCGGCGAGGGCATACTCGACGGCGAGTTCGGGATTCGAACGAGGGATCGGGTCCGCGTGGCCGACCTCGCCGGCGCGCATCCCGGGCTCCACGACAAGGTAGGCCATCGGGATCGTCTCGAGGCCCCAAGCTTTCACGATCCGGGCGGCACGACGTTGCTCGCCGACGATGAGCCGCGGGTCGCGGCTATTCAAGAGGCTCATGAAGTACAGGGCGTCCGCGTGGCGCGAGAGGTTCGTCGCGCTCGCGGGGAACAGGATCACCGGGACGTTCGTGGCTCGCTTGATCGCGAGGACCGTCCCATCGACCTTGTCCTGCGTGACGCCGGTGGACCCCCCGACCATGAGCGCGTCGGTCCCACTCGCGGTCGCCTGGGCCGCGAGCCGTCCCGTCTCCGCGGCAGACTGCTTGTCCGGGTCGAGGAGGGTCATGTGAAGCCGCCCAGACCGGCGGCGTTCGAGGAGCCTCGCGTAGACCGTCACAGCAGCGCACCCGCCAGGAAGGCGCCCAGGGCGACGACCATCGCGTACTTCGTCAGCCGCTGGGCCCGGCTCGGGTGGGCGGCCGAGTGAAGGGCGGCGTAGATAAACATTCCGTCCGCGACGAGCACGACGATCGCGTAGGACCCATGCAGGATGTTGGCCAGCCAGGGGAGAACCGACAGGGCGACGCCCGCGAGTAGCGCGGCCGATGCGATGCGGCCCGCCGGCTTCGCCCCAATCCTCTGCGGCAGCGTCCGGCGGTCGACATCGCCGGCCATGTCCTCGATGTCCTTCGTGATCTCGCGGCCCATCGTCGCGAGGAACGCGAGGAGGGCGAGCACACCCGCGCGGACGAGGGGCGTCATGTCCGACGTGTAGACAGCGAGGCCGGCGAACAGGAAGAGGGATCCCACGAGGTACGCGATCAGGACGTTCCCCGAGGCACCGCGGGCCTTGAACACGATCTCGTAGGCGATCATCAGAAGCCCGTTGAGGACGACGAGGGCGAGACAGAGAAGGCTTGCGGGAGTCGCCAAGGCTCCCGCCACGAGGAACATCGCGATCACGAAGGCCTTCGCCTGGAGAAGGCTCACCTTCCCCGAGGGGATCGGCCGCTCGGGATGGTTCACGCGGTCCGTTTCCCGGTCGAAGACGTCGTTGAGGGCATTGCCGCCTGCGGTGAAGGCCATCGCAGCAACGCCCGCGAAGACGAGGGGCGCCAGAAGGGGCCCCCAGGCCGCCTGGCCCACCGCGACGACGCCGCCGACGAGTACGCCCACTGCGGACATCGCGCAGTTGAGCGGCCGGGCGAGCTGGAGGAAAACCCGCATCGTCGCGGCCGCGTACGGTCCTGTCGATAATAATGCTTCTTGAGGAATCGCCGGTCCGCACGGCTTCGGACGAGGGCCGACCCGCGTCGTTTCCAAAGCTGATTATCACGGGCGAACAATCACAACGCTTATCCCGGCACGTTCCAATGAGTTCCCAACCCACCGGCCTGATCGAGGACGGTTTCGCGGCGAAGAGCGCGGCGGGGGGCTTCGAGGCAGGAGCATGGACAACGGGGCGGGGAAGGGGAACGGGCACAGCATCTTCCGGTCGTTCCGGGCCCGCCACGCGGAGGACGCGATCGAACACTCCCAAGGTCTCGTCACGGTCCTGCGCCTCTCCCAGGTCGACCTGAAACCCGCGGAAGAGGCGCTCACGATCGCGAAGGACCTCTACCAATCCCACCAGTTCTCGAAGGCCCTGAACGCCGCCCGCCGGGCGGAGGCAATCGCGATCACCCTCGACGAGCGCTTCGGCCTGTACCAGAGCGCCGTGAAGACGCTCCAGATTCGCATCGATGATCTCGCGCGCCTCGGGCTGCGCACGGAGGAGTTGGACGCCGTCCTCGGCCGCGCGGAAGAGAAGGTCATGGCCGGTGTCCTGGAGAACGGCGCGTATGTCCCGAACTATGTCGAGGCCACTGCGCTCCTGAAGGAGGCCGCGGAACGCGGGCGGAGGCTGCTCATGGACGCGAACGCGGCCTCGAACCGCATCTTCCTCGCGGAACTCGCGATGGAGTCCCTCTCGGAGATGAAAGGCCTCGCCGACCCGAAGGCCTTCGGGGACCGCATCGCCTCGGAGTTCGAGAGGTCCCTCGAGGAGGCCACGAGGGAACTCGCCCTCGGCCACGTCGATGTCGCGAACCGCATCGCCTCGGACCTCGAGGCACACGCCGTGAAAACGCGCGGAAGCTACCTCGAGGCGACGAAGATCCTGGACTCGACGGAAGCTCGACTCGGCGAGCTTCGGGCGGACGGGATCGTGACGGAGCGCATCGACCGGCAGATCGCCTTTGCCCGGGACATGCTTTCGAAGGCGATGATCCCCGCGTCGCTGGAGATGGCACGGCGGCTCGCGGAAGAAGCCGTCGCCCTTGGCGAAGCCCACGTGAAGGCATCGACGGCGATCTCCGACGCGGACGTCCTCTACGCCCGCCTCGTCCGCGAGGGATTCCACTCCTACGAGGCCGATGCGGCGATCAAGGACGCGAAGCGCGCGTTCCGGGAGGGGAGCTATGCCCGGGTCCTCGAGCACGTGGAGAAGGCGCACGAGGCCTTCTCGAAGCGACGGAACGCCCGGGAGGCCCTGGCGCGCGCTCTCGAGGAAACGCGGAAGCGAGTGATCGCGCTGCAGGACACCCGCTATCCTCTCCTGCCCGACGTCCAGGAGATCCTCGGCCGTGCGGAGCGGGAGTTCCGCCACGGGAACTACACGGGCTCGACGGAGGATCTGCAGATCGCGACGGTCCTCCTGAGCCGGGCCGCGAAGGCAGCGACGCCGAAGCGGTGAACGACGGCCTTAAGGCTCGCGGGGGAATCCTCCCTCGGCCATGGGAGAGCAGTACTTCCGCGAGAAGCCGACCTCCCGCACCCGGCCCGTGGAGATCACCGTCTCCGTCCGCGGGTGTTCCCTCCGCTTCCGAACGGACGCAGGCGTGTTCTCCCGAGGCGCCCTCGATCGTGGCACAGAGCTCATCCTGGAGGCCCTCGACGTCGGCCCGTGCGAACTCCTCCTCGATCTGGGCTGCGGGTACGGTGCCATTGGCATCGCCGCCGCGAGACTCCGGGAGGACGGCCGCGTGGTCCTGACGGACGTCAACGAACGCGCCGTGTCCCTCGCGCGGGAGAATGTCCGCACGAATCGCGTGGCGAACGCCGAGGTGCGGCAGGGCAGTCTCTACGAACCGGTGAAGGGGCTCGCCTTCGACCACATCGTCTCCAACCCACCCCTCCGCGCGGGTCGGCGCGTCGTGGACCGCATCATCTCCGAAGCCCCCGCGCACCTCCTCCCCGGAGGCAGGCTCTGGCTCGTTGCGCGGACGAAACAAGGAGCGCAGGCGATCCGGAATCGCATGGAGCGGGCCTTCGGGAACGCCGAGGTCGTGAAGCGCGGGAGCGGGTACAAGGTCCTCCGGTCCACGAAGGAGGCGAGCGAATCGTAGCCGCGGAGAACGTCCACGTGCGGGTCGCAGGCCCCGACGACGCTCCCCTCCTCTTCCCTTTGTTCACAATCTTCTACGGGGAGCACTTTCACCCTCCGACAATCGAGGCCATCCGCGATCATCTGTCCGCCGCCGAGGCGGTGGACACCGTCCTCCTGGCCACGGTCCGGGAACGGCCCGCAGGGTTCGCGAGCCTGCGAATCCTGCCGCAGATCGAGTCGTACGCGCCCCACGTGGAGCTCTCCGACCTCTTCGTCGACGAGGCGTTCCGGCGTCAGGGGATCGGCACCGCGCTCCTCCGGTCCGCCGAGGACCTTGCCCGCATCCGGGGTGCGCCGAGGCTCTACGTCCTCACGGGCTTCGACAACGAGGAGGCGAAGGCCTTCTACCGCGGCCTCGGCTTCGAGGACCACGCCCTCGGGATGAAGAAGAGCCTGGATTCGCCTCCCTGACGAGACGCAGCGTCGGGCAACCGAGGCGGTGGCCCTGCGTGAGCCCCGAAGGGCGATCGCTCCTCCCGGGCCCGTGCGGGTGTCACAGCTCCCCCTGAAGACGGCGCGGCCGGGGCATCCTTGAAACTCTTAAATAGCACCTGGAGTTTGGACTTCCGTCCCATCCGGGGATCATTGCATGCCTGAGGAGAAGGAACCCTCCGCACCCGAGGCGACGCCTCCCGAAGGGCCGGAGAAGCCCGCGAAGCCGAAGAAAGAGAAGAAGGAGGAGAAGGCCGAGGAGAAGCCCGCGCCGAAGGCCCCGAAGAAGCTCGAGGGCGTGAAGGAGGACTTCCGCTACATCGTCCGCATGGCGAACACGGATCTCGACGGCACGCGGTCCGTTGTCTATTCCCTCACTGCGATTCCTGGCGTGGGCATCCGCATCGCAGAGAGCCTCGCTGACCTCGCAGCCGTCCCACGGTACGAACGGCTCGGGAACCTGAGCGAAGCGCAGACGGACCAGATCGAGTCCCACCTCGGCAACTTGGGCGAAGCCATCCCCGACTGGCTCGTGAACCGGCCCCGGGACTGGGAGACGGGCCTCGACGTCCACGTGTTCGGCGCGGACTGGTCCGTTCACGTGCGGGACGACATCAACCGCATGAAGATGATCCGCTCCTACAAGGGCGTGCGCCACGAGGGGGGCCAGAAGGTCCGCGGCCAGCGGACTCGGAGCAACGGCCGGACGGGCCTGACCGTGGGCGTCACGAAGAAGGCGGCCCTCGCAGCCCAAGCCGCGAAGAAGGCCGAAGAGGGCGGCGCCGCGGAGAAGAAGGAAGAGAAGAAGGAAGAGAAGAAGGCGTGATCCCCTGGGCGACCCGAAGTTCTCCCGTGCGTTGTTCGAACGTCCGTCCCATCCTTGGGAAGCGGAGCGCATCAAGACGGAGAACGACCTCCTCGCGAAGTACGGCCTGAAGAACAAGAAGGAGCTGTGGCGGACCCAGTACGCCTTGAGGCGATTCCGGCAACGGGCTCGGGAACTCCAGGCCCGCGTCCGGACCGGGGACAAGCAGGCGGAGAAGGAACGGGAGCAGCTCCTTCGCCGACTCGGCCGCTTGGGCCTCCTACCCGTTGACGGCACGACCCTGGACGATGTCCTCGGCCTCGACGTCGAGGCGCTCCTTTCCCGGCGGCTCCAGACCGTCACGTTCCTCAAAGGGCTCGCGTTCACCCCCCGGCAGGCCCGCCAGTTCATCGTCCATGGCCATGTGTCCGTCGGTGGCCGCCGCGTGACGATCCCCGGATACCTCGTGAGCCGAACGGAGGAGGGCGCCGTCCTGTACGACGAGCGGTCCCCCATCGCGAACGACCTCCATCCCGTCCGGCAGACGGCTGCTCCGCGGCCGCCCGCGGAGGCCGAGGGCGAAGGGGAAGGCGAAGGCGCGGAGCCCGGGCCGGAAGGCGAGAGCAAGGTGGGTTGACCGTGCCACGCTGGGGGATCGCCCACATCTACGCGTCTTATAACAACATCATCATCACCCTCACGGACCTCACGGGGTCCGAGACGATCACGAAGGCGACGGGAGGAATGGTCGTGAAGGCGGCGAAGGATGAGGCCTCGCCGTACGCCGCGATGAAGGCCGCCGAGAAGGTCGCGGATGCCGCGAAGGAAAAGGGGATCGATTCGATCCACGTCCGCGTGCGCGCCCCCGGCGGGAACAAATCGAAGTCCCCCGGCCCCGGCGCGCAGAGCGCGATCCGAGCACTCTCCCGCGCAGGCCTCCGCATCGGCCGGATCGAGGAAGTCACGCCGGTGCCCCACGACGGCACGAAGCCCAAAGGAGGGCGGCGGGGTCGGAGGGTCTAGATGAGGATCCGGGTCCTGGAAGTGCGGGAGGATGCGATGAAGGTCCTCCTCGAGGAAACGGACGCCGCCCACGTGAACGCCCTGCGCCGCGCCCTCCTAGGGGACATCCCCAAGATGGCGATCGAGGACGTCGAGTTTCACCTCGGGCCGATCCGCGCGGAGGATGGGAAGGAATACGAGTCCGTCACGCCCCTCTTCGACGAGATCATCGCCCACCGTCTCGGCCTCATCCCGATCCCCACGGACCTCAGCCTGTACAACCGCCGGGAGGACTGCCCCGTCTGCCATGGGGAGGGCTGCCCGAGCTGCACGATTATCTACTCCCTGAACAAGCGCGGGCCGGGCCTCGTGACGTCGGCGGACCTCGAGCCCATCGGAGACCCCAAGCTCCGGCCGAAGGACGCCGCGATCCCGATCGTTCAGCTCAGCGACGGACAGGCGATCCTCGTCTATGCGACCGCGGTCCTCGGCACGGGAAAAGACCACGCGAAGTGGCAGGCGACCCAGGGCGTCGGCTACGCCTACTATCCCCTCGTAAAGGCGGGGACCAAGGCCCTCGACGCCTACGATCCGGGCGTTCCCTTCTGCCTGAGCCACATGGTCACGACCTCCCTCGAGGAGGAGCCTGTCGACCTGCCCGACGACTGCGCCGTGTGCCGCAAGTTCCGAGAGCAGTACAAGGTCGACACCGTGAAGGTGTCCAACGACCCCACGCGGATCGTCCTGCGGTTCGAGACGGACGGCTCATTGAGCGCGAGAGATGCCCTCCTGAAGGCCCTCGAAATCCTCGCGTCCCGTTTCTCCGACGTCGCCAGCCAGGCGGACGCCCTCTAGGAAGACTCCGGCTTCCAAGCCTCGCCTCTCTCGGGGCAAGGTTTATGAGGATTACTATCTCTATAGTCATCCGTGGAACTCGGTGACCTTGAGCTCGCCGTCTTGCGCGCCGTGCGGAATCTTGGCGAGGCGACCTCCGGGGATGTCTACCAGGAGGTCCGCCGGGCCCGCGAGGCCGCGTACACCTCCGTCACGACGACCCTGTATCGCCTCGTCGACAAGGACCTCGTCGCGATGCGGAAGCGGAGCGAGAAACGCGTGTACTACCGCATCAAAGATGGCAAGGCGTACCGGAGGGCGATGGCCACGATGGTGGACCGCGTCGTCGACACCTTCGGGGGCGCTGCGGTCTCGTACTTGCTGGAGAACCCGGACACCCTTACGCCGGACCAACTCAACGCGCTGAGCGCGCAGGTCGTGAAGCGGCGGAAGAGGGAGACGGGGCATGAGTAACCTCGTCGAGGTCATCGGAGAGGCCCTCGTCGCATACTGGACGCACCCGCTCGTCCTCTCGATTGTCGCCGTCGTCGGCGCGTCGATGGCCACCCTCCTCTACGTCTTCGTCACGAACGCGCGGAACGCGAAGCTCCGCGTGAGCCTCCTCACGGGCTTCTACGCCCTCACCGTCTTCTTCTGGCTCTTCGTGGCCGGAAGCATCGTCCTCTGCCTCACGCAGGCGAGCATGGTCGCGTACTCGAGACAGGGCGTCCCAAGGGCGGGGGCCGGGGCCGTCCTCGTCGCGTTCGCGGCGTCGACGATCCTCTCCTTCGTCGTGTGGCGCCGAGGCACACGCTCCGTGCTGAGGAAACTCGCCCCGGGACCCCTCGCGGACTCGCAGCGTTGGGCCCAGGAGTACGCGGATCTCCTCTCGGAATTCGAGGAGATCCCGAAGGTCCCCGTCCTCCTCGTCGAACGGGATGAGCCCCTGGCGATCGCCCTGGGGGGCCGGGAGCCGCGGATACTCGTCTCCCGCGGCCTACTGACCCTCCTCGAGCGGGAGGAGGCCGAGACGGTCATCGCCCACGAGCTCATGCACCTCAAGCACCACGACGCGGAGTTCAAGGTCTTCTCCACGGTCTTTTCGAGGATCCTATTCTTCGACCCTTTCAGCAAGTTCTTTGACCCCGCGGTGCACCGGGAGCGCGAGTACCTCGCGGACGAGATGAGCGGGCGGTCCACGGGGAAGCCCGCGGCCCTCGCGTCGGCCCTCCTGAAGATCGCGGACCGCGGCGCGCCGCCGAAGGCGGCATGGGGGCTCAGCATCGTCGGAAAGGGGCGCGGGGTGTTCAGCCGTTACCCGCCGTTGCGGGAGCGCGTGCAGCGGCTGCTTCTCCTGTCCGACCTCCTCACGAAGCCGTGAATCCCGTCAAGGTCGCGGAGGGCCACCACGGCCGCCCGTCCCAGACAATAGCCATGTTCCGTGGGATCACCCTGGCAAGTTGCAGTCGGATTTAGGGAAACCTTAATACTATTACAATAGTAACGGCTTCGCGGGGGTCGAAGACGTCCCTGGTCCAGACCATCCTGCCTGAGGGCAGCCTCCTCGAGGTGGCCTCGAGGGCGGAACGCACCCTTGGAATGATGCACCGATGGGGCTACGCCCCGAGTCTCGAGATGCTGGCCTCGCATCTCCTCGGAGGGGGGATCCCCCCCGAAGAGCTCGCCAGGACTCTGCAGGCGGCGCCGCGGATCACGACAATCGATGGGTTCGCGTGCCTCTCGGGCCAAGAGGACCTCGTCGATCCGTCTCGGGCCCGCGTGGCCATGGATCGCCTCTTCAACGGCCATGCCAAGGCCCTCGCCCGCGAATTCGCCCGCGATCTCGTCCGGCACTGCCCGTTCGTCGAATGCGTCGCCCTGTCGGGATCCGCGGCCTCGGGAGGCTACGGCCCCCGAGACGACGTCGACTTCGACCTCTTCGTGACCCCGGACACGAAGTACATCTCCTACTTCCTCGCCCAGGTCATCGGGCTCAAGTACGCATGGAGGTACCGACACCTGCCAATCGATGAGGCCCACGCGCTCCCGTTCCTCTCGAAAGTCACGTGCATCAACGTGGTTTGGCCCACGGACCAAACCCAACCGTTCGTCCGCCAGGATGCGGACCTGGCCTTCGAGCTCCTCCGGTGCCGCCCCCTGTATGGCGTCCGCCGGTTCCAGGGTGCCTTGGAGGACAACCCTTGGCTGCGACGCTTCTTCCCCCAGGTCTATGGACGGACCTGGCCCGAGGAACACGCGGAGACCCTCTCCTTGGTCGGTCGAGCCTTCGCGGCCGTCGCGAGGCATCCGCGCCTCCTGTGGCACCTCGAACGGCTGTGCCGGCGAGCGTCCTGGATCATGTACCGTTCCGCCCAGGCCTCGCGGCGCGCGAACCCCAAGGCGGTCGCGCGGATGGAGTTCCTTCGGCGCGTGAAGTATCCTTACGAAGTCTTCCAGGATTGATCCGATGGCGGTCGTCGACGTCTCCCTCTTCACCGGAATCTTCCTGCTCTTCACCCTGGCCTACGTGATCGCGCTCGTTTACGTGGCCCTCCTGGAGCGCGTGCGGTCGAGGAACGAAGGGGTCGCCCAAGACCACGCCTTCAGCCTGCTCGTGCCGGCCCGGAACGAGGCGGCCGTCATCGCGTTCTGCCTGGAGCGACTCCTTGCCTTGGACTACCCATCGGACCGATTCGAGATCGTGGTCGTGGACGACGGAAGTGACGACGCCACGGGAAAGATCGTCGCTGAGGCGGCCGCCGCTCACCCCGGACGGGTGCACGTCGTCCGGATTCCTCCCACCGAGTCGGGGAGAGGGAAGGCATCGGCCCTGAACATGGGTTATCAGTTCCTGCGCGCGACGAGCCGTTTTCGGGAAAGGCCCGATTGGATCGTCGGTGTTTTCGACGCCGATGGGAGCCCCGATGCGGACATGCTCAGCAAAGCATCCTTCCAGTTCCGAAGCCCGAGGGTGGGGGGCATCCAGGCGACCGTACGGATCCGCAACCGGGACGTCTCGTGGCTCACCCGGATGCAGGACATCGAGTTCGCGGGCTTTGCCCGCATGACGCAGCTCATCCGCACGCGGATCACCCGATCCGCATCCCTGGGAGGGAACGGCCAGTTCGTGCGGGCGGCCGCCCTCGAGGAATGCGCGTTGGAGCGGCCGAACGGAACGTATTGGAATCCGGAGGCGCTGACGGAGGATCTCGAGCTCGCTAGCCGCCTGGCCCTCCGGAACTGGGACATGCAGCAGCTGAACACCGCGAAGGTGTGGCAAGAAGGCGTCGAGAACCTCGGGGCACTGATGACCCAGCGGACTCGGTGGGCCTGGGGTTCATTGCAGGTCTTCCTGGAGTACGTGGTGAGGCTCCGAGTCTTCACCACCCCGGGCGTTCGGCTTCGCAAGCGACTGGACCTCCTCTTCAACCTCAGCATGTTCCTGATCTCCCCGCTCGTGATGATCACCTGGATCATCTCGGCGATTTCCTTCCTCGGACTGATCTCCGTGGCCTCCGGGTTTCCCGCCCCGGTGATGATCCTCCTCTCCATCGGATACTTCCCGGTCGTCGGGTACGGCCTCCTGACCGTGGAGGGGTATCGGAGGAGGACCTTGCCGGCGGACCTCCTCGGATTCGCCCTTTATACGTACCATTGGGTTCCGTGCCTGTACCTGGGTCTCTGGCATGTCATGGCCCGCCACGTCCCGGTCTGGTGGAAGACGACGAGGTTCGCCCGGCATCCTGCAGGATGACCCGATGGATGAGACGGGCGCCCGACGAAGCCTCCGGGCTGTGGCAAGCCTGCATCTCTCACCGAGGACGCTGGCCTTGGTCGGCTCCATCGTCCTCGCGTCCGTCATCCCCCGACTTCTTTGGGATCGCTTCCTCGATCCCTTCGAGGACGGCTACCAGAACTGGTGGATCGGGAGTGTCCTCGCCCAGACAGGGCAGTACACGGACCTCTACTCGGGGATGACCCGAGGGAATTGGCTGCCCGGCTACCACGTCTTCTTGGCCGGCCTGATCACGGGTTTTGGCAGCCACATCATGCCCCTCCTCAAGGGCGTGAACATCCTGTTCTCCCTGGGGACCGCCGCGGCTGTCTACTTCATCGCTCGGCCCCGCGGCCGCAATGTGGCGACCCTGGCAGCCGTCCTGTTCGTCCTGAGTCCGGCCGACATCGTGATCACGAGCTTCGCGACCCCCGAGTCGCTGTCCCTTCTCGCGACGTTCGCCGGGGTGCTCTTCCTCGAACGCAAGCCGTTTGGCGCTGGCCGATCCATGGCGCTGGCCTCCCTCGCCTTCCTCGTCGCCTCCACCTTGCGCTACGAGGTCTGGGGGTTCCTCCTCATCTACTTCGCCTGGAAGTGGGCGGCCCGGGAAGTCACGAGCCGGAATCTCGCCATGCTTGCCGGCCCGGCGGTCGCCTTCATGGCAGGCTGGTGGGCTTGGACGAGCCCGAACGGATTCCTCCCCGCGATCATCGTTGGCCAGACGTCGGCGGATGTGCGCTACAAGGAAGCCATCGGCACCCTCGCGCCGTTCTGGACGCGGATCCTGGCGTTTTTCCAGTTCTATCTTTACTACGCTCCCATCGCCATCCTCGCGATGATCTGGGCCGCGAAACGGGAGATCCGCTCGCCGTTCTCCCTCATCCTCTTCATGTTCTACGGCGCGGAGGTCGCCTACACGGCCGCGGGATTCGGGAACCCGAGCCCTCGATATATCCATCTCACGACCCCCATCGTCGCGATCTATGGAGGGGCTGCCCTCGTCGCCGTCGGTTCATGGCTGCGTTCCGCGGTCGCCCGATCGCGAAAGTCCCTCGGGGCCGCGCCCACGGTAGCTGTCCTCGCCATCTCGCTACTCCTGGTGGCCCAGGTCGTCAACCCGAGTCCGCCGCCAGGGACCCTGCTGCAGGGGATGGAGCGGGCCGGGCTGTTCCTGAGCACGAGGCCGCTTCCTCCTGGAAAGCTGGTCATCGCGGAGTCCCCGGTCGCTGCCTACTACAGCGGCTATCCAGCGTCGCGGATCATTGGATCAACGTTCCTTCCTGCGGATTCATCGAACGCAACCGCGTTCCTGGTCCGGGAGATCGCCTACGTGGTCATGGTCACGGTCCCGTACTACCGGCTCCGCGCGTTGTTCCCGGACCAAGCAAATGGTACGAACGGTAATCATCTGGTTCTGCTCTACGACGCCACAGGGCCAGAGTACAGCCTGGGTGCGCCCCGTGTCCTCGTCTACGAAGTCGTCCCGTGAGGGAGGAGATACCGTGTTCCCGAACTACGCCGCGGACGCGGACTACTACGCATACGTGGCCCACGGCTACGACAAGACGGCGAGCTCGTACGACCGGGTGGAAGGACGAAACGCGATTAGCGAGCGCGTTCGCCGCACGACCCTCTCGGTCGCGCTCAACCTGTTCCGCCCCGGGCAGCGAATCCTCGAACTCGGTTGCGGGACGGGCCGGGACGCCGTGGAACTGGCCGCGAGAGGCATCGAGGTCGTCGCCACGGACGTCTCCTCCGAGATGGCGATTGCAGCGCGCCGCCGCGCGGAGCGAGAGGGAGTCGCCGGGATGGTGAGCGCAATCGCCCTTCCTGCGGCGCAAGCGGCCGCGATCGATGGACCGTTCGACGGCGTGTACTCCAACGGCGCGGTCCTCAATCTCGAGCCCGATCTCGGCCGTGTCGCTCGGGATCTTGGGCGCAACGTGCGGCCGGGCGGCTTCGCCGTGCTCACGGCCGCCAATCGGATTTCACTCTTTGAGCTGCTTTGCTATCCCTTCGCCTTTCGACCTAGGAAAGCGTTCCGCAAGCTCGGCGCGACCGTGCCGATTCCGATTTCGCGGGAGGGCGTTGGGAAACGCTACGTCGTCCCCACGCGCTTCCTTACCCCGAAGGAATTCTACTCCTTCTTCCGGGAGAGTTACGAGGTTCACACCCTCCGCGCGTTGCAGGCGATCACCCCTCCGTGGAATCTCGTGGATATCTCTGAGATGTTCCGCGCGATGACTCAGCCCCTGGAGAAGATCGAGGATGCCACGGGCACGTGGCCTGCCCTCCGAAGCCTCGGGGCCATCTACCTCTTCGCGCTCAGGCGGAGGCCTAGGTGAGGCCTTGAGCTCCGCGGTTCCGGTATCTCAAGTGGACGCTGCGACTGCCTACGACGCCTACGCGAATCGCTATGACGCGCTCCTTTCGGAGAACCTCATCAACGCGTACATGCGGAAGGTGATGATGGCCTATCAGGAGGAAACGTTCCATCCCGGCGAGCGACTCCTTGAACTCGGTTGCGGCACGGGTGACGAAGCCCTAGCGCTCGCAGCGCATGGCTGCGAGATCGTTGCGATCGACCCTTCCGCGGAGATGATCGCCTGGGCCCGGCAGAAGGCGGCAAGACACCCCTTCGGCAGCCGCGTGTCGTTCCGGGTGGGCTACGCGCGGGAACTCAGCGCTCTCATCCCCTCGAGCGAGGACGGTCGATTCGATGGTGGGTACTCCAGCTTCGCCCTGTCCTACGAAGAGGATCTGTCACGCGTGGTGGATGCACTGGCACGGCTCATTCGGCCTGGGGGAATGTTCCTCGCAGCCTTGATGAACCGGGTATGCGGGGCGGAGTGCACGATCGCGATGGCGTCCCTGCATCCCTCCCTCGCGGGTCGACGACTGCGGGACAGGACGACGCACAAGGTGGGAACCGTCCAGACATGGGTGCACTGCCGGACGCCTCGCGAGATCGGCCAGGCATTCCGTCCGGGATTCGAGGTCGTCCGGAGGCGCGGCCTCCCCGTCTTGCTTCCGCCCCACTATACGAATCGTCCGTTACGCCGATGGCCCGCCCTCGTCGACGCGATTGAGAAGATCGATCTCCGCGCGGTCGGCTGGCCGATCTTTCGGGACGTCGGCGATCACAGCGTACTCTGGATGAGACGCCACGGCTAGCGGGCGGGTAGGAATCCGCGGACCCGGGCGAGGGACTCGAGGAACCGCCGCTGTCGGACGTAGCCCATGGTCACTCCCATGGTCGCCACGACGTCGGGCACGAACCCGCTCTTCGTCCCGATTCGGAAGTACGGCGCGAGGTCATACTCGCGCGCAAGGTCTGCGTAGTCCAGGCCGTACCGAAGGTTCCTCCGAAGAGGCGACGGCCTGAGCCGCACGTGAGGTCCGTTCAGTCGCACGACGGTTCCCCCGCTCGCCTGCACCCGAAGGAAAAACTCCAACGTCCACAGATACCGCCTGGAAAAGGGACCGAAACGGTCCAGGGTCGACTTGGAGAGGGCCATCAGCCCGCCGTGCCATTCCACGACATCGGCGTGGCGGTCGGCCATGACGTTCAGCAGACGTTCCACGAAGTCCCTTGGGACCAAGGTGTTCCCGTCGAACAGGATCACCTGCTCGCCCGCCGCCTTTCGGATTCCTGCAAGAACGGCCTGAGCCGTGTTTCCACAGTCGACCTCGATCACGAGGTCGCGTCGTCGCATTGCAATCTCCTTTGATCGATCGGTGCAACGATCGAGCGCGAGAATCAGCTCGTCGACCTTCCGACCTTGGCTGTCGACAGAGTCGAGCACCCTCTCGAGGACCCGGGCTTCATTGTGGACCGGCATGACGCCGCTGACCGTCTCATCCGCCATCGATACGACTCTCGCGGTGCCTCGATCAGGCTGAGAGCGGGCCTCGGATACCAAGTTATGCCCGCTTCCCCCCAGGGGTGATGTTCCGTGCGGGCAGGATCACCGGACCAGGGAGGCCCCCGTGAACGTCGCCCTCAGGCAATCTGTGTTCTCTGGACTTCCAGGTCTGGCGTCACCGTGTGCACGATTCCCCGCGGCATCGGCTCTGCCTTCATCGCGAGGATCGGCTCCGACGTCGTGATGACCATCTCTCCGAAGTGGTCCTGGTACAGCGTGTAGTACTGCCCGTTCTCCTCGAAGTCCCGGTAGGCGTGGAGCGCGCTCCCGTCGGAGAGCATGAGGTTCAACCCCGTGAAGCCGCCGTACTCCTCGAGGGCTGTCTTTCTCGCGGCCCGGATCGCCTTCGCCACGGCGTCGTGGTCCCGTCCCTCGAGGGAGTTGAGGATCACCTGGAAGAGGATCTGGGAGTCGACGCGGTCCGGGTCCTTCACCTCATTCTTCAGGGACCCGTTGTGCTGGAACGCCCATGTGATGCCGTCCCGCTCCTCGAGGAACGGATGGGACCACTTCTGGGCGACGCGCTCCTTGCTCGAGGCCCGCCGCAGGTGGCCGAGGACGATGAGGCTGGTCCCGGCGGCGCGCTCGATGTTCAGCTTCGCGATCTTCCATGCGGTGCCGTAGTACTTCGATGCGTCCGCGGCGCAGCCGATGTCCTTCATCTGCACTTTGACGGAGCCATTCAGGAAGCAGAGGAGGCCCCAGCCGTCCTTATGGCCCCGCTCGTCCGGGGCGCCGAGGGGACACATCCCCTGGGTGGCCAGGTCCGCGAACTCCTCGAACAGATCGTAGTGGACGGGCCCTTGGCTGACGACGCCCATCATCCGGCACACGGACGTTGCCATCTGGGCCGCGCTATAAGAGTCTGGCGTCCCCTGCGTGGAAATGAAAAAACAGAAAGGGGAGGGCCGAAGCCCTCCGTTCGCGCTCAGCCCAAGCCGCTGGGCCCACCGCCGGGCTCGCCGCCAGTCTCTCCGCCCGCGCCGCCCGCTCCGCCTCCGCCGCCTTTGCGCAGCCCCTCGAGCTCACGTTGCGCCGCACGCCAGCGCGCGAAGAGGAGGACGCTCACCGCGATCGCGACAATCGCGATCACGAGGAAGGCAATCGACGTGGCCTGGGTCGCTTGCCGACCGAAGGGCAGTGCGCTCTCCGTCACCGTGACGGAAATCTCCGCCTCCATGCCGCCTGCCGCCACGGTAATCGTCCCGGAGCCGCCGGAGTCACCCGCAAAGAAAGAAGCCGTGCGGCCGCCGGGTCCCGCAGCGACCGTGCCGATTGTCGTGGACCAAGTGTAGGTCAGCCCTTCCACCTCGTTGCCGTACGCGTCGACTCCCACGACCGCCAGCGTGTCGCCGCTCCCCGTCAGGACGCTGATCGACGAGGAGGACGTCTCCAAGTGCTCGAGCGCAGCCGCGGTCACTTCGATTGTGACGGACGTCTGGCGAGCCGCGGCGGACGCGCTCACGACGATCGTCCCCGCCTGGGCCGGAGCCGTCAGCACGCCGGACGCGTCGATGGACCCGCCGGTCGTGGTCCACAGCACCGTCACGCCGCTCACCTCGTTGCCGTACGCGTCCGTGACGACTGCGGTGAAGGCCAGCGTCTCACCCGCGGCAACGTCCGGGGAGGGCGCACCAACCGTGATCGCCGCGGGCGGACCCGCCACGACTTCGACCGCGACCGTCTTCTGGAGGCTGCCGGAGGACACGGTGATCGTCGCGCTGCCTGTCGTCGTCGGAGCCGTGTATCCGTACAGCCGGCCATCCGTCGAGAATGGGAGCAGAGTGCCACTCGTGGAGGACCACGTGAGGACTCCGCCCGACACGGCGTTCCCGTATGCGTCCTGGACCGTCGCCGTCAGGGTGACAAGGGAGCCTGCGGCCACCGCGGGCAAGGAGGACGGGCTCACGGAGATTGCCGACGGCGCGGCGGGAACGATCGTTACGCTCACCGCCGTCGTCGCGGATTCCGCGGTCGCTGTGACTATGCCGGCGCCAACCGTCGTGGACGCCGTGAAGAGACCCGACTGGTCGATCGCGCCGATCGTCCCGATCACGTCCCAAGTGATGGAGACGCCCGGAATCTCGTTCCCGAACCGGTCCTTCACCACGCCGCCGAACTGCAGCGTGTCTCCCGCCTCGACCGTAGCGACGCTCGGGAGGATCTCGACATGGTCAAGCGGGCCCGGGGTGATCTCAACGGCGGCCGTGCCGGAGTAGCCCATCGACGATGCCTCGAGGGTGTCGAGGCCCGCCACGGCCCCGGCCACG
The DNA here is from genome assembly GCA_036555455.1 of Thermoplasmata archaeon. Classification (GTDB taxonomy): domain Archaea; phylum Thermoplasmatota; class Thermoplasmata; order RBG-16-68-12; family RBG-16-68-12; genus RBG-16-68-12. The sequence goes on from DATBLI010000042.1 coordinate 27,112, forward strand.
TAGACGGCAAGGTCACCGGTCGAGCTCACGGGGAGGATCGTCGCCAGCCCATCCAGGGAGGCCCAGGTCACGTCCGGGAGCTTGATCGCGTTGTCAAACGCATCGATGCCTCTCGCCCGGACGAGCGCGGCCGTCGTGACGGGGAGTTCGAAGGCGTCAGGCAAGACGGACACGCCCCGGACCTCGCCTGCGCCGACCGCGCCGAAGCCGTAGATGTTTCCATCGTAGTCTTCGACCCAGACCCAGCCGCGAGAGATCGCGGGGCTCGAGGTGGACGCCCAGGAGTTGAGCTGGTGCTCGTCCACGATGCTCCCGTCGGAGGCGTTGAGGACGTGCAGATAGCCGTCCCACGCCGTGCCGTAGACGTAGCCGTTCGCAACGGCGACCGCGCTGCCCACGGAAGCGCCGATGGGCGTCTGCCACAGGACATGGCCATCGCCCACATCGAGGGCGACGTACTCGTTGTTGAAATCCCCGAAGTAGATCGCTGAGCCGTCGTAGGCGGGCGTGGAGAAGTCGACCATGCCGAAGCCGCCCGTCGTCCACTCGATCGCACCCGACTGGGCGTCGATCGCGTACATCGTCCCGGAGTACGTCCCTTCGAACACGGCGCCCTGGGCGTACAGGAGCGGAGAGGTCGCGGTGCCGTCGAGGCTCAGGGACCACACGAGGGCGCCGCCGAACTCATCAATCGCGTACACCATGCCGTTCGTCGACGGCATGAAGACGAGCCCACCGCTCACTGTGGCCCCGCCGGAGGGAGTGTCGCCGAGGGTGTCGTACGTCCAGGCAACGGAGCCGTCCGCGGCGCTCAGGGCGTAGATCTTCCCTGTCCAGTCCGCGCCGAAGATCATGCCGTCCGCATAGGCGAGTGCCACGCGGGAGTTGAAGTCGAGGCCCGTGTCGGCCATCCCCACGCTCCAGATCGTCTCGCCGGTCGCTTCATCGAAGGCATAGGCGTAGCCGCCCGCGTCGCCGTAGAACAGCACATAGACAACTCCGTCCGCGATCGTCGGGGTGCCCGTGTAATAGTACGTGCCTCCGAGCTGTCGCGACCAGAGGACGTCGCCGGAGAACGGATCGCGGGCGCGGATGTACCCATCGAGGGTTGTGGAGAACAGGATCCCGTCCGCGACGACTGGCCCGGTCCAGAGCTGCTGGAGGTTCGGTCCCGCGCTCCAGTACTCCGTCAAAGGCGGGTCCATCTCCGCGGGGGACTGTCCGTGGCGAGGCTTGTTGTTGTGGAACGTCGGCCAGTCTTCATTCGGCGGCAGGATCAGCTCGAGGACGACGTAGCCCGTGCCCGATGCGTTCGGGTCCAGGGAGGAGGTCCCGGTGACCGCGACGCGGTCGAGGGTGTCGAGCGGCGTGTCCGGAGGCACGGTGACCTGGACGACTATCGAGGCCGACTCGAGGCCGGGGACCAGGCCGACGTCGGGAGTGCCGTCGCTGTCCGTGTCGTCGAGGGGCGTCACACCGTCCGCTTGGAACAAGACGACGTCCCAGCCTTGCGCCGACGTCGCCGTCATGTCGATCGTATCGGGGAAGCCACCCGTGTTCCGGACGTCCATCGTCGTCGTCACGACGTCCCCGGGGTTCGGGGTGAAGTAGGCACGCGGGCCGACGGCCACTCCGGGCGGGGGCACGGTCGTCGTGAGCTTGGCGGTCTTGTGGACGGAGAGGTCGTTGCTCGACGTGAATGTCACGAGCGATGTATCCTTGTCGCCCGGGTTCACGCCCGCCGGCACGGTCACCCGCGCGATCACGGTCACGCCTTCGCCCGTCGCGAGGGAGCCCGTGTCAGGGATTGTGTCGCCGTCCGTGTCTGAGAGCGGGGTGACGCCGTCCGCCTGGTAGAGGTCCGCGGTCCAGCCGAGGGCGCCGAGGGTCACGGTCGCGTCGAAGGTGTCCGGACCTGACACGCCAACGTTCGTCACGGTCATCGCGTAGTCGACCTGGGAGTCCGGAATCGCGTCCCTCGCCTGGGTCGAGGGGCTGATGATCACGCCCACGGGGAGCTGCCCGAAGAAGCCGTAGATCCGCCCGTCGTTGTCCTCAATCCAGACCCAGCCGTCCGAGACCGCGGGCATCGAGGTGGAGCCGAACGCGAGGACGGGGTGGCTCTCGACGATATCGCCGTTGAACGCGTCGAGGACGTACAGGTTGCTGTCCCACGACGTGCCGTACACGAATCCGTTCGCGTAGGCGACGGAGCTCCCGATTTCGCCGCCCACGGAGGTCTGCCAGAGCACGCTGCCGTCCGTCGCATCCAGGGAGACGTACTCGCTGTTGAAGTCTCCGAAGTAGATCGCCGA
>DATBLI010000043.1:0-7289 GCA_036555455.1 Thermoplasmata archaeon
CGGACCGCGACGCACGCGCCCCTGGTTCGGCCACGTGGCCTCGCGGCGGATCGGCGTGGGCTCCGACTTCTGGGGCGTGCGGGAGTACATCCCCGGGGACGAGGTGCGGAGGATCAATTGGAAGGCGTCCGCGCGCCTCGACCGCCTGTGCACGAACGAGTACGAGGGGGAGCGATCCGGGGACGTTGTGATCATCCTGGACGCGCGCCGGGAGAGCGCGGTCGGCACGCGAAACGTGAACGCGGTCGAGTACGGCGTGCGCGCCGCGTTGGGCGTCGCGGAGCACGTCCTTGCGGCGAAGAACCGCGTCGGGCTGATCGTCCAGCGGAATGTCCTCGACTGGGTGCCGCCCGCGTTCGGGCGGAAGCAGCTCTACCGGATCCTGGATCACCTCGTCCATGTGCGCGCAGGCGGGGAGTGGCCCTTCTCCTACGTCGCGTGGGTCCTGTCGCGATACTTCCCGCGGGACGCGTTGATCGTCCTTGTGTCGCCCCTGACAGACCCGACGGTACTCTCCGCGGTGATGAACCTCGCGGCCTTGGGCTATGACGTCACCATCCTGTCCCCATCGCCCCTCGAGATCGAGAAGCCCCTGATCCCGCCGGGCGCGGCCCGGGACGCGGCGTACCGTCTCCTGCGCGTCGAGCGGGAGAACCTCGTGGCCCAACTCCGACGGGTGGCCCAGGTCGTGGACTGGGACCCGACAACGCCCCTCGCCTTGCCCTTGCGGAGGTTGAAGCCGTGGGCGCCTCCCGGGTGAAGGCCGCCGGCCTGAGGGTGCCGGCGATTGCGGTCTTCGTCGTGGTGATCGCTTGGTCGATCGCCGACGTCGCGCAGATTGGGGATGTCCGCGCCCGTCAGGCTTTCGACGCGATCCTGGCCCTCGCGATCCTCTCGACGATCCTCGGCTGGCGGTTCCGCTCCATTATCCTGCGTCGGCTCGGACTGCTTTTTGTGGCCCTCGCCTACTTCGGGGCCCATGCGTATTGGCTGCCGATTGAGGCAGCCGCCGCCGTCGGATTCCTGGTCCTCGTCATTGCCCACGTCGAGTTGCGGATCCTCGCGGAACGGTTCGCGCCGCTCTACCTGCGGGATCTCGATCCGATCGACCTCGCGCGGATGCGCGGGGGCCTCCTACGCGCGATCTTGCGGATCGGCAGTGCATCGACGATGGCTTTCCTCCTGCCGATCTTCGCGGGAGAGTTGGCCCTCGCGGGGACCATCCCGCTCACGACGATCCCCACGGCCGTCGCCCTCGCCGCCGCCTTGATCACGGTCCTCGTGCTCCTCGCCCTTCTGCCGACCCTCGAACGGAGGCGTGCGTGATCCGTGCCGCGGTCTCCGGAGCAAAGCCTAATTAGACCCCCATCTTTGCCTGCGGTCGCTGCCCCGGTGGTCTAGCGGTCTATGATCCCGGCCTGTCGAGCCGGGTGCTCGGGTTCGAATCCCGACCGGGGCGCTTTCATGAAGGGGCTTGGTTAGATAGACCCCCATGTGGGTTACCGACTTTGGCCGAGTTCCCCTCATGCCGGGCCTCGTCGCCCGGCCCTTTCCCCACGTCGCCCGAGCCGGCCCAGGGCTTCCTTCCCGCGAGTCCGTAGCATGTCATCTTCATCGTCGGCTATGGCTTCGAGCGCATGCCTTGCTCGGGCACGAGCAGTCTCGTCGGTCGCGGTCCTCACCATCCGTTCAAGCGTGGGGAGTAGTTGCAGGAGATCGTGCTTCCGCCACCCACTCCTCGCCTTGAGGAGGCAGTCCTCAGAGCAGAACTTCACCTGTTCGTCTGCGTGTCGGGTGTTCAGCTCCGAGAAGGGATGGCCATCCCGAAACTTCTTGCCACAGCGCGAGCAGGTGTGAAGGTACGGAGGCGCCCCTCCCCGATACCGGACTCCTTTGGGTCGCCTTGCCCTCCACTCGCCCACGATCTCAAGCCCGCAATGGTCGCACGCATAATCATGCCAAGCCATCCGTTCGCCTGTCTTTGCATCGAAGCCGTCCATGATTCTCTTCAAAACGAACCGATGTTCGTGTTCGGGCAGCCGGGCCGTCCCCACCGGCATTCGCACGGTCCATCGACCGTCAGCGTAGATGAAGCCTTCGACGACGCAAGGGGGTGTGGCGGAGGAGGGCCTCAGAACCAAGGCTCGTGATTAGGACGCGACGAGGCGGTTCGACTCCTGACCGGGGCGTTTTACCCATATGGAATAGTGCGATTGACCCCCACCCAGGTTCCTGCTGCCATTCTTGCGGTCCAGGCCCGCTGCGTAGCGAGCCCGCTCAGGGTTCCCGCCTTCGGCCCGCCCCTCGGGTGAGCTCGACGACCGCACAATACTGAAGTACGGGTAGGGCTAATCCCGGGTCGGTCCACCGCGGAGGGATCCCACGGCGAAGGTATGGGCCTACGTCTTCGCACTGTTCCTTGTCGCCCATGGGTACCTTACCCTCGCCACCTACGTAACGCCGTCACAGGACGCCCCGTTTGAGGCGACGAGGTCGTGGCTGTTCGAACCCTTGGGAATGTCGAAAGGCGTACAGAATACCTTGAGCATGATCCTCGCGGGAATGGAAGCGGTAGCGTTCGTTGCTGCCGCGCTCGGCGCGATCGGAGTTCCTAGACTCGTGGGCATCTGGCGCTGGTCAACCGTCGCGGGTGCGGCGATTTCCCTCTTCCTGATGGGGCTTTACTTCGATCCCTTCCTGAGCGTGGGCGTCGCGATCAGTCTCGGGCTGTTGGTCGCAATCTTAGTCTTTCGGTGGCCGACCAACAAAGCGTTGGGCATCGGAGTCCCTGGCAGGACTTGACCCACCCATCGTATCCGGATATTCTCTCTGATTCGGTTCCGCCCTAATCCATTCGCTGGGGGCGGCGGTGCAGGAGCCCTCTCCTCTATCTCGCCGTATAGAGAAGCGAAGACGGTTGATTGGCCTGAGGGTCAAGCCGTCAGGGCTGCGATGTTCTTCTCGAGCTCGTCAAGATCTCTTCGCATTGAGGCACACGGAATCTCGTGTCGGAAGCTCGGCAGGCGAGTGAAAAGGGTAAGGTGCCCGCCCAAGGTGGGCGGGCATGAATGGGACGGGCGCCACAGGTCAGGTTCGGGCTTATCGCCGGGATGTGAGGTCTCGTGCTGAATACCTCCACACTGCGCCGATCCTATGGAAGGTGCGAATCCCGACCGGGGCGTGCTAATCCATAGCATGGTTGATGGATCGAGGACGAGGGCGAGATTCGTTCGCGATCACGTCGCTCCGGACGGACTTGAATCAGTTCCAGAAAAGGAGAAAGAGGAGGTGGCAACGCGGCTCTTCAGCGGGCATAGCAGCACATGGACCCTTGGGTCCCTGCCTTGAATCAGATGCAGTCCACTCCCAGGGGGTCGAAGTCGCATGCTGTTCGACCAAGCCGACGGATGGGCCTCTGCCCAGTCGCTCGGAGGAGAACGGGGGCCAAACAATTAAGCCTGGACAGGGTCGTCCATCCGCTTCGGAGGGACATCGCTTGGCTCTCCTGAAATCGGCCTCGGAGGTCTTGGACCAGGGTCATGACTTCCTCCTCCGTGGCGACTTTTCCAACGCTCTCGCACGCTACAACGATGCCGCGAAGAAGTACCAGAAGCTAGGCGACATCAACGGGGCTGCCATTGCAGGCGCGTATGCCGCGGTCATGTCCCTGGCCCTCCGTGCGTCGGATCCGGCCGCCTACCGGCAAGCTGTGCAGTCGCTCCGTTCGCTCGGCCCCGCACGGATGAAGCTCGGCGTTCGCGAGTCGACGGCGGCGCAGCTTGCGCGGGAAGCGGAGCTCCTCGCAAGTGAAATCGAGTTGATTGGCTACCATCCTGCCTCCGTCGACCAGTATCGGCAGAAGGCGCGAAGCCTTAGAGATCTCGCGACGGCCTTCCGTGCCGACATTGGAAGCCAGGTCTTGGCCATCCCAGAGCTCCTCCACCAGGGCTCCCTCACCGGGGAGTCGAAGGCGCTGCCTCTCGCCGCCCACTCGGAGGAGGCTTTGGCCGAGTCGCTCCTCTCGTCCGATCCGAAGGCGGCCGCGGGGCATTACCAGACGGCGCGGCTTTGGTGGTCTCAGGCAGGGTACGGCGGCCAAGCCGACAGTGCACTCTCGCGTGTGCAGCAGTACGGTCGCGCCGCAAGATGTTGGTTCTGCGGTCGCGACGTCGCTGGAGAAGGCGTCCACTTCGTCCCGATGCTCAGCGAACTCACGGAACTCGTCCGCAACGCGGTGAGGGACAGCCCGTTGCCTTCGTACGACGCAGCGTCGGGCTCCGTGTATGCCTGCAAAGGATGCTACGGGGCGGTGTACCGTCTCGCGGATGGCATCGCGACAAAGCGTGTGGCTGAGTTGGAGGCTCGCGTTCAGGCGCAAATTGAAGATCTGAAGCGGCGGGTCGCCTCTTTGCACGCAGCCCTGGCACAGAGGGGGTAGCGGGAGCATGGTTAGCGAGATCATGGAGTCTCCGAACCCTCTCTCGCTCCTCGCGTTGCGCTGTTGCGCGTGCACTGCGCCCCTCAAGGTCACGGGTTCCGAAGAGGTCGTCCGCTGCCCGAGCTGCGGGACAAGCCAGAAGGTCGTGGACGCGAGGGCCTTCTTGGATCAGATCATGCTCCAGGTCAATGCCTGGGTCCGTCAAGCCATCCCCATGGGCATGGAAGCGTCCGCCGCGGGGATTGTCGACCCCGTCGCGCGGCACACCGTCTTCGTTAACTACGTCCAGCCGAGGCTCTCGACAGAGTATCAGGAGTATCGCTTCACTTTCCTCAACCTGCTCTCCCATCCCCTTGGCGTCCTTCCCTTCATGGTCGAAGCGCCGTCGTCGTCCTCCACGAATCCTCAAAGCGTCTTTCTGTTTCAGGCAAAAGTGCAGTCCATCGCGCCCCTCGCCATGGATGAAGCCGGCCGCGCCTCGATCGCGGAAGTCAGCGGCCTGACTGCGGCGCTAGGCTACCTTCTGAACAACGCCGGACTGGCCGCGGACCAGAAACCCGAGCGCTACTACCTGATGAACCGCAACTTCACTGCGGCGGCGGATGCCCTCAAAAACGTCCCGAAGTTCGCCCCCCTGAGTGACCGCTTCAAGGGTCTCGCGGACCTGGCCGCGGGGCTCGACCAGTTCCTGGGTCTTCGCTTCTTCGAGGCGCCGCGTGCCTTCGAGCAGTCTCGGATGGGTCTGGAGGCCGCCCGTGCGAAGGCGTCGAAGGACTTCGATCTGGCGATCATGACCCAGGCGATTGACAAGGAGCTGTCCCTCGTACGGGGGAGTTCCTACCTCGTTCAGGCAGCCTCGATGGACCCCAGCGGCAACTTCACGGCTGCGGTGTCGACACTTCGGAAACTGCTCGAGCTGCTCAACAATCTTCGGCAGGTCCCGTATGCTCAGTGGCGCGCCAGCTTCCAGGACCTGTCCCATTCCGAAGAGATCCTCCGCGCCGTCGCCGATATCCGGAAGGCCCAGAAGGGGAGCCCCACGCTACGCGTGATCCCCGGTCAAGGCAACGTACTCTTCCCATTCTGGGCGGTTGATGTCCCCTACACGTTCCAAACGGGAGCGCTTTGGCGGACCCAGGGCGTTGAGGTGACGGAGGCCATGCTCGTGGCCGCAACCTTCCCACTGGACTCGAACGCTTTCGCTGGAACCGACGTCTCGGGCGTCCTGACAGACGTTTTCTTGGCGCGCGAACGGAGCGGTTTCTTCAATGAGGCCTATAGGCGGGCGACCGGCAGGGAGACGAGCATCAGTGGGGGCGGTCCGGTTCGGGATGCTCTGGCCCGCGCCCAAATGACTCCCGTGGGCAGCCTCAAGGTGATTCCACCGCTAACGACGGGTAACGATACGGCCACTCTGGTGCAGAATTACTTGATCCGGGTTCGGCAATTTGACCGGACGGTCGACAAACAACTGCGCCTGAGTTCTCCCCGTGTCGCAGGACTGGTCTACGCCCCTGGGTCGCCAGTGGGCATACAGGCGAATGTGCTGCCGCGGTTGGGGGGGATCGGCCCTCGATCCGTGGGCGACCTGGCTACGTTGGCCTCGATTGCCCTTTAGGTCTGAGCCAAGGTTTGGGATTGCACCGTCCAGACCGGGAAACTCCAACTCTTCGCGTGAGCCGATCTGCGTGTCTCTGAAGGCCCCGTTGGCGACCCGACCTGCCGCGAGGCTTTGGTGGTCGGTCGACGAGCGGCGGTGTTGCAGGGCCCTCCTGTTGGCTATGAGCTTAAGCTCGCGGGACTTAGCGCGAGCAGCGCAGGGAGTCCCCGTCCCATGGGTGGAGAGCGTTGGCGATGTTCTCTCCGAGCTGGTTTGATCTCGCCTCAACAAGCGCCATAGGCAGCGCGCAGTAAGCGTGGAACCGCCTGTCGCATTGGGTCCAGACCGTGATCGCGGTCGGTCTGACGATCGCCGTGATCGTCGCCACGGCGGGGACGGGGGCCTGCGGCCACGTCGCCTTCGACGTCGGCATGGGTGTCGCCTGCGGCGGAATGGCCGCGGGGTCCGCATGGCCCAGGGCACGACGGACTCCGACGTCTTCATCGACGCCTTCGTGGACGGCTTCACTATCGGCACGGTGGCAGCGGACGTCGCGTACCTGGAGTACTGCGGGATCGCGGAGATCGCCGGGAAGCTGAAGGCGGGGTCCAAGCTCGGATCGATGGCGGAAAGAGAGTCAGCCGGCGAACCGGAAGAAGTGATGGCCGCGGCGCAGTCGGGCCCTCCACATTGTGTCGAGCATGGCCCTGAGAAAGCACTCGGTGGCCCCGGGCTTCCCGTCCGGAGGAAAACAAGCAACTTGAGCGCGCAAACTAGCTAGGTTGACGCCACGCCTTGCTCTCTTCCCTCTAGTGAGAGTACTGCCCTGTTGAAACCCCACTTCTCTGACTTGGGTACCCAGGCGACTTGCTATGTTCCGAAAGGCACAAGGGAAGTCGTAGTCGTAACCACTGGAGTTGAGGCAGGGGATGCCATGGATCGAATCTCCGCTATTGGAGGCGCCCAACGTTGATTCCGTCGTCAGCCGCCAATTCGAACCTGTAGTTCTCCCAGGAAGCTCACGAACGGGGCCACAGCGTGTTTGGTCAACTCCCAGCGTGGACTATCGCCCTACAGATGCGCAATGAGCGTGTGCACCGCAGCGGAATTGTCATTCGGCCTGTACGCCTCGGACGCGATTTACAGCATCTCAAGGGGGCCGGTGGAATCGCCCTAGAGGGGTTGGCAAATGGAGGAGGTGCGGTGTCCGCCGGCCCTGTGGTGGAATCGCGAACCAGGAGATAACCTTAT
>DATBLI010000044.1:0-5607 GCA_036555455.1 Thermoplasmata archaeon
GGGGTCGTCTACGAGGACCTCGACGAGTACCTCAAGCACTACGAGCTCACCTTCGACTCCCTCAATGCGTGGGCTCGGGAGGCCACGGAGACGATGGGCGTGCCGATCCGGTCCAACTACGGGCCGAAGGAGCCGCGGAACTTGCTTCCGGCGACGCATGCGGTCTTCGCCGCCCTGAAGCAAGGCCGGGCGAAGGGGGAGCGCTTCAACCGTTCCATCCTTCGCCGCTTCGATGTCGAAGGCGAGGATGTCACACACGAGGGGACGCTCGTCGAGGCGGCCAACGAGGCCGGCCTCGATGTCCCTCGGTTTCGTGAGGATTTCGGAGACACGGAGGCGCGGCAGGGCGACATGCAGCAGCAGGGCCACGCCTTCGGCCACCTGCCCATCGGCTTCTACAACCTGGCCGTGACGGACGGGGCGGATCGAACGGTGATCCTCGATTACGCCTTCGACCCGCCGATTGTGGAGGAAGCGATCGACTACCTCTCCCGCGGCGCGCTTACGAAGCGTACGCCGACGGATATCGTCGGCTATCTCGAGCACCACGGACCCGCGCCGTTGCGGGAGCTGGCCCGAGTCTTCGGCATCCCGGAGCCGTCGGCTTCCGCAAAGCTTCGTAGGCTCGAGAAGGAAAAGAAGGTCGCCGCGGTCGAACACGCGGCCGCGCCTCACTGGCGGGTCGTCCGCTAAGGCGATTCACTCGAGCACGCGGATGTTCCGCTTCGCGGACATCTCCTTCAGGATCCGCGGCCACACGGTCACAGAGACCTCGCCGAGGTGGGCCTTCCGGAGCAGGAGCATCTGGGTTCGGCTCTGCCCAATCCCGCTCCCGATGCTGAGGGGGATCTCCCCCTTCAGGATCGCTTGGTGGTAGGGCAGTTGCAGGTTCGCCAGTTGCCCGGCCACTTCGAGCTGCTTCTTCAGGGTTTCCGCCGTGACGCGGATGCCCCCGGACATGAGTTCGTGGCGTCGACGCGTGACAGGGTTCCAGACGAGGATGTCCCCGTTCAGGCCGTGCATCGCTCGCCCGTCCTCCGACCGCGTCTCCGTAATCCAGTCGTCATAGTCTGCGGCGCGCATCTCGTGGGGGAAGCCGTCCTTGAGGGGCCACCCGATCCCGAGGATGAAGACCGCGGGGTACCGCTGCACGAGGAGCGTCTCCCGCTGCTTCCGGGGCAGGTCCGGATACATGTCGAGGACGTCCTCCGCATGAACGAAGCGGAGGTCCGTCGGCAGGGGAGGGTACTTGCCCGTGCGCAGAGCGGGGAACCGGCGGCGCGCGGTCGCTTCGGCACCTTTGATCACCTTCCAGATCCGCCGGGCGGTCTCCTTCAGGTAATCGAGGTTCCGGTCCTCCTCGCGGATCACCTTCTCCCAGTCCCACTGGTCCACGTACGCGCTGTGGTCATGATCGAGGAAGTAGTCCTTTCGCACCGCGCGCATGTCCGTGCAGATGCCCTCGCCGACGGCGCATCCGAACTGCTTCAGAGCCATCCGCTTCCACTTCGTGGCCGCTTGGACGACTTGCGCGTCGACCGGGTGTCGGTCGTAGTCGTTGGAGATGTGGAACTGAATCGGTGTGCGCGAGCCATCGCGGTCAAGCATGTCGTTGATCCCGCTCTCGACGTCCACGATGAGGGGGACCTGGACCATCATCAGGTTCAGCTCCCGGCACAGGTGGTCCTCGATGTAGGACTTCGTCGCGAAGATCGCCTTCTGCGTTTCTCGCGGGTCGAGGAGGGGCTCGTAATCTTCCGGAAGGATCTTCTCTAGCTCCTCGTAGTTCCCGATGCCCGGGCCTGCTAGGTCCGCCTTCTTCCCCGCCGACATGGCCTGCGCTCCTTTGGGCCTCATCCGGTGGCTTGGCCTCGCTTAGAGCGTGCGTCCTTATTGTAATGTGGGCTTCACAAGGAACGGACTTGGATCACTGCATCCCGAAAGGTTCAACTGCGCCCGCGACGTTGTGAGCGTGAATCCGGTCGCCATGACGCGTGCCTGTCGGTGAGACCATGGCCGTCACCTATCCGATTATCGTGGGCGAGGGGAAGATTACGATCCGGTCCCCGCCGCCGCGGGTCTTCGAAGCCATTCTGAATCCCGTGGACCTCGCGGCATGGTGGTCCGCCGATGCCATCGTCGAGGCCCAGGAGGGTGGCCGGTACCTGACGAACCCTCCCGAGGGGCGTCAGGAAGGTTTCATCATCGGACTCGAGGCGCCCCGCCGGATCACCTTCACATGGCCGATCGCGGTCGACGATGCCGTTGTGGAGACGACGGTCACGTACGAGCTCGTGCCGAAGGGCCCGGCGACCGTGGTCCATGTCTTCCATCGCTCCCGCGTGCTGCTCGCGCGCGACCGGCGAGTGAACTGGACACGCGCGCTCGAGGCGCTTCAGGCTCACCTCGAGGCGGGAGCGGATGCGGATCAGATGGAGAGTGGCCAATAGCCTCCCGGGTGACGCCGAACGCGCCGCTCCCTCGCGGCTGGAAGCGAGAGGGCCGAAAAGGTGAAGGGCCCGCTCGCGATGTGACAATGCGCAAGAAGCGAGAGGATGTTGTAGCATGGAAGAGAGCGCGGGTAGGAGCAACGACGAGTGGTTCGAGGCGAATCTCTTGGACCTCGTGGGGAAGTACCCGCATCGGTGGATCGCGGTCTTGGACGGCGCCGTGATCTGCACCGCCGCGTCGAGAGGCGGGGCCCAGGCGGAAGCCAAGAGAATTGCAGCCGGACGGGAGTTCTCCCTCTACTTCATCGAGCCCAGCGTCCTGCAGATGGGGTTCACCCGCGGGCGCTCCCCTCCTGGCGACCGCTCCTAGCACGCCGGAACAGGACGCTCAACATTGCGCCTCCGGCAATCAGCACGATACAGACGATGGCGATGACCGCGACTTCGAACACGACAATCTGAGCACCCATCCAGGAGAGGGCGGCGAACGCGACGATCGCTGCAACGAAACCTCCGACGAACAGCCATCGGATGGCCCGTTCGAGCCTTCCTCCGGCGAACACGGGCGCTGCGGCGAGGAACGCGGCGGTCATCATCAGGTATGCGAGGCTCTCGAGGGCGACGAAGAGCCCGTGGGGGTTGGACTGAATAAACAGGGAGAGACCCTCGGTCTCCCCGAGCCGGATGCTTGGTAAGACCACCGTCCACTGGATGAAGTAGACAATCGCGATGACGACCGCATAGATGAGACCGAAGGAGAGCGCGACCAGGCTGAAGACGCGCTTGTCCCCGCGGGCGCAGGCATGGATGCACGCCAGGAGCGCCACGAAGGTCGGCGCGAGCAGGGTGGCCGGATAGAGCCACGCGTAGTCGACAGGGTTGAACGGGATGCTGTAGGGATAGGACTGCGGGACGGCCGTGTATGACGTCCCGAAGATGCCGATCCCGATGGTCGCCGCGGCAAACACCGCCGTCAGGATGGCCGACCAGAAGCCGAGCCGGATTGCGTAGCCCTTCGCGGATTCTTCGGTCTTGGCGCCGGAATCATGAGCAGCGTCCATTCACACCAACCCTTCGGGGTTTCGGGGAGGCTTGCCCCTTCCACCGACGCGAGGAGTAACAGGAGAATCACCGAAGAAACCCCCGTATGTACGCTTGGGTCCGGATCACGTGTCCCGCATCTACATGACAATCGCAGGGGTCAGCGGTACTCGTCCACCGGATACGGTTCTCCGGACCTGAGGAATGATCAAGAGCGGGCCGCATCGTCGTCCGGGATCTTACTGTGTGACCTCATCGGCCGTGCTTGGGCTGCAAATTGGGTTGGCGTTTCCTGTCAGGGCGCATTCCCTGCCGCAAGAGGAAGTCCGGCGAGTGCTGCATTTCTTGCGGGAGAACGACCGCGACCGGCTACCCTGATTTCCGCAAGTGGCGGATTCGCGAATCCACGATGCTCGAGAGACGACTGGGGAGTTGGGCGGCCGCGGGCTTCTGTTTCCTCAGGCTGGCCACCTGACGCGACAGCGACTCGTCGCCGAGCATTAGGAACCAGTTCTCGAAATCGCCTCGCTCGAGGTGAAACTCGATGGACGCAGGATTGGCGGCCTTCGCCTGGTCCCGAAACTCGACTAGGTTCCTGGAAGACAGACCGGTCGGTTGACCGATTCCTTGGTAGAAGTAGAAGGCGTTCTCAGGAGGTACGTCGCGGAGTACGTTGACGTGGGCGGGTTCAGCGCGCTTTTTTCTAGCCATCGAGCGGCCCGACGCCACGGTACTCCTTAAAGATATGCAAACCTCCCTCGTCCTTCTCCGTCGTTGCTCGGAGACGCGTCGAACTCCCTTCGCCCATCCCTCGGGCCGAGGCCTTGCGCTAGCGCTCCTCGGCTCCCCACCCGTGTGGCCGCATCCCCGGCCGGAGCAAGAGGGGCAGGGCGATCACTTGCGGAATGTACCAGACGACGACAAACGGACTCGGTCCCTAGAGGAAGACCTCGAGGCTGATCCAGGTCAGCCAGATCACGCCGAGGGCGAACGCGAGAAGCCAAACCTTGCGGCCTCCCTGCACGGAGCAGGTGGGTCGCGAGAGCGAACCCGATGCCGTAGACAGTGAATAGCCAGAGGCCAGGGAGGAGGAAGTCATCGATAGGGAGACCCTCGAAGCTACGGAGGGGCACGCCCAGGAGCCCGCCGCTAGGATCCGCCAAGAGGGCGACTCCACCAAGGAAGCCACAGAACGAGCTGAAGCCTTCGACGACGAGCAAGGCGATCCAGCCGCGGCTTCGAGCTGCCTCGGGCATCAAGGTCTTCGGGCCCCGATGATCTGTCCCGAGAGAAGCGTTCCGTTCGTATCTGGGTGCGAGCCTGATGAGGTCCGAACGGTCCAGGGGGGCAGCACCCCCTCGCGCGGACGTCTATGAGAAGACCTTCTCTTCCACGAGGTTGAAGTCCAGAGCGTCCAGCTCGATGTTCCTCTTGTCTTTCAGATACGTCGGGTCCGAGATTTCCTTGACGTACTCGTGCTGGATGATGAGCTTCATGACTTCGCTCGTCCCGGTCCAGATGAGTCCGAGGCGCGCGTCCCGGAGGAGTCGCTCGACGGGATAGACCGTCGTGTAGCCAATCCCGCCGAGGACCTGCATCGCGTTGTTCACGGCGTCCCACATCACCTCCGTGGAATTCAGTTTGGCCATGGAGACGAGCTTCCGGACATGGCTTGGAGGGACTCGCCCCTCCTCCAAGGCGTCGGCGGCCCGGCACGCCATGTACACCAGGGCGGACGCGTGCGCGATCCCGGTGAGGCTCTCCGCGATCCGGAAGCTGACCCCTTCGTGCTCCATGAGCTTCGCGCCGAAGGACTCCCTTCGGAGGGCATAGTTTGTGGCGATCTCGATCGCCGCGGTCGCCACGCCGAGAGCGCCCGAGGCCGTCGTGAGTCGCTCCGGCACCATCATCCGGTTGAACACGTCATACCCGCCGTGGAGGTCCCCGATCAGGTTCTCTTCGGGGACCTCGGCCCCCTTGAACACGATCCGCGCGGTCCCACCCCCCTTGTTCCCCATGAGCCCGTACATCGTCTCGATTCGGAGGCCCGGCGTGTCCCGGTCCACGACGAACGCGCTGACGCCCTTCGTCCGCGGTCGTGCGGAGGGATCCGTCA
>DATBLI010000045.1:0-3242 GCA_036555455.1 Thermoplasmata archaeon
TGTGGATCCTCGTCGCGAACTCCTGGATGCAGACCCCCGCAGGGTATGCGGTGACGGGGGACGGCATCGTCCTCACGGACTTCTGGGCTGCGTTCCTGAACCCGTCCACGGGCGTCCGCTTCCTGCACACGACCCTCGCGAGCTGGATCACGGGGTCGTTCTTCGTCGCAGGAATCGCGGCCTGGTACCTCCTCAAGGGACGCGACCTCGAGGTATCGAGGAAGATGATGCGCGTGGCCTTGGCCCTCCTCGTGGTCTCCGCCCTGGTAATGCCTTTCGCCGGGCATCTGCATTCCATCCAGGTCGCGAACACGCAGCCCGCAAAGCTCGCGGCGTACGAGGGGTTGTGGCAGACCCAGACGAATGCCCCGCTCGCCCTCTTCGGGATCCCCAACGAGGCCGCGGGCACGACGGACTTCTATTTCGGCATCCCAGGCCTGCTGAGCGTGCTCGTCGGCTTCACGCCGGACACACGGATCACGGGACTCAACGACATCCCCGCGAACCTGCGCCCACCGATCCTTGTGTCCTTCGCCTCCTACCATGTGATGATCCTCCTCGGCGGGGTCTTCGTCCTCTTCGCCCTCGCGGGCGCGTACCTCTGGAGGACGGGGAAGCTTTGGAAGGAAGGACGCCTGAGGACGTGGTATCTCCGCGCCCTCGTCCTCGCGATGCCCCTTCCGATTCTGTCGAACGAGGTCGGGTGGATTGGCGCAGAGGTCGGCCGTCAACCGTGGACCGTGTACGGGGTGCAGTTCACCGCGGATGCCGTCTCCGCGGTCGTGCCCGACTGGCAGATCCTCGCCTCCCTACTGATCTTGGGCACCCTCTACGCGCTCCTCCTCCTTCTGTTCCTCACTCGCCTGCGGATGATCGTGGCGAAGGGGCCCGCTGAGGCGGGCCAAGGATGAGGGGATCGGATGGACCTCCCGGCGATCTGGTTCCTCCTCGTCGGCTTCCTGTTCGCAGCCTACACGGTCCTTGACGGATTCGACCTCGGCATTGGGGTCCTGTTCCCCGTCCTCGGCCGGACGCCCGTGGAGCGACGAACCCTCCTCCGGATGCTCGCGCCTGTATGGGACGGGAACGAAGTGTGGCTCCTCGCGGGAGCGATGGCGCTTTTCGGCGCCTTCCCTGACGTATACGCGACCGTCTTCAGCGGCTTCTACCTCGCCCTCATCCTCGTCCTCGTCGGCCTCATCCTCCGCGCGGTGAGCTTCGAGTTCTGGAGCCTGGAGAGCCGTCGCCGCAAGTTCTGGGACGTCGCGTTCGTCCTCGGAAGCCTGCTGCCCGCCCTCCTCCTCCCCGTGGCCCTGGGCAACGTCATCGTGGGCGTGCCCCTCGATGCGGACCACGAGTTCGCAGGAGACTTCTTCACGCTCCTGCGGCCCTTCCCCCTCGCCCTCGGTCTTTTCGGACTCCTCGTCATCCTTCTCCAGGGTGCAGGATACGCGGCGATGAAGACCGTCGGGGCCATGCAGAAGCGCGCGCACCGGCTCCGCAGGATCCTGTCCCTCGCCTTCCTGCCCCTCCTCATCGCGGTCGCGATCCTCACGGCCATCGAGGTGCCCGCGATCGCCGAGAAACCGATCGCCTGGACCGCCATCGCGATTGTCCTCGCCCTCTGGGGTGCGTCTTTCCTCACTGCCCGGCGGAAGGACGATAACGCGGCCTTCTTCCTCTCGTCCCTCCTCGTCCTCGGCCTTTGGGGCGTCGTCGGCGCGTACCAGTTCCCAAGCCTCGTGACCGCGTCGAACGATCCGAGCCTGAGCCTGACCGCCTACAACGCGTCGAGCGGCGAATCGACCCTCGGGACGATGCTCGCCGTCGCGCTCATCGGGTTGCCCGCGGTGGTCCTGTACACGGTGTATGCGTACCGTGTGTTCAAGGGGAGGCTGCCCGTCGCAGCCTGAGCTCCGCGTCCATCGGAATCCTTATCTCAACCCGGGTCCGTCCGCCGCGGGCCCATGGAAGGGAAGAAGGTCCTCGTCACCGGAGGCGCGGGCTTCCTCGGCTCCTACCTCGTTGAGAGGCTCAGCCTGAAGAACGAAGTCACGGTATTCGACGATCTGTCCACGGGCTCCCTGAGGAACCTGGAAGGCTGTCGGGAAGAGGTCCGCGTGCACCGGGCGTCGATTGAACAGACCAAGGCCCTCGCGAAAGCGGTCCAAGGCCAGGAAATCGTCTACCACCTCGCCGCGAAGACCTCCGTCGCGGAGAGCGTCGAGAAGCCCGACGCGTACTGGCGCGCGAACGTGGAGGGCACCCTCAACGTCCTCAAGGCCTCCGTGGACGCCCGCGTGAAGCGCGTCGTCTTCCTCTCCTCGGCCGCCGTCTACGGAAACGCGGAGGCGAACCCGAAGGTCGAGTCCATGCGGCCCGCCCCGGCCTCGCCCTACGCGACGACGAAGATGGTCGGCGAGTTCGCGTGCGAGGAGATCTCGCAGCTCAAGGGCTTGGAAACGGTCGTCCTCCGGTTGTTCAACGCCTACGGCCCGCGGCAGGACCCCTCGTCCTCCTACGCGGGCGTCGTCGCGCGCTTCTGCGCCGCAGTCGTCGACGGAAAGCCGATCGAGATCTACGGCGACGGCGAGCAGACGAGAGACTTCCTCTACGCGGCGGACGCCGCGGAGGCCATGGAACTCGCCGCCGAAGGGCCCGGGGCGGGGGATGTCTACAACATCGGCTCCGGCTCCGCGACGAGCGTGAACGCTGTGGCGCTGCATCTTTCCGAACTCACGTCCGCTCCGATTAAGGCGATCCGCAAGGATTCCCGGCCGGGGGATGTACGGCACTCGCGCGCGGACTTCACGAAAGCGATGGTCCAGCTCGGATTCGCCCCCCGGACCTCACTCCGGGAGGGACTCGAGCGCACGCTTGCTGACTTTCAGAAACATGCGCGGCACGCGTGAGGTCGCAGGTCCCCGTCCCGCAGGATGGGATGAAAAGGGAGGATGGGGAGGGCCGCGGAGGCCCTCCGGTGTTTGCGACTAGAGTTCGTCTTCGGGGGGCCTCGGCATCGGGGGCGGCCCGGGCGGCGGCACGGGGGGTGGGATCGTCGAGATCGTGCTCGGCGGTGCGGGCGCCATCATTTGCCAGGGCTGCCTCGGCCGCCGCATCTGCAGGAGCAGGATCAGCGCCAAGAGGACGATGATCACGAGCGCGAGGCCCATGTTCAGGTACGACGTCGTCTGCGTGGCCTGCTCCACGCGGGTCGCGTTGAGCTGTCGCTGCAGGCTGTC
>DATBLI010000046.1:0-2678 GCA_036555455.1 Thermoplasmata archaeon
GCCTGCGCGGCTCGGACGATGCCTTCCGCCTCCGTGAGGAACTCCTGGTCCGTCAGGGTCACGAAGGACGGCTGGTGGGCCATCGTCGACTTCGGGGGGTTATCGTGCTCCACCGTTTTCCCATCGGCGCCACGGATTCGCTCGGGGCGCGGCCTTAGCCGAGACGGTCCGGCTCCTATAAACCTGTCTCCATCGGAAGTGGAGGGTCGTTCGCTCTGCACAGACCGAAGGTCTTTCGAAAGCTTGAAAAGAGCCGTGCCGGTTCCTGTCATGGGGAGATTTCGGGAGGCGGGAGCTACGGCAGGTACTGGCGTCGACGATTTCTCGAGACGAAGTGAGCCCGCTGGGGGACAGGTACAGGTCTTCACGCGACGAGCCTCGGGGCTCGTGCGGGTGATGTCTCCGTACTCGGCCTTCGCGTATAACATTCTGAATATCGGGGTCATCTTCCCGTGGGTGTACATCACCACCCTCGCGTTCTTCCCCGACGCTAGCGTCTGGACGGGTATCATGATCACGGGCATCTTCACTGCCTTCCTGTCCGTCGTCTATGCCGGGCTGGCTTCGGCGATGCCCCGGACCGGCGGCGACTACGTGTTCCAGAGCCGCACCTTGCGTCCGTGGCTCGGTTTCGCCATCGTGTCGACAATGATCATCACTTTCTTCCTCCAGTGGCAGGCCCTCGCGGGGTGGCTCGTCGCAATCCTCGGGCTCTCTCCGATGTTCACGGGGCTCGGCCTCTCGACGGGCAATGCGATGTTCTTGGACTGGGGGAACTGGTTCGCGAGCCCGACGGGCGCGATGGTGACCACGATGGTCACCTCGACGATCGCCGCCTTGGTATTGATCAAGAGTTTCCGATGGTTCGTGCAGATCCAGTGGGTCATGTGGTACGGCTTCCTCCTGAGCTACGCCGTCATGGTCGTCATGTTCTTCCTCACGCCGACAGCATCCTTCATCCGAGGATTCGACAACGCTGCCAGCGTTGTCGCGGGCGCGGGGCCGAACGCCTACAACGACATCCTCAGCAACGCGATCGCGAACGGATTCACTCCAGTGCGATCCATCTCGCTCCTGAGCACGCTTCTCGTCACACCAGTGGCCCTCACGAGTCTGGGCTGGGTTGGCTATGCTCAGGAGCAGGCAGGAGAGATTCAGGGCGCGCAGAGCCTCAAGAACCAGCTGTTCATCAACCTGGGTGGCGGTCTTGTCAGCATGGTGATGATGGCGATCCTCGCCTTCGCAATGATCAACACGGTGAGCCAGGACTGGCTCTCCGCCGCGGCAGGATACGGATCGCCGATTGCGCCATGGTTCAGCAACCTCGCGATGGTGCTCACGGATAACCCAGTGATCCTGTTCCTCATGATCATCGGGATCCTCCTAAACGCCATCCAGATTGTCTTCAACGTCATCGTGGGCTGGACCCGAGTGGCCGTCGCCATGTCGATCGACGGGGTGCTGCCGAAGATCGTCAGCCAGGTGAGCCCGCGGACCCACACCCCCGTCTTCGCCCATGTGGTCTTCCTCATCCTCGGCGGCTTCGTCTACGCCTATATCTACAACATGGTCCCCGACTACGCGAGATATACGTTGGCGGTCACGGCCGTTGCGACCGTGATGTACATCGGGACTGCGATTGGCGGCGCGATCTTCCCGAGGACGCGTCCGGAGGTCTACCGCACCTCCCCGATTGCGAAGTACAAGATCGGGCCCATCCCGCTGATTACAATCTGCGGCATTATTGCGGCGGCGTTCAGCGCGTGGATGCTCTACTGGTATATCACAGAGCCGTTCTTGGGCATCGTCAACCTGAACGCGGGGTTGGACGGCGTGATATCGGGGCTCATCATGGTCGGGATCTTCGTCGCGTGGACCGCGTACTACTTCATCCGGCGATGGTACCTGAAACGCGTCGGAGTCGACCTGGACCTCGCATACAAGGAAGTCCCACCCATCTGAGCCGGGGCCCATCGGGCGTTCACGGCGCCGGTCGTTCCAGGAGCTGGGCCTTTCAGCCCGAGGTGAACTGGTAGCTCAGCACGCGGTCTCGCTCCAAGTTGATGATGACCCCGCGGAGCGTGCCTGAGCTGTATTCGGATCCGGGATCCACGCAGACGGTCCGTTTGAGCTTCGCGGCGTTCTTCGTCTCGTGGATGTGTCCATGCAGGCCGATGAGTGGTTGCGTCTCGAGGAGAGCATCCCGGAAGCTCGTGCTGCCCACCGGGATGAGGATTTCCTGTCCGCCCTGCGTCAGCGGCTTTGGGGGGTCCGTCGAGGTGTCGAGCTTTGGGGCGATGTCCAAGCCGGTCCCATACGGAGGTGCGTGCATCAGATAGATGCAGCGCGCCGGGTCTTTCACCTGGTTCAGAAGCGGGCTGAGGCGCTTCTCGATCTGATCTTCGGGCAGCTCCCGCGGAGTGCGCCATGGGGATGGGTTCGTCCAGCCAAACCCAAGGATCTCGTGGTCCTCGTCGAACTGCGCAACGGTTTCGTCAACGTAACGGACATGGGGCGTTGACACAACTTGCGCCAACGCCTCCGCCTTGTCGTCGTTCCCGCCGATCCAGTAGAGCGGGATGTCCAGCGGAGCGAGGTGCTTCTCGGCCATCTCCGTCCAACGGTGAATCTCGTCGATCATGAGCTGCGTGAAGAGGTCCTCCACCTTCTTGGGATTG
>DATBLI010000047.1:0-21086 GCA_036555455.1 Thermoplasmata archaeon
GCCGTAGGCAATCTTCTTCATTCGGCGGACCCGGAGCAGACGGTCTATGCCCTGGATCCGGTCCTGGTACACCGACATTGACGCTAGGCCTCTGGGGCGACCGTTGCGAGTCCCCTAGCCGCCAGGAAGATGGCTAGGTACTGCGGGACCTTGCTTACCCCAGGTTCC
Organism: Thermoplasmata archaeon; assembly: GCA_036555455.1. Classification (GTDB taxonomy): domain Archaea; phylum Thermoplasmatota; class Thermoplasmata; order RBG-16-68-12; family RBG-16-68-12; genus RBG-16-68-12. The sequence continues at coordinate 169 of DATBLI010000047.1, forward strand.
AGATTAAAGGATTCGTCCCGAATCTCCAGATTGATTCTGTTCGCCAGGCGCATCGGGATGGCCTCCTCCGTCCACGTCGGTGGTACGGCGTCCCGAAGCGGGCGGAAGTCGTCGACTTCGTCGCGGGTGAGGAGCATGACCTGGAGTCCCGTTTTCCCGTGGAGGCTCGAAGGCAGACGGATGAGCCGCTTGATGTCCGAGGTGACGGGTTCGTCCGTGTCCCCTCGCTGGACGATCCCCTCGAGGGGTACTCCGCCCCGCTCGTCCAGGCGGATCTGCTGCAGCTGCACGACCACGTCGATCAGCGCGTCGCGGTTGCGATCCGTGAGCACCTCGATTGGGCCTCCCGCGAGCAGCAGGTCCACGCCACGGACCTCGTGGGGAGGCCGACCCCGACTCTTGAACAGGTTGCTGTAGAGGTTCGTCGCCTCATTCTCTGACACGCCATCGAAGGACGACAGGAAACGAATCGCCTCGTCGGGTTCCATCGGCTCCATCGTCTTCGCCAGGGTCACCAGGCCGCGGGCAATCTTCCCCCGCCAACCCGGGGCTGAGGAAGGCGGGGAGACCACCCGCTTCTTGACCCTCGTGCGGCCGCGGAACTCCTTCGCGTCGAACGCCGTCTCCTTGAACGCGGACCGGAAGTCGTACCCTTTCGCGGTGATCCAGTCGACAATCTCCCGGCGTTCATGGCTCCCCAGGGACCACACGCGTTCGTCGAAGACATGGATGTGGTACCCGCGGCCGCCGGAGAAGACAAGGCGCATCGAGCGGTCCTCGAAGCCGAAGTCCTGCCCGAGGAACTCATCGTACAGCTTGACGATCCGGAGGCGGATCGCCTCGAGCATCTCCGGATACGTCATCTTGTTCGCGTTGGGCAGATGGTCCGCGTCGAGGTCGAAGACGAGATCGGCGCCGAGCCAGCCCTTCTCCTCCATCGTCGGTGCGCCAGGCCGGTCGTAGTACGCGGAGGAGTAGTAGGCGTGGGCGGGCACACGGCGAACGAAGAAGTCGTTGAGATCGGACTCCCTCGAGAAGCCCAGATGGCGGATGACCATCGCGGCGTTGAAGAACATGAAGCCGAACTCTCGCCGCCCGAAGCGATCCGGGAGCGATCGCCTCGTCGTCTCGTAGTGGCGGCGGAAGTGCCGCCGCAGGAACTCGCCCGTAGCCTCTTTCGCGGGATCGGCTTCAGCCATCCGTTCGAAACGATGAGCGAGGCGGGCTTAAGCGTTCGCAAGGGCGCCACGAATGGACATGCGGGCGGCTCGCCGCGCGAGGCCAAGCGGGAAATAGGCCTGCACCGCTCTCGCGCCGGATGGCGTCGAAGGGGCTCGCGTGGACGGAGAGCCTCGCCCTGTTCGCGGCGCTCTACGTCGGGCTGCCGTGGATCGCGCTGACCGTGGACCGTTGGATCGGATGGCCGGGGCTCCCCTGGCCCGTTCCGACGGCCGGGATCCCCCTCCTCGTGATCGGAGGCGCGGGCTTGGTCCGGTGCTTCTTCCTCTTCGTCCGAGAGGGGGAGGGCACGCCGAATCCCCTCGTGCCCCCTCGGCGGCTCGTCACTTCGGGGCCATTCGCGTGGACCCGGAATCCGATCGTCCTCTCCCACGCCCTTGCCTCCCTCGGGGTCGCGCTCCTCGTGGGCTCCTCTACCGCGATCCTCCTCGTGCTGCTGCTCGGGATCCCCGTCCAGATGGTCTCGCGCCTCGAGGAGAGGACCCTCGAGACTCGCTTCGGGGACGCATACCGCGCGTACAAGGAGGCGGTCCCGCGCTGGCTGCCGCGGCGACCGCGTCAGAGCCGATAGGTCACGCTCACGGACGCAGCCGTGCCGCTCGCTGCGGCGGCAGGCGACACGCGTTGCATCTCCTTCAGGCGCACGACTTCGACGGGAAGGCCCGCGAGGAGCCTCCGCAGGCCCTCGACGTGGCCGTCGCCCACGACGGCGACGACATCGCCCCGCGACCCGTGGAGCGACCGGAGAGCCTCCGCCATGAGCGCGTCCCGCTCGTCGATGAGGACGCGCTTGACCGTCGGAAGTTCGGCGGCGAACTGTTCGATGTACGCCCGCTCGTCTTCGTAGAAGCGATCCAGCTCCGCTTCGACCCGCTTCCGGCGGACGAGGAGGCTTGCGACGACGGACGTCAGGAGGCGAACCCGCTCCTGGAAGGACATCCCCTGCCAGGCCCGCTGGAGGGTCACGCGGGAATCCCGGTCGATGAGGGCCACCTCGGAGCCGATTTCCCCGGCAGCCTTCGCGGCGGCGACCATTTCGTCGCCGACCTGGACGCCGTACTCCTGCGCGAGCCGCGACTGGAAACGGGCGAGGAGGCCGAAGAGGGAGGGGCGTGGGCGGCGGCGGCTCCGATTGAGGAGGAACGCGTAGCGACCGGCATCGAGTTCGAGGGCGACAACCCTCGGTCGCCGCGCGTGAATCTGCGCGCGAACGGATCGTTGCAGGTCGAAGACGTGGCCCACGCCGAGGAGGGTGATCACGACATGGGCACCATGAGGCCGTGAACCTTAACCCTTTGCGGCTTGGTTTCGCGAGGTCGGGTGCGGGGTCGTCAGCGGCCCGTCCTCTCGCGCACGACGCGGCCGTACATCCGCACGATCTCGTCGGCCCGAACCCGGCCCTCCCGCATCGTCCGGTGCCGCGTGCGGATGTGGTGGACGACGGCGCGGTCCCTCCCGAGGTCCACGATCTCCCCGACCTCGAACTCCTCATCCGGAGCCGCGAGGACTTCGTGGGGCACCGTGCGGTTGCCCTTGTTCACCGAGAACTTCACGCGGATCTGATCCGTCCGCTTGGCCCAGAGCGTGGACACCTCCTTCGCGACGGCTCCGTCCATGCGGCGCCCCTTGACTTCGATCGCCGTGACTTCGAGGCGGTTGTCCCCGAGCTCAATCTCCTGGCCGACCTCGATCCTCTCGTCGGGGGAGCATTCGAGGCTCGTGCGTTCGGACGCCTCGAGGAAGGACACGATGAGGGGCACCTGGATCGGCCTCGGCTCCCGCGTGACCGTGCTCCGGACGGCCCCGCATTGGGAGCACCTCACGACGCCTTCGAAGACGATCTCGTCCTTGCCGCTCACGCGGCCCCGGAGGACACGATGGGGCACGACCCCGCACGTGTCGCAGCGCAGGACGAGGGCGCTTGGAGCGGCCATGAAACGCCCATGCGAGGCCTCGGCCAAAAGGATTACGGGGGCGATCTCATCGAATCCGCGCCCGCCATCCGCATCCGCTCGACATGCGGCCGAAGCGCACCCTCAGAGGCCCGCCGCACTGCGGGCATCGGGCCGCCTGGACGAACTTCTCGATCCAGGCATCGCGCAGCTCAGGGATATCCGAGGCCTCCGCCTCTCCGAGGATTCCCCGGAGCTCCGGCGTTGTCGCGAGGGGGCGCAGGCCTTCGAGGGGCGCCAAGCGCCGCGTCCTTCCCACGCGGGACGGAAGGCGCATGATGAGGGGCGCCTCCGCGAAGCCGAAGACCGCGGCGATCACGTGGGCTTGCCACGCGATGTTGGAGAGGGCGGGCCCGAAGGAGACGAGACTCAGGACCGTCTCGAGGATCAGGAAGCCGATGACGACGTCGATCACGGGAATGGACGGGAACCCGGGGATGGGGAGGAAGAGCTGCATCCGCTCCCGCGGGTACAGCCGACCGTAGGCGCCGAAGATCGCGGAGATCCCCGCCGACGCGCCGACGAGGACGGGGTTGAGGGAGAGGTTGAGGAGGAGGAAGCCCAGGGCCCCGAGCGCGCCGCCGGCGAAGAAGAGGACGGCGATCCGCGTGGCGCCGATCCGCTCCTCGAGGGAAGGCGCGATGAACAGGAGGGCCACGAGGTTCAGGAGGAGGTGGGACAGGCCCCCATGGAGGAACTGGAACGTCACCCAGGTCCAGGGCGCGGACAACTCCCCGTGGACGTAGAAGAGGGCGAGGTCCCGCACGACGAGGTCGCCCGTGAATATCTGAAGGGCGAAGACGGTGAGGATCGCGACCCCGAGGGCCAACGAGAGGAGGGCCCTCCGCGCGAACACATACACGACCGCGGCGACGATCGCGGCGATGGCAACGAACGACGATGGGATCACGACGACCGCGACGAGCGCATCGGCCCGCGCTTCTTAAGCCATGCGTCCTTCGGATCAGACCATCTTGTCGATGATCCGCGCGATCCGCTCCGCGGCGTGCCCGTCGCCGAAGCTCTTCGACTTCGTCCCGCTCGGGTTGAAGTGCTCGATCGCGTGGAGGATGTCCTCCGTCTCCGTCCCGACGAGGGCGTTCCACCCATCCTCGATCGTCTCAATCCACTCCGTCTCATCGCGGAGGGTGATGCAGGGGACGCCGAAGAAGTAGGCTTCCTTCTGGACTCCGCCGCTGTCCGTGACGACCTTCGCGGCGTTCATCAGGAGCGCGAGGAAGTCCAGGTAGTCGACGGGATCGAGGACCTTCACCGAGGAGGCGAGGGCGTCCCACAACCCGAACGCCTGGAGGCTCCTCCGTGTGCGAGGATGGACCGGGAAGACGATCGTGCGGCCGCACTTCACCAACGCCTCGACGATTCCGGTGAGGACCTCCCGGTCGTCCGCGTTCGAGGGACGGTGAATCGTCGCGAGGAGGTATTCGCCGCGCCGCACGCCGAAGCGCTCCGCGACATTCCGTCCCCGGGCGGCTTGGGCCATCTGCAGGGCGACGTCGTACATCACGTCCCCGACGAGGTGCACGCCGCGGGTGATGCCTTCCCGCGCGAGGTTGTCCACGGACGTCTGCGTGGGGCAGAAGAGGACGCTCGCGAGATGGTCCGTGACGACGCGGTTGATCTCCTCGGGCATGGAGCGGTTGTAGGACCGCAGGCCCGACTCGACGTGGCCGAGGGGGATTCCCATCTTCGCAGCGGTGAGGCCACCCGCGATCGTCGAGTTCGTATCCCCGTAGACGAGGACGAACCCGGGTTTCTCCTTCTCGAAGACCCCCTCGAGGCCCCGCATCATTTCCGCGGTCTGCGTCGCGTGGCTGCCGCTGCCCACCTCGAGGTTGTAGTCCGGCTCCGGGATCTCGAGGACCCGGAAGAAGGCCTCGCTCATGTTTTCGTCGTAGTGCTGGCCCGTGTGGACGAGGACCTCTTCGTTGTGAGCGCGGACCTCCTTGCTCACGGGGGCCGCTTTGATGAACTGGGGCCTCGCGCCGACGACGCTCGCGACCTTCACGCCCCATCGGAGCGGTTCGGCCCAGATAAGGGTTCTGTCAGGCGGCCTGGCCCGGAGCCGCATTCGTGATGGACATCGCATGGAGACTCGACGGACGAGTGCGGCCCGCATGTTTGCATCGCCCTGCAGAGCCGAGGTTGAAACCTTTATCAGGGGAGCCTTACATGGGCGCCGCCGTGCGGGTGGCCATCGTCGGGCTGGGCTACGTCGGCGTGCCCGTGGCCGCGTGCGTGGCCGCGACGGGGGTCAAGGTCGTCGGGATCGACATCGACCCGGCCAAGGTGAAGGCCATCAACCGAGGCCGGAACCCGTTGCGGGGAAAGGAGCCCGGCCTGACCGACCTTCTGAAAGCCCAGATCAGCGCGGGTCGCTTGAAAGCGACCACGGACTTCTCCGCCGCGAGGCGCGCCGACATCGTCGTCGTCGCCGTGGAGACGCCCATCGATCCTGGGACCCACGATCCCGCGTACCGCTCCCTGAAGGCGGCCCTCCGGTCCATTGGACCCCACCTCAAGCGCGGGGCCGTCGTCTCCATCGAATCCACCCTCGCCCCGACGACGATGGAGAAGGTCGTGCGGCCGACCCTCGAGCGCGCGTCCGGAAAGAAGGCGGGACGGGACTTCCATCTCGTCCATTGCCCGGAGCGCGTGACCGCGGGGAAGCTCCTCTACAACCTCACGAATCTGCATCGGGTCCTCGGCACCCAGAACGGGCAGGCCGTCAAGAAGGCCGTCGACTTCTACAAGCGGTTCGTGAAGGGCGAGCTCCACGTCACGGACTGGACGAGCGCGGAGGTGGCGAAGACGGCGGAGAACGCCTACTGGGACGTCCAGATCGCCTTCGCGAACGAGGTCGCCCTGATCTCCGAGGAAGTCGGCGTCGATGCGTACCGGGTGCGGGAGCTCGTGAACACGTGCCCCTACCGGGCGATGCTCCTCCCCGGCGCCGGCGTGGGCGGACACTGCATCCCGAAGGACCCGTGGCTCCTCGTCCATCCCCTCTTGCACTCGAAGCCCGAGCTCATCCCCGCGGCCCGCGGGGTCAACGACTTCATGCCGAGGCACATGGCCCACCTCGTCGGGGAGGCCTTGGCCGCCGCGGGACGCAGGCTCAAGGGGGCCCGCGTCGTCATCCTGGGATTCGCCTACCGGGAGGATACAGAGGATTCTCGGGATACGCCCGCCGTGTCCTTCGTTCGAGAGCTCCGCCGCCGCGGGGCCGACGTCGTCATCCACGATCCCTACGCGAAGTCCGAGCGCGGCTACACGGTCACGCGGGACCTGAAGGCCGCGGTCGTGGGCGCGGACGCCCTGGCGATTGTCACCGCCCACAGCGCGTACCGCAAGCTCGACCTGCGCGCCCTCGGCCGCCGCATGCGACGGAAGGTCCTCGTCGACGGCCGGAACCTCTTCCGCGGGCCCGAGGTCCTGAAGGCGGGATTCGAGTACCGCGGAATCGGCAAGGGCGAGTACTGACGCCGCCGGTTAGGCCACACTGACGACGCGGCCCTGCTTGTGGGACTCGATCGCCGCCTCCGTGACTCGGAGCGTCTCGACCGCGTCCTCCCCGGGGACGAGGGGCGGCCGCTTCTCCCTGATGGACGCGAGGAAGTCCTGCAACTCGAGCCTCAGCGGCTCCTCCTTCCTCACCTGGATGCGCTGGGCGTGATGCTCCAGCGGGACCCGGTAGAGGTTCGACGCGTCGAGGGGGCCGAGGGTGCTCGAGCTCACGGTGATCGTCTGGTCCGTGTAGTCGACCTCCACGAAGTTCTTCAGGCAGGTGAGGGAAAGGCGGCGGACCTTCATCGGCGTGAGCCAATTCACCTCGACGAAGCCGTGGACGCCGTTGCGGAACCGCAGCAGGAGGTTCGCGTGGTCCTCGAATCGCTCGTGCATCCGCCGGCCGGAGAGGGTGTAGACGCTCTCCACGGGCGAGGCGACGAGGTACCGGAGGATATCGATGTCATGGACCCCGAGGTCCATCACGACGCCCACGTCCCGGATTCGGGTCGGGAAGGAACTCACCCGGCGGGCCGCGAGCGTGATCAGCTCTCCATAGTCGCCGGCATCGAGGCCCCTCTTGGCGACGGCGACGACGGGATTGTGCCGCTCCACATGGCCGACGGCTAGGGTGAGCCCGGCCGCTTTCGCCGCGTCCACGACCTTCTGGGCCTCCTCGACGGAGGACGCGAGGGGCTTCTCCACGAGGAGAGGGATCCCCGCGCGGATCACGTCCATCGCGACTTCGGTGTGGTGGGTCGTCGGCACGCAGACGCTCACGGCGTCGAGGGGCTCCCGGAGGAGGCTGCGGTAGTTTGGGAAGAAGGAGGCGTTGAAGCGGTTCGAGACGGCCCCGCCGGCCGCGGCGTCCGGGTCCGCGACCCCGATGAGCTCCGCGATCTCGGAGTAGACGCGGGCGTGGTTCGCGCCCATGGCCCCGACGCCGATGACTCCGACGCGCATGGCCACGGCGCGGGAAACGGGACCTCGGGATATAAACGCGGCGCGCGGTCTCCGAGGGGCGAAGCGTTCATATCTTGCCGCGCCTTCGGCCGCGGCCGGGACGAAGCTCCATGGCCATCGACCCGGTGTGTGCGAAGCCGATCAACCCCCACCACGCGTACTGGATGATCTGGTACAAGGGCACACCCTACTACTTCTGCTCCGAGGAGTGCCAGCTCGCCTTCGACCGGAAGCCGGAGCAGTATCGGCAGCTCGCCCTGGAGCGGCGGGCGAAGGAAGCCGTGTACTGAGGACCTTCAACCGGGCCCGGGCGGCAAGAAGGCCTGGCCGACGAGTTGCTCACTCATCTCCCACAGGCGACGCTGGATGGCGGGATCTCTTGAGTAGGGGCTCGAATCGGAGGCTTCCATTCCCTTGAAGAACTTCCCCGTCGCGCTCGCGACCTCGGGGGAGGAAGCGAGGTACAGAGCGGCTTCCGCGGCCCGTGCGGGAGGCTTGGAGGAGAGGCCCGCCAAGAAGCGGATCGGGGCGGGAGCCTCTCGCATCAGGTGGGACTTCATGAGCCCCGGGTGGAGCACGTTCGCGGTGACGCCGGTGTGTTCGAGGCGCCTCGCGAGTTCATAGGTGAACAAGAGGTCCGCGGACTTCGACGCCCCGAACGCATGGAGGGCACCGAACCGCTTCCCGCCCTGGAGATCGTCGAACTCCAACTTCGTCGTGGAAGGGGCCGAAACGGTGATGACCCGAGAGGGCGGGTCCGCCTTGAGGGCGGGAACCAGCAGGTTCGTGAGGAGGAACGGGGCAAGGTAGTTCGTGGCGAACATCGTCTCCAGGCGGTCCGCGGTGAGCGCTCGATGCCGGACGAACGTCGCGGCGTTGTTCACAAGGATATGAAGCCGGTCGTGGTCCCGCAAAAACGCCCGAGCCGCTTCGCGGACGGAAGCCATCGCGGACATGTCAGCGAGGAGGAGATCGATGGACTCGTTTCCCGTCGCCCGGCGGATGTCCGCCTGCAAGGCCTGACCCCTCGAAAGATCGCGGCACAGGAGGACGACGGTGGCCCCCCGCCGCGCGAAGCCCATCGACACCTCTCGCCCCAGAGCCCCCGTCGCCCCCGTGACCAGGCACACGCGGCCCGAGAGGGCCTCCGCCCCGATTCGATCGCCTCCGCTTCGGAGGACGACGGACCCGGGACATTATCTCCTTTTCTGTTTACTTAATGGACAATTCGATTGGAAAACGCTGAACGCCCACCCGTAAGGAGCGTTCATTCGTAGCTGCGCAACGCCTCCGCGGGCGGCATCCTCGCCGCGCGAATCGCAGGGCTTGCGGTCGCCACCACCGCGCCGACGAAGGCCGCGGTGCTCAGGAGAGCGAGGCGCTCCCAGGGCACGCTGAAGGACCCGAGGCCCGAGAAGAACTTCAGGAACAAGTCGTAGGAGAGCGCGATGCCCAGGATGTCTCCGATCGCAATGCCCGTGAGGGCGATGAAGGAGAGCTCGAGCAGGTAGGACTTCAGGACCATCGTCTTGCGGAATCCGAGGGCCCGCAGGGCGCCCGTCTCCGTGCGCCGCTCGACGACGTTCCGCATCGTGATGACTCCTAGGCCCGCGATCCCTACGATCAGGCCGAGGGCCAGGTAGGCCTCCAAGAGGTTGAAGATGCCCGCGATCACGTCCGTGATCTGGTTGATGAAGCTCTGGAGATCGAGGGCGAGCATCTGGTACTGCACGAAGGTGCGGTCGAGGTCATGGGCAGCCGCCGTCGGGTCGACGCCCGCCTTGACCTTGAGGTAGAAGATGCTCGGATAGTCCACGGAGAAGGCGCTCCGGACCGTGTTCCATCCGACGAACAGCCCGGGCACGAACTGCTCGTACAGGATGCCGATGAGCTTCACGTGGTGGACCGCGCCCGTGAGGTTGCGGTAGTAGAGGGTGTCCCCGACCTTCGCGCTGAACGTGAAGAAGCCCGCGCCGCCGAAGCCCGCGCCGAAGCCCGCTGCCATCACGCTCCCATCGGCGATCGCCAGGCTCGGGTCCGTCTCGAGCGCCGCCCACGCCTCCTGGGCGGAGCGGTAGCTCGGGTCGAGGGCCTGGAGCTCCAGCGGGATCGAGGCGTCGACCCATTCCTGGGGGACCCCCAGGAGGCTCGTGTTGTGCCGATCGCCCGTCAACGTGGCGTTCTTGGAAGCCTGGATCCGCACCCACGACAGCCCATGGGCCTCCGTGAGGTTCTTCGACACATTCGAGGCGGCGTACTCCACCTCCCAGTTCGGCTTGGGGATCGCGGGGTTCGTCTGCGCGATGAGGTCGTAGCCGCCGCTCTGTCGAACGATCGTCGTGCTGATGCTCGAGCCGACGATGGACTGGATCCCCGACATCGTTGCGATCGTGAACATGATGAGGGCGATGCTCGCCAGGGTCGTCCCCGTCCGGAACTTCTTGTTCATCGGGTAGGCGATGGCCGTGCGGACGACCGGCTGCCACGTTCGTCGACGGAAGACCCGCGTGGCGACCCAGAGGAGCACGTTGCTGTTGAAGAGGAGGATAAGGAGGGCGCCGAAGACCATGAGGAGTCCCGCGGCGAGGAACACCTCGACGTTCACGTTCGACGGGGAAATGGGCTTGTTCGGGAGCAAGAGCCAGACGACGAGGAAGGCCCCCGCAGGGGTGAAGGTCGCGCGGGGCGTGGCGACCCGCATGAGGAGCACCGCGAGGCCAAGGGCCAGGCTCGAAGGCCCGAGGTCTTGGAAGAGCGCGTCCTGGCGCAGGACGGCGGCGACGGTGAGGAGGACGCCCAAGATCGTGAGGAAGGCGCCCAAAGCAAGCTGCCACTTCGTGGACCGGTGCTGAACGGGCTCCGGGATGTCGCGGATCGCGCGCACGATGTTCAGCTTCGAGACCCGCCACGAGGCCAGGACAATCGTCCCCATCGTGATGAGGAAGCCGATCGCGAACCCGCGGATGAGATCGAGGGGCGTCCACGTGAGGACGAACTGGACGCCGCCGAACAGCTGCGCCGGGAAGACGAGGGTGAAGGCCCACAGGATGACGGCCGCCAAGAGGAGGCCCGCGAGGGCTCCGACCGCCGCGGACAGGAGGGCGTACAGGAGGCCCTCGGACACGAAGCTCTGGACGAGATGGGTGCGCCGCATCCCGAGTGCGCGGGCCACGCCCATCTCCCCCTTGCGCTCCTCCGCGAGCATGACGAAGATGTTGATGATGAGGAGGATGCCCGCGACGATCGTGAAGGAGCCGAGGAGGATGAAGATCTGGCTGAGCTGGTCCACGTTCCTCGTCGCCTGGTCGACTTGGTCCGCTTTCACGTGGGAGATCGTGAGGTCGAGGGCCGGGTCGAGATGGGCCCGCAACTGGGCATCGGCCTCGTCGGTGCGCAGATAGCCTTTCGTCACTCCGCCGACGTTTGCCACGGCAATCACGTTGATCCTCCCCGGCTGGGCAAGCGCGGACTGCAGGGCATCGAGGCGCACGAAGATGTTCGGGCTGCCGCCGAATCCCCCGCGGCCCTGGTCCAGCACGATCGCGGCGACCGTGACGGTGAGCGGTCGGAGCGCTCCGCCGGACCCCGCGTAGACGATGAGGGTGTGGCCCACCTCTGCCTCCGTGTCGTTCGCGAAGCCCTGATTCAGGATCACCTCCGTCGGGCCGATGCCGGACCCGTTCCACAGGGAGCCGTCCTGACGGACGAAGCTCCCGAGGTCGCGGTCGGGGTCGAACCCGATGACCGTGGCCGTGGGCTCGAGGAGGCTCGTCGCTGGGTCGATTGCGCTCCCGCTGACTTGGTAGCGGGGCGCGAGGGCCGCGACCGCGGGCATGGCGCCGTTCGTCAGGTTCGCATTCAGGCCCTCGAACACGGACATGTTGAAGGGCGAGCGGCTCCCATCCGGCGCGGACTGGTAGATCAGCTCGTCGATGTAGTCCAAGGATTGGAAGACGGTACTGCGGATCGTGTAGTCGAAGGTTGACTGGATCACGTAGGACGAGGAGATGATCGCCGTGCCGACGAGGAGGCCCGCGACAACGATCGCCACCTGCGTCTTTCGGCGGAAGAAGTTCCCCCATCCGATCCGCAGGGGGAAGCGTTTTCGGCCCGCCCAGAGGAGCACGCCGGCGACAACGAGGACCACGATGCCCAGGAGCACGACGCTGGGATCCATGGACGGCGCTCCCTCACGCGCCCGCGGGCCGGAAGGACTTGAGGATCTGGCCGTTCCTCATGAGGACGACGCGCTCCGTGGAGTTCCCGACCGTGGAATCGTGGGTGACGAGGATGAAGGTGAGATGCTTCTCCCTGTGCAGGCGTTTCATCAGCTCGATGACCTCCTGCGTGGTCTCCGAGTCGAGGTTGCCCGTGGGCTCATCCCCGAACACGATGTCCGGCTCGTTCACGAGGGCGCGGGCGATCGACACGCGCTGCTGCTGGCCGCCGCTCAGTTCCGCGGGTTTCTTCATCGCCTCCTCGTGGAGGCCGACGGCTTCGAGCGCGGCGAGGGCCTTCTTGCGCACCTCCTTCGGGTCGTCCCCGCGGACGAGGAGGGGCAGCTCGACATTCTCCACGGACTTGAGGACGGGCAGGAGGTTGTAGTTCTGGAAGATGAAGCCCATCTTCATCGCGCGGAAGTCCGTCTTCTCATTGTCCCCCATGCGGGAGAGGCGTTTCCCCGCAACCCAGACTTCGCCGCCGCTGAACTCGTCGATCCCGGAGAGGCAGTTCAAGAGGGTCGTCTTGCCGCAGCCCGAGGGCCCCATGACGGCCATCATCTCGCCCCGGCGGACGTCCAGGTTCACGCCGCGGAGCGCGCGGACCTCGATCTCCCCGCTGTCGTAGATCTTCGTGAGCTTCCGGGCGACGACGATCCGGTCGTCCCTGTTCGCCGGAGCGACGTCGTTCGAGCCATTGTTGGGACGTGCCTCGACGACCATGGGATCCCTTCCCTCTGCGACGCGTACCGACGGGCCGCTCCTATTTGAGCCTGACGTCGGGTCGCCCCGGGCCCTCCCTCAGGAGGATGCTTTGCGTGCTCGGATGACGGCCGCACGGAGCGGCGGCTGCGACGGTTCCCCGCGATCGACGGTCTCGATGTCCACGAAGCCCGCGTCTCGCAGCATCGTGTGATAGTCCCCTTCTCCCACGGCACCGGCGATGCATGCGGCCCACGCCCGGGCGTCCTCGCGGACCGATTCCAGGAGGGGCCTCTCCGCGACGACGTCGGAGAGGACGAGACGACCCCCGGCCCGAAGGACACGGAAGGCCTCGCGGAAGACCTGTGTCTTGTCGGGGGAGAGGTTGATCACGCAGTCGGAGACAATCACATGGGCGCTCCCGCTCTCCACGGGAAGATGCTCGATTTCGCCGAGGCGGAACTCGACGTTCGTCAGGCCCCGGATCCGCGCGGTCTCTCGGGCCCCGTGGACCATCTCCGGAGTGGCATCGACCCCGAACGCGCGGCCCTCCGGGCCGACGAGGGCTGCCGCCGTGAAGACGTCCTGACCGGCTCCGCTGCCCAAGTCGACGACAACCTCGCCTCGTTGCGGGGCCGCGACGCCAATCGTGTCGCCCACGCCGAGATCTTCGTGCGATTCTGCCGGGCCGCCACAGCAGACGCCCCGAGCGCATTCCCCGTAGTGCTCCCGCACGGCGCGTCGGACTTCGAGCTCATCCATGTCGAATCACCGCAGGAAGCTCGAGGCGGCAGAAGCGGACCCCATCCTTGCCTCCGCAGGCCCGAATCTGTGATTCCCACTCTCTCGTCTGCACCCAGTCCCGGTAGCTTCCGAACAATTCAGCTCCCCTGGACGTATTGGACGTCCGATATCCAATGTGTGAGGAGGTACATGAAGTATTGGGTGTCCAATACTTGGACGCCCAATATCCTTATGAGGATGGGACCCCTTCTCCCGAGCGATGGCCCTTCGCACCGAGTTCGAATGCTGTCCCCCGCCCGACTGCTGCGACATGCGGGGCTACCTGAGCTTCTCGATCCTGTATCTGCTGCGAAAGAAGCCGATGTACGGCTCCCAGATCGCGGACGCGCTCCAGACGCGGCGGTTCGAGCGGCCGAACCCCGGGACGATCTACCCGGCCCTCAAGGCCCTCCAAGAGGAGGGACTCATCAAGCCCGGGGGCAAGGGCCCGTCGAAGGTCTACCGGCTCACCCCTTCGGGACGGCGAGGGCTGCGCGACGCGGCGCAGTACTTCGTCCAGGCCTACGGGGACATCGTCGACGACTTCCGCCGCGGGCGGCTGTAGTCACAAGTGGAAGGACGCGCCGAGGCGGCTCACGGCCCAGAGGCCCGCTGCGGTCAGCCCGACGACGAAGACGGCGAGGAAGGCGGCCTGAAGGGCGTCCCCCAGGCCCAAGAGGATTCGCGCGGCGAGGACGACCCCTTGGGCGGCCAGCCCCGCCATGAAGCCCGTGATCGGGACCGCGACCAAGATCACGAGCATGGACGCGGAGAAGGCGGAGGGCTTGATGTTGAGCCGGGTGAGCAGGGCGGCGCTCGCGAAGGCGGCGGCGATCGGCGCGGCCAGGGGCAGGGCCGCGTCCTGGATCGCATTCGGCGAAGGGGAGGCGATCTGGAGCAGGACGACGAGGACCGCGGCCACGCCGAAACCGATCGCCGCGAAGCTCGCCATGAGGCCACGGAAGTAGGCGCCCGGCGCATGCCGGCCCATGAGGACCATCCAGAGGTTCTCCCGTTCGTAGTAGGACCAGTTCAACGCGAGGACGGCCATGAGCAGGGTGATGATCTCCGTCGTCAGGTAGGGCGTCGGGGCCTGTTGGCTCCCCGGAGCCCCCGTGCTGACCGTCCCGGAGATCAGGGTGATGAGGGCGAAGATCCCCACGAAGAGGATGCTCCCGTCCCTCCAGATCCGAAGGAGATGGAGGCGCGTCATGAGGCTCGTGTCGCCTCCGCGGTCCGCCCGCATGTGCACGCGGGTCGTCAGGCCGCCGAGGCCGCTCATGATCCTCCGCTGCTGGTCCATCCGGGCGGCCATGTCCACCTGCCCGAATCCCGCGGAGAGGCTCGGCCGGATCCCGTGGAAGATGTACGTGTTCGACAGGGCGAGCCAGGCCGCGGCGAGGCCGATCACGTAGACGGCCGCGAGGGACGCCGCGACGAGGTCGAGAGGGCGGCCGAGCAGGACGTCGGCGGCGAGGGTGCCGAAGGCGGAGGAGGGGAAGGGCACGCCCTCGAACCGCAGGGGGAAGGAGGGCAGGGCGAGGGAGACCGCCGGCAGGAGGGAGACGGCGAGGAGGATTCCCGTGATCGCCCGGAGATGCGCCTTCGGATACTTCACGCGCAGGATCACGAAGACCTGGATCGTGAAGAGGAGGAGGAACGCGTACGCGAGGAGCAGGAGGACGAGGGGGACCGCGTCCCACAGGGGGCGGCCGACGCCGACCGCGATCCCGAGGGCGGCGACCGCGGCCGCGAGCCCACCCGCGCCGAAGAGGGAGGCGAACTGGAAGAGGAGGTCCGAGACGAGGTACTCCCGCGGCTTCACCCGGGCGGTCATGAAGAAATCGAATTCGGATGCGTGGGCCGTGACCCCGGCGCCGAGGGAGTACAGCAGGGCGACGGAAAGGATGCCCGCGAGGGGCGTGCTCAGGAGGTCGATCGCGTGATCCAGGGAACTGCCCTTGAGGGACGTTCCGATCCCCATCCCGACGCCGAAGCCCGTGGGGACGAAGAGGAGGATCAAGCCGACGTAGGCGAGGGGGCCGATGCGGCTCCGCAGGGCGGGGCCGAAGAAGAACCGCAGCTTGTACATGAAGAGCGGGCCAACCTTCGCCACGGGGCTACCTCCGCCGGCCGAACAGCCCGCGGCGCCGCGGCGCCTCCGGCTCGGGCGCCGCCGCCTCCTCCGTGAGCTTCAGGAAGATGTCCTCGAGGGTCTGGGCCTCCCCGGCGTGGGCCTGCTGCCGCAAGGTCGCGAGATCCCCCGTCGCGAGGTTCTGCCCGTGGTTGATGATCGCGACGCGGCCACACAGCCGCTCCGCGGTGTCGAGCTGGTGCGTGGAGACGAGGACCGTGCCGCCGGCCCTCGCGACCTCCGCGAGGTACTCCTTCATGAGGTGCTGGCCCGCGGGATCGATCCCGATGAGGGGCTCATCGAGGATGAGGAACGTGGGGGCGTGGATCGTCGCCGCGGCGAAGGCGAGCTTCGCCTTCATCCCCTTGGACAGGGAGGCGATGGGCTCCTCCGCCTTGCCGAAGAGCTCGAAGCGACGCAGCAACGACTCCGAGCGGGGGGCGATCTCCGCGCGGGGCACGTCTCGGATCCGCCCGACGTAGCCGAGGAACTCCTTCGGGGTGAGGTACTCCGGGAGGGCCGGGGCCTCCGGCATGTACCCGATGCCCACCTTGTACGAGACCGGGTCGGCGAGGATGTCCTGGCCGTGGATCCACAGCCGCCCCGCGTCGGGCCGCAGGAGTCCGACGAGGATCCGGATCGTCGTCGTCTTGCCCGCGCCGTTCGGGCCGATGAGGCCCATAATCTCCCCCGAGTAGGCGACGAGGGACAGCCCGCGCAGGGCGGGGGTCCCGTCATAGGCCTTCCAGAGCTGCTGAATGTCGAGGCTGGGCAGGCCCTGGAACCTCGGACGCGATGTCTCCATGGAATCCCCACTCTCCCAACCCGTGGAGGGATTTGAAGGGTTGTGCGGCCTGCCGCCGGTCAGCCGCAGAACGGGTTCACCCGGGCGCGGTGGAGCTCGAAGCACGAGGTCCCGCAGAAGGCGAGGATCCGGCCGGACTCCCACAGGCCGAGGTAGCCCGCGTCGAAGGAGAGGTCCTTCGCGCACGAGCGACACGTCCGCGGGGGAGGCGCGGGCGCGGACCACGCGCCGCCGCACGCCGGGCAGAGGAGGCCGCCCGTGAGGCCCTCCTGGGACGCGACCTCGCTGCACTCGACGGAGCAGACGATCTTCGCGGCCCCGCGGGCGATCGCGAGGAGGGCCGCGGACGCGTCCACGGACCCGTGGCAGACCGCGCACGTCGGGATGGCGAGGGCGGTCCTCGCCCCCCGATCCGCGCCGCAGACGGAGCACTCCCGGCCCCGCAGGATGTTCGTGAAGTACGTCGCGTCTTCCATCCGAGCGACGGACGCGCCCGGGAGCACTTCATCGTTGGGTACGTTCAGTACGAAGGCCGCCACGGGCGAGGCGGAGGCGAAGTCAACCTTGAACAAGGTTAACACGAATCCGCGATTCGGCCGGAGGGTCCCCCGATCTCACACGACTTTCCGCCCGAGCAGGCCGCGGAGGCGGGTCGCCTTCGCGTCCATCCCCTCGCGGTCGTAGAAGACGACGGCCTCGGCGAGGTCCTCCCGCCAACGGTCCTCGTCCCCGATCGCGCGGCGGAGCTGGGCCTGCGCCTCCCACGCCGCCGCGACGCCGCCCCAGTCCTCCGCGGCCCCGAGGACATCCTGGGCTTTCGTCAGGGTGACGAAGGCGAGGTCGAGGCGCCCCGTCTTCCCGTAGAGGAGGGCGAGGTTCAGGAAGGTCCAGCCGCGGCCCGCGAGGGACGCGGGGTCGTCGGAGCGATGGAAGCGGTCGAGCGCCTCCATGAGGAACGCCTCCGCCCGGGGGAAGTCCGCGCGGTTCATCGCGTACACGCCGCCGGCGAGGAGGGCCTGGGCGAGGGCCTCCCCATTGCCGCTCGCCTTCGCGTCCTCGATCCCGCCGTCGAGGGCTGTCCGCGCCTCCTCCCACCGGGAAAGTTCCATGAGGGCGCTCCCGTGCCGCAGGGCGGCGCGGGCCCTCTGCATGCGGGCCACTCCCTCATCTCCCCCGACGGAACGGAGGTGATCGACGAGGCGTCCGTAGTGGGCGGCGGCTTCCTCCCACCGCAACGCTCGCTCGAGGGCCGAGCCCGCCTCCATCTCCCGAAGGAAGGCCTGCGGATCCATCGTTCCCACGGGCCCACGCAGAAGCCGCGGCTATATCAAGGTGGCGCGGGCTCAGCGCGGGGGCTGGCCGGACCGGGCGAGGGACCGGGCCTCGATCCGGTGGAGGAGGGGGATCCCGACCATGAAGATCCCGAGGACGCCGATCGGCCAGTAGGCCCAGAGGATCCGGCCGCCGGAGGCGACGAGGTCCGTGAAGAGGAAGAACGCGGACAGGATGAGCCACACCCCGATCGGGTACCACCACGCCCTCGACCGGGAGGGCCGGTAGACCATCGGCGGGCCGTACGCATACGCAGGCGGCGGGGCCGCGGGTGGGACGGGAGCCGGCGCCGGGGGCGGCGCCACGGCGGGCCGCGGCATGCCACGCAGGTCCGCCCCGCAGCGGTCGCAGAACTTCGCCGTGTCCTCGTTCCAGTTCCCACAGCTGGCGCAATACATCGGAGGGTCACCCCAGGTTGATGCTCCCCGTCGTCGTGGTCAAGGAGACATCGAATTGCATCGGCGCGGCATCGTAGGCCGCGGAGGAGGGATTGAAGAGCAGGGCCGTCGACGTGCCCGTGTACGCCGGCGTGGAATGGACGGATCCCGTGGTCACGCTCGACGCCACGCGGGCGGCGACGCCGGAGCCCGGAGCGAAGGCGAAGTCGACGTTGCCCGTCGTCGATGTGCCCGCGACGGACACGAGGCCCGGGAAGATCCGCGGCGCGTCGACGGTCATCGTCACGCTCCCCGTCGTCGACGTCAGGACGACGTGGGCGCCCGCCGCGTACTGCGCGTCCGTCGTCGTGAGGGTGATGCTCCCCGTCGTGACCGTCGCCTGGAGGCTCGGCCCGCCGCCCGGCGCCGACGCGGCAATCCCGACGCCCGAGGGCACCTCGACGAGGATGTTCCCCGTCGTCGAGGTGAGGGCCATCGAGAACCGCAGGCCCGCGTTCACGTCGACGACGATCTCATGGCCGCCGAAGAAGAAGAGGGCCGACGCGCCCCGCGTCGCGATGCTCACCGTGAGCGTGCCCGCCGAGGTCGCGTTTGACGTCGTCACGTCGCCGGGATAGTGGCTCGAGAACACGCCGCCGATGTGGGTGATCTCCGCCCGCGCCGCGTACGACGCGCCAGCGGCGAAGCGCACGTGGATTCGGCCCACGTCGTTCGTGACGACGAGATGCAGGGCGGTGACGCCAGCCGCGGAGGGCACCGTGTACGTGTCCGTCGTCGTCGGGGAGCTCTGCAGGGCGACGGCAAGGGGGAGGAGGAAGACGGCGACGATGAGGAGGGCCGCTCCCGCGACGAAGGGACGTCGGTCCACGCGGGCCGGGGACGCGAGGAAGCCGAGGATCATCACCGCGCCGACGATGAACGCGACGCTCAGGACGACGACGAAGGACCAGGTCACATGGCCCGTCGTGCCCAGGTCGACCGTCAGGAAGAAGAGCGCGAGGATGAGGAAGATCCCGAGGCCGTGCCACCATGCCCGCGCGGGCGGAGGCCGCGGGAGGATCGCCGGAGGGGGCGGAGCCGGTGCGGCGGGCGGCGGTGCTGCGGGCGCAGGCACAGGCGGGGCCGGAGCCGCCGCTGGCGTGACTTTCGAGAAGTCGGTGCCGCAGTACTTGCAGAAACGGGCCTCGTCGCGGTTCCACGTGCCGCAGGCCGGGCAGATCATGCCGCTCCACGTCCCCAGCAGTCCCGATTCGGGACTCGGAGATATAAATGCTCCATACCTACCGCCACGGCGCCGAAGGGCGTCCGGCACATGTCCTCGTCACGATCTCATAATCGCATTGTTCACGGAGGCGAGTCTCACGAAGAAGGCTTTATCTCGCCCGCCCAGGTTGGGCCGCCGGATGAAAGCGGTCATCCCCGCCGCTGGCCTTGGCCTGCGGTTTCTACCCCACACGAAGGCACAGCCCAAGGAGATGATCCCGGTTGTCGACAAGCCTGCCATCCAGTACGTCGTGGAGGAGGCCGTCGCAAGCGGAGTCCATGACATCCTCATCGTGACGGGGAAAGGGAAGAAAGCGATCGAGGATCACTTCGACGCGAACGTCGAGCTCGACGACTATCTTGCTCGTTCCGGCCGACAAGGTGCCCTCGAGGACCTTCGCCGCCTCATGGCGACCATGCGACTCATGTACGTTCGGCAGCCGGTGCCGCGGGGCCTCGGAGACGCGATCCTTCACGCAGAGTCCTTCGTCGCCGGTGAGCCATTCGTCGTCCTGCTAGGAGACGACATAACGACGGATCCTCCGTGTGCCCAAGTCCTTCTGGAAGAGCATCGGCGACTCGGCGGCTCGGTTCTCGCCTTGCAACGAGTCCCACGAAACGAAATCGGCCGCTACGGGATGGTCGTGGGAGAGGAGGTGGACGAAGGCATCGTCCAGGTGCAGGACATCGTCGAGAAGCCGGCTCCGAGGCAGGTTAGGTCCACGATGGCCACGATTGGGCGATACGTGCTCACGGAGGGGATTTTCCCCTCTCTTCGAGACACGAACGTCGGAGTGGGGGGAGAACTCCAGCTGACCGACGGCATCCGGAGACTCATGAAGAAGGAGGATGTTCACGGCGTCCTGTATCGCGGGAAGCGATACGACGTCGGCGACAGAGCGGGCTGGCTCGCCGCGAACGTCGAGTTAGCACTTCAGCGGGGAGACCTGCGGGAGGAGCTCCTTCCTGTCTTGCGGCGGATCCTTGCCCAGCCAGCTTCCGCCGGTCGATCGATTCCGAAAGCGCGCCGCGCTCGCAGGTAGCCGCAGGAGCGGGTCTGGGCAGTCGTCAGCCTTTCGCGAGCCGACTCACGGCGTCGACAATCCGGTCCACCTCTGCCGGGCGTACGCCGGGGTGGACGGGAAGCTCGAACAGGCGAGGGACGACGTCGTCGGCGACGGGGCACTTCCCGCGAATCCCGAGATCGCGCAAGGCCTTCTGCCGATACAGCGGCATTGGATAGGATGGCCGACAGCCGATGCCGACATCGTTGAGTCGAGTCACAATCTCATTGCGCGTCAACGGGAACTCGCTCTCAGCCCGGACGACATACTGATAGTAGGAGTGGATCATCCAATTCCCCTCGGAAGGTGGGACGAGGCCTTCTACCTCCGCCAGGCCCTTCGTCAGCGCGGCTGCGTTCTGACGGCGCTGGCGCACCCAGCCCTCGAGCTTCCGAAGCTGGACGAGGCCGATCGCTGCAGCCATCTCCGTCATCCGGTAGTTGTAGCCAAGGACGACGTGTTCGTACTTCGACGCCTCCCCATGAGAGCGAAGCAGACGGACCTTTTCTGCGATCTCATCGTCGTCGGTGACGACCAT
>DATBLI010000048.1:0-51691 GCA_036555455.1 Thermoplasmata archaeon
GGATCGACGCGCACAGCGGAGGAACGGGCCTGCGGGGATTCGAACCCCGGTCAGAGGCTCCGGAGGCCTCTGTCCTATCCAAGCTAGACTACAGGCCCGCGGCCCGACGTAAGGGGTCGTCGCATTAAGGCTTTCCGACGACGACGGCCGCAATCACCCCGGAGCGGACTCACTTCTTCGCGAACTCCGTGTAACCGCAGCGGCCGCAGGAAACGCGGTCCGTGTGCCTCGCGAGGAACACGCCGGGACCGCACTTCGGGCAGCTCTGACGCAGGCGTTCCACCTGCGCGCCTTCGATTTTGTAGAAGGACCGCTTGAGGCCTGCGGAGCCCTTGGTCGCTTCCTTCTCCGCCACGCTCAGCCCTCCTTCTTCTTTGGCGCGGCCTTCTTGGCCTCAGGCTTCCCTTCGGCCTTCTTCTCCTCGTGCTTCTCCTCCTTCTTCTCCGCGGCGGCGTGCTTCTTCTCTTCCTTCAGGGGGGCCTTCTCCCCCTTGTGTTCCGGTTTGGCTTCGGCCTTGGGCTCCGGCTTCGCCTCCGGTTTGTGCTCGGCCTTCGGCTCGACCTTGGCCTCCGCCTTCTCCTCCTTCTTCGGGGCCTCCGGCTTCGCAGGCTTCTCCGGCTTCGCCGCGGCCTCCTTCTTCTCCTTGGCCTCGGGCTCCTTGAGTTTGTTCCGGACGAGGATGTGCGGCCGTTCGATCGCGAGGGCTTCGTCCTTCGACTTGTAGACCTTCGCGTATCCAATCGTCTCGAAACGGCCGAAGCTCGAGCGGGC
The DNA here is from genome assembly GCA_036555455.1 of Thermoplasmata archaeon. Lineage (GTDB taxonomy): Archaea > Thermoplasmatota > Thermoplasmata > RBG-16-68-12 > RBG-16-68-12 > RBG-16-68-12. The sequence goes on from DATBLI010000048.1 coordinate 772, forward strand.
AGAGTCGACGATCACATGGTCCTTGGCTGCCTGGAGCAGCTTCGCGAGTTCCCCGCGGATCGCCTCCCGCGTGGGCGTGGGCTCCGCCTTATGGACGACCTTGAAGGCGATCTCCGTCCGCTTGAGGAGGGGGTTCTCCCGCTTCGTGAGCACTTGAACTTCCATCCGGCTACCGTTCCATGCGTCGCAGGAGGTCGAGGACCCGCGACTTCGCGGCCCGGTCCGCCACCACGACGACGACGCCTTGGGACGGCATGCCGTACAGAACGGCCGCGGTCTCCGGCGCGAGCGCGATGCAGACCAGAGCGAGAAGGTCCTCTTCGCCCCGGACTTCGACGCGTACCCGCTCCTCCGACTTAAAGGCTTCGGACAGGACAGACCAGGAGTCCGAGGCGATCGTCCCCGGATCGTTCCGAAGCCGGAGGACTCTCGAGCCGACGCCCTGGAGGGCATCCCGCAATTCGGGATCCTCCTCCCGTTTCGTCTTGAAGTCGACGAGGCAGATGTCCGGGGTGCGGCCGCGGGCGACGAGGTCGAGGGTGCAGAAGTCGCCGACGGTCACGAGGGGCGATGCATTCCCAATCGCGGGGATCACGTCGGCCCCGCGGACGAGGGGCCCGAGGGGCCACTTCAGGTTCTCGCGGAGGGCCTCGGGGAGCCTCAGGGTCGATCCCGCGAACTCATCGGACGCGGAGGGCGAACTTCCCGTTGACATGGATGCCCATCTTCTTCGCGATCTCGGAGCGTGGGTGGTCCACGATGATCACGTAGCCTTGCCAGTCCTTCGAGGTCTCATGGCCGCACAGGGGGCACTTGTCCTCCTCCGTGATCGCGGAGCAGTTCTTGCACGCCTTGGGGATCTTGACGACCATCGCCTCAGCCCTTCCTGCGCTTTCCTTTCCCTTCCGCCTTCGCCCGGTCCTCCTCGAGCCAATCGAGCTTCCCCAGGGAGGGCTGGCGCATCGTGAGGCCGATCTTCGACTCCCGCGGCGCACGCTCGTTCAACGAGACCGCGACGATCCGCGCGCGGATCTTGTCCCCGATCCGCAGGTCCCGCTTCGTGTCCTTGCCGATGAGCCGCTGGCCTTCCTCGTCGACGTCCACCCGGTCGTCCATGACCTGGGAGATGTGGAGCAGGCCGTCGAGCGGGCCGAAGCGCACGAACGCGCCGAACTTGAGGACCTCTACGACGTTCCCGTCGACGACCTCCTGGAGCTGGGGTGCGAAGACGAGGGCGTCGTACTTCACCGTCTGGTAGACAGCCCCGTCCCCGTGGACGATCCGGCCGTCCCCGAGCCGCTCGATGTTGCTTGCGATCAGGGTGAGGGTCTTGTCCGGGCCGATCCGGCCTTCGAGGGTCGTCCGAGTGAGTTCCCGCGCGACGGCATCGATGTCCTCGCCGAGGCGCTCGGGCGGGATCCGGACGACGTCCTCCCGCTGGACGCGCATGTACATGAGAACCGGCCGGCGACCGTACTTGGTCCCTCTATTTAGGACTTTGCGCGGCGAAGCCGAGAGAACCGTATTGCTATATGCTGGCTCCACTTTTACCGTCCCGTTGAAGGAGCGAGGGGACGGAGTCGTTGGGCGGGAGTCCCGACTTCACGCCGCCCGGACGTCCGTTTTTCGCGGGCTGACACGTCGGATCGCGACTTGGCGAAAGGTGCCGCGATTGGAGGCCCAGGATCGCACCTACAATCTCCTCCTGTCCCTCCCGCTGACCATCTTTCTGCTCGTCTTTTTCGTCGCGCCTTTCGCCTTCATCTTCCTCTACGCCTTCGACGCTTACAGCGCGACACACCAGTGGACCGGTGCCGTCTCGCTCCGGAACTTCGGACTCGTCCTGGTGGGGCCCACGGCGGTCATCTTCTGGAAGACCGTGCAGGTCGCAGGCGCGGTCACTCTGTTGTCCTTCGTCCTCGGGTATCCAGTGGCATACTACATAGCGGAGCAGGAGCGGACCCGTCGAGAGTTCTTGTTGATGCTCCTGATGGTCCCGTTCTGGACGAGTTTCCTCCTGAGAACCCTCTCGCTGATGACCCTTTTCTCGGAATCCGGCCTCGCGAACCAGTTTCTCGCGGCGACAGGGATCAGCCAAGAGCCGGTCTTCCTGACCCGCAATTTCGTGGCGGTCATGTGGGCGGAAACGTACACATTCATGCCTTTCATGATCCTCCCCATGTACGCGACCCTTGAACGGCTCAGCCGACCTTCCATCGAGGCCTCCTACATCCTCGGTGCGGGCCGTATCCAGACGTTCCTGCGTGTGGTTCTTCCGCTCTCCGTTCCCGGGATCTTAGCGGGCAGCCTCCTCGTGTTCATCATCTCGATGGGCGAGCTCGTGATCCCTGCCTTGGTAGGCGGAGTCGACTACGGCTACCTGATTGGCAACTCGATTTACGAACGATACGGGCTCACCCCAGGGACGACTGCGGCCCTCTCGCTCCTGTTCATGGGCATCGTCCTCACGATGTCGATCGTCTACTTACGAGTCGCTGGCCGCGAGGGGCTTCGCCTTTGAAACTCGGACGAGTTGTGTTCACTGCATACGTCGGTCTGTTCTTCGCAGGGCTCTATGTGCCGATTGCGCTCCTCATTGGGTTGGGCTTCAACTCCGGGTCCAGGGTCTATGTCTGGGAGGGTTTCACTTTCGAAAACTACGGGGTCGTCCTCAGAATCCCCTCGTACACGAGCGCCTTTTCGTCGAGCATCCTCATCGCACTCGGGACGACCGGGTTCTCCGTGATTCTGGGGACCCTCGCCGGTCTCAGCGCGGCGCGGCGTACGTCCGGCCGATTCGAACTCCTGTGGAGCGCCCTCGTCCTCCTCCCTCTCATCGTCCCTGAGATTGTCGAATCGTTGTCGATCTTCCTGTTCTACCGAGTCCTCCACATCCCACTGGGCACTGGTGCCACGATCATAGGTCACACGGTCTTCTCAGTTTCCTTCGTGGCCCTCATCGTCCGGGCGCGCATGGCCGATTTCGGCAAGGCCTACGAGGAGGCGTCGATGGTTCTGGGGGCGGGGCGCATGATCACTTTCGCGAACGTGCTCCTCCCGATGGCGGCACCGGCGGTCATCGCGGGAGGATTCCTGGCCTTCGCCGCCTCGTTCGACGACGTGATAAAGTCGGCGTTCACGACGACCCCGGCCTCTCGCACACTCCCGATAGTCATCTTTGCCGAGGCGAGTCGCGGGGGGATTTCCACCTCCCTGGCCGCATTGTCGGCCTTGATGGTCGCCATCAGTATTTCTTCGGCCCTCGCGCGCGTCTTGGTGGAGCGGCGGCTCAGCCGCCGGTGAGGAACACCCTCACGGTGTCGGGATCGAAACCAAGCGGGACGGCAGCACCGACGGCGAGGCGATTCGCGGCTTGCCCGGCGACCTGCGCGGAGAGTCGCAGATCCCCCGGCAATCGGACCGAGATGATCGCGTTAGTCCCTCGGAACACGGTCTCCTCCAGCGTCCCCACGGTTCGGACTTCCCGTGAGCGTGCCGCTTCGCCGACCGTGATTACCTCCGGTCGCACCGAGACAAGTGCGCGGCCGGCGGGGGCGTTTCGCAGGTCTTCGGGAGCCCGGAACGCCAGCCCACCGGCCAGTTCGATTATCCCGTCTCTCAACGTGCCCTCGAGGAGGTTCGTCTCCCCGATGAAGTCCGCCACGAACGCGGTTTGCGGATGGTAGTAGATCTCCTCGGGAGTGCCCTCTTGTTCGACACGGCCGCGGGACATCACCGCGACGCGATCCGACATCGCGAGTGCCTCCCCCTGGTCGTGCGTGACGAAGACGAACGTTGTGCCCACTTGCCGATGGATGCGCTTGAGCTCGAGCTGCATCTGGATGCGGAGTTTCAGGTCGAGGGCGCCTAGCGGCTCGTCGAGCAGGAGGACGGACGGCTCGGTGACAAGCGCCCGCGCCAGCGCAACTCGCTGCTGCTGACCGCCACTGAGCTGGGGGATCCTCCGGCTCCCAAGTGCTTCCAGGCCGACGAGCCCGAGGTATTCCTTCACCTTCTTTCGAATCTCCGAAGTGCGTCTCCGACGGACCCGGAGGCCGTATGCGACGTTATTGAAGACGCTCAGGTGCGGAAAGAGAGCGAGTCCCTGGAACACCATCCCGAGGTTCCTTCTGAACGGGGGGACATCGTTCACGCGAACTCCCCGCAAACGGATCTCCCCTTTGTCCGGGCTCTCAAGTCCCGCGATAATCCGGAGGCTCGTCGTCTTACCGCATCCGCTTGGACCCAGCAGTGAATAGAAGCTGCCACGCGGGACGCTCAGGCTCACGTTGTCAACGGCAACCGTATCCTTGAACCGCTTCGTGACCCCGATGAGTTCGATGTCCGCGGTTTCGTTCATAGCATGCCAGCCAGGTCCGAGGGGAATCTCCCCGAGCCTTGAAGGTTACCTCACGCGGCTTGGATTTCGTCCCAGATGGCCGCGAGGCGTGAATTCTCCTCTGGAGTACGGGCTCTCAAGCTCGGGAGTTTCGCCGCGCGTGGGTCCGGGGGCGTTGACACCAGGATGTTGTAGTCGGGAAGGCCCCACACGTACGGCAGGATCATGCCGGGAGGCTCCTCATTGATATTGTATTGCTCCTGACTCTTGGGGCCGCCATAGAGAGCGGTCTTCTGCGCAATTCCGTAGTTCCGGAACATTGCAAGGATTGCGGTGTTCGACGCCTCCCACATATAGTTGATGAAGGCCATTGCGGTGTCCTTGTTCGGAGCGTTCTTGGGAATCACATAGTTGTCCGTCCAGAGCAAGGCTCCTTCGTCCGGAATCGTGTACATGATTTCAGGTTTCGGGGTCGACTCCCGGATGAACAGGACGTCACCGCTCCATGCATGGGACACGTAGAAATCCGGCGGGTCACCGCTGAGTCCGCCCCAGTACCGTTCTGCATCCGCGAATTGGGCGAGCATCGGCTTGACATCAATCAGGGCCTGCTTGACCGCATCCAGGGTCGACTGGGACAGATCATTGACGCCCGTCCCCACGCCCTGGGATTGAAGCCAAATCGCGGTCGCCGCAAGGGCCTCATCCCGATCGGCCTGGATTGTCACCCGCCCTCGGTTCAGGTCCAGGAATCCACCCGGTGACGTGTTGAAGATCTGGTCCCAGCTGTTCAGCGTAGTCTGACCGGCGGGGAACTGGGTGAGGAGGGTGTTCCATCCGAGGCCCGTGGTGCCCCATAGATAGGGGAGGCTGTATTCATGGTTCGGATCCCACGGCGTCTGGTAGCTCGGGTCGAGCTGCTCAATGTTCGGGATGTAGTCGTGGTTGAGGCGCTCGAGCAGCCCGAGGCCGATGGCTTCCTCAACCGCATATCCCGTGACGATCATGATGTCGAAACCATCCGGGTTTCCGAGCTGGAGCCGTGAACGGAAGTCCTCCTGAGTCTGAGCGCTGTCGTCGTAAGTCATCTGGACCTTGAACTTGCTCTCGAATTCGTCGAGCAGGGCGTAGTTCGTGTAGAGGGACCAATTGTACATCGAAATGGACGGCGACAGCGGAGGCAGGTTCAAGACCCTTTCATAGTCCCTGACCCGTGCGGTGAGAGTGTCAATCTCCTGCTGCCGCGATCCGGACCCGCCCAGGAATCCCAGCGCCCCACCGACCGCGGCGCCCGCGGCCGTGAAAACGCCGATCTTCACTACGTCCCTTCGACTGAACCGCCTCTCTTCCTGCTCCTCCTTTTCACTTTCCGAAGAACCGGGCGAAGCCATGGGCCCTTCCTCCTCCTTGTTCGGGAATCGCACGGGGGCCTTATAACCGTTCGGGGAGGACCGCTTGTGTCCGTTCGAATCTGCTTGAGGAAGACCGAATCCCGTCGCGGGTCAGATGAGCAGCGGGGCCATCACGAGGGTGATCGTGGAGAGGAGTTTCACGAGGATATGCAGCGAGGGCCCGGCGGTGTCCTTGAACGGGTCCCCGACCGTGTCGCCGACGACCGCGGCCTTGTGGGTCGGGCTCCCCTTGCCTCCGAGGTTTCCGGCCTCGATGAACTTCTTCGCGTTGTCCCAGGCGCCGCCGCCCGTGTTCAGGACGAGGGCCATGAGAATGCCCGCGATCGTGCCGACCATGAGGGTCCCGCCGACGGCTTCTCCTGCGGGAAGCGGAACAAGGTTCGAACCCTGAACGATGTACGTGATGTGGACGACGCGGAAGATCAGTCCCACGGCCACGGGTGTGGCTACCGCGAGGATCCCGGGCACGACCATCTCCCGTAGGGCCGCCCGCGTGCAGATGTCCACGGTCCGGCCGTAGTCCGGCTTCTCTGTGCCAGCCATGATCCCGGGCTTCTCCTTGAACTGGTCCCGAACGTCCTTGATGATCGTCCACGCGGCCCGGCCGACAGCGCGGATCGCATAGGCACTGAAGAGGAAGACGAGGGCTGCGCCCACGAAAGCCCCGACGAAAGTTTCCGGATGGGCGAGGTCCACACCCGCGATCCGGGCTTCCGTGAGGAAGGCGTTGAAGAGAAGGAACGCGGCAAGGGCCGCGCTCCCGACGGCATAGCCCTTCGTAAGGGCCTTCGTCGTGTTCCCTGCGGCATCGAGCTTGTCCATGTTCTTCCGCGCGCTCTCGGACATCCCGGTCATCTCGATGATCCCGGCGCCGTTGTCGACGATCGGTCCGAAGGTGTCCATCGCCAGGATGTACGCGGCCGTCGCGAGCATTCCCATCGTCGCAATCGCCGTGCCGTAGAGGCCGCCGCCCGCGATCCCCGTGAGCGTGCCCAGCCAGTAGGAGATGAGGAGGGCCGCGCAGACCGCAATCACGGGCAGCCACGTTGCCTCAAGGCCGACGGAGAAGCCACTGATGATGTTCGTCGCGGGCCCCGTCTCCGAGGACTTCGCGATCTCCTTCACGGGCCGATACCGGGCCTCCGTGTAGTATTGGGTGATGAGCACGTACAGGAAGGCGTTGACCATCCCTGCGACGCCGCAGAGCCAGTAGTAGAACCAGGAAAGGTCGCTCGCCCCGGGGAGCTGAGGCTGGAGCATCGCATAGGCAGCGACGCCGAAGAGGGCGATCGCGAGGATCGTCGTCACGAGGTAGCCGCGGTTGAGGGCGCTCATGGGCCTTTCGTCCTCGCGCGCTCGGACGACGTAGATGCCGACGATGGAAGCGATGACGCCGAAGCCTCGAGCGACGAGGGGGAAGATGACGCCGAGGAAGCCGAAGAAGGGGAACAGGACGACGCCGAGGACCATCGCCCCAATGTTCTCCGCGGCCGTGGACTCGAACAGGTCCGCGCCGCGGCCCGCGCAATCTCCGACGTTGTCGCCGACGAGGTCCGCGACGACGGCCGGGTTCCGCGGATCGTCTTCGGGGATGCCCGCCTCGACCTTGCCGACGAGGTCTGCGCCCACGTCCGCGGCCTTCGTGTAGATGCCGCCGCCGAGCTGGGCGAACAGGGCCACAAGGCTCGCGCCGAACCCGAAGCCGACGATGGAGAGGATGAGGTTGTCCTCCGTCGCCATCCTCGTGCACAGGGTCGTGTCGTTGTACGTGAGCATGCACTGATTGAACGTGTTCGGGTTGAGTCCGGGGCCGATCGCATTGTAGCCGAAGTAGAGGACAGAGACTCCGAGAAGGCTCATCGCGACGATCGCGAGGCCGGAGACCGCCCCGCCGCGAAGGGCTGTGACGAGGGCATCGTTGAAGGATTTCAGGGAACCCGCCGCGGACCGCACGTTGGATCGGATCGCGATGTGCATGCCGATGTAGCCAGAGATTGCAGAGAACGTTGCCCCGAGGGCGAAGGCTCCTGCGGTCCTGAGACCCAGGTCCCACCCTTTCGAGAGGCCGATCGCCACGGCGAACAGGACGGCGAGGACGGCGGCGATCATCGCGATCGTGCGGTACTGCCGCCGCAGGAACGCCCGCGCGCCGGCCTGGATCGCGGCAGCGATCTCCCGCATCTTCTCGGACCCCGTGTCACGGCGCAGGACGTTGAGGGCGAGGAGTCCCGCGAAGCCCAGGCCGACGAGGATCGCGATCGGGATGACGAGGGTGAGGTCCACCTGGTCCATTCAACCCACCTTTGGCGCAGCCTCGCGCGGCAAACCCCTCATGGTATAAAGCCTTTGACGGGCCCTCAGGCGCCGAACTTCTCTGTCCGGTTCGCGAGGTTCATCAGGATGGGGATGAGGTCCTGCCCGCGGATCCGCCCGAGGCACCCGCGGGCGACGCTGCGTTCGTCGTAGTGGGGCACCCCGTCGACACGGAATCCCTCCCCGAAGATCGTCAGGGGCACGGGATCCCCGGAGTGATCCTTGATTGACACCGGGGTCGAGTGGTCCGCGGTGAGCGCGACGACGATCTCGGGGCCGAGCTCCGCCTTGAGGTGGCCCACCATTTGGTCGATCCGCTCGATCACTCGGATCTTCTCGAGCGCCTGGCCGTCGTGACCGCACAGGTCTGCGGCTTTCACGTTCACGACGACGAGGTCGTAAGTTTTCAGGGCGCGGAGGGCCGCTTCCGCCTTCGCGACCATGTCCGTGTCGAGTCCACCCGTTGCGCCGCGGACGTCGAGGACGTCCATGCCCGCTGCGCGATACATCCCTTTGATCAGGGCGACCCCCGCGATTCCGCCGGCCTTCAAGCCAAGCCTCTGAGGGACCGGCTCGAGATCCGGCGCGATGCCGGCGCCGCGGGCCACGACGATGTTCGCCGGCGCCTCTCCCTTTGAGACCCGAGCCTTGTTCGCCGGATGTTCGCTGAGGATCTCGAAGGCCCTTCGGGTAAAGGCGTTGAGGGCCTTCGCCGTCCCCTTCGCCTTTCCTTCGAGGGGCATCGACTCGAGGATCTTCTGCCCCTCGTCATGGGGATCTGTATCTGTGACCTTCGGCGAGAGGCCTTTGCCGCGGAGCACGAGCGCCGCTCGGTGTTCCGTGCCCGCGCGGAAGACGACCTTCACGCGGCCGAGCTTCATCCCGTCGAGGGCCTTCGCGAGTTCTTCCGTCCCTTGCTTGATCCTCCCCGCGCGCCGATCCTTAAGGACGAGGTCCTTGTCCACGCTCGCGAAGTTGCACCGAAACGCGACGTCTCCCTTCTGCAGCTCGATCCCGACCCCTGCAGCCTCGAAGGGCCCGCGGCCCGTGTACGACTCCAAGGGATCGTATCCGAAGAGGGCGAGGTGGCTCGTGTCGCTGCCCGGTCGGATTCCCGGCCCGATGGGGTCCAAGAGGCCGTTCATCCCGTTCGCGGCGAACCAGTCCAGGTTCGGCTTCAGCGCGGCCTCCAAGGGCGTTTTGTTCCCGAGTTCCTTCACCGGACGGTCCCCGAGACCGTCGAAGATAATGAGGAGGATCTTCCGTTGGTCCATGCGCTCCCGCGGGTAGGGCACGTCCCTAGATATGTCTTGGCCTCATGCCCTCTCGATACGGACGGGAACGCCGGCGCGGGCGTCCAACGTCGCCGCGGCGCTGCCCTCGCGCTTCGCGATTTCCAGGAAGCCGCTCGAGGAGAAGGCCGCGAGGAAGTCCCCCGCGGTCACCTCGCCGTACGTGCGGACAAGGGGAAGGACGAGCTCGTAGCCACCCAGGGAGACCTTGAGACGGTCCCCGAAGGACCATTCCCTCTCGCCGAGGGTCCTTGGCACGTTCGTGATGAGGTTTCCGAAGCGGTCCTGGGTGATGACCTCGGCTTCGGTCCCACCGCGCAGTTTCCTCGGCCGTCCGAAGTCCAGATCGACAAAATCCTTCACGACCGGCCCAACGTCCTTCACCTTCGTGCCCGTGAGGAGGTGGGCCGCGACGGGGGCGAAGAGGTCCCGGCCATGGAACGTGTCCGAGAGCTCCCCTCGGCGGAGCTTCCGGTTCGTGATCTCGCGGACTTCCTTGAGTCCGAGACGCCTCGCGATGGGGATGAGGAGTCCGTTGTCCGGACCCACGAGGATGGCACCCTCGCACACGGCGACGATGGCGCGACGCTTCGTGCCCACCCCGGGGTCGACGACGCCCATGTGGACGGCGAACGGGAAGGCCGGGATCGCGGAGTACATCACGTAGGCGCCGTGGTGGATATCCTGGGGCCGGATGGTGTGGTCGATGTCGATGATCGTCGCCTCAGGATCCACGGCGAGGATCGCGCCTTTCATCGCGCCGACGTATTCGCCGAGACCGAAGTCCGTGGTGAGCGTGACGATGTGGGCGATGGGTTCCACCTCCAGGCTGCGCGGCTCACGTGGATCGGAGCCGCCTCAACCCTTCCTTGATGCGGGCGAGGTCCGCCCGCTTCCGCTCCAAGTCGGCCTGCGCCTTCTCGAGCCGCGCTTCCTGTTCCTTGAGCCGGGCGTCTCGGGCCTTGAGCTCCTCGCGCGTTTCCGCTGAGGCGGTCCTCTCGCTCGCAAGGCGTTCTCGCTGCGCGGCGAGCTTCGCGGCGCGATCCTCGAGCGCCCCGCGTCGCGCGTCGAGGGCCTCCTGACGGCGCTTCGCGTCGGCCTGAAGTCGCTCCTCGCCGGAACGCAGCGCGGCCTCTCGGGCGTCGAGATCCGCGGTCCGGGTCTTCAGGGCCTTCTCGCGCGATTCAACGTCTTTCTCTCCCTCCTCCAGGGAGGTCTCGCGACCTTCGAGGGCGGAGGTCCTTCTGTCCATCTCCTCCTTGGCTCTGGATTGGGCTCCCGCGAAGGCCTCCTCGCGCTTCGTGAGTTTCTCCCTCGCCTTCGCGAGATTCGCTTCCGCGTCCTCGATCCCTCGCTTCTTGGACTCGATCTCCTGGAGATCTTCGAGGAAGGCCGTTTCCTGCTCCTCAAGGGTGGCCTTCAGGGACTCCAGGGAGGCGCTCTCGGCTGCCAGGGCCTTCTCCTTGGCCTTGCCCTCGCGTTCCCTCCTGTCGAGCTCCGACGCCCTCGCGCGGATTCCCTCCTCCGAGGCCGCCTTGCGGCTCTTGAAGTCCTCCTCCGCCACATCGAGGGCGTCCGACTTCTGGAGGAGCTTAGCGGCGTCCCCCTCCGCGGCCTTCGCCCGCTTTGAGTCGGCGGCTTCCCGCCGCGTGAGAGCGATCTCCTTCCTCGCGAGGTCCCGTTCCATCCCCTCGATCTCGAGGAGCCGTTCCTGGGAGGCCTTCTCTGCGCGGACGAGCTTCAGGGCCTGGTCCTTGAGGGAGGCCCGCATCCCCTCGAGTTCCTCCTCGACTTGGGCCAACCGGCGCTCCCGCCGCTCCAGGTCCTTCGTGCGGACCGCGCTCTCCCGCTGAGCCCGTCGGAGTTCGACCTGTCGTTCCCGGGCCTCCTTCTCCTCCGCGGCGGTTCGCTTGTCCTTCTCCGCGAGTTCCGCGGCGAGCTTCTGCATCCGCTTCGTCGCGCGGGCGAGCTCTTCTCGGCGACCTTCGAGGGTCTCGTCCAAGCGCTCGATGCTCTCGGACCGCTTCCGTAGCTCCTCCGCCTGGCCTCCAATCCGGCTCTCCCGCGCGTCAATCTCCGCGGCGCGGGCATCGAGGTCCTTCTCCCGCGTGGTCACGGACGCCTCCCGTTCCTCGAGGGACGCGTCGTGCTCGCGGAGCTTCTCTTCCCAATCCTTCGTCGATTGTTCCCTCAAGGCGATGCCCCGTTCCCGTGTCTCGGCCTCCGCGACCCGTTCGTCGAAGGCGTTCCGGGCCTTGCCGATCTTCTCCAGCTCCGCCTGGAGGTTCGCGTACATCTCGCTGAGCTGCTTGCGCTCGGCCTCGCCGGACGCGCCGCGGGTTTCCAGGGTGGCCTCTCGTTCCCGGAGGCGCGCCTCCCTCGAGTCGACCGCCCGCTCCCGCTCCGTCGCGCGGCCGAGGCTCTCCTCGAGGTCCTTCCTCTGCGCCTCGAGCTCCCTCTGCACCTTCTCGGCGTCCATCGCGGCGAGTTTCCTCTGGGACTCGATCTCGACGTCAGCGGCCTTCCGGCGCTCCTCGAGTCGGTCCATGAGCATGCCGCTCGCCTCCTTGACCGCCTGGAGCTCCGACCGCAAGGAGTCCAGCTCCTGCTGTCGCACGGCGCTCCGTTGGAATTCCTGTTCCAGCTCCCACTTCCGCCGGTACAGCTCCTGCTCCTTCTCGACAAGCCGTTGCTCCTGCTCCCGTCGGGCGGCGAGGTCCCGCAGATAGGACTCCCGGGCCTTCGCCTCCTCGTCGACGACCTGGCTCAGGAGCCGGTCCGCATCCCCGAGGCCCGAGACTGCGGCCCCGGGGTAGGACTTCTGGAGCTGTTCGACGCTGATCGACGAGTGTTCGTAGTCGTAGGTGCGGACCTCGATCTGCGCGCGCTCGCTCGCGGCGTCGCGGAGGATCTCCGACAGGGCGTCGGGCCCTTCCAGGTCCACGGACGACCGGTGCTCCGCGAGGACGCCGTCGCCGCCACGGAGGACGAGGACGCCCTGGCTCGGCGTGTCGCCTCGGAAGACGGATGTCCTGAGCAAGCCGTTGAACTTGGCGCCGCGGAGGTCCGCGAGGATTGCACGGACCGCCTCGGGACCGCCGTCGGAGACCCGCTCCACGCGACCCGGGGGGACTTCCATATGCGTCGGGACGCGGTTCCCATGCCAAAAACCTTGCCATGCTGGCTACCCCCGGAATGGAGGTGGCGAGCTGCCGACAACCCTCTTCTATACGCCCGGCCATCACCTCCTTGCGTTCATGATGACAAGAGGGTCAGCCGACCGAAAGGGATGACGACCCCTATGAGTGCTGAAACGCTTCCGGAGGGACCCAATCCTCACTCCCAGGGGTCCTCCGATTCGAGGATGCGCCGGACTTCGACGACGACGCCGGGTGGGCTATAGTCCTTCCCTGCGTGGATCTCCACGACCTGGCTGTCATCCGCGAAGACGACGTACGTGAGCGCGTCGAGGACGGCCCGGGTGAGCTTGTCGAGGTCGGGCCGCTTGTCGGGCCACACGCGCTTCCTCTTCGGGGCGGACTTGGGCTTCGGCAGGCCGAACTGCAAGGTGACGCCCACCGGCCCCGCCCACGGCTCCGGGGGCGCGAAGCGCTGGGCGACATCCGCCACGACGCGTCTCCACGCGGCAAGCCCCTTCGCAGAACTCGTCGTGATCGGCTTGCCGTTCACCATCCAGACTCGGGTCGAGCCTTGGGGAATCGGCAGTCCGTGCACCCGGAACGCGACCCGGTTCGCGGAGAGGACGCCGTCCGGGGGCGTGCCAGGGATGGAACTCGGCTCGGGGGCCGCCTCCTGACGGTGAACTTGCCGTTCGGCCTTGTTCCGGCGGGCGGCGGCCACGAATCATCCCTTCTGCGCCGATCCCTGGGAAGGAGGGGCGTCTGACAGGTAGCCGACAAGGATGGGCGAGCCCTTAACCCTTTTGCATCCGAGGGGGACCACGCCACGAAGGACGCTCCCGAGGGGATAATCCCTTCTGGGAGGTATGCGAAAGTTCCGCCGGGCGTCACTTCAGGGCAACCTTCGCCTTCGCAATGTCGCTGACGACGAGGGCGACGTCCGTTCGTCCGTTCCTCGAGCCGAGGATGTAGATCGAGTGGACGTTGATCGACGCGCGCGAGAGACGTTTCGCCACCTTCGCGAGCTCTCCCGGCCGGTCGAGGAGCTCCACTTCGAGGAGGTCGCTGAGATCGAACTTCAGGCCCGCGGTCGTGAGGGCCTTCTGCGTCGTCGTCACATCGTTCGTCACGACTCGAAGGAACGAGGCATCATGCTTCGACTCGCTCGCAATCGCGCGGATGTTCACCGCAGCGTTCGCCAGGGCCTCCGTGACGCGCGCCAGCTCTCCCGGTCGGTCGGCGACGAAAACCTTGAACTCTTTCATCTCTCCCCACCAGTCCACCTAGCATCCGCGGCTGACCTTGTAAACCCTTCCCCGCTAGCCCCGGGCCCCGCCTACGGCACGAGCCGCGTTCGGTCCCGCGGAAAGAGGATCGCTTCGCGGATGTTCGGCAGGTCGAGGAGCTTCTGGACGAAGCGGTCGATGCCGAAGCCCCAGCCCCCGTGGGGCGGCATCCCGTAGCGGAAGGCCTTGAGGTAGAACTCGAAGTCCGCGGCGTCAAGGCCTTTTTCCTTCATCTTGGCGACGAGGACGTCGTATCGGTGCTCCCGCTGGCCTCCGGAAGCCATCTCGTCCCCTTTGTACTCCAGATCGAACGAGAAGGAGTACTCGGGCTCGTCGGGCTTCGCCATGATGTAGAAGGGCTTGATCCCGCTCGGGTACTCCGTCAGGAAGTACCACTCCCGGCCTTCTTCGGCCATCGCTTGGCCCAGGATCTTCTCCGCCTCCGTGTCGACATCGTCTCCGTCCCGGACGCGCTTCCCTCGCCCGCGGAGGATCTCAAGGGCTTCCGGGTACGTTAGGCGTTTCAGCGGGAGCCGGGGCACTCCCGGGTCCGCCTTGAGCAGCGGGAGGTCTTTCCTGGTGTCGCGCCGCACGCGCTCCGTCGCGTGGACGATCGCATGCTCGAGGAACCGGAACACGTCCTCCTGGCTCTCGATCCAAGCGATCTCCGCGTCAAAGGACGTGAACTCGGTGACGTGACGCACGGTGTCGGAGGGCTCCGCCCGAAACGCGGGGGCGATCTCGTACACGCGGTCCATCCCCGTGGACATGAGGATCTGCTTGTACAGCTGCGGGCTCTGGCTCAGGTACGCGCGCCGGCCGAAGTACGACGTCTCGAAGAGGGTCGCGCCGCCCTCCGCGCCCGCCCCCGAGAGCTTCGGAGTGTGGACCTCGAGGAAGCCCTCCTTCTCCAGGCTCTCCCGGAGGCCCGCAAGCGCCGCGGCGCGCACGTGAAAGACCGCCCGTCGCTCGGCCTTACGGAGATCGAGGAAGCGGTTGTCGAAGCGGGTATCCATCTCCGCCCCTACCCGGTCGGCTACTGGGAGGGGAAGCGGGGCCGCGGAAGGGCTCAAAGTGTCGATCGAGGATGCGACAAGCTCCCACCCGTTCCGCGCCTGGGGATTCGGCTGCACGATCCCTCGAATTGCGACGACGCTCTCCCGGATGATCCTCGACGCGGCCTCGAAGAGAGCTTCGTTTCCTTTCTTCCTCACGATGGCCTGGAGGGTCCCGTCCCTCTGGCGAAGGATGAGGAACGCGATCCCTCCGAGGTTCCGGACATCCTCGACCCACCCCGCGACAGTCCTCTCCTTCCCGTAGTCCTCCAGGCCGAGGGAGGTGAACGAGCGGGAGAGAGGGGCCATCGCGCCGCGGAGGCCGCAGGGCCGTATTAAACCCATCGGGCGTCAGCGGACGATCGGGACCGCAGGGCTTGCAGCAGCTGGGGCGGACAGCTGGATGTCCGGGCTCTCGGCGAGCCTCGCCAGGACCCGCTTCACGAGCATCGTGCGGTACTTCGGACGCTCGAACACGGGACAGAAGTACACGAGGCTCAGGTCCACGCCGGCGTCCCGGACGTTCCAGTACACGGTCGGCTCTTCCGCGACGTATTCCTGGAGGTCCGCGAATTCGTATTTCCCGCGGAGCCGGTTGCGGTTCGTCCGCATCTCCGCGGCGATCGTCTCCTCCGCGGCGTCGAGGAGGATCGCCTCCGCGGCCTTCGCATCCGCCCGGAACCCCACCGTGATCGTGATGTGATCCCAGACGAAGGGTGTGTCCTTCGTCGCATTGAATACGTTCCCGCGGATGACCTGGCTGTTCGGAATCGTCACGTACCGCCCCGTGTGAATGTCGCCTGGGACGAGGCCGCCGAACTCGCGCAGCGTCGTGTTGATGGGCGAGATCTCGACGACGTAGCCGCGGGTGTTGTTGACTTCGATGCGGTCCCCGAGCTTGTAGAGCCGCATCGTCACCAGGACCATCCAGCCGACGAGGCACAGGAGGGGCTCCCCCATCACGTACACGAGGGCCGCAGAGACGAGGCCGATGCTCAGGGCAAGGTTCTGCTGGATCCCTGTGCCCGCGAGGATGTAGAGGACGAGGCCGATCGAGGTCGCCCAGACGACGTAGGACACGACCTTGAAGTGGGCGAAGATGTCCGCCTCGTACCGGACGTGGCTCTTCAAGGCGGCGCGGAAAATCGGCCTCAGGACCTCGAGGAGGGCCTTCGTGGCCAGGAGGATGAGGACCGCGAAGACCCAGGTGCGGTACTCGGCGAGGTTTGCCTGGGGCTGCGGGATCCCCGGGATCGTGAGGGCTCCCGTCATGAGCAGAAGGAGAACGACGAACGCGATCGTTACTCCGACCCACAGGAGGGCTCTCGCTTTCCGCCAGCTCTCCGTATTCACAGATGCGAGCGAGCATCCCGTTCCATATTAAATGGCGGCGGCCGCGTTATCACCGATGAGAGGTCTCTTGGGTCCCCCGACGATATCACAAGCGGCCCGGGCCCTCGACGCTCTACTGTAGTGCTCCAGGAGGGCTCGCCTTAATGGCCGCCGGCCGGATTGCGGATCCCTGTGGGTGCCACGGAACCCGAGCGGCGATCGCCCTATTCGCATCGACGATGGGCGCTGGCCCTGGTCACGGTTCTCCTCGGGCTGGGTATCGTCTCGGCGTCAGTCCTCGTGGGCCTGAATCCCCCGCGGCCCACGAAGACGGTCTCCGCTCCTGCGTCCGAGGTGATTCTGTCTGCAACGGAGATCCCGGAAATCGGATGGGGACTTCGGGCTTCGGGGACAAACGGGACCGGAGTTTGGCGGCTCTTCTCCGTCCACAACGAGTTCATCCTTGCGTTTCTCAATGTCACGCTGTGGGTCAAGGCCGACCAGGAGGCGGCGAAGGAGTGGCTTGCCGAGGTCGGCGGCTCCGCGGGTTATCCGGTGGTGTACGGAGGGGTCCCCGACGCGGATGCGTCGTTGTTCTGGTCCTATGACTCCGCGCACTACGCAGAGACGGTCGTGCGGAGGTACAACGTGGTCTTCCTCCTTGGGGCGTATCTGGAGACTTCGTTCGCCCTTACGAAATCCGACCTCGGCCTCTGGTCGGGATGGCAGCTCGCGAAAATCGAGGGTCTCGCCGCCTAGGCCGTGACGTGGTCGGGTCCCGGCGTCGGGCCGATGCGCTCAGATGAACTCCGCGAACTTCGCGACGAGTTCGGGGCGCGTGTCCTTGAGGACCTTCAAGATCGCCCGGACGCTGAGCCTCTGCACGCCGACCTGCGCAAGCACCGCGATGATGTCGTCGAACTCCTTATCGGAAAGGGTCACGAGCTTGTTCTTCGCGAGCCAGTTCCGGAAGAGGTTCTCCTCCATCTTCGCTCGCCATGCCTTCTCGTAGGCCTGGAGCGCGGCCTCGGAGAAATCGCGCTTCTCGTTGCACTCCCCGAGGATCCGGCCGAGGTGCATCCCCGCGAGCATGCCATTCCCGATCCCGCCGCCCGTGATCGGGTCGATCATTCGCGCGGCATCGCCAACCAGCGCGATGCCATTGCCGACGGTCTTCTTGATCGGCGCGCATGTGCTCACGCCCCCCGTGACCATGTCGAGGGGCTGCGCGTGCGTCATCCGCGGGTCCTTCACGATCCATCGGTCCAAGAAACCCTTGATGTCCTGGCGGTTCTTGAGCCGGTCCAGGCTCACCCCGATCCCGACGTTTGCGGTGACCTCGTCCTTCGGGAACACCCAGATGTAGCCCGCGGGCGCGATGGACCCGAGCCAGAATTCGCAGTAGTCGGGGAAGTCGTGCCCCTTCCCGATGTTCGTGAGCCGGTACTGTAGCGTGCCCGTGATGTCTCCGGCCTTGAGGAGCGTGCGGAAGCCGGCCCAGCGGCCCACCTGGCTCTCGTACCCATCCGCCGCCACGACGCACTTCGCTTCGACATTGAACTCGTCCTCGAGTTGCTTCACGCGCACGCCGCGCACATGCCCGTCGTCCTTCAGGACCGCGGTGGCCGTCGTCTTGAGCATGATCCTTGCGCCGGCTTTCGCGGCTTCCTTCGCGACGGCCTTGTCGAACGCGTCCCGCTCCAGGACAATCCCGACTTCGTTCCCCGCGTGGCTCTCCTCGATCGTGAGCTCCGTGCCGTTCGGAGAGAAGATTTTCGCGCCTTTGACCTCCTGGGCGCACCACTTGCGATCGAAGGGGAGCTTCGTGTCCTCGACGAAGTGTCGGGCGAGTCCTTCCCCGCAGCGCACGGGGGAGCCGATCTCTTGGCGCTTCTCGATGAGGAGGACGTCGCAGCCGCCCATCGCCGCGTACCGCGCGGTCATAGAGCCTGCCGGGCCCGCGCCGACGACGACCACGTCGCACCGGAGAGAACTCACCATGGGAAACGCCGACCTGCCCATCCGTTATTTCTATAAGAATGTAAGGGACCGTCGCGTCTTCCGTCGCAGGACTTCATGCAAGGATTGACGCCTCCGTCCTCATTTCCGGCTGCGTGACGCGCCGGGAGAAACCCCCCGTTGCCGAACCGCCCTGGGTCTGGGGGCCCACGGAGGTGAAGGAGTGGATCCTTGCGACCCATCCTTCGAAGCGTAGGCGCGCCCGCTCCGTCCGAAAGGGTCCCGAAATTGTCACCCGACTCCAGATCGTCGTCGAGGGGTCCGATGCTATACGGGTCCGGTCCGCCCTGGATGAAGCCCTCGGTTCCGTCGGGCTGATGTTGTCGGCGTCTTCGGAGGAGAGAGGGCAACGTCGGATTGATGCGGTCATCCGACGGACTCTGGTCGGCGATCGTCTTCACGCGTCCTTGAGATTCAGCCCGCCCATCCATGTGTCCTCCTGCCAGCGAATCGTGGAACGGATGGGCCTGCAGGTCCGAATTCACGCCGTGTCCGTCCGTGAGGAGCGCGCGCGCCTTCCCGCGAGACGGGGCTGAGCCGTCGGGGAAGCCGCCGGCGCGGCTCGAGGGACTCGCCGCGATGGAAGCGCCGATCACGCTCACTTCATCGTGTGGAGCTTGTGCCCCCGCGGGTAGTCGATTGCGCCGACGGGGCAGACCTTCACGCACATGCCGCATTGCGTGCAGTCCTCGTTGAACGTCAGGTAGACCTCGTTGAGGAAGATCGCGTTCGTCGGGCAGGTGCCGACGCAGGCTCCGCAGTGCATGCACAGCATGTCGTCGATCGCCATGATCCCGTTGTCCCGGACGGAGGGGCGGATCGCGACGGGTTGTTCAAGCATGCCGGGCTCGCCACTCTTCCATGGGCACGGCGAACTTCTTCTCGACTTCCTCGCGGAAGTTCGGGCCCGTGTTGTACGCGCAGAACGGGATGACCTTCCCATCGGGCGTCGCGTAGTGGATCACGCACCGCTTCACGCGCTCGATGTCGTAGTTGTAGTTGTCCTGGAAGTGCATCCCGCCCACGTACATCGTGGACCAGGAGAACTCCGCGGCCCCGGCCTTGTCGCCCTTCGTGAACATGCGGTTCAGGATCTTGAGCATCTTGGCCAGGCCCATGCCCGAAGGGGCGTCCTCGGGCTTGAAGTGCCTCTTGAGGAGCTGGAGGGCCTTGATCTTCGACGTGAACTTGATCCGCTTCTCCTTCGTGTCTTGGGCGAGGATCCAGAGGTCCTCCATGAGGCCCTCAACGTCGACGAAGCGCGTGATCGGCACGGGGTCCTTCCCGTTCTCGAGGAACAGATAGGAGGCGAGGCCGCACGCGGGGTGGGACGTGAACGCCGGCTTGGCGCTGTCCGTGAGAACGCTCACGAGCTCGGAGATCGGCGTGACGAAGGGCACCGGGTACCAGTCGTCTCGGGTCAGGTAGCCGGTCTGCTCCTCGAGGTCGTACGCGAGGTCGGACAGGGTGTAGCGCAGCTTCCTCCGGTCCTCCTCGGGAATGCGGCCCGTAAGGGACACGGGCTGGTAGTTCACGCCCTTCACGACGTCGCGGTTCTTGATCGCGAAGTTCAGGATCTCTCCCGCCTGGTCGTCGTTGAAGGAGTTCACCATCGTCGGGACGAGGCAGATCGTCGGGGTCACGAGCTTCGCGTTCTGGCGCGCCCGGACCTTCTCGATCACCTTGAGCTTGATGTCGAGGAGCGGCCGCCCGCGGGCCCGGATGTAGTTCTCCTCCCGCAGGCCGTCGAATTGCAGGTAGACCGTGTTCAGCCCGGATTCAGCGATCCTCTCAAGGAACCCTTCCTCCGTCGCGATCCGAATGCCGTTCGTCGCCACCTGGACTTGGGCGAAGCCCATGTCCTTCGCGGCCTTGACGACCTCCGGGAACTGGGGGTAGATCGTCGGTTCGCCACCGGCGAACTGGATCGCGGCCACGGGGATCGGGCGCTGGGCCCGCAGGACCGCGAACTCGTAGATGATCTGCTCGTACGTCGGTTCGAAGACGTACCCGGCGGCGTTCGCGTTCGCGAAGCAGATCGGGCACTTCAGGTTGCACCGGTTCGTGAGGTCGATGTTGCAGAGGGAGGTGGCGGAGTAGTGGAGGTTGCACAGGCCGCACTCATAGGGACAGACCTTCGCGTCGACGATCTGGGGGTTCTCGAGGCCCACGCCATCGAAGGCCCAGTTCTCGGCCCGGAGGTACATTTCCGCGTCGGACCAGCACACCTCGTCGAATTCGCCGTGCTCCTTGCACGTCTTCTTGAGCTTGAGGGCGCCCTCGCCGATGTAGAGGGTCGCGGGGATGACCTTGAGGCATTCCGGGCACAGGGAACCCGTTCGCCGGGGCAGCCCCTTCTGGAGCTTCGAAGGCATGACGACGACCGCGTT
This sequence comes from Thermoplasmata archaeon, assembly GCA_036555455.1. Lineage (GTDB taxonomy): Archaea > Thermoplasmatota > Thermoplasmata > RBG-16-68-12 > RBG-16-68-12 > RBG-16-68-12. The sequence continues at coordinate 21,350 of DATBLI010000048.1, forward strand.
GTCCTGCCGGGATTCCCGGTACATGTTCCGGACCGCGCCGATCGCGTAGTCGGTTCCACAGAGAGACATGGGCTCTGACACCTCTTTGCCGAGACGTAAAACGGGTCCTATATTAACCGTTTTGTAGTACACGCTACTACAAGACATCATCTTCCGGGAGGCCTAGGAGGGAAACCCTTTCGGCAACCCGAAATCGGCTTCCCGAAGCCCTCTGGCCGCGTCCCTGAAACGGACCCGATTCGGACATGCCTGCGGCATACGATAATGTATCGCCCGCGGGATTAGGTGGAGGCCCATGGCTCGCCTTCGGTTCGGATGTAGCGGCTGGGACTACCAAGAGTGGATCGGTCCCTTCTACCGGAACGCAAGCGAGTCGAAGCTCGCCGCGTACTCGCGGGTCTTCGACACCGCGGAGATCAACTCGACGTTCTACCGCGCGCCGTCGCCCGGAATGGTCCTCGGGTGGACGAAGTACACGCCGGACGAGTTCGTCTACGCGGCGAAGGTGCCGCAGACGGTCACCCACGATCGCCTCCTCGACCCGGCGAAGGGCGCAGATACCGACCTGAAGTCGTTCTGCGATCTCATGCGGCCCCTCCGCGATGCGGGGAAGCTCGGGCCGCTCCTCCTGCAGCTGCCCCCGAGGATGCGCTTCGAGGAGCCCACGATCCACCGCTTCCTCGACAGCCTCCCGGGGGAATTCACCTTCGCCCTGGAACCGCGGAACCGTTCCTGGATGACGATGGAGGCCTTCGATCTCCTGCGAGCCACGGGGGTCGTGTACACGATCGTCGACGAGCCCCTCCTGCCGCCGGATCTCCATGTGACGGCGCCCGCCGGGTATGTGCGCTGGCACGGCCATGGGGAAGAGCCGTGGTACAACTACCGCTACTCGGAGGAGGAGCTCCGGGAGTGGATCCCGCGGGTCGAGCAGGTGGCCTCCCAGGCGGAGACCGTATACGGCTTCTTCAACAACCACTACCACGGGTATGCGCCGGAGAACTGCCTTCAGCTCCTCCGCATGCTCGGCGTCCAGGACGCGGAGAAGACGCGGTCCCTCCAACGGATCGAGCGGCACCGCCAGGGTACGTCGCGGGAGCCGGAGAAGCTGCGGCCCGTCACGCTGGAGGAATTCGGCGGGCGTCCCTGAGCCGCCGGTTCACCACGTCAGAGAGCCGCCGTTCACATGGATCACCTGGCCGGTGATGTACGACGCGTCGTCGGAGGCGAGGAACGCGACCGCGGCCGCGATCTCCTGCGGCGTCCCGACGCGGCCCAGGGGGATCGCCCGAAGGCGTCGCGTGCGGTCCGCCGGAGTGTCGACGTCGAGGATGTCCGTCTCGATGGAGCCGGGAGCGATTGCATTGACGAGGATCCCCTGCGGGGCGAGTTCGAGGGCGAGGGCCTTCGTCAGGCCGACGATGCCCGCCTTGGCAGCCGCGTAGTCCGCGCCATGGGCCGTGCCGCGGAACGCGATCTGGCTCGTGACGTTCACCAACCGTCCTCCGCCGACCTTGCGCATCTCTGGCACGGCGGCCCGCGCGGCGTAGAAACAGGATGACAGGTTCGTCGCAAGCCTCCGGTCCCAGTCTTGCGGCGTCGTGTCGCCGAGGGACGCCCGCTCGTAGACGCCGGCGTTGTTCACGAGGACGTCGAGTCGGCCGAACGCGGAGACGGCCTCGGCGACCATCCGTTCGACCTCGGAGGACCGGGAGACGTCGGCTCGAATCGCGACCGCCCTCCCACCGGAGGCCTCGATCGCGCGGATCGTCTCGTCCGCCTGCGCCTTCCTGGAAAGGTAGTTCGCCGCTACGGCGAAGCCGTCAGTCGCCAGCCGGATCGCCGTTGCGGCACCGATGCCGCGGGATGCGCCGGTCACGAGAGCCACGCGTTCCACCATGTTGCTCGCCCGGCCGACGAGGCTCCCTGGAGAGAAATAGTTAACGTGGAGGAGCGATGCCACGGCGGCCATGGGCGTCAACCTCACACCGATCACCGTGCGCCATCCCGTGAGCCTCGAGTCCCTGCGCGGTCGGGGGGTCGCCGTGGACGGGAACCTCGAGCTCTACCAGTTCCTGTCGATTATGCGAACACAGGACGGGAGTCCCCTCATGGACTCCCAGGGGCGGGTGACGTCCCACCTGAACGGCCTCATGTTCCGCACGACGCGTCTCCTCTCCGATTTCGGCATCCGCCCCGTGTTCGTGTTCGACGGCCCGCCCCCGGAGCTGAAGCGCGGAGAGATTGCGAGGCGCCGGGAGGCACGAGAGAAGGCGCGGCAGGCGTACGAACGTGCGATCGCCGCGGGCGATCTTGGGACCGCCCGGTCGAAGGCCGTGAGTGCGACGCGGCTCACTCGGGACATGATCGACGACGCGAAGACCCTCCTCACGTACCTCGGGATTCCCTGGGTGCAGGCGCCGAGCGAAGGGGAGGCCGAGGCCGCGTTCCTCGCCCAACGTGGGGACGTCTGGGCGGCCGGATCGAAGGACTACGACTCCCTCCTTTTCGGTGCGCCCCGGCTCGTCCGCTTCCTCGCGGTGCAGTCCACGGAGTTCCTGCCGAGCCTCGGGCGCTCCCGACGCGTATCGCCGGAGTTCCTCGACCTCGCGGAGAACCTCGCGTCTCTCGGGCTCACTCGAGAGCAGCTCATCGACGCCGCGATCCTCGTCGGAACAGATTTCTTCGTAGGCGTGAGGGGGATCGGACCCAAGACGGCGGTGAAGCGCCTCCGTGAGTGGGGCTCCCTCGACCACGCACCCCAGGAGGTCCGGGCGGACCTGCCCTCTACGCTCGACGAAATCCGCGCCTTCTTCCGCGCACCGCCCGTGACCGCGGACGTGGACCTCCGTCTCCGGCCCGTCCGCGCGGGAGAAACGAAGCGTTTCCTTTGCGACGAGCGCGGCTTCGCGGAGGATCGCGTGGCGCGTATCCTCGCGCGGCTCGCAGAGTCTCGGCCCCCAACTGCTCGGCTCGAAGACTTCGCGGACAGTGCGTGAAGACCCGAACAGATTTCGAACCGGTTCACGACGCGCGAGGAAACGGTTAAGAGCGTCCATCCGGATGCCGGTCTAGCCCAGCGCAGACGGATGGTCAGGGGTTGGCTGGGGAGGGACTCCCGTGGAACGAAGGATGCTCTATGTGATCGTGGCAGTGATAGTGGTGGTCATCGTCGCAGCCGCGGCGGCCGCGGTGATCTTGACCACCCCTCCGAGGAAACTGGCGATCGAGCTGTGGTATAACAACGACGGACATTACGGGGACACGGAGGCGTTGCTGGCGCAGACGCTTCAGCAAAGCATCCAGGTTTGCGGCAAGATCACCGTGACGCTGAAGTCGGACACATGGGCCGTGTACAAGCAGAACTGGGCTGCGGGCCGCATGCCCCTGTTCCTGCTCGGATGGTACCCGGACTACTTCGACTCCGACGACTACGTCTCGCCGTTCCTGGCGATCGCCGGCGCGCGGTCCCTGGGCTCGTTCTACAACAACTCCCAGGTGGACCAATGGGTGACGGACGAGCAGACGACGACGAGCGACACGATCCGCACCGACCGGTTCGGCTCGATCCAGGATGCCTTGGCTGCGGATGTACCGTACATCCCGCTCTTCTCCGGCCGCGCCGACGTGGAATACGTGAACGGCGTCGAGAATGTCGTGCTGCACCCCGTCGTCTTCAAGTGGTTCATCATGGACAAGGCGGGCGAGACCCAGCTGAACGCGTCCACCACGGACAAAATCATCTCCTTGGACCCGGCTTCCGCGTACGACTACTTCTCCATCGAAGTGATCAACCAGGTCTTCGACACCCTCCTCGTGTATGACTGGGAGACGACGACCTTGAAGCCCGGCCTCGCGACGGAGATCCCAACGGTCGCGAACGGAGGCGTCTCCGCGGACGGCAAGACGTACACGTTCCACCTACGGTCGGGGGTTACGTTCCACGATGGGACCGCGTTCAACTCCTCCGTCGTGGCGCGCTCGATTGACCGGGCGATTCGCCTCGACCTGCCCGGGAGCGCGGCGTTCCTCCTGTACGACGTCGGGAAGCTCGGCCGGGCCGCCGGCAACGGGAACAACACCCCCGTCGGCACGATCGAGACGCCCGACGACAACACGGTCGTGTTCCATCTGTCTCAAGCGGTCTCGTTCTTCAACGACCTCATGGCCTTCTCCGTCGCGGCCCCGGTCCCATGGGACTACAGCCAAACCGGAGAACAGCCCTCGACGGCAGGGGATGTCGTGGGCACGGGCCCGTACGAGATGACCGCGCACACGGTGAACACCCTCGTCGAGCTTACGGCGAACCCGGACTACTACAACCCCGGACTGTACGCGCCGGACATCCCGACGATCCCCGTGATGGACAAGGTCGTCATCAACATCCGGAGCTCGGCCACCGCCCTGAAGAACGACCTCACGACGAAGGCCGTCGACGTGATCTATCGTACCCTGACTCCGACGGACCTCTCCGACCTCCAAGACCAGGCGAGCACCCTCGGAATCCACGTGGACATCGGGGCGAGCCCGCAGATCCGGTACCTCGTGTTCAACGTGAACGAGGACCCCGACCTCGCGCAGGTGGGCAGCTACCTCGACGTCCGGGTGCGCCAAGCGATCGCCTACAGCGTGGACCGGGCGCAGATCGCGAGCACCGTGTTCAACAACCAAGTCCAGCCGCTGTACAGCATGGTGCCGACGCAGATGCCGTTCTCGGAGCCGGTCTTCCAGACTGCGTACGGGGACCACAACTGCAACGCCGCGAACAATCTGATGTCTCAAGTCGGCTACGCAATCGGCTTCTCTCCGGTCGCGATCGTCACCAGGGACGAGTAGTCCCTGGTCTTTCTCCTTTTCTTTCCTTCTGCGGGCCGGAGGCATCGACCAGTACATACCTATAGTCCGACGGAGTTTCGGACGGCGGACCGATGGCGCGGGGTCACTCACTCCTGGCGTACGCGGTGACGCGAATCCTCCTCGCCGTCCCGATGCTCTTCATCCTCCTCACGGCCCTGTTCCTGATCCTACGGATCCTCCCGGGCGACCCAGTCCTCGCTCTGTGGGGGGGCCGCACGCCTCCCGCGAGCGTCGTCGAGGAGGCTCGTCGCGCGCTCGGCACGGATCAGCCGTGGCCGGTCCAATACTGGACATACATGAGCCACATCCTCACGGGGCAGCTCGGCACGTCGATCGGCGAGCTGTACCGTGGCCAGCCCGTATGGACTCAGATCTCCTTGCGGCTGCCAGCCACGATCGAGATTGCCATCGGGTCCATGCTCGTTGCCACCGTTGCCGGAGTCCTCACGGGTGTCGTCGCGGGGGCGAAGCGCGACACCTGGGTCGACGTCCTCATCCGCCTCTGGGGGACCATCATCTGGGTCATCCCGATCTTCTGGCTCGGCGTCGTATTCCAGCTCATCTTCGGCGTCTGGCTGCGGTGGCTGCCCCCTCACGGGCGTTGGTCCGGAACGGATTTCCCGCGCGCCGTGACCGGCATGTACACGATTGATTCCCTCCTCGAAGGCAACTTGGATCACTTCTGGAAGGCGGTTGCCCACCTCATCCTCCCTTGCCTTACCCTGGGGCTCGTCCTTAGCGGATTCTTCACGAAGACCGTGCGTGCGAACCTCATCCGGACGATCCAGGCGGATTACACGGAGGCTGCGCGGGCCCGAGGCCTCCCGGAGCGGAAGGTCGTCTATCGACATGCGTTCCGGAACGCCCTCGTCCCCGTGGTCACCGTCCTCGGACTCCAGTTCGCGATCCTCTTCGCCGGCGCCGTGCTCACGGAGCAGACCTTCTCGATTGAAGGGATCGGGCGCCTCCTCCTCCAGTCGATTACGTCGAAGGACATGACGATGATCCAGGGCGTCGTCGTCGTGTACGCCGTGATCATCGTAGGCATCAGCCTCGTGATCGACATCCTCGGCGCCCTCATCGACCCCCGGATTCGGTTGTGAGTCGATGGCCCGGGTGCGTGACGTCCGAACATGGTCTTGGCTCCCGCGCCACTCCATCCTGGGCCGCGTCGTCTATCCGCTCCTCGAGGAGCGCCGCACCCTCGCCGGGGCGATGTGCTGGCTAGGGATCGCGATTGTCATCCTCTTCCTCGTCGTCGCCGTCCTTGCGCCGGTGTTCGCGCCGTTCGATCCTCTGCTCTTCCAGGATGAGAAGAACATCCCCCCGTGGACGAACGCGCCGGTCGCGCGCAATGAGACCTACACCCTGTGGTCGGGGAACTGGACGCGCCCCGCCGAGGCCCAGTTCCTGAACGGCGTAGGCGCGGTCTCGGCGAACCCGGGCGATGCGGAAATCTACTCGGGTTTCACCCTTTTCATCCACCGCGACGCAGTCACGGCCGCCGGCCTGGACCTGTGGCTCGTGCCTTCCGGGACGGACCCAGGGCAGTATGCGGCGATCGCGGTGAGCGCCGACGCAGGCTTCACCTGGACACCGGTCGGGGACGTCCGCGCGGCGGGCCAGCTCGTCCGAATCGACCTGACGGGCTTGCACCCGTGGACGGCGCAACAGCTGGACACGAGCCATCTCCAGGTTCGGGTCGTCCACGGCGCGGACCCGGGTACGTCGGGAAACCTCACCGTCGACTATGTCGGGGCGACAGCGGTGTGGCTCTCCTCCTGGCACCTCATGGGGACGGACCTCCTTGGGCGGGACGTCTTCACGCGGATCCTGTACGGGACGCGCACGTCGCTCCTGATCATGGCGATCGGCGTGTTCGTCGCCCTCGCCGTCGGGTTTCCGCTCGGCCTGTACTCCGGGTACATCGGCGGGAACATCGACAAGACCCTTGTCCTCGTGATGGATTCGATCTACTCCTTCCCCGGCCTCCTGTTCGCCGGGCTCATCGCGGTCCTCCTGGGAAAAGGGGTCGTGAACATCGGCCTCGCCGTGACGGTGATCTACATCCCCCTGTACTTCCGGGTCACGCGGAGCCAAGTCCTCTCTGCCCGGGAGGAGCTGTACGTCGAGGCTGCCCGGGCCATCGGGGCGTCCCCGCGGCGGATCATGTTCCGCTACATCGCCGTGAACGTCCTCGTGGCGATCCCCGTCATCTTCTCGATCAGCGCCGCGGATGCGATCCTCACCGCGGCAGGCCTGTCGTACCTCGGCCTCGGCGTCGAAGCGCCCACCCCCGACTGGGGCCTGGATCTCGCCGCGGGCGCGAACCTCATCGACAACGGGATCTGGTGGTCCTCCTTCTTCCCCGGCCTCGTGATCGTGCTCCTCACCGTGGGCCTGAGCTTCCTCGGCGAGGGCCTCAACGACATCATCAACCCCCTGCTCAAGAAGGAACGATCGTGAGCGAGACCGTCCTCGAGGCCAAGGACCTGCGCGTCCACTACTCCACGCGGCGCGGCTTCGTCAAGGCCGTGGATGGCGTGACCTTCGACCTCCGGGCGGGGGAGACGCTCGGCGTCGTCGGGGAGACCGGTTGCGGCAAGTCGACCCTCGGGAAGGCGATCCTGGGCATCCTCCCGCCGCGGACGAAGCTCGAGGGAGTCCTCGCGTACCGCGGGAAGGAACTCCTCGGCCTCGCGGAGAACGAGTACCGGCGGATGCGCGGAGAGGAGCTCGCCGTGATCTTCCAGGACCCGATGACGCGCCTCGATCCGCTGATGAACGTCCGCACGCACTTCGTGGAGGTGATCCGGTCCCACGACCGGTCCGTCTCCGCGGACGCAGCCGCGGAGCGGGCGGAGAAGGTGCTGCGCACAATGGGGATTCCGCCGAGCCGCCTCGAATACTATCCCCACGAGCTGTCGGGAGGCATGAGGCAGCGCATCATGATCGCCATGGCCCTCGTGCTCCATCCCCAGCTCCTCGTCGCCGACGAGCCCACGACGGCCCTCGACGTGATCGTCGAGGCCCAGATCCTCGACATCCTCGGGGACCTCAGGAAGGCGTACTCGATGTCCCTCCTCCTCATCACCCACAACCTGGGAATCGTGGCGGAGGTCTCCGACCGCACCGCGGTGATGTACGCGGGGAAGCTCGTGGAGATCGGCCCCGTGAACGACGTCTTCCGTCGCCCGATCCACCCGTACACCCAGGGACTCCTCGCGAGCACGATCCACCTGGGGACGAGGGAGCTCCGGTCCATCGAGGGCACGCCGCCGAGCCTCCTCGAGCCCCCGGAAGGCTGCCGCTTCCATCCCCGCTGTCCCTTCGCGAAAGACATCTGCAAGACCGAGGAGCCGCCGATGGTCGAGTATCGCCCCGGCCAGCTCGCCGCTTGCCACTTCGGGAGGGACTTCGTGTGACGGAGGAGCTCCTCCACGTCGAGGATCTCGCGGTGCACTTCCCCGTGAAGATCGGCCTCGTCCAGGAGACGGGCCGGTGGGTGTTGCGGAAGGTGCGGGGCGGCTCCAAGGAGGAAGGGAGCGCGCCGCTTCGCCCCGTGGTCCACGCGGTCGACGGCGTCTCCTTCGCGTTGCACAGCGGTGAGATCCTAGGCCTCGTCGGGGAGAGCGGCTGTGGCAAGACGACGACGGGCCGCACGGTGCTTCGACTCATCCGGCCGACGGCCGGGAAGATCTTCTTCGACGGGATGGACATCACGAAGCTGAAGGAGGCCCGGCTCCGCAGCCTGCGCGCGAAGATGCAGCCGATCTTCCAGGACCCCCACGCCGCCCTCAACCCCGCGATGACGATCGGCCAGTCGATCCAGGACCCTCTCTTGATTCGGGGCGACATCACGGAGAAGGAGGCGAAGGCGGCGGCCGGGCAGGCGCTGGAGGAGGTTGGCCTCTTCCCTTCGGGCGAGTTCTTCAACAAGTATCCCGCGGACCTGAGCGGGGGCCAGAAGCAGCGCGCGGTGATCGCGCGCGCGATGATCCTCCGTCCCTCCCTCATCGTCGCCGACGAGCCCGTCGCCATGCTCGACATGTCGATTCGGGCGAAGATCCTCGAGCTCATCTTGGATCTGAAGGCGAAGTACAACCTCGGCTACCTCTTCATCACGCATGACCTCGCGACCGCGAAGTTCGTGTGCGACCGAATCGCAATCATGTACCTGGGGCGGATCGTCGAGACCGGGCCGGCCCAGTCGATCTTCGCGAGCCCGAAGCATCCGTACACGAAGGCGCTCATCAGCGCGATCCCGGTCCCCGAACCGGGGCGGCCGCGGGCCACGGCCCTCCCCCACGGGGAGGTCCCCGACGCGGTCTTCCCGCCCGCGGGATGTCGGTTCCACCCCCGCTGCCCGGTCGCGCTGCCCACGTGCGGTTGGGAGGGCCGCGACTTCGTGAATTTCCTTGAGGAGCGTTGGCTGGATTTGGGGCGAGCCGAGGGGGAGGCGGCCCTTGGGCCCCTCGACGCCTGGACGTGGGAGGGCCTTCGTGCGACCCGTCGGGTGAAGGACGGGGACCCTTCCGACATCGCGGAACGCGTGCGAGCGCTGTTGAAGGGAACCGCGGGCCCCATGGCCTCCGCGGTGGCGGAGGTCTCCCCGCAGGAGGACGAGGTCGTCGTTCGCTTCCGCCGGCCGGACGCCCTCGAGACACGTCGAGTCGAGGGCTCCATGGTCGAATGCCTCCTCTACTGACGAAACCTTAAGCCGACGGCATCCTTCGGGACCCGCCATGGAGGACCTGAGGAGTTTCGCCTCCGAGTTCCCACAGTTCAGCGAACGCTCGGCGGTCCGCGTTCCCGGCCACGGCGAGCTCCCCTCCCTGGAGGGCGCGCGGCCCTTCGACATGACCGCGGAGAATCTCTCATCGTTCCGCGTGGAGATCCCGAAGGATCCCGGTGCGCTGCCGAACATGCTCAAGCTGGGGCCCGAGGCGGTCGCCTTCTACGTGTCCTTCCGCCTCGAGCCGAATCACTGGGGCGTCTACCTTCGCGAAGCCGCCATCAGGGCTCTCCAGGAGGAGTTCCACCGAATCCTCTGGCGGGACCTCGGGAAGTACGCGGATCGGGACGTGAGCGACGTCGCGGAGCGAGTGGAGTATAGCCTCGTCCTCGACTACCTCCTGACCCACGCGAAGGTCCACTTCCTCGTGGACCGGACGGCCGCGGCGTGGGAGAGGGAGAGCCGCGAGCCAAGATACGCGCCCTACCAGGCGAAGTGGTACGGACCGCCCACGAAGCCCGTCGCGATGCAGCCCGAGGACATCGGCAACTTGGAAGAGGCCCTCGCGAACCTCGAGGCTTTCCGCCTCTACATCAACCCGAACTACGGGGAGGGCGTCGCACGCGTTGTGGAGGGTCGCCTCGATCCGCGAAACGTGGACGAGTGGAAGGCGTTCTTCGTCGGCGGGCGCTTTGCGGTAGAGATGGCGAATGTCTTCTCCCGACAGCCTCCAGGATGGAAGGACTTCTCGAAGTTCCTGAACCGGAAGACCTCTGTGGGCTCGACAAACTATGTCCGGATCCAGTACTCGTACAACCCTGAGGCCCTCGAGCGCGGGCAGAAGGAGCTTGCGAGACGGCTCGCAGGAAATGCCCCGCCGCCCGCTGAGAACCCGTTCAAGGATGCGCCCGACGAAATGCCGCCTGTGCACATCCTCTAGGAGTGTTCGCGAGCATCGAGGGGGATTTCCCCGTTTGCAGGAGTCCCTCGCCTCCCGTCTTCTGACGCTCCGTCGCGCTTGCGTCGGGTCCACCTTTTTATCGGACGGCCTTTATCGGACTCCGTGGCGGACGCCGAGCGCGGGGAGTCGTCTTGGACCACTCACGCCTCCATGGTCCTCCTCGTCCTTTTCTGGGGCCTCGCTTTCGTCGCGATCAAGGCCGCGGAAGAGCACATGTCCTGGGTCACGCTCACCTTCCTGCGGTTCGTATTCGCGGACATCCTCTTCCTCGGCTACCTCACGCTCCGCAAGGCGGAGCGGGTCCTCCCCTCGCGGCGGGACTGGCTCCCGCTCCTTGTCCTCGGGTTCCTCGGCTTCACCGGCTACCATCTTTTCCTCAACCTCGGGGAGTCGAACCCCGACGTGACCGCGGGCACCGCGGCCCTCATCATCGCATCGGACCCCGCATTCATCGCGCTCCTTGCCGTGCCCTTCCTTCGCGAGCGGATCGACTCCCTCCGCGCGACCGGGATTGTCCTTGCCTTCGCGGGCCTTGCGGTCATGATCCTCTTCGCAGCCCCGGGAAGCGCGTTCCGCTTCACCCTCTCCCTCGGCGCCCTCGAGATCGTCCCCTCCGTGGTCTTCACCGCGGTCTACCTCGTCCTGGGGAAAAACTACCTCGGGCGGTACCGCCCCTTCGTCTTCGTGGCCTACACGATCCTCCTGGGGACGGTCCTCACGATCCCCGTGGTCGCCGCCGCGTGGCCCACGTTCCTGGCCGACGTCGCGAACCTGAGCTGGTCCGGAATCCTGCCCGTGTTGTTCCTTTCCGTGTGCCCGACGTTCATCGGCTACAGCCTGTGGTTCCGGGCCCTCGAGCGTATGCCCGCGGCGGCCGCGGGCGCCTGGCTCTACATCAGCACGCTCATCGCGATCGTCGGCGGCATCCTCCTGTTGGGAGAAGGGCTCACGGCGGGGATGCTCCTCGGCGGCGCGATGGTCATCGGCGGCGTCGTCGCGACCCAGCGGCTCGGGAAACGTTCGACGCCTGCTCCCGCATGATCCCCCGGCAAGGTCATGTGGACGATTCGGCGAGCGACCCGGCGTCTTCCTGAGCCACTCGGCAGCGCGGCAATCGCAAGTTCACTCGGCATGCTCTTCCGGCGGGTCCGTAGCAGCCCGGCCGGGCGGAGCGAGGAGCGGGGAGGCCGCGGCTGGAGCCGGCGCGGGCGTGCGCGCTGCCCACATCAGGAGGCCCGCGCAGACGAAGGCGGAGAGGACGACCATCGCGGGCAGCACGCGGAGGAGGAAGGAAGCCTCGGCAGCGGGGAGGATTCCGCTCTCGACCGCGAGGAGTACGAGGATTACATCCGTCATCCCGCGTCCCATCGAGGCGATTAGGACCCGTTGCTCCCGCCTCGGAAGCCGAAGGACCCGACCTGCGGCGAGGGCGGTCGGCGCGCGACCCGCGACGAAAGCGAGGGTGACGAGGGCGCCGGCGAGGAGGGTCTCGAAGCCGCCCCATTCGGATACGAGGAGGAGTCCCAGGTACACGAAGAAAAACGTGCGCAGCGCGAAGGTGATCTCGGACTGGAAGCCCCTGAGGCGCTCCGCAGGTCGAGAGAACACTCCGACGAACTCGTCGATCTGCTCCTCCACGGTCATCCTGCGGCGGTACCCGAGGATGACCCCGAAGACGAACACGGCGACCGCGCCATTCTCCAGGAGGAGTCCTTGGGTCACCGCGTACACGACGACCGCGACGGCCAAGCTTGCGATGTAGAGAAACTCCTTGCCGCTGAGACGCTGCGTGGTCAGGCGCCACACGACGCCAACCGCCGCTGCGAATGCGGCAGCCCCCGCTGCCCCCGCGGAGTATGCGATCAGGCTCGCCCCGGTTCCGACCCCCACTCCTTGGATGAGGTAGAGGACGGCCATCACGGTCATCACGTTCGTCAGCACGCCCTCGAGGACAACGCCGGCCTCCGCGCGCTCGCTGAGATGCATCCGAGTCCCGAAGCTCAAAGCCATCGAGGCGCTCGGCCCCGCGATCGCTGCGGCGAAGACGAGCGCGCCGGTGTCCCCGAGGCCGAAGACCCGGGTCCCGAGGAACCAGACCAGGACCAGCGTGAGGGCGAAAGACCCGACGATGTGGGCGATGAGGGGGCCGAGGGCCCGGCCGGTCTGGCGGAGCTTGAGGGAGAGCCCGCCCTCGAACAGGATGAACGCGACCGTGAGCTGGAGGAAAAGAGGCAGCAGGGAGCTCAGGGACGAAAGGAGGCCCGGCCCGAAGGGTGGGATCGGGAGCTGTCCGAGGATCGTCCCGAGGACGATGAGGACGAGGAAGTCCGGGATGTGGTATCGCTGGAACGCGAGGTGGGCCGCGAATCCCACGAGCAGGATCGTGCCCCCGATCAGCAGGGAGACCCAGGGATCGGCCACGGGTCCCCTGTAGTTTCGACAGGCCTAAAAAACATCGCTCCGGGATTCACCGGATGCGTTCGAGCTGGAAGGACCCGATGATGATGGCCTTGTTCGTGAACTTGTAGGGCACCCACTCCCGGGTCTGCACTTCGCTGAGCCCCGCAACCTGGAGGAGCGTCTTCTGCTTCTCCGACTTGAAGTGGAGCGCTCCGTCGACCATGTGCTCGAGGGCTTCGATGGTCTGGTCCGTGTGCATCCCGCGCTCGAGGGCGAAGAGGCTCACGGCCTTCGTCTGCCGGAGGCGGTTCACGAGCCGTTGGAAGAAGTTCAGGGCGTCCCGCTCGTCCGTCTGAGTGATCCCCGAACTCAGGGTGAGGAGGGCCAGGCGGAAGTACGGGTACTTGCCCTTGAACTCCTCGTCGAGCTGGCTCAGGATTTGGAAGATGGCGTCGAAGTCCGTCGGGCCGTTCACCCGCCAGACATTCTTCTCCTTAATCGGACGTCCGCCCTGCACGGGGCTCGTCGCATCGACCCAGCGCACGAGTCCGAGCTGGTCATACTCGACGAACGTGGGCAGGATCGGCGCCATGTCCTTCGCCACGTCGATTGGGAGCTTCGTCGTCGTCACGATGATGGCGGGGACGCCCTTCTTCAAGCCCTCTGCGACGAAGTTGAGGATCGCGACCTCCTTGCCGACGAAGGCAGGGCCGACGACGAGAAGGTTTGAATTGAACGGGATGCCACCGTAGAGAAGGTCGTCGAGGCGCGGAGTGCCCGTCTTCACCTTCTCCGCCTTCTTCTCGACGCTCACGGCTTCCTCGGCTGCGGCCTCTGTCGTGGGGGCGGTGAGGTGGGCCTTCAAGGCCTGCTCCCGCATCTCGAACTCCTTCTCCTTCTGGTACTGCTGCCGCTTGAACTCCTCCTCGCGCTCCCGGAGCCGATGCTCCCACGCCTCGAACTGGGCGTCCCGGTCCAGGTCCCTCATCCCAGGCGTCGACACGGCCGCCCGCATCTCCCGCGCCCGGTCCTCGAGCCCGAGCTCCTGGAGGTTGAGTTCCGCTTCCCGCTCCTCGACTTCCTTGGCCTTCTCGAGGAGCTTCCGGTTCTCCTCGTTGAGCCTCTTGATTTCCGCCTGAAGGTTCGATTGCATTTCAGTGAGCTTCTTCTCCCGCGACTCGAGGACGACCTCCTTCTCCCGCATCTCGCCTGCGCTCGATCCCGCGGCGGCCTCCTTGAGCTTCGCCTCCTTGAAGAGCTCCGCGTACTTCTTCGTCTTCTCCTGGAGCTCCCCCTGGGTCTCTTGGATCGAGGCGGCCATGCGCTCGACTTCGGCCGAACGGTCCTTCAGCCTCGCCTCGATGTCGGAGGCGGCCTTCTCTCGGGAAACCATCTCCGCTTCCCGATCCTCGAGGATCTTCCGCTGGGACTGGAATTGCTTCTCGATCCGCGTCGCGTTCTCGTACCGCTCCCTTAGCTGGTTTTCCAAGGTCCGCAGCTCGACCTCCTTGGACCCCACCTCCTTCTCCTTGGCGAGGATCTTGGACTCCCAGTCTTTCATCTCGCGAACCCGAGCGGTATCCTGCTTCGACGTCGTCGCCTCGAGCTGCTCGACCTTCATCCGGAGTTCGGACTCCTTGAGCTCGAGGTCCTTCGCCGTCTTCAGGAGCGACGTGCGCTTCTCGCCGAGGGCTTTCTCCTGTTCCGCGAGGCGGACCTCGCGCTCCTCGGCGCTTTTCAGCTTCGCATCGAGGGCGCGGGCCTGGGACTGCATCTCGATCGCGGCCCGCTTGATCTCCTGCTCGCGGGAGACGAAGGACGCTTCCCTTGTCGTGATTTCCTGACGGGCCTTCTCCGTCTCCTGCTTCGCGGAGGACACGTCCGCCTCGCGGAGGCGAATCTCCTCGACCTTCGCCTCGATCTCCGCGCGGGCGGCGGCGACCTTCCGGTCCAGCTCCCGCAGCTCCTTCGTGCTCTTCTCCACCGCGACCTCGCGCTGGGTGACGTCCGTGATCTTCGTCCTCACCTCGGCGGCCTGGTCGTCAAGCTCCTGCTGGAGGGCCTCGAGGTGGGCCTCGCGGCCGCGGAGGGACCGCTCGCGGTACTCGAGGGCCTCCTTTTTCTTCTGGTACTCTTGCTGGAGCAGGGCCGTCTTCGTGTTGTCCGCCTTGAGGATTTCCCGCTGGTAGACGCTCGTGGAGGAGGCGATGAGATGAAGGATCGTCCCGGAGAACTCGATCGTGAGGGCTCCCGTCAGGAACGCGATGATGAACAGGAGCTGGCCGAGGGTCGCCCCGGTGCCCACGCCGGGGGCGATCGTGTAGTTGCCGACAGCGAGGAAAATCATGAGGAGGGGCGTGACAAGGGCGAGGAGGATACTGGCCGCCTTCCGGGAGGAGAGCCCCTGCCAGGTCATCGCCATAGAGATAATCGAGAACGGCACACCCGCGACGGCGATGGGGTAGATCCACGGGAGGATCCACGACGGGATGATCCCCCGTGTGAGCAGGAAGATCATGAGGGCGACGAGGAAGAAGAGGACCATGCCCAAGGAGCTGAAGACGAAATGCCGGGAGAGGTACTGCCGCTTGTACGGGTGACGCTTCAGGCGCACGGCGTCGACGGAGGCGAACGCGCCCGCGGCGGAGGGGACGAGCCAAAGGATGTAGTCCGGATAGCCGCCGGGGAGGGTGAAGAACGCGGCGCCGTTCAGGGCGATCGGGATGAGGAGGAATGCGTCGAGGGCGAAGGCGACTGCCGCGACGATCCCGTACCCGTTCGCGTGCCGCGCAAATGTGAGCTGGAGCATCCCCTGCTGTGCCGGGGTGGCCGCCGAGGAGGGGGGCGCGGGCTTCGTGACCTTCGGCTTTTCGTACGTGGGCCGGAAGGCCGGCGCGGGCCGAGGCGCAGGCGGCCGCCGGGAGTCGGGCTTCTTCGCCATCAGGCGTTTCCCCAGGAACCGGTGGGCTACGCGGTCTTGCCGACCAACCTGGTGACCTTACTTAAAGCTTGATGAGACAATACCTTTTCTGATAGCGAAGGGCTTCCACGGCTGATTTTCCCGTGTCAAGGCTCGCCCGCCGGCGTCCGCTGGGGTTAAATCGTGCGGCCGCTTGGAACCCGCGGTGGATTCATGCCGAGTGCGGGGGACCTAGCTCCTGACTTCAGCCTGACGGCGGATGACGGTCGCAGAATCGCCCTCAAGGACTTCCGCGAGAAGAAGATCGTCCTCTATTTCTATCCGAAGGACGACACGCCGGGATGCACGAAGGAGGCCTGCTCCTTCCGCGACAACCTGGCCCGCGTCACGTCGAAGGGGGCCGTTGTCCTGGGCGTGAGCCGGGACGACACGGCGAGCCACACGAAGTTCAAGGAGAAGTACGATCTCAACTTCCCGCTCCTCAGCGACGACGCAGGCAAGGTGACGGAGGCCTACGGGGTGTGGAAGGAGAAGAACCGGTACGGGCGCACATACATGGGGATCGAACGGACGACGTTCCTCATCGACGAGAGAGGCCGCATCGCGAAGGTCTGGCCGAAGGTGTCCGTCGAAGGCCACGTGGACGAGGTCCTTGCGGCCCTTTGAATCCCGGCGAAACGTTCATCTCCCGCCTGTCGTTCGCAGCCGCGCGAGGCCATGATTCCGCCGAACGTCGCGCCGCCCAAGACCCTCGTCGTTACGTATCCCGGCGCGGAGACGAAGATCCGACAACAATACGTGTACCAGACCTACCTCACGTTGGCGGAGAAGGAGAGGTCGGGCCTGGTTCCGGGGAACCGGCTCGTCATCAAGTTCCGAGATGACGTCGTGGGCGAGGGCCAAGCGATTCTCGTCGAGAAAACGACCCTTGAGAAGCTGAGCCCCTACGACGCCCTGAGTGCAGGGTACGAATCGCCCGAGGCGCAGAGGAAGCATCTCCTTGAGACGGTTCTGCAGGGCGTAAGGAAGCCGGAGCAGGTCGAGTTCTGGAAGGTCCTGTATCGGTGGTTGTGACGAGATTCAGCCACCCGGAGGGAGTCCTTATGGTCGTCAACTCGATGGGGTCAACGGTTGCCGAAGGAGCGTGAGGTCGGATGCGGTGGGTCGAGCCGAAAGTCTTCAAGATTGGCGAGTCGAGCCTCGACAGTGAGGAGTTGGCGCGCTTCCTCAAGTCCCTCGGGGCGGACGAGTGGATGGAGCGTCAGCCCTGGTACAAGGCGCGGTCGGTGAGCGAATACAACGCTGCGGAAGTCTTGGTCGAAGTCGCGGGGCGAGCGTGCTACAAGAGCTTCGGCGTAGGCCTGAACCCGAACATCACGAAGGTTCGCGAGGACTCCAAGGAATACATCGCGAATGTGCTGCAGAAGGGAGACGGGAGTATTTTTGAGCACCCGGTAACTCATTGGATCTTCGCGGACTGCTCCCGCGTTTTCACACACGAACTCGTTCGCCATCGCGCGGGCGTCGCGATCAGCCAGGAGTCCCTCCGGTACGTCCGTCCGAAGGAGCTCCGGATGACCCTTGTCCCTGGGTCCGAGTTGTCAAAGATGAAGAATCTTGACGCGCTGACTCGCGCGCTTGAAGCTGCCTACGATGCCTACGACAAGCTCGCCGGCGAGACGATCAAGACAGGCATGAAGTTCGATGAGAAGAAGGCTTGGACCTCAGCGTTGCGCCGAATGCTGCCGGACGGAATCGCGACGAACATTGTCTGGTCGGCGAATCATCGCACGTTGCGGTGGGTCCTCGAAATGCGGACGGCACCCGGCGCCGAGGTAGAGATGCGATACATCTTTGACAAGGTAGGGGAACTCCTCCGCCGGGACTACCCGCTCTTGTATCAAGACTTCACCACGAAGCCGCATGAGGACGGCGTGGGTCGCCAGTGGATTCCGCAGATGAGATCGAAGGTCTAGCCCCCCACCTCATACTGGACGACTTCAGGGGGTTGCGTCGTCAGTCGTAGGAGGGAGAAGAAGTCGCCACCGAGAGACGGATCCGATCGCATCCGACCCTCGAGGGACCGGAGGCTCGCCTCATCCTCGAACAATGCCACGACGACGAACTCCGTGGATGGATGCTGTCCCTGGCCCAGCCAGGCATCCCGGCATCCCGACGCGGACCGGATCGCCGCCATGTGCCGCAGTAGGATCTCGCGGCCTTCCTCTTCGTTGCCTTCCTTGAACCGGAATCGGCTGAAGCGCAGGAACACGGGATTGAGGAGCGGCGCCGGGCGCATAGACCTTTTCCCTCCGGCAACTTTATGTCGCGCCGGGGTCGTCGGCCCGGCAATGTTCAGCCGCAAGAGCGTGGGCGGCCAGCCGGAGAAGTGCCCGAAATGCGGCACGGAGAAGATCTATTTCGTGCAGCACGCCCACGGGAACTACCCCATCCTCGACTACGTGTGCCCGAAGTGCGACCTCGGCGGGGAGGAGGGCGTCCCGGACTGGTTCCAGTCCGCGGACCGGAAGGAGTCCTCCGGCGAATGAAGCGTCCCGAGGGAGGGGCGATGACGGAGATCGTCATCCGGGCGTACCGGGTGAGCGGCTACGTCCTCGGACCCTGCACGAAGTGCGCCAAGGAGGAACGGGGCCTCGTGATGTTCGACGACTACGGCCTGGGGTGGGAGTGCCTCGCCTGCGGCGAGATCGGACGCGCGGACCGCGTGGAGTGGGTTGAGGGCGCCGACCCGAAGATGCCCGAGCCCGAGGACTCCCGGGAACCGTGACTCAGAGGACCCCGCACGCGAGGCAAATCCCCTGTCCGTGGCAGGACTCGCACTTTCGCTCGATGCCCAGGAGGCGCTTCGACCCCCGTCCCCGGCAGTACGGGCAGAAGCCCGTGTCGGAGCACTTCGGGCACGGTCGCTCGATCTTTCTGATGGCGAAGAGGACTTGCTTGTTCTCGGGGTTCGCGACGGCGACCCCTCGGAGGATCTCGAGCGCCTGGGGCCTTCCAACTTCCCGATCCCTTCGGAAGAGGATCGAGGCCTTCGCTGTGAGTGCCTTCTCGTGCCTCGGTTCGACCCGCAGGACGTCTTCGACCGCGGCGAGGGCGTCCTCGAAGATCCTCGCAACCTCCGGCTCGTCCTCGAACTCCTGCTCGTAGGGGATCTTCCGCCGGACGATGTCGCGGTGGCGGGCCTCGCGCGCGGCGGCCGCGAGACGAATCGCACGGGCGAGATGCAGGGCCGCGTACAGCTCCCTCACATTCGGATCTGCGGGGTCCTCCGCGAACGCGGCGTCGATGAGCCTCCGCGCCTTCTCCGCATCCCCGGATTCCAGGGCCCGTTTCGCTTCCTCGCAGCTCGCGCCGACCACGCTTCCGCCGAACGACAAGGCCACGCGGGTCTTAAGGGTGCCCGCCCAGGCGATCCAGGATCCTCCGGGCCGCGGGCTCGAGCTTCCCGTACGGGATTTCGCGGTACCGGCCCAAGGACTTCAGGGCCTCGACGAGGAGGCAGCATGCGAACCCTGCCGAGGTCACGGACGTGAGGACCGCGATACGTTGGCGGTCCGCCGCGGCGTCCGCATCCCAGAGGGCGTTCATGTCGAAGGCCGTATTCACGGCCCTCCGGAACTCGCCGGCGCGCAGGACCCCGCGCTCTTCCAAGACATCTGCGAGGGAGGAGGTGAAGGCCGCGAAATCCGTCCGCCCGGACTCGAACGTCTCGACGAGGTCGAAGCGGTCCGCCGCGGATGCAAGGTGAATGCACAGCGAAACAGCGAGGCGGCTCGCGCGCTTCGCCGCTTCCCGCGGTTTTCGGTTCGTGAGCTCGACCGCCCCGGCGAGATCCGCCGTCGCCTCGGCGAAGGCGAACAGATCGGCGCCCGTGGTTGTCCGTTGGAAAGCCCGCACGAGGGGCCGGATGCCGCCGGCAATCGCGCCACGAGCGCGGACGTGGTGATCCAAGGCGGCGGCCCCCGATTCGAGGTCCTCGAGGAGCCGCCTTTCGTCGAGCTTCTTGCCCGCCCACAGGTAGTTGTGGAGGTCGTCGATCGCCCCGGTGAGTTTCCGATCGACGGCCGCGAAAGAAGTCATCGAATGCGAATGCGCTCAGCCGCATTAAGCCTGACGGAGCGAACCTTTCATGGCTATGGATGCGTTCCGTGCCTCATGGCCGACGTATCCTCCTTCGACGGAGCCGCATTCCTCGGCCCCGCGCGCGAATCGAAGCGCGACCCATACAGGCTCTCCCTGTTCGCGGAGCATTTGGTCGAAGGTGAGAGGCCAATCGCTCTCCTGCCCATCCATAGCGGGACCCTCCTCGTTACGGACCATCGGCTCCTCGTGCTCCGTGCCCACTTGGACGTTCACGGTGCGTGGAACGTGAAAGCGTTCCACGGCTACGAAATCCGCGACGAAGTTCCGCGGGCCTCCGTCCTCGAGGTTGCTCACCGGGTCGATCCGGATCCGACGGGGACCCACGACGTGATCCTGCTGAGGACGGCCGCGGGGCTCAAGGAGGTTCTTGTCTCCCGCGGGCCCCGGGCAACCCTCTCCGACGAGGATTTCCTCCTCCTCCGGGACGCGATCCTCGCGCCTCAACGGAAATAGCTCGGGCGGGCGTCGAGGCGCCTCAGGAGTTCCCGGGCGGGTTCGTAGTCCGGATTCGACTGCAGCGCCGCGACGAGGGACTTCCTCGCGCGTTCCCGCATCCCCTTCTGGAGGTACACCCGGGCGAGGTTCGTGTGGCCGTAGTAGTAGCAGCAGTACCTCGGGGAGGCGATCGCCTTCTCGAGCCAGGGGATCGCCTCGTCGAGGCGGCCTTCCTCGATGAGGTACGCGCCGATATCGTTGTAGGGATTCCCGAAGCTCGCATCGATCGCGATTGCTTTCTTGCACTCCGCGATGGCGTCCTTGTAACGGCCCAGGAAGCTCTGCGCCCAGCCGAGGAACGTGTGCGCCTCCGCGGAGGGAGCCAGCCGCAGGGAGCGTTCGTAGGCGTCCGCGGCCCGCTCGAGCTCCCCCGCGCTCTGGAGGATGTACGCAGCCTGGAAGGATCTCCGGGCCGCGGTCTTCTCGGGCTCCCTCGCGCTCAGACCTTTCGCAGGATCCATGGGCCCACCCCGGAAGGTTTCCTCCGCGACGTCGCGGAAGTGCTGGTCGTAGTGGCCCGTGACCCGACCTTCCCAGGCATGGACAAGGAGGTCCTCGATCGCGAGGAGGCGTCCGAAGTCGAGGATGCCCGCACCTTCGCCGTCGCCGCCTTCCCCGAGGACCGAGGACGGGGCCTCGTTGAAGTTCATCTGGACGGTGTCCGCGCCGTTCCGGACCACCTTCACGAACGCGAGGTCATGCACCCCGCGTCCGCGGGAGATGAGGAATCCCAGGTCCGCGAGGGACGCGGAAAGTTCCCTCAGGGAGGGCCCCCGCGGATCGAGGGTCAGGATTCGGTCGAACGGCTCTTCAGGGATTCCGGCCAGGACCCGGACCTCAGCGAAGCCCGCTTGGCTCAGCCGCCCTTCGGCCTGTCGTCGAAGGCCCTCTTCGGGCTCCACGAGGACGATTCGGTCCGGAGGCGCGATCTTCGCGAGGAGCGCCGCGGCGTAGCTGACCCGCGCCCCGACGATGAGGATCCGCGCCTCCGGGGCGGCTTCGAGGAGGTCCAGGGCGGCGACGAGGCACCGTACGGACGGGAGGGCAGGGCCTCGGAGGTCGACGGCACCGGGAAGGGGCATGTCCGCGTAGGCGAGGGGCCGGAACCGAGAGGGGAGGAACGCCTCCTGGCGAACCCCCCGGAGGGCCCGTTCAAGGAGGGGGGTGCGAACGAGGCCGACCTTCTTCAGGTTCGAGATCAGCCTCTCCCGCGACCACATCTCCCGGCTCTCTCCGGGATTCCTACGCGGCGGTCCCCCTAAAACCTTTCAAAGCGGGCGTCACGGCCCGAAATCCTTCGCATACAGCCCGCGGAGGCGCCGGACCTCCTCGTCCGTCAAGGGCGCCGCCTCGGAGGACCTGAGATCCTCCTCCGCCTGTTCGGGGGTCTTGATTCCCGGGATGGTCACGCCGACCTCCGGGAACGCGAGGACAAATCGGAGGGCGGCCTCTGCGAGGGTGCGGCCCGGGCGTACGAGGAACTGCAAACGATCTGCGACCGCGATCCGCGCCCGGACCATGCCCGGGGGCCAATGGGCCCGAATGTCTCCGGAGACGAAGCGTCGGTCCGGTCGGATCTTCCCCGCGAGGAAGCCGTTCCCGAGCGGCTCCCGCGCGATGATCCCCACGTTCGCCTTCCTCGCCTCCGGGAGGAGCTCGTCGATCCACTCTTGCCGGAAGATGCTGAACGGCATCTGGAGCACCTCTGGCTTCCCCGCCTCGAGGCACAGGGTCCCCTCCACGAGTTCGTGGATCGACACGCCGTAGTGGTCGACCTTGTGTTCCGCCTTCAGGGTCTCGAGGACCTCGTACGTGGCAGGGGCGCCCATCATCTCCGCAGGAGGGTTGTGAAGCTGGTAGAGGTCCACGTGGTCCGTCCGAAGGCGCCGCAGGGATCGGTCCAGGGCGAAGGCGATGTAGCCCGGATCGAAGTTCATTCGCACGCCTCCGTGGTAGAAGTCGCCCCCGACCTTCGTCGCCAGGACGACGCCCTCCCGGCGGCCTTCGAGGGCAGCGCCGAGGACCTCTTCGCTGTGACCCCAGCCATACACATCCGCGGTGTCGAAGAAGGTGCAGCCAAGGTCGAGCGCCCTTCGCACGGCGGCGATCGACGTCGCGTCGTCCGTCGGGCCGTACGAGTTTCCGTGCTCGTTCCCGCCGATCGCCCACGCGCCGAAGCCGACTTCGGACACGCGGAGCCCCGTGCGACCGAGGACCCGAGTCCGCATGAGGCGCTTGGAGACGGAGCGCGTCTATGAAGGTTTGCGATGCTCCCAGGACTCCTGCCTTGCTCGCGGGCCGTGGGGGTCCTTCCGACATTGTCCCGAGGCCGAAGAGAGACATCCTCCGGTCCCACCACCGCTGGCTCCGCCTCCCCCGTGGGCATGGGAGGCAGCGGTCTCGAGGAGCCTCCTCTTTCCCTTCCTCCGGTCGAGTTCGCCCACGAGACTTTGTTTCTTTAATAAACGATAAAGTATATCATTTCTCGTCGCCCTGCGTCCTCCGGTGAGCGGGACGAACGTGGACCCGGGGACTCTGGATGCCGGATTCTCCTCGACGAAGAAGGAGATCCTCGTGGCCCTGAAACGGGACAAGCGAGTGTCCCTATCCGATCTGTCCCGGACGTTGGGCATCTCGAAGATGGCCGTCCTCAAGCACATGACGGTCCTCGAGTCGAAGGGATTCGTCGAACGTTCGTTCCAAGCTTCCGGTCGAGGGCGCCCTTCCGTCTACTTCCAACTGACCTCCAGCGCGGTGCGTCTCTTCCCGGAGGCGTACGCCCACATGACCCTCTACGCGCTGCGCTTCATCGAGAACCAGCTCGGCCGGGAATCCGTGGTGCGCCTCCTCGAGCAGCGGGCCCAGGAGGTCTATGGCGCGAACGGCGGACGCTTTCAGGACAAGGACTTCCGCGGCAAGGTGGAAGAGCTCGTGCGCCTGCGCGACGAAGCAGGCTACATGGCGGAGCAGGCCCGGGTGGGCCGCACGTCCGCCGAGGTCCTCGAGCACAACTGCCCGATCATGGCCGTCGCGGAGGTCTACGGAGAGGCGTGCGGTGTCGAGCAAGAGCTCTTCGAGAAGCTCCTCCGCGCCGACGTCGACGTCTCCCATCGCGTCGTGGCCGGGGATCCCGTCTGCCGTTTCCTCATCCGGAAGAGGGGGGAGTTCCATGGCTGATCCTTGCGACGTCCCCGTGGGGGGCGTATCGGTGTTCGCATGACGAGAGGGGTCGTGTGAAGGAGGAATCAGAATGACAAGCGTGTCAACGTTACAGGAACTGCTCGCCGTGGAGGAGATCCACTCGAGCCACTTTGAGGACTGGGAACGGAGGGCGGTGCATCCGCTCGCGAAGATGGCGTTTCGCCTCGCCGCGGACAAGGAACGGAACCACGAGCGCTGGGTCCGCCTCCTCATCGAGATCGCGAAGACGCGACGCGGAGGCGAGGATCTCGGCGTGAGCCGGGAGGAGCTTGAGGCCTGGATCGAGGACGAAGCGAGCGAAGCGCGGAGCTATGAGCGTCTCATCCCAGAAGTGCATGAGTCCTGGGTCCGAATCGTCTTGACCCAGCTCGCCCACGACGAGGCGACGAACTCGGACCTTCTCAAGCAGGTGCTCGCGGCCGCTCCGTGATTCGCCGACCAGACGCGCGGAAGGGCTCGGAGGTGTCTGGTTCCGCCACAAGGCTTCACGATGCGAACTCAGGGCGGGCGCCAAGGAGGAGAAGTAGGCCGAGAGCGGCAAAGACGCTGCCCAAGAAGAAGAAGCCAAAATTGAGCAGGCCAAGGGTCGCGCAGACAACGGCGAGCTTCCAGTTCTTCCTCTGGAGGGACATGATCCCGCCGAGGACGGCGAGGACCTGCGCGTAGATGAGCGCCGTGTTGATGATCGCGTTGAAGGCGAGTTCCTCCGTCGTCCAGTTTATGATCGTGTATGCGTCGGAGAGGGTGAGGGGGATGAGGAAAAGGGTGAACGTCCAGAAGAAGCCGATGAGCCCCGCGAGGATGAGGAGGGCGCCGGCCACGGTCCCGCGATTGCCACCCGCAGGACGGGCCGCGGGCGGCTGGTAGTACGTCGGTCGCTGGAAGTCCTCCGGGCGCGGCACCCAGGCCGCGGGGGGTTGGCTCGACGGCGGCGGGGGCTGGTCCCCCGGACGCAGGAATTCCAGAGGCGGCGGCTCTTGGCGTTTCGGTCGGTCCTCCGGCGCTCCCGAGTCGGCCATCGTGTGCTCTCGTCCGGCAGAATCGATGCTCCTACTTAAACGACGCGCCTCTTGTTGCGGGGCTTCTGAGCGGGCGGAGGTCAGGCCTTGAGCCGCTCCCGGTTTTCCTTCCGGAACTTCGCGACTTTGGGAGCGACGACGGCTCGACAATACCCGGAGCCCGGGTTCTTCGCGAAGTAGTCCTGATGGTACCCCTCCGCAGGGTAGAAGGTGGAGAGGGGCGTCAGCTCGGTCACGATCGGGTCGTCCCACACTCTCGCCTTCTCGACCTCATCGCGGATCCGCTCCGCGGCTGCCTTCTGTTCCGGCGTGTCGAAGAAGATCGCCGAGCGGTATTGGGTCCCGACGTCCGCCCCCTGCCGATTCAACGTCGTCGGGTTGTGAACAGCGAAGAAGACTCGGAGGAGGTCCTCGTAGGGGATGGCTCCGGGGTCGAAGGTGACCTGTACGGCTTCGGCGTGGCCCGTCGCATCCGTGCACACTTCGTCGTACGTCGGGTCCTTCACATGGCCGCCGGTATACCCAACGACGACGCGATCCACGCCCTTCAAGTCTTGGAAGATCGGCTGCAAGCACCAGAAGCAGCCGCCCGCGAAGGTCGCAGTCTCCCGCTGAGCCTCGGCCACCTTCTCCGCTTCCCCGCCTCGATGTAGCCTCGGGCGGCGTTAAGGCTTTGCCACACTCTTGGAGGATCCCTCGAAGCACGCCGACGCTGGCTGGAGGCAGTCGCCCGAGCGGTCCGCGTGGCCCTCAGGGGAGATCCTTCCGCATCCGAATCTCGCGGGCCCCGGGCCCGATGGCGCGCGTCCACGCGTTCTCTTCCTCGTGGGTGATTCGGTATCCTCGGGATTGCCACCAGGGGAGGGATTTCCAAGGCACGCCGGTCGCGCTCCGACTCGTCCCCAGAGTGACCGCCGACTTCCCTTCCTGCCGTGCCCGTTCCTCGACCGAGCGGACGAGACGAGTGCCGATTCCCCGGCTTTGGAGTTCGAGGGGGACATCGATATTAATCAGTTCGAGGGCTTCGCCTCGATCCTCGATCGTGACAACCCCGACGACGCGGCCGTCCAACTCGGCGACGATGATCTCCTCTCCGTGGACGAAGTTTGGCTCCTGCCATTCCGCGGAGAGCTTCGCGGCGTCGATGAAGATCTGCTCGGATTGCGGCGTGCTGAATCCCGCATCCTCGCCTTCGACGATCGAGGAGCCGGAAACCGCGACGATGGACGGGATGTCCTCCCGCGCTGCGGCGCGAATGAGCAGCCGGGAGGCCACCGCGGAGGCGGACCGATCGGACGTTCGGTTCCCTTTTCCGCCCATGCGGAGTTCGAGCACCGCTTCCTCGATCTCTTCGCCACGCGCGTTCGCGAATCCCTTCTCATACCGAACGACCGTGAAGCCGCACTTCTCGAGCACGCGAAGGGAGGGAAGGTTGTCCCGGGCTGCGCGGGCGTAGATCGGACGTACCTTGACAAGATCCAGAAACATGGAGAGAGCCTGGGTTGCGATTCCCTTGCCCCAGAACTCCCTCCCGATCCAATACGTCACCTCGGGTTCGCCCGGCCGTTCCTCGAACTTCCCGACGCTGCCGACGATTCGGCTTTCGAAGAGAATCGTCTTCATCAACACGCGCGGATCGGCGAGGATCCGAGACCAGTGAGAGTTGAACGCCTCCCGATTCGCCGGGTCCTTCGCGGTGAAGGCCGCCATCCGATTCGCGGCCGGATCCAATTGATACTCGTAGAACACCGGGAGATCGCTCTCCGTGACACCTCGCAACTGGACCACAGGCTTCAGATGGATTCCTCCAGGGTTTCGAAGGAGTGTGCTCCCTCGGCTCGGATTGGGTGACTAGAAGACGTTTCAAGCCTGAACCTTTCGCGTGGACATTGCTTCGACGGCGATGGCCCGACGGAACTGTGGATCCGGGGGGATCGAACGCGTCCGACCCATCGACGATCGCAGTGAGCCCACACCGCCGGAGGGATGGCTCCAATCCGGAAGCCATTAGGTGCTCACGGAGCCCCGGGGCTCCCGCGTCCGTCGCCGCGTGCGCCATCCGGCGGGCCTGCTCACTCCACGTCGAGCGACAGACGAGGTCAGGTCACCGCCGTATGCCCCCTTTGATTCGGGGTACCTTCGGGCGCTTTCGTTCCCCGCCTACTTCCGCTGCGCGAGTCCGAGATGTCATAGCAGCAAGCTGCCTAGCCACAGGCCCACGCCGAAGAAGAAGTGGTTCACGAGGCTCTGCCGCAGGAGGAAGTACTTCGGCTGGCTCTTGAGCCCGAAGAACCCGTAGCCCATGGATGGGAACATGAGGAGGAACGGCAGGATGGACGTTGCGAGGCCGTAGGGAATCGCCGTCCACCAAGCCGGAGGGCCAAAGCCGAACCAACCCAGGGCAGCCAGGTAGAACGAAGCGAGGGTGATGCCAATCGCGTAGTGGACCAATGCCGTGATGGATCGTTCCCCGCGAATCGGCGGACTCTTCGTGATATCCTCGTGGCGCGCTTTCCCGTGGACGAGATAGGCGGCCCAGCGGCCGATGGGCAACAGGCGAAGGATGCCGAGCCTCCGGAGGACCCCACCCCCCACGATGTCCATCGTCAACGTGCCCACAACGCCGACCACGACCGCGCCGACCCCCGGCGGCAACGTCACGGGTCGTCACCCCTCCTACCAATGGGCATCAGGCAGGCGGGATCCGCATCACCACAGTCCCTCGATGTCCGTGCGCTCCGCAATCCTCGCCACTCCTCGGGCTTCCGGGGATCTGGCCTACCCTAGAGGTATGGTGTCAGCGTTCCAGAACCTTCCGGTCGGTCTTGCGGCGGAGGACGGCGCGTGGCTAGTTCCGACGGCTGGTAGGTATGCTGCGACGCAGGGGCGCCTGGTCGGTCTGTAAGGCAAGGGGCGCCGCGGGCACTTCGTCGAGTTGCGCCGCGGTCGACTCGGCGACGGTCCGCGGCGATCGAGCCTCGACCCACGCCTGGGTCACCGGGTCCCAGGGCCACGTCCGCAGGACGTCGCGGACGGTGAGGAGGACCTCGTCCCACCAACCCGCCACGCTCGATCTCGGAGACCTCTGCAGGGCGAGTGCGAGGTATACATTCGTGGCCCCGGCCAGGGTGAAGCGTCCCTCCTCGACTTGCTCTAGCGCAGTTAGGATGAGATCGTGGTAGCTCGCTTGTGCGTCGCGTGCCTCAGGCCGGTCGAGCAGCTCTGCGGCGCGCTCCCTGGGGCTCCGGACGTCGCTCTTCGCCTTCGCTTGGTTCGGCGCTCGTCTTCGTTGCCACCACGAGACGAGCCTTGACGTCACGCCGTCGACGGCGGTGTCGATGACGTCCTGCGCCAGTACGCGCAGGCTGCCGTCCATGAGCTCCCGGCGCAGCAAGTCGTCCGCGCCTTCCAGGCCCACCGAACTCCCGTCCCAGGCGCCGATGACGCGCCAGTAAGCGCCTTCCACTGCCCCGAGCGCGCGCCGCATCCGATGCGTGAACACCGCGGGCCTTCGGCCGCGCACGATGACAGCGAGGTAGCAGTGCGACCCCTTGCGAAGCAGAATCTTCCGCTTCCCGAAGTCCATCTGCCGTAATTCCCGAGACGGTCCCTTGGCAAATGCTTCCAGGATGAAGGACTGGACCGCGGTGAGCATTCCCACGAGGACGTCCCGGTCCTTCTCCGCCTTCAGGCTCTTTGAGAGGTGCACAAGTAGGAGGCCGCTTTGGTGTACGAGGAACACCTCATCCACGGCATCATCGCGGTTCCGCAGGGCGAACAACGCGAAGGGAATCGCGAAAACGGATGACACCACCGCCACAACAACGCTGACGAAGAGGACCTCGGAGACGAGGTCCGGTGGCATGCCGCCTGGGTCAAAGAGCGCGAACAGCAAGAGGACGGCAACCACGGTGACGCTCGCGGCGAGCGCAGTCCCAATCAGGGCGAATACCGTTCGGTCTCTGAGTCGCTCTGCCCGGGTCATTCCATTCTGCACGTCCGCGTGCAGTAGATGAAGGCTTTGGGATGGGAATCGGAAACGATGACGTCGAGTGACGCGGGGACGATACGACGGTATCGACGGCTAGGCCCGACCGGCCGTCGAAGAGCTCCGTCGTTTACCGTAGTCGGTGCCGATCTCGACGACAAGCCTGGAACGACACCGGCGAGGCGAGGGATGCGCCCTGCAGTACGGCCGGCCGAGGGCAGATTGCGGCTCGAGGGCGGCCGAAGACTCGGCACATGTCCCGCGCCTCGTGGGTCGTCCTCTCCATAGATGACAGAAGGGCCAGGTGACCGCCGTACGCCCCGTTCTGTCGCATGTAACGCGGCATACGGCAGTCATGACGACTTGGCGGGGCTATTCCGAGGCCTTCCTCCCCATGAGATAGAGCCGCCGCAAGGGCTATGCGGATACACTGGAATTGGGCTCCACAATGTCAGGTGCCGACGCGAAGGCCTCCCGTTTGGTCCGCATCGTAAGGAGTGCTGAGGAGCGTGACATTCCGGCGTGCATGGACGTCCAAGAGTCCGAGGGGCCCCCATACTTCTCTGAAGCGGACTTCGTCTCGATGGTTCGGAATTCGGAATGCATCTTCTTGGTGGTGGAATTGGAGGAGCGTGTGGTGGGATTCATCGCTGGGTTCGTGCTACCTACCAAGCGATCCGAAGCCAGCATTCATTCGACCATGGTCCATCGCAGGTTCCGTGGCCGCGGTCTCGGCCGCACTCTCGTTGAGTCGTTTGCCACCGCCGCCTTCGGCAGCCGCGGTGTCGAGATTATCACTGCGGGGGTCGAGCCGGGTCCGGACATCTTCTATCAGAAATGTCTCTTCCAGAAGGACCTCCGGTGGACTTCGATTGTGCTACAGAAGGAGCGGTTCATCAAATCGGTTCCGAAGGAACGGGAGGAGAAACCCCCATCCGCCGAAGGGAAACGCCGCAGAGAGTAGTGACCACGGTGGGCTCCCATGTGTTGGCTTTGCGCCCAATGCGGTGGGCAGATGCCCGCATATGCGGGCAAGCCTGGGTGGGGAACGAGGGCGTTCTTGTCAAGCCGATACGAGGGCCACGTACGACTGGGTTTACGTCGTTGCATGGAGAGGATGCGTCCGCAGGTTGGCGCCGGGCAACGTTGGCCGGTGCATACATGCCACAGCCTCCGATCGATTCTCTCGATGGCCAACAACAGAAGGGCCAGGTGACCGCCGTACGCCCCCTACTCCCGACCCACTCAATAGCGCCTCCCGAAGACGAGGACATAGGCCGAGGCGCGCGATGTAGGCGTCCCGAGAGATAGGACCGTCGAACCGAATCGGCATCAGGCACGGGGTCCCAGGTGCTCGACCAGCAATCTCCAACCGGCGTCCTTCCTCACCAGCACGCATGTGCCTCGCCCGCCACCTTCGGCAGGCTTGCCACCGATGATTCCGGACCAATCAAAGTCGAATAGGTACACCGCGAACTCCGAGTCCTTGCGCACCCAATGAATGTTTGAGATTCGATATGTCTCCTCGGAGATTGTCTGGAAATTGCCGGCAAAGGCGTTCCCCACCGCCGCTTTCCCCCGGTGGACCGTCCCCGTCGAGAA
>DATBLI010000049.1:0-92768 GCA_036555455.1 Thermoplasmata archaeon
ATCGGGGGGGAGTCCGTCGACCGGGCCGCCGACGCGGAGGCGGACCGCAGGGATCCCGGACCGTTCAGGGCCTCCGTCAAGTTGCATCGCGACGGGGACGGCGATTACGTCTGCGACGGCTGCAATCCCCCGCGGCCCTTCGCGACGAAGGCCGCCCTCCGGCAGCACATCATGAAAGCCCATGCCCCGGGAGGCCCGGCTTGACCCGCCTCTACCCGAAGGGCAACAACCGCTCCCGCGTCGTGCGCGCCCTGAAGGCGAAGCGATCCGAGAAACGCGGGAATCTTGAGGGGGATGCGATGAACGGGCCATCGCCGTTTGACAGCGTTAAGCGCAACCGCGGACGCCCGCGGATCCCCGATGATGTCCATGATCGCGTGGCGGAGCTCGCCGCCTTCGGCTGGAACCACTCGGAGATCGCTCGAGAGACGCGAATCTCCCGGCGGTCCGTCATTCGGATTCTCGAGGACCGTGCAAGAAACTCACAAGGCGAGAACGTGGGGAAGGAGGACATGCGACATGGATGAGGACACGGACGTGCGCTTTGCGCGAAATCTCGGGGAAGGGATTATTGCACACCCCACCCCTATCATCCGTGCCCGCGTCCAAGGGGAACGAACGCGGATAGAACAGCAAGATGCCCAGGTGCGCGGGCTGGCCCCGCGTGAAACCCTGCCTGGGAACGAAGTGGGGCGACGATGGGGATCCTCGATAGGATCCTCGGCAAGGCGGACGAGAGGGAGCCCGCGATGAAGTTCGGCGTCTTCACCCGCGCGAACTCGCGGGCTCGGACTGACGACACGGTGCGCCTCTATCTCCGCGAAGCGAAGCGGTTTCAAGGGTGGCTCGGGACGCGCCCGCTCACCATCGAGGCCGTGCAAGAGTACGAGGCCTGGCTCCGGTCGAAGTTCCGGCAGAACGCCCTGAGCAACAAGGTAATCGGCGTCAACCTCTACCTGAAGTGGAAGGGGGTCGACGCGCGGATTCGACGGCCTCCGTAGGAAATCGCGGCGAACCCGAAACTCGTCTCCGACAAGGAGTATCGCGAGATCGTCTCCCGTATCGAGAACGCGGAGGAGCGGCTCGCGGTGCGCCTCCTGCACGACACGGGCTTGAGACCTTCGGACGTCGTGGACATCCGGCTCGCGGACATCGCGACGGAGGACGGCGTGACCCTCATCCGGCGGAGGACGCAGAAGACCGAGAGCATCGCGGAGTCCATCCTCGCGAAGGATACGGCGGCGGAACTCCGGGCATACGTCGCGTCCGCCGGCGTCACGGACTACCTCTTCCGCGGGGAGACGGACAAGCCGCACCGGCATCGGACGTGGCCGAACGGTGTCCTGCGGAAGTATCGCGCCGAAGGCATCATGCCGCGGACCTTCCGACGTACGCTCGCGACGAATTGGGGCGGCGATCTCCGAAGCCTCATGTCGCAGACCGGATGGTCCGATCCGAAGACGATCCTCCTGCATTACCGCCGCGACGTGCGGGAGAGGCACATCCGCGAGGCCGAGAAGGCCATCGGTCCTGTCCGCGATCCGGACGCGGACCCGGAGCTTCCGGGGTACGGGTGAATCGTACGCCGAGCCATCTGTCGTTCTATGGAGCAACGTCCTTCCGGCAAGCCGGAGGGGAACTCCCGAGGGGAGCGACGTACGCTCTCCACGGGGGACGTTCTCTCCATGTCGAAAGACAGAAGAGGCCAGGTGACCGCCGTACGCCCCCTTCTGTTCTGACGGCATTGGACTGAGCGTCCGACCTGGCGCAAACGCGCCTGCTTGGACTTGCTCCGGTGGGGAGTCGCCGTCTCACCAGATCCCGCACCAACGTCTTCGCCAGCGCGATTCATCCTCGGAGCGGGCTGTGTCGTTTCTGCGCCCTTGCCGGCCCTCTCGAGCCCCCCGCTTGCGCGGGGCCACCTCTCGTAGGGAGGGGGGACGTTCCTCAGCAGCCCTTGCGGGCCACCGTCGGCCGTCCGCGGTCTCCTGGCCAGCTGTCCTATCCGTCCATCCCTATTTGGAGTTGCCGGCACGGGGCGCGTCCGCGTGCGCTGCGGAGGCGGGGCCTAACGCTTTATTCCGGTCGACCATCGCGGCTCCGATGGGTGGCGACCGCCTCATCCTTTTCGCGAACTCGATCTTCCACCTGACGAACGATGGCGCGGTCACGGTCATCGCGGGGCAGATCACCGTCCTTCAATCCCTCTTCGCCTTCGGCCCGTTCGAGACGGGCCTCCTGACCGGGACGGCCCTCCTCGTCACCGCGGTCTTCCAGGTGCTCTTCGGCGCGATGTCGGACCGCCGCGATCCGTCGCGCTTCCTCCCGCTCGGGATCCTGATCCTCGGCGTGGGAACCCTGTTCGTGGCCTCGGCGACCTCCTTCCTCCTCCTCGTCGTCATCGTGGCCGTCTCGCGAATCGGCGCGAGCTTCTACCATCCCGTCGGGATTGCCTGGATCGGCCGGGAGTTCCAAGGTGAGGCGCTTGACCGGTCGATGGGCTTCCAATCCTCGTTCGGCGACACGGGCGTGATCCTCGGGATGGCCACGAGCGCCCTGATCGCGGTCTCGTGGGGCTGGCAGTCCCCGTTCCTCCTCTGGGGCGGCATCAACCTCGCCGCCGTGGCGCTGGGCGTGTGGCTCGTACGCGGCCGGCACTATCCCCCGAAGGATGCGGCAGATCGACGGGAGTATCGCTCCCTCCTCCGGGACGTCCGTCCGTGGCTGTTCCCGTTGAGCCTCGTCGGAGCCGGCTTCTCGATCGTCACCGCCTTCGGCCCGCCCCTCCTGAAGTACAAGTTCGGATTGGGAGATGCCTCGGCGAGCGTATCGATTGCCCTCTGGATTCTCGCCGGCGCCATCGTCGCCTTCTTCTTCGGCCGCGTCAGCAAGCGGTTCGGCCGCTTCCGAACGCTCGCCGCATCGTACGCGCTCTTCTCGACTGCGTGCTTCGTCGGAGCGGCGGCCGGGGAGCTCGCCATCGTCCTCGCAGCCTTCTGGACGCTCGGATCCGCCCTCTTCGTCACGTATCCCGCCCTCTTCGCCTTCGCCTCCGAAACGAGCCAGGAGCGCCTCCGGGGCACGGCCTTCGGCGTGATCCTCGGATTCCAGCTGCTCGGCGGATCCCTCGGATCCTACGCCGCCGGGAGCCTGGCCGCCTCCCTCCGGACGACGCTCGATCTCGAGTGGACCGCGCCGTTCTACCTGCTCGGAGCCCTCGTCCTCGCCGGATTCGTGTACTTGTTCGCCATCCGGAGGAAGGTCGCGAACACCCGTTCCCCTGCGACCGCGACCTCGCCCCCACGCTGACCTGGGCTCAGAGGATGGGTTTCGCCTTGGCGCGGACTCGCGCGAGGATCCCGAGGAACACACCAAGGATCGCAGGCAGGACGCTCGCAAGGAACGAGAACGCCTCCCGTCGGGTGTTCACGAGGAGGAAAACGAGGAGCGTGAAGAGTCCGGCGCCGGAGCCGATGAGGATCAGGATGCGCCCGAGCCGCACCCGGTCCCTCCAGATGAGGTAGCCGCCGATCAGTACCGTCAGGCCGCCGAGGGATGCGATCCCCACGAAGACGTAGGCAAGGACGAGGAGGAAGGGCCTGGGCCCAAGGACCTCCTCGAGGAACTCGAAGAAGCCGTTCACGGAGCGGGCGCCCGTGTAGCCGCTGAGTATGAGGAGAATCCCGGAGACAACGGCCAAGAGGGCCGACTCGTCGTTGCGCCGCACGAGGTCAGCGGCTCCCGACGATCTGCCGGACGGCCTGGAGGTTCTCCGCGTGGGACTCGAAGTACTTCCGCACGGGGGCGAGCTGTTCGTTCAGGCCGGCCACGACGCCGGCCTTGAGGTCCTTCGGGTGCAGCTCGCCCGAGGCGTACGCCCGCGCGAGCTGAGCGTACGACTCGTACACAACCTCGCCGCCAAACTTCGCATCGCGGGGGACACGGAGGGACCCGAGACGCGGGAAGAGGACGAGGTGGGCGATCTCGAGGATCGGGTTGTCCTTCGTCTCCTTCGGCGGGCAGAACGCCTTCCCGATCTTCCGCTCGACCTCGGCCGGCGGATCCGTAATGAGGACGCTCGAATCCGGGTTCGATTTAGACATCTTCCCGGCGATGGGGTCCATCCGGCCGACTCCCTGAAGGCCGGGGAGGAGCGGCGTGTGGAGGGCCACGACCTGCTTCCAGCCGAGCTTCGGCGCGACATCCCGGTAGAGCATGTGCGCATGCCGCTGATCCATCCCGCCCAGGGCGAGGTCGAGGTCCATCCACCGGATGTCCGCGACCTGCATCGCCGGATAGATCAGCTTCGAGGCGTCGAGGTCCGCCTCCTCCTCTCTGCGGCCCATCACGGTGAGCGCGCGTCGGATCCGCGCGACGGTCGAGGCCTTGGAGATCTGGATGACCTTCTGCCAGTATTCCGGATGCCCGACGAATTCGTTCGCGTACAAGTACTCGACTGCATCAGGCACCCCGAGGGCCCGGAACGCATCTCGGAAGTATTCCGCGCATGTGCGGATGTTTTCCAAGTTCCCGTCCAGCTTGTCGTTGATATACGCGTGCCAGTCCGCGAGGAAGACGACCACATGGAGTCCCGCGCGGACCAGGTCGGAGACTTTCGAGGCGACGACGAAGCCCGTTCCAATGTGCATGAGCCCCGAGGGTTCCAGCCCGACGTAGGCGCGGGGCATGCCGCCGCGCTCGAGGAGGGCTCGGAGTTCCTCCCGCGTGACGACCTCCTCGGCGTGCCGCGTTACGAGTTCGAGGCGTTCGTCGACGGCCACGCCACCACGGAACCGGACCCACGGGGATAAACCTTTCAATGGCCTCAGGAGGAATACAGGGAATGCCGACACGAACCTTAAGAAAGGGGAGGGACATCCCGCAAGAGAGGGATTGCATGGTCGGGTTGGGGAGCCTCTTCAGTGTGCCGACGTGGACGGCGCTTCAGGCAGAGGTCGGCTTCGCGGTCGGCGCGTTCATCTTCGTCATCATCGTCCTCATTTTCCTGTTTTGGAGCATCCGGATCGTGAAGGAGTACGAGCGGATCGTGAACTTTCGCCTCGGGAAGGCCCAGGCGGAGAAGGGTCCCGGCGTCGTCTTCGTCATCCCAGGGATCGACAAGCCTGTCCGGGTCGACCTCCGCGAACGGTTCCTGACGATCCCCCACCAGACGTGCATCACGAAGGACAACGCCCCCGTGGACATCGACTTCATCATCTACATGAAGGTCGTCGTCGCGGCGGACAGCGTCATCAAGGTCGCCAACTTCGAGGGCGCCGCGATGGGGATCGCGACGACCACGCTGCGTGCCGTCATCGGCGACATCATCCTCGACGAGATCCTATCGAAGCGCGAGGAGATCAATGCGATCCTGCGGACGAAGCTCGACGAGGTCACGACGCGCTGGGGTGTCAAGGTCACGAACGTCGAGATCCGCGAGATCCTGCCGCCGAAGACCGTGCAGGATGCGATGATCCTCCAGATGTCCGCGGAACGCAGCCGGCGTGCCGTCGTCCTCGAGGCGGACGGAAAGAAGACGGCGACGATCACGGTCGCGGAAGGCGACAAGCAGAGCGCGATCCTCCGAGCGGAAGGGAGCCGGCAGGCCGCGATCCTGAACGCGGAAGGATACGCCCAGGCCCTCTCCACGATCTTTGGCGCCGCGAAGGGGGTCGACGAGAAGACCCTGATGATCCAGTACTTGGAAGCCCTGAAGACCCTCGGGGCCAGCGCGGCAACGAAGTTCGTCCTTCCCCTGGAGTTCACGGAGCTGATCCGGCCCTTCCGCGGGATCGTCGCCGCCGCGGAGTCGGGCTCGAAGGACAAGGAGAAGTAGGGACCCACCGTGCCCGAGCTGACCCTCCTCGACCGGATCTTCCTCTACGGAGTCCGGTCGATCCTCATCGTCCTCGCCCTCGTCGCCTTCGGCTCCTTCCTCGTGGCCCACGGCGTCCTCGCAGGCCGGATCGACTACGTCGCCTCGGGGGCGATCATCATCGTCCTTGGCGTCGGATTGGCGATCGCCTTCATGAAGACAGAAACGAAGATCATCGAGAAGCGCTACTACACGCCGGAAACCCTCGTCGGGCAGACCGCACGGGCCGATCTCGATTTCAAGGCGAACGCGCGGGGCGTCGTCCACATCGAGCACGAGACGTGGAGTGCTGTCTCCGACGAGGACATTGCACGCGGGGAAATCGTCGTCGTCACGGGAGTCGAGCCGGATAAGGTCACCGTACGCGTGCGGAAGGCGAAGACCTGAGAGACCCCACGCGGGTCAGGTGCACGCGCCTTAGGGAGGCGACACGCTCGAGTCGCTCTTCGGAGGTGCGGGTGCCTCCGCGGACAACCTCGCTTTCTCCACATGGACCCTTCCCTCGGAGTAGGCCGTCACCCGGATCAAGGAGCCCTTCTCGACGAGGGCGTCCGAGGTAGCCGTCCACTCCTCCGCCCCCACGTTCACGACGCCGTCCTTGTCGGGGGACACATCGGTCACGGCCCGGCCGGTCATGTTCACGACCCGGCCCGGATCCACAAGCTTGGGCTGGCGCATCAGCGCCTTGCGGATCTTCGCGAGGTAGACGAAGGCGACGGCCAGAAGCCCTGCGGCAACCCCGAGGACGAGGTAGGACTCCACACCGTACGGAGAGGGGGACCAGCCGACGCCGTACGCAAGGAGGTACGTGCCCGCGAGACCCAAGACGATCCCCGACAGGGCGAACATCCCGTGGCCCGCCTTCACCTCGAGGATCACGAGGGCCGCGGCGATGACGAGGACCATGATTGCCACGAGGGGCGCGCCGATGATCTGGGCGCCGAGGAAACCGAGCGCGATCATGATCACTGCGACGATCGTCAAGAACAAGGTCTGATGGAAGAGATCGAGGACGAGGGCCACGATCCCGATGAGGATGAAAAGGCCGTCCACAACGGGGTTGCTCAGGAAGCTGAGGAACTGGTCGTAGAAGGGCTCGTCGAAGGTCGTGACCGGAAGAGAACTCAAGCCCAAGGCGGCGAGGACGTCCGTCAGGCTGTTCGAGCTTCCCGTCACGAGTCCGACAGCCACAGCGTCCACCGCGCTGAACGCGCGGTTGAACTGGACCATCTCCGTTGCCGCGGTAACGTTGTAGCCGTTCCTCTGGGCCAGAGCCTGCATGTACGCGATCATCGCGCCGGTCACGTGGGCCTGCTCCTCGGGGCTGCCGCCCACGACGATCGGTGTGGAAGGACCGATGATCGACCCGTCCCCCATGTAGACCGCGTCCGTGGCGAGGGCGATGTAGCTCCCCGCGGAAGCCGCGAAGTCGTTCGGCGGGACGTACGTGAAGGCGCGGAGGCCGTGGGACTGGACGTCCGCGATGCTCGCGACGATCTTCTGCATCTCGGAGAGCAGCCCGCCGGGGGTGTTCATCACGATGACGAGGTCCTGGCTGTTGGCGATCGCGATATCTACGGCCCGCGCGACGTAGTCCGAGGCGCCGACGTCGACTTGGATATCGAAGTTCACAAGGAGGAGGCCCGTCGGGGCCGCGGCTGCGACGGGCGCACGCTCGCTCGCCGAGCCGCCGAGGGCCATCACAGCGACGGCGACGCAGAGGAGGAGGGGGACGAATGCAGACGCAAGGCGCATTCTGGACGCCACGGATCGCCAAGGGCGCCCTCCATAGAAAATGGTTTGGTTGGAAGACCGTGGGAAGGCCGGTTCCAGAGGCACTTCGACTACGCCTTGCGGAGCTTCTTCCCGACCTTCCGGGCCGTCTCCTCCGTGACTTCCGCGGCCTTCTCCGCCACGGGGGTCAGGGCTTTCGCCGCCCGGTCCGCGGCCTCCTTCGTCACCCGGACCGCGGTCTCCGCGGCGGGTTTCAAGGACTTCGCGGCCTCTTTCGTGGCCCGCGCGACATCCGCGGCGACGGGCCGGATCGCCTTGACCGTCTTGTCCACGGCCGGTTCCGCCTCCCGGGCCGCGCGGTCGAGGGCCTTGGCAGTCGTGTCGAGGGCGGAGCGCATCGCACGGGCGGTCGTCTTCACGACGTGGTCGACAGGGTTGATGACCTCCCCGCAGGCCGGGCAGTACGTCGCAGCGGGGGGGACCTCCGATCCGCATTCTGGGCAGTACACGAAATCGCCGGCTCCCCCTAGCGATGCGTCCGGAAAGCCCTTTCGGTGGATTCCCCCTCCGGGCCTACGGCCCCTTCGGGCGCCGGAGGACGCGGGCCTCCACGACGGCGTGGACGATTCCGGGGGCATAGGACTTCACAATCCGTGCTCTCGCGGATTCCACGTCATACCACTGGGTCCGGGCGGCATCCGAAAGGTGCCGCAGGGGGTCCTCGGGAAACCGCTCCCTCGCAGCGAGTTCGTGGTACACGACGAGCCCCGTTCCCCGGAGCGTGGCGAACGCGACGTCCAGGTACGCGCGTGCGTCGAAGTGACCCAGGAGGACGACATCGGCCACATCCCGCGGCGCCGTCGCACGGCAGTCGCCCAAGCGTGGGATCACGTTCGCGACCCGATTGAGGCGGAGGTTTTCCAGCAAATACTGGAAAGCGATCGGGTTCAGCTCACATGCATACACGGCTTCGGGACGCGCGTGCACGGCAATCGGGAGCGTGAAGTATCCGATCCCTGCGAAGAGGTCCACGACGACGTCCCCCGACCGGATGAGGCGGACGACCCCCATCCGCTCCGCAAGGTTTCCGGAGGAGAACATCACCCGGGCCACGTCGAGCTTGTATCCGACGCTGCCCTCGATGTGAACCGTCTCCGTCCCTCCGCCCCAAAGGACCCGGACCTCCGGCGTTCGCAGGACCCCGTGGATGCCGGAAACGTCCTCCACGACGGTGCGAGCCCCAAGGACCTCGGCGTAGATCTGGGCAATCTTCTCCCGATGAGCAGTCGCCGCCTTTCCGAACCGAAGGACGAGGACGTCTCCGATTCGCTCCCACCGTGCGGGACCGAACTCGAGCGGGATCCCCGCAGAGGCGAACCGTTCTCGCAGAACTGTCACAGGGTCTCGCGGCGGCGGACGGGATTCAAGTCCTTCGACCGACTCGATGCGAGCGCCGAACGCTCCGAGGTCCACAGGAGGCTTTCGAAGAATCGGGATGAGGACCGCGTCGCCTCGCTTCGTCATCTTCAGGCGTCGGTCGACCAGACCAAGCGCTTGGAGTTCGAGCCGGAGCCGCTCGGCCTCGCGGGCCGGCACACGCACGACGTCCACGCGCCCGCGAAGTGCCGCGTGAGCTATCACGATTTCTCCCGGAATCCTTCGGGCACAGACATCCACCGCGATACCTATATGAGGGCCCATCGGCTTCGCGCCGCATCATGCGGGCGCTGGCCCTGGTCCTCGTTGCCCTCCTGATGGCGATGCTCCTCGCACCCGCCACGCGGGCGGAGGACTTCGCCGAAATCGGCAAGGTCAACACTCTCATCCGAGTGCAGGAGACGCCGCAGCTCGCGCCCGGAGAGAGCGGTCCCTTCGTCTTCTACTTCAACTCGACGTACTCCGAGCCGATCCAGGACGTCCGGCTGAACGCCAGCATCTACCGTTATGCGACGATTGACGAGAGCATCGCGGTCGATCGTGCATGGCCGTACGCGTATCCGAGGATCGCAAACAGCACGGGCGACCCGCGGGAGTGGGTGTGGACCGACGCCAGCATGGCCCCAGGGGCCTCGAACCTGCTGAGCTTCACCGTCCTCACAGCGGCGGATAGCCACGACATGCCCCATGGGTCGATCTTCTCCCAGTCGAGCTACTTCATCCGGTTCTGGCTCGAGTTCACCGGGAACGTGAGCGGGAACTTGACTCGCTTCCGCATGGTATCCATGGGATTCTTCACGAAAGCGCAATGGGAGGCCGCCGGGATTCCACCGACGGACCCCTGTCCTCTTCCGGATTGCCGCGGGCACGTGAACGTCACGATGCTCGCGGGCTTCCTCGGAGTGGACCGGATCGACGGAACCATCCCCGACTCCGCGTTCGGGGTCCTGGAACCGATCCCCCGGTGGCCTTTCTACCTCCTCATCGGCCTCGCGGGGCTCTTCCTCGTGCTCGCCTTCCTGTTCTGGGTCGAGGAGAACCCGGCTTCCTACCCCCGGATTGAGGCATGGTGGGCTCGAACCCGGGGCCGGCTCCGTCGGGCCCGACCTGCGCGGAAGCCCTCTCAGCCTTCGGGAATTGCAGGCGAAGGGGAAGCTGCGAAGCCAAGGACCTAGGCTCCGCGAAGCGCGAGGCGGCAAAGGTTTTTACCCGGCCTCCCCTTGCGCTCGATGTGGCCGAAGAGGTCGGATTCCCGCGGCGGATCGCGTTCGCGTTCTACGCCGTTCTCTTCCTCTCAGGAATCATCTTCTACCTTGTCTGGGGCTTCTACTACGGGGCTTGGAATCTCTTCGCCGCAGATTGGATTGGCGCCTACTCGGTGACTGCGGTCCTCGTGGGCTTTGGAATTCTCGGGATGCTCCTGTACAAAGATTGAGTTCGCTTGGCCGCGAGTCTTCGCGTGCAAACCCCACGGAGCGCAATTCCATTACGCGTGTGGGTACTCAGTCCACGGCGGAACCGCGTCAGTATGCCTTCGCTGCGTAGACGACTTGCTTCGTCGCCTCCCCGCAGACGACGCACGCGCCCTCGAACTCTTCGGGGTAGAATGGAGTCCCGAGGATGTTCATCCCCGTTCGCTCCGTGATCGCTTTCCCGCAGGCTTCCTTTCCGCACCAGCCCATGCGGTTGAACCCGTCCTTCGCCTCACCGAGGGACCTGATCGTGGACGTGTTCTCCTGGACCAACTTCTCCGCGCGCTGCCACAGGTCCAGCTGCATGAGTTCGATGACGGAGCGCAGACGATCTGCGAGGTTCCCGCGTGGGAACTCCCTCTTCTGGCCCGTGTCCCGCCGCACAACGGTGACCGCATTCTTCTCGATCTCCCTCGGCCCGAGCTCCACCCGCAGGGGCACGCCTCGAGCCTCCCAGTAGTAGAACTTCTCTCCAGGCCGCAGGTCGCGGTCGTCGAGCTTCACCCGCATCGTCGTCCGGAGGTCCAGGAAGAGCCTCTGGGCCTCCTGCAGGATATCTTCCTGGCGCCCTTTCTCGAGGATCGGGATGATGACCGCGTGGACCGGTGCGACGGAGGGCGGCAGGACGAGCCCCTTCTCGTCCCCGTGGATCGCGAGGATCGCTCCGAGGAGGCGCTCGCTCATCCCGTCCGTCGTCTGGTGCACGAACCGGTGCTCCCCCGTGGGCGTTTCGTAGGACACCTCGTAGACCTTCGCGAAGTTGTCCTTGTACTGGTGGAACGTGGCGACCTGGAGGGACCGCCCGGATGGAAGCAGGGTGTCCGTCCCGAGGCTGTACTCGGCGCCTGGGAACTTGTCCCAATCCGGCCTCTTTGTGATCAGATAGGGCAGGGCGAAGAGACGCATGAGGCGTTCGTTGATCTGGAGATCTTCCCGGATCTGCTGTTCCGCGTCCTCGAACGTCGCGTGGGCTGTGTGGGCCTCGAAGAAGTGGATCTCCCGCACGCGCATGAAGGTCCGCGTCATCTTTGTCTCGTAGCGGAAGACGGGGACGATCTGGTACACCTTGAGGGGCAGATCCGCGTGGCTGCGGACCCACAGCTTGAACATCGGGTACATCGCCGTCTCCGACGTCGGCCGGAGGACGAGTTTCACATCGAGCTCGTTGAAGCCGCCCCGAGTGACCCAGAACACGTCCCCCTCGAACCCTTTGACGTGCTCCGCTTCCTTGTGGAACTCCGTCTCTGGCACGAGGACGGGGAAGTTGACTTCGCCATGGCCCGTGCCGTCAAACTCCTCCCGAATCGCCGCGTCGATGAGCTTCTGGACCGCCCAGCCGTAGGGCCGCCAGACGTTCATCCCCTTGATCGGGTAGCGCATGTCGCTGAGCTCGGCCCGCTCGATGACCTGATGGTACCATTCGCTGAATTCCTCTTCCTTCTTCATGGAGGATGGACGGCGAAGGGGAGGGTCCGTTAAGTCCCTTGCGGTGACGAATCTCCTTGCAGCGCGTCATCCTCCGAACGGAGCGTCAGGGAGGCGGCGGGAACACGTAGCCGCAGTAGAAGCAGGAGTTGTCCTCCGCGCGGACAATCGCGTGGCACTGAGGGCATTCCTTCGTCACGGGTGTTGGCGGTGGCCCCACCGCCGCGATTCCGGTCGGGGCCTGAGGCTGCGGCGGGATGGCCGCCGTCGTCGGGCCAAGCGGAGGGCGCGCGGCCCGTCGCCGAGAATAGTAGAGGGCTCCAACGATGAACGCGAGGACGACCGCGATGAGGACGCCCGCGATCAGGATTGCGTAGGGTTGCTGCCGGACGATCCGGAAGCTCACGGTCCCGGAGGTCTCGACTCCGAAGGGATCGACGACGGTCACGCGGATCGAGGCCGCCTCATCCTGGATGTCGGGCACGGCCCAAT
Organism: Thermoplasmata archaeon; assembly: GCA_036555455.1. Lineage (GTDB taxonomy): Archaea > Thermoplasmatota > Thermoplasmata > RBG-16-68-12 > RBG-16-68-12 > RBG-16-68-12. The sequence goes on from DATBLI010000049.1 coordinate 12,436, forward strand.
CCGCCGACATGGGCCCGGCCTCGCCCGCGATGAGCGGATGGGACTCCCCTTCGTACGTGACGTTCACCCAGACGAACAGGGACGAGGATTGAAAGATCTCGTGGCTCAAGGTCCACTCGATGCGGAACGTCGTTCCCCCGGACACGGTCTGGCCCGCGACGGGGGCGACGATGGCGACCACCGCGCCCTCGTCCGTAGGGAGGCCCGGCTCCCGTGCGATCCGGAAGTCCTCCGCGGAGTTCGTGTCGGAGCAAGTCGGCGTGCGTTCGAGGATCTCGCCGATCCGCGGCGCGTCGGCGTCGGTGAGGATCGTGTTCCCGGGTTCCCAGAACAGCGTGCCCCCCACGGTCGCGTTGTACTCCACGCGGTCCACGACGATGTCACCGCCTCCGGCCGCGGCGCCTCCCCCGCCCGGGTTCCGGTACACGAGCTTCAGGGCGTCGCCTCGGAGGGCAAGCGGCGAACCCGTGGAGAGATTCACCTGGATCGACGTGTCGGGCGGCAGGAGACCGGACAGGGTGACATTCGGGCCATACACCGTCCCAGGCCGGTCCGTCTGCATGTAGTAGTCGAAGAGGGAGACGGGGCCAGGCGTGGGGTTGCAGACGAGCACGTATTGATTGCCCCCGCGAGCGGGCTGGGCCACGATGCCTTGGATCTTGATGCCCGCGGCCTCCGTCGTCGGAGAACTGAGGTGGAGATCCAGGGCCACGCTCGATCCGGGAGTCCAAGAAATCGTTTCCTGGAAGACGCTCGTTGGGCCGGCAAAGTCGCCCGCCGCGAACATCACGACCTCGTCGAGGTCCGCGCCCTCCTTCACTGTTGGCGTTTCCGCGACCGTCGCGTTGATCATCCAGTTCCCTGCGACGAGGAGGGAGAAGGAACCTGCGGCATCCGTCACCTGGGACGCGTTCGAGTAGGCCATGCCATCGATGAGCGCTCGGATCGGGGTGCCTAGGGGCACGGGCGCCCCGCTGAAGTCGTACGCGTGCCCGCGGACGACGAGCGGGATTGGGGGCGGGGCCCGCACGGGAAGCACGAGCATCATCGAAGCGACGAGGGCCAACACGATGACGAGGAGAAGGAGGCGGCCCAGGAACCGGGCCGGCCCGCCACGCCCGCGTCCCGCGGCGTTCACCCGAGCAGCGACCCTCCTGCCGTTACTTATACGTTTCCCAGGAGTCCGCCCGAACGCGCCTCCATGAAAACGTTTTAACGCGGGGCGGCCCATGGCTCGCGAGGCGCGCCATGGTCGAAGTCGTCGAATGCGTCCCGAACTTCTCCGAGGGACGTCGGCCCGAGGTCGTGGAAGCCCTCGCGCAGGCGATCGCGTCCGTGGAGGGCGTGCAGCTACTCGATCGAGAGATGGATGCGAGCCACAACCGCTCCGTGATCACGTTCATCGGCTCTCGGGCGGCCGTTGCCGAGGCGGCCTTCCAGGGCGCGAAGAAGGCCGTGGAGCTCATCGACATGAATCTGCACCGCGGGGAGCACCCGCGGATCGGTGCCCTCGATGTCCTGCCCTTCGTCCCCATCGCCGGCGTCGCGATGGAGGCTTGCGTGGCCCTTGCCCGCGAGGTCGGCCAGAGAATCGCCGAGGAGCTCCAGGTGCCCGTCTACCTGTACGCCCGCGCAGCCACGCGTCCGGACCGCCGGATCCTCGCGGACATCCGCCGCGGGGAGTACGAAGGACTCAAGTCGGAGATCGAGACGGTCCCGGACCGCAGGCCGGACTTCGGACCCGCGAGGCTCCATCCTACGGCCGGGGCAATCGCGGTCGGCGCGCGCCCAATCCTCATCGCGTGGAACGTGAACTTGGCCACGACGGACCTGGGCCTCGCGAAACGCATCGCAAAGGAGATCCGGGAGAGCGACGGTGGATTCCCCGCGGTCCAGGCGAAGGGCTTCGAGCTGAAGGACAAGGGCTTGGTCCAGGTGTCCATGAACGCCCTCGACTATCGTGCAACGAACCTCGTCACGGTCTTCGACGCAATCAAGGCGAGAGCCGCGGCGGCGGGCGTCGGGATTGCGGGGACCGAAATCGTGGGGCTCATCCCGCTCGACGCGTTGCTCGACGCCGCCAACGCGTACTTCCATCTGAAGGATTTCCAGCGCGGCCAGATCTTGGAGGCGAGGCTGTGGGAGTGAGGGACCAGACCATCGATGCGTACCTGAGCGCTCTCGCTGCCGCGACGCCGACGCCGGGGGGCGGGAGCGTCTCCGCCCTGGTCGGAGCCCTCGCGGTCGCGCTGAGCCGCATGGTCTCCGCACTCGCCGTCGGAAAGAGGGGATACGAAACCGTGCAGGAGGACCTCGCGAGACTCGAGGCTCGAGCCGTCCCGATCCAAGAGAGGCTCCTGGCCCTCGTGGACGAGGACTCCGCGGCCTACGAGCTCGTGATTCGCGCGACGCGGATGCCGAGGGCCACGGACGCGGAGCGGACCGCGCGAGTGGGGGCGATGCAGTCCGCCTACCGCGAGGCCACGAAGGTCCCCCTCGAGACGATGGAGCGCTGCGTGGAAGCCCTCGAAGTCGCGAAGGAGGCGGCGCAGAAGGGGAACCGCGGCGCGTCCACGGACGTCGGCGTCGCGGTTCTCCTCGCGGAGGCGGCGATCCATGGCGCAAGCCTCAACGTCCGGGTCAACCTGGCGTCGATTCAGGATGAGGTCTTCCGCTCCACCGTGGAAGGGAAATTCGCGGCACTTCTTGACCGCGCCCGGGCTCTCCGTCGGGACTCGATGGCGATCGTCGAAGGCCGACTGTGACCGCTCACCCGGGCCTGGTTCCCCTTCCGGGTGGACTTTGTCTCCGCGCAGGCTGAAGTTCCATTAAGTGGGCGAGTGGGTATCCAGTCTCCTCGGTGGTGATACGCATGGGCCGGACCGACTTGGAGAGGGTTCTGCGGGATTCGAATGAGGCGTTCAACGCGCGCGACTGGGACCGCTTCGAGCGGCTCCACGCCGAAGCCGTCACGGTGCACGGACCGATGAACCTGGAGCCGACGAAAGGACGGGCGGCTCACCGGGCTTGGGCGGAGATGCTCGTGCGAGCCTTCCCCGACCTGCGCGTCGAGACGAACCGTGTTGCGGTGGAAGGGGATTGGATTTGCGACGAGTCCACCGTCGTGGGTACTCACCAAGGACCCTGGCGAGGCCCCGGGCAGATGGAACTGCCACCGACTGGGAAGAAGGTCCGATTTTCGATGACGACATGGACACGAGTCGATGGGAGCGAGATCGTCGAGGAGCGCGCGTACTACGACCTCCTGAGCCTAATGGGCCAGCTGCTCGGCGTCGAGGATTTCCTCGCGGACTTCATGAGTCGGGCAGCCGCGAAATCGTGAGCTCTCCCCCGAGCCCCGCAAAGTACTTGAGTCGGGGCGGCGGCATACCGTCCGGAGGACCATGGAGCGGATCAAGGCAGCCCGGGGGGCGAAGCTGCGCTGTCGAGACTGGCGCCACGAGGCGATCCTGCGGATGCTCGAGAACAACCTCGAGAACGCGGAGAAGCCCGAGGAGCTCATCATCTACGGCGGCACGGGCAAGGCGGCCCGCAGCTGGGACGCGTTCCATCGGATCGTCGACGTCCTGAAGACCTTGCGCGAAGATGAAACCCTCCTCATCCAGAGCGGCAAGCCGGTCGCCGTCTTCAAGAGCCACGCGGACGCTCCGCGGGTCCTCCTCGCGAATGCCCATCTCGTCCCGCGATGGTCCACCTGGGAGAAGTTCTACGAGCTCGAGCGGCTCGGCCTTACGATGTACGGCCAGATGACCGCGGGTGGGTGGTCCTACATCGGATCCCAGGGGATCGTCCAGGGAACGTACGAGACCTTCGCCGCGTGCGCGAGGAAGCACTTCCACGGGACCCTCGCGGGCAAGCTCGTCCTCACGGGCGGCATGGGCGGGATGGGGGGTGCTCAGCCCCTCGCGATCAAGATGAACGGAGGCGTCTGCCTCGATGTCGAGGTCGACGAAGCGCGCATCCGGCGGCGCGTGGACAACAAGTACTGCGACGTCCTCGTCCACGACCTCGATGAGGCCGTTGGCCTCGTGAGGGACGCGGTCGGACAGAAGCGGCCACTCTCCATCGGCCTCGTCGCAAACTGCGCAGACGTGCATCCTGAGCTCGTTCGCCGCGGAATCGTCCCGGACGTCGTCACGGACCAGACGAGCGCCCATGATCCCCTGGGCGGGTACATCCCCCGCGGCCTCTCCGTCAAGGAGGCGGCCGAGCTTCGGAAGGGCGACCCGAAGGAGTATCTGCGCCGATCGTACGCGTCCATCGCGGTCCACGTTCGCGCGATGCTCGACATGCTCCACCGCGGCGCGATCGTGTTCGACTACGGGAACAACATCCGCGGGCAGGCGAAGGAAGCCGGCGTGGAGAACGCCTTCGAATTCCAAGGGTTCGTCCTCCTCTTCATCCGCCCGATGTTCTGCGAGGGCCGGGGCCCCTTCCGTTGGGTCGCGGTGAGCGGTGACCCGCAGGACATCCTGAAGACGGACGCGGTCGTCATGAAGGAGTTCCCTCGAGACGAGACCCTCCGTCGCTGGATCAGCCTCGCGGAGAAGTACCTCCCGTGGGAGGGCCTCCCGGCGCGGGTGTGCTGGCTCGGCTACGGGGAGCGCGCGCGATTCGGGAAGGTCATCAACGGCATGGTGGCCTCGGGAGAGCTCTCCGGGCCCATCGTGATCACGCGGGACCACCTCGACGCAGGTTCCGTGGCTTCGCCGTACCGCGAAACAGAAGCGATGCGGGACGGCTCCGACGCGATCGCGGACTGGCCCATCCTCAACGCGTTGATCAACACCGCGGGCGGTGCGGACCTCGTCGCCGTCCACAACGGCGGCGGCGTGGGCATCGGGTACTCGACCCACGCGGGCGCCCTCGTCGTTTGCGACGGGACGGAAGCCGCCGGGCGGCGAATCGAACGCGTGCTCACGACGGACCCGGGGATGGGCGTCGTGCGCCACGCGGACGCCGGGTACGAGGATGCGGTCCGATTCGCGAAGGACCACGACATCCGGATGCCATCCCTCGAGTGAGCCGATGCCTCCGGAGCCGCGCCATCCTTGGGTCACCGTCGACGGCCTCATCCTGCGGCAGGGGAAGCTCGTCGCGGTCCTGCGACGGAACGAGCCCTTTCGCGGGATGCCTGCGCTCCCGGGTGGTTTCGTGGAACTCGGCGAGAGCACGGAGGTCGCCGTCGTCCGGGAGGTGCGGGAGGAGACAGGCCTGGACACCCGGGTCGAGCGCCTCGTCGGGGTGTACTCGGATCCCGCGCGTGATCCGCGAGGCCACACCGTGGCCGTGGCCTACTCCCTCGAAACCCTCGGCGGCGAGCTGCGCGCCGGCAGCGACGCGGAAGACGTGGTCCTCCTCGATCCCGAGGTCCTGCCTCCGATGGCCTTCGACCACGCGAAAATCGTCGCGGATTGGCGGAGGGGCTAGAGCTCCGCCCCCTTCCGTGTCCATGCCTGCCTCGCAGTGCCCGGCAACCATCCTAGGAGGATGAGGAGCGCCGAGGAGGTCGCGAGGAATGCCGTGCCCACATCCGTGAGGACGCCGCCGAAGGCGAAGGCCAGGACGAAGACCGAGGCGATTCGCGCGAGACATGCCCCGAGGCCCGCGTACAATCCGGCGCGGCCTCCCGCGCGCACGCTCACCCAGAGAAGGAAGCCAACAAGGACGACGAGGGCGGGGAGGGAGAGCAGGTTCGGAACGTAGGACTCCTGCGTTCCTTGAAGCACCGCGGAGCTCAGGACGCCGAGCGCAGCCGAAGCGGCGACGAAGAGGCCCTTGAACGCGCGGCCGAAGCCGTACACGTTGCGGTACCTCTGGCCAACGTCCGAGGGGGACCCCATCGCGACGATCGCCTTCGACACGTCGCCCCCGTTGGCGGCGGCCGACTCCGCAAGGTGGCTCCTGAGTTCCTTCAGGATGTCCTCCCGCACCGCGGGCTCCATGCCGGCCATCGCCGCCCGGACCTGGGACAAGTACGCTTCCGCGTCGGTCACCGCGCCGCCCCCAGGACGTTCTCCGCGCCCTTCGTCATCGCGTCCCAGACGACGAGGGCTTCCGCGAGGGCGCGACGCCCGCGGTCCGTGAGGCGGTAGTACTTCCTCGGCATGCCGGTCTCCTGCTCGACCCAGTGGCTCTCCACGAACGCTCGCTCCTCGAGACGCCGGAGGGCGGGGTACAACGTCCCCTCCTTGAGGTCGAAGAATCCGTTCGACTTCTCTCGTAGTTCGTGGATGATCTGGAAGCCGTACTTCTCCTCCTTCGCCAGGAGGGCAAGGAGGCAGAGCTGGATCGAGCCGCGCTTCAGCTCGGCCGTCCACTCGGGGGAGATCTCCGCCATCGGATGCGCCTCGTATCCGGGATTCGCTATTTCGCCTTTCGGGGCTCGAACCCTTTGCCGAAGGTAGGGACATGGAGGGAGGCCCCGGGATTCGCGATCACGCCTCGCAGGGAGCCAGAACAGAAAAAGGGAAGGGGAGGCGCGCCTAGTTCAGGCGTCGCCTCGCCTTGCTCCGGAGATACAGGGCGGGGAGGATGGCGACCCCGATCACCGCGACCTGCATCAGGAGGCTGCTGAGAGGGGTGAGGTTGAATCCCGTGCTCAGGCTCGGCACGAACATCTCGGCGTTCATGCCGGGGTCGTGGACGATGCTCTCGCCGGCCGGGTACACGAACGCCCCGCGAATTCCGAAGCCCAGGAACCTCGGGCCGCCGAGCCTCGCGTACACGTACCGGGCCGCGCCTTGGATCTCGAAGGACATCGTCTTCGTCTCCCCGTCCACGGTCACGTTGGAGACCCACTCGAAACGGCCGACTCGCGTCCAGTTGTCGTCGAAGTAGATCTTGTCCTTCGTGTAGAAGACGGGTCGAGCGGGGCCCATCGTGGCGTTCGCCACCGTCGTCGTGCCGTCGTCCGCGCGGTCCCGGAAGAACGCCAAACGAATGAAATCGACCGTCCGGTCGGGCACGTAGTTCCCGTAGACGAGGTAGGTCTCCAGGGCGAGCTTGTCCGTCGCGTTCGCGAAGTCCCACCCTTGGATCGAGTGGTCATACTTCGCGGCCATGACGGCCGCGGTGCCGGAGACCGCCTTCCGATAGAGGAATTCCACGCCGAGGATCTCCCTCGGGGTTCCGTCGGACACCGTGACCTTGTACCACGGGATCTCCCCGGAGCGCTGGACTTCATCGACGCGAAGGTGGAACGTGAAGGCGACCGAGTTCAGGACGCCGTCCCCCTGTTCCGTGCCGTTCCGCACGCGCGTGTAGGCAAGGTCCGATGCGGAGATCGTGAAGTTCACGTACGTCGTCGTGCCGGCGCTTTCATTCGTCAGCCCGGAAAGGGTCCACGCCGTGAATAGGGACAGCCCCTTCACGGGCTCGTTCACGGGCCGCGGGAGGAGGAACCCGACCGTGTCGTTCCACGCGCCCAGGTCGAAAGGCTCCGAGGCGTTGGACTGTCGGAACTCGATGAACCGGTCGAGGGTCTGGGCAAGGATCGTGTCCACGGGGACCCCCCGGGTCGCCAAGAGGCGGCCCTGCTCGTCGACGATGTCCGCTGCGCCAAGGAACCGCTTGTACTCCGCGAAAATCGCGACGTTGTTCGGGTGACCTTCGACACCGTACCGAACGGCGAAGAGGGCATCTCCCGCCTGCACGCCGATCACCATCCCCCCGCCGAGCCGGTCCGTTGCGACGGGACCAATCACCCGGAGGCTGAGGTCGGCGGCTCCGGCGGAAGCCGAGACGGACCCGGCGGACGCCGGGAGGGCGAATAGTAGGGGGGTAGCCAAGAGGACCAATGCCACGAAGGTTGCCAAAGCACCGCGCACGTTGTCACCTTCCGTCCGAGGCGAGTTCATCGCCTCGCTATGTACATAGCGACACTATGCTTCTCTCGGTACTTAAAGACACCGGGAAGACTCCGTCCCGAAAGCCAAATACGGCGCCATCGTTGTACGAAATCGTTGTCTCGAACTGTCCTCCTCGACACGAATGCCCTCCTCATGCCCTTCCAGTTCCGCGTCCACCTCGACGCCGAACTCCGCCGCCTTCTCGGGGACGTGGACATCGCTGTGCCGACCCCGGTCCTCGACGAGCTCGGGCTCCTCGCAGCCCATGACCGCGACGCGAAGGCGGCCTTGCGCTTGGCCGCAAAGTACCGCTCGGTAGAAGGCCGCGGTTCCGCCGACGACGCGATCCTCGACCTCGCTCCGACATTGGACGCGATCGTCGTGACGAACGATCGGCCTCTCCTCGACCGCCTCAAAGCCGCCGGAATTCCACGCATCTTCTTGCGCTCGCGAAATCACCTCGCCCTCGAGGGTCTCTGAGCTTCGCAGGACGGAAAAGGTGAAAGCACCGACCGTCCGTGCCCTGCGCACGTGAAGCCCTACCATGTGGAGACCCTCAAGGCAATTGCCCTCCTCGGCGGGTCGAAGGAATACGTGAACCTCGCCTCGCGGGAGCTCGGCAAGCTCATCGGGGTGAGCCAGCAGAGCGCGTCCCAGCGGATCCTCGAGCTCATCCGGGAGGGCCTCGTGGCGCGGGACCTCGCGACGCGGCGACAGCGGATGCGCCTGACGGGCAAGGGGATGGACGTCCTGCGCAAGGAGTACGCGGACTACCAGAGGATCTTCGAGGTGAAGGAGACGCTGACGATTTCCGGCGCCGTCGCGAGCGGCCTCGGGGAAGGCGCGTTCTACATGCGGCAGAAGGGCTACAAGGACCAGTTCCGGAAGAAACTCTGGTTCGAGCCCTACGAGGGCACCTTGAACCTGAAGATTGCGGGCGGGGACCTCGCGAAGCTCGAGATTCTGCGGGAGTCGCCGGGGATCGAGATCAGCGGCTTCGAGGGGGGCGGGCGCACCTTCGGCGGCGCGAAGTGCTCCCTCGCGACCCTCGACCATCTGGACTGCGCGGTGATCCTGCCCATCCGCTCCCACCACTCCGACGTCCTCGAGGTGATCTCGAAGCACTATCTCCGCGGAGCCCTTGGGCTCAAGGATGGCGACCGGGTCGAGCTCCTCGTCTCCCTGTGAGCCCGGCCTCGACCTAGAACCGCTTCTCCACATGCTGGAGGACGCTCTCGAAGATTGCCTTTCCGTCGCCGTAAACGGGATCGCCATCCCGTTGGCGGGTCCAGTCTGGATGGAGATGCCGGAAGAAGCACCGTTCCGGATGGGGTTGAACGCCGAACACGTTCCCGTCTCGGTTGCACAGGGCTGCGATGTTGTACGTGGTCCCGCTTGGGTTCCACGGGTATCCCGCATACTTTCCGCGATCGTCCACGAAGCGGAACACGATCTGATCGTTTTCGATGAGCGCCTTCAGCATCCGCTTCTCCCTCTCCTTTGGAAGGAGGAGCTTGCCCTCCGCGTGGGCGGAGATGAACGTGACGACATCCCCCTTGTCGAGGCCCCGCGTGAACACACACGAGCCGCGGTTCTCGAGCTTCAGGAAGCTCGGCCGGCACTCGTAGTGGCTTGAGTCGTTCGTCGCAAGGACCGCCTCAGGCTCGTCGGTCATCACGCCCCCGAGGGCGGGTAGGAGGCCCGCCTCCACGAGGACCTGGAAGCCGTTGCACACGCCGAAGATCGGTTTTCCTGCCTCCACGAAGGCGACGAGGTCCTTGGAAAGCTTCGACCGCATCCGCGCCGCGAAAATCGTCCCCGCGCGGACGTAATCGCCGGCCGCGAAGCCTCCGGGGATCATCAGGATGTCGTAGTCGTTCAGGTCCCGCCGCAGCTCCGGCGGCGCGTCGCCCGTGAGTTGCTTCAGGTGCACCTTCTCCGCCCGTGCCCCGAGGTGCTGGAAGTAGGCCACGGACTCCTCTTCGCAGTTCGTGCCTTCGATGAAGACGACCCCGACCCGGATGTCGGAACGTCTCACGAGACCACCACCTGTCTGGGAATCGACTCGGTCCAGACCTTCCGCATCGAGTTCAGTGGGAGGCTTGCTGAGCGCCGACTGCCGCGGAGTCGGAGGGACTTGCCGCCGACGCGACCGAGGAAGATCGCTGGGACGCCTTCCATGCGATGCCGGAACTCCTCCTCCTTCCCTTCGGATATCTCAACGAGCCATCGTCCGTTCGACTCGGAGAAGAGCTGCACGTCCCACCGAGCGGGGTCCATCGCGCCCGTTTCCAAATGCGCGCCGACGTCCCCGCCGAGGCACATCTCTGCCGCGGCGATGGCGAGGCCGCCATGGCCCAAGTCGTGGCACGCGGCCACAGTCCGGGCCTTCATCGCCTCGAGGATGTGGTCCATGGAGGATTGGAGGCCAAGAGGATCAGTCCCGGGGACCACGCCGCCGACCTTCCTCCGAAGCCGGAAGTACTCGGAGCCGCCGAGCTCGTTCGTGGTCCTCCCGACAAGACATACCGCGTCGCCCTCGCGTTTGAAATCCGAGGTGACGGAGAGGCGCAGGTCCTCGACGAGCCCCACGCCGAGGATTACGGGAGTCGGCGGGGACGGTCCGAGGGCGGACTCGTTGTACAGGGACACGTTCCCGGAGGGGATGGGGATTCCGAGGGCCTTCGCGGTCAAGCCGATCCCGCGGACCGCCTCGCGGAAGTACCACAGTCGGTCCGGCTTCTCCGGGTTCCCGAAGTTCAGGCAGTTTGTGAAGGAGTGGGGCCTCGCCCCGACGGCCACGAGGTTGCGACAGGCCTCGTCGACCACAGCGGCGCCGCCGCGGAACGGGTCGATCTCCGTGTACGCGGCCGTCGAAGCGACGGCAATCGCCAAGGCCTTCCAGGAGTCGGGCAGGGGTCGGATCACCGCGGCATCCCCGTGGGCGGCCTTCCCGACGACCCCTTGCATCGGCTTGAGGACGGTGGCGGCGCGGACCTCGTGGTCGTACTGCCGAATCACGTACTCCTTCGAGGCGATGTTTGGGGAGGCGAGGAGTCGAAGGATCGACGCCCGGTAGTCTCGGGGTTCCGAAGGAAGGGACTCGTCCTGCTTTGGGAACGGAACGGGCGGGGCGTACGGCCGACGGTACTCCGGCCCTCCCGTGTAGAACTCGAGGTCCATGTCGACGACGACGTGGCCCTTGTACTTCACACGGCTGATCTTCTCCGGGATGACGTGGCCGATGACCGTCGCGGGCACGTCGTACAGCTCGAAGATCTGGAGGACCTTGCCCACGTTCTGCGGCGAGACGGCAAGCATCATCCGCTCTTGGCTCTCTGAGACCCAGATCTCCCACGGCTCGAGGGCCTGCTCTTTCAGGGGCACCTTCTCGAGATCGACCTCCGCGCCGAAGCCGCCCGCGAGGGCCAGCTCTCCCACGACGCAGGAAAGGCCGCCACCTCCGAGATCCTTCAGGCCGTCGAGGAGTCCCGCTTGGGCGGCCTCGATGCAGGCGTGGATCAGCGGCTCCTTCAGGATCGGGTCGCCGAGCTGGACGGCGCCGCCCTCCCACTCATGGACCGCCTTTTCCGTCAGGTCCACGCTCGCAAACGTGACGCCGTGGATCCCGTCGCGTCCCGTTCGGCCGCCGCAAAGGATGAAGACATCGTCGAGGGACTTCACGCGGTTCCTCACGATCTGCGACTTCTTCGCGAATCCGACACAGGCGACATTCACGACGATGTTCCCGACGTACCCCTCGTCGAAGACGATGACCCCGGCCACGGTCGGAATACCGACGCGATTCCCATAGTCCCGTATCCCCGCGACGACGCCCCCGAACAGGTACTTCGGATGCTTGATCCCGCGGGGGAGCCTCTCCAGGGGATGGTCGAGGGGGCCGAAGTGCAGGGGGTCCGCGAGGGCGATCGGTTGCGCTCCCATCGCGAGGACGTCCCGCAGGATGCCGCCAATCCCCGTCGTCGCGCCGCCATAGGGCTCGATTGCGGAGGGGTGGTTGTGGCTCTCGATCCGCAACGCGTACGCATGGTCGGCGTCGAACTCGACGACCCCGGCGTCCCCGCGGTCAATCACGTAGGGCGCCTGGACGGGGAAGATGAACTCCCGGAGGAAGACCTTCGAGGACTTGTAGCAACAATGCTCCGACCACGCCTGTCCGAGGGCCTGGAGTTCCACGTCCGTTGGCTCGCGGCCTTCCTTGCGAAAGTACTCCTGGATTGTGCGCATCTCCTCGACGCTCAACGCGAGGCCCATCTTGTCGCTGATCTCGGCAAGATCCTTCGCGGACGCGTCCCGGAGCACGACCTCGTGAAGGGGGAACGGAACGTCCCGCGCCCTGTATCGCTCGGCCACCTCGTCGCCCCATCTTGGGCAACGGAGTGTTGTACATTAGACTTCTCCCGCGACCCCAGCGAGGCGGACGAGCAAAGCGGCTTAATCGCGCAGCGACTTGGGAGAGGAACGGGCACGAGGCTCGAGGGCGCGGCAGGTGCCGCGGGTGATGTTTATTAGCGAGGGCGCGATGGGGACGTGCGTCGCGGGCCACGCGCTCGCGACGTTCTAGGAGGGGAGTTCGGATGGGACACGAGGACAAGGATCGCTGGATCGTCAAGTGCCCGAAGTGCGGGCGCGTGAACGGCTCGTGCCGCCACATCTCGCGCCAGGACGTGCAGCGAATCGTCCGCCTCCTCAAGGCGGGCGTCGAGATCTACCCGGCGGAAGAGGAAGCGGAGGAGCCCGAGCCGCGGATCCACGAGGCGAGCCGCAAGCCCCTGGCCCAAATCATCCAGCCTCGGTTCCGCCTGCGTGACCTCGTCCTCGCGTCGACGACGCACGACGGCCTCGAGGACGCCCTCGCGGAGGTGCGGCACAAGGGCCTCATGTACCAGCGTTGGGGCCTCCGCAAGGTCATCCGGAAGACGAAGGGGCTCACGATGCTCTTCGCGGGCCCGCCAGGGACCGGGAAAACGATGGCCGCGGAGGCAGTCGCCTACGAGCTCCATCGGCCCCTTCACCTCGTCAACTACGCCCAACTCGAGAACATGTGGGTCGGGGAAACGGAGAAGAACATCGAGCGCGTCTTCGCCACCGCCCTCGAGCAGAGAGCAGTTCTCTTCTTCGATGAGGCGGACGCGGTCTTCCATCGGCGCGGATACACCGGGATGCCCTGGATGAACCGCGACGTGAACGTGCTCCTGAGCCAGATGGAAAACTACTCCGGCGTCGTCATCCTTGCCACGAACTTGGCGAAGGTCCTGGACAAGGCCCTCGACCGGCGCATCGACATTGCCGTCGAGTTCCCGATGCCGGATGCCGGCCAGCGACGCGAGATCTACGCGCGGCTCGTCCCGAGGCAGGCGCCTCTCTCGAAGGATGTGGATCTGGGTCTCCTCGCGCAGAAGTACCCGCTGTCCGGGGGATCGATCCTGAATGTCGTCAGGCAGGCGATGCGCTCCTCCCTGAAGCGGGGGGAGAGGCACCGGATCAGGATGGCGGACTTCACCGCGGCGGCCGAGCGGGAGATGAAGAAGTCGTCCCTCATGGCCGCGGATCATCTTCAAGAGGATCTCCGGAGGCAGAAGCTCCGCGGCTACGCCTGATCCACGGCAGGCTTCACATAGGCCTTCGCAATTCCCGTCCCCGGTCGATGTCCCAACGTGTCGTGAGGGACGGCTATGATACGATCGCCGCGCGCTACCTCGAGGCGCGAGCCCGCGATTCCGAGGATGTCCGGTTGCTCCGGGAGCTCGTCGAACGCCTTCCGGTCAATGCCCGAGTCCTCGACGCCGGCTGCGGCGCGGGAGTCCCCGTGGCGCTCGCCCTGAGCCGCCAATTCGAGGTCGTGGGCGTCGACTTCTCGACGGCTCAGGTTCGGCTGGGGCATCGCGAGGTCCCTCGGGTGACTTTCGTGCGGGGCGACATGGTGCGCTCGCCCTTCCGAGGGAACGCGTTCGACGGGATCTGCTCCTACTACGCGATGATCCATGTTCCGCGGGCCCACCACGCCGCCCTCCTGCGCGAGTTCCAACGGGTCCTGCGCCCGTCCGGATGGATGCTCGCCTGCATGGGCTACAGCGACGAGCCGGACCACACGGAGGCCGACTACTTCGGCTGCCCGATGTTCTGGAGCCACTACGACGCCGAAACGAACCTCGGCCTTCTGCGGGAGAGCGGGTTCTCCGTGGCCTGGTCGAAGCCCGTCCGGGACGCGAGCGACCCCGCCGCCGTCCACCTCTTCGTCCTTGCGCAGCGAACGTGACGTTCGCGGAGCTCAGCCTCGGCTCCCGGGCTCCCTCTCGAGGGCAATCGCGTAGTCGTGGATCACGGGGTTCGCGAGCAACCGACGGCACATCTCCTCGACGGCCTTGCGGGCCGCCTTCGCGTCCTTCTCCTCCAAGTCGATGAGGAACTTCTTCGACGCATGGACGCGGCGGACGCCCTGAAAGCCGAGGAGCCGGAGGGCCTTCGTGACGTTGTCCCCTTCGGGATCCGTGACGCCTTTCTTCAGATGGACTTCGACGGACACACGGACCATGGCGGCTCCGTGCGGGGATAGCCTGCGCCTTCTTAGGCCTTTGCCGCGCCACCCCGGGGCCGCCCGGCGAATCCCCGCCGGGGAACGAGGCCGAAACGCTTTTATCGCGCGACCCCACCAATCGCCCTCATGGGAGTCCCCCAGTTGTCCGGGAGCTACGCCGGCGAGAAGACCCTGCTGACGACACGGCCGACGAGGTTCATCGCGTTCCGCTACTACGTCCTCCTCGTCGTCTCCCTGATCCTCGCCGCAGGAACCTGGTTCCTCCAGCCCCTGCAGCAGTACGCGAACGTCACGTTCGCCATCGCCGGGTGGTCGCTCGACCGGATCCTCGCGGTGTTCTTCCTCCTCATCGCCCTATACGGATTGCTCCGTGGCGAGCTCACAAGGGTCACGACCCGATACGTGATCACGGATAACAAGATCATCCGGGAGGACGGGATCCTCAACAAGAGCACCCAGATGATCCCGTACACCCAGCTCGAACGTCTGGACCTCCGGCAGAGCTTCCTCCAGCGCATCCTGCACATCGGGACCCTCGTCGTGGACACGGGGGATGACTCCCTCGAAATCGAAATGATACCTCGCCCGGCTCAGATCCAGGAACTCCTCAGCGACCGCCTCGGCCGGAGGGCGTACGTCGAGCAACGCTGACACACGCGGTTCGACCCTATCGACGCGGTGCCCGGAGGCCGCGACGTCCTCGCGCGGTCCCTCAGAAAGGGAGAAATAAGGACCTTGGGATACGCGGCAGCGGAGAGGCGGGCATGAAGCTTTTTGCCACGGAGCTCAAGGGGAAGACGGTGATGACGGAGGACGGCCAGATCCTCGGGGTCCTGGCGGACTTCATCATGGACACGAAGACGGGCCGGATCCAATCCATGCTCGTCCAACCCTCGGAGAACGTCGAGCCGCGCCTCTTCAAGGTGGATCCGGAGGGCCGGCTCATCCTGAGCTTCAAATCGATGAAGGCGGTGAAGGACGTCATCGTCACGCAGCTCGCGGACTGAAGCGCGCGGGAGGCCGCCGCGATGGTGAGCCTCACCTTCTATGGCGGCGTGAAGGAGATCGGCGGGAACAAGATCCTCCTCGAGGACCGGGATGCCCGCCTGTGGCTCGACATGGGATCGTCCTTCCATCTGGGGGAGGAATACTTCGTCGATTTCCTGCAACCGCGCGAGCGCCTCGGCCTGCGGGACTACTTCGCCCTAGACCTCGTCCCGAAGATCCCGGGGCTGTACTCGCGGGATGCCCTGGCCCATGTCGAATTCCCATGGCGCACACCGGAGTACTCCGGGATTCTGATCACCCACGTCCACTTCGACCACACGAACCACCTCCGCTTTGTCGACGAGGCCCTCCCCGTCCATATGGGGGAAGGTGCGAAGACGATTCTCGAATCATGGGAGGCGACGACGGTCTCCGCGGACCTCGGGGCCCATGCCTACCGCACGTTCCGAACGGGCGATGGGTTCGACCTGGATGGCGTGGAGGTGGAGCCGATCCACGTGGACCACAGCGTGCCCGGAGCCTATGGCTTCCTCCTCCATACGAGTCAGGGGGTCGTCGCCTACACGGGGGATCTGCGACGGCACGGACCCCAGGGGCGCCTCACGGACGACTTCATTGCCGCGGCGAAGGAAGCGAGGCCGATCGCCATGATCACGGAGGGCACCCGCGTGGCTCCCGAGGACGTCCGTCAGAACATCACGGAGGCCCAGGTGAAAGAGGGGGGCATCCGGCTCGTGCGGGAAGTGCCCGGCAAGATGGTCCTCGTCACGTTCCCCGGGCGAGACATTGACCGAATCCGCACGTTCTCGGAGATCGCCGAGGTGACGGGACGCAAGTTCGTCGTGAGCGCGAGGACCGCGCATCTCCTCCGAGCCCTCCGGTCGGACGAGCGCCTGCAGGTTCCGGACATCGGGGGAGCGGACCATCTCCTCGTCTACAACCGAGGGCAGAAGCCCTTCCGATGGGAGGAGGATCTGCAAGACGCGCTCAAGGACCGCGTCGTCACCGCCGACGTCCTGCGGAAGAGTCCCGGGGAGTACATCGTCCAGCTCGACTTCTGGCAGCTTGCGGAGCTCATCGACCTCGAGCCCCCCGCCGGCTCGATGTACATCCACTCGAAGAGCGAGCCCTTCGACGAGGATGACATCAACGACGAGGCCCTCAATCACTGGCTCGCCCGGTTCCGGCTATGCCGGGAGCAGCTCCACGCGTCCGGGCACCTCAATGAGGCCGAGGTGGAGGCGATGATCCGCGTCGTCAATCCCCAGGCCGTCTACCCGGTCCACACGGAACATCCGGAACGGTTCACGCGCTTCTCGCGGCAGGTGGTCCAGCCTTCCCGCGATGTCCCGATGGCGATTCGCTAGGTCCATCGAACACCTCCAGGACCTTCCGGGCGAACGTGAGGTATCCCGTGTGGCCGAGGGCCGCGAAGGAGGGCCTCACGCCGACATCGCGGACCTCCATCTCCCGTTCGATGATCTCGATCGTCCGGACATCCACGAAAGGCTTTGCCCGGATGGCCGCAACGGTCTCCTTGACCTGCTCCATGTTCGGGGAGAACGTCGCCAGGGTGCCGCATGGGCGCAACGCTTCCCACGCGGCGCCGACGGCAGACCACGGGTCCAAGAGATCCAGAACGACGGCGTCGACATCGCGCTCCCCGATCCCCTGACGGACGTCACCAAGGCGGAAATCGATGACCTCAGCAACCCCCGCAGCCGCTGCATTCAGTCGCGCCGTGCTGAGGCCCTCCTCCCGAACGTCGTAGGATAGGATCTTCCCGGAGGGACCGACGGCTCGGGCGAGAGCCACGGTGAGGCCTCCTGAGCCCGCCCCCGCCTCGACAACCACCGCCCCGGGGAGGATGCCTGCGCAGAAGACGATCGATGCCATGTCCTTCGTCGACAAGGTCTGGGCCCCTCGAACCATCGTTTCCCTCAGGTCCATGGCGGAAGCGCGCAGGACGAGGAAGGTGCGGTCGGCGACCTCGACCTTCCTGCCGACGCTCGAAGCGAGACGAGCCGCATCGAAGACGCCGACTCCCGGGATGCGCACCATGGGTCCCCCGGGAGGCACGCGATGCTTGCGGCCACGCTCATCGAGGAGGATCAACGCCATGTGCGGGGATTGAGGCAAGGCGGTAAAGGCTTTCCGCGAGCTGGGGCGGAGAGCCCGAAGGGACGCGCAGCTCCTCCCGTGCCAAATCCCGTCAAGGATAATATAGCCAAAGGGAATCCCCATGACACAGAATGACCCAGTCTGCGCGGGACCCGGGCCGCATCTCCCGGGCCCTCCGTCGGATACCCTGGTGGGCATCGGTCCCCGCGGCCTTCGCCGGCGTCATTGCGGCCCTCTACGTCTGGATGCCGATCGGAGGCCGCTACCTCGTGTTCCAGGCGATCATCCAAGGCTTCGTCGTGGGCAGCGTGTACGTCCTGGGTGCTTCGGGCCTCAGCCTGACGTACGGCATCAAGAAGTTCGCGAATTTCGCCCACGGGGACATGATGACCGTCGGAGCCTACGTTGCGTTCAGCGTGACCACGTACCTCCGCGCCGACATCATCTGGGGCTTCGCCACCGCGATGCTCGCAGTCGCCTTCCTCGGTGTGTTCCTCGAACTCTCCGTCTTCCGCCGGCTGGAGAAGCGAGGGGAGATCGCCGCCCTCATCGCGTCCGTGGGCGTGTCCCTGCTCCTCCAGAACCTTCTCGGATTCGTTTTCCTGGGGAATCTGCTCTACATGCCCGTTCAGACCCCTCAGGACTTCCCGATCGGCACGACGGGCCTGAGCTTCAACTGGTTCAAGGGCGGGCTCACGATTGCGCTCGCCGTGGTCCTCATGGTCTCCCTCCATGTGCTGCTCCGCTACACGACCCTCGGGAAGGCAATGCGCGCGTGCGCGGACGACCTGGACCTGGCGCGGGCCTCGGGGATCAACACGCGGAACGTCGTCCTCTGGACATGGGCGATCAGCGGCTCCCTCGCCGGCATCGCAGGAGTCCTCCTCGGGATCCTCGTCTACCTCGTCCCCCTCGTCGGCTTCTTCATCCTCCTCTTCATCTTCTCCGCGGTCATCGTGGGCGGGATCGGATCGCCGTACGGTGCGATGGTCGGCGGGTTCCTCATCGGTGTCGTCGAGAAGCTGTCCAACGTGTTCTTTGGCCAGCTCACCACGATGGGGGTCATCGAGAACGGGCCGAACTACGCCCCGGCGGGAGCGTTCGTCGTGATGGTCCTCGTGCTCCTCATCAAGCCGGAGGGCCTGATGGGCCGTCGTCGACCTTCGGCCGGCCGGAGGCGCCGCTGGCCGCTGACCGCGCGGAAGCTTCGGAAAGAGGTGGCATCCGTTGGCGATTAACGAGACGGTCCTCTTTCTGGCGAACTACGTGGCTCCCGCGACGATCTTGGTGATCATGGCCCTGGGGCTCGACCTCCAATGGGGCCACACGGGCCTCTTCAACGCGGGCGTGGCGGCCTTTGTCGGGGTGGGCTCCTACACCTTCGGGATGATGTCGACGGGGCTCCGGCCCTACGACCCGACGTACGGATACCCCGGTCACTGGGGACCCGGGACGCCGCAAGACCTCATCGTGTCCGCCCTCGTGGCGATGATCGTCGCAGGCGGCCTAGGGATTCTCATCGCGATCCCCACGATTCGGCTGCGCGCCGACTACCTCGCGATCGCGACCCTCGCCCTGGCGGAGATCATCCGACTCATCTTCAAGAACGCCGTCCACTTCACGGGGGGAGACTTCGCGCTCGACCTCGTCCCGCGACCGTTTGCCTCCTTCATTCCTGGCGGATATGCTTCGGACGGCGTGTTCGCCTTCCTCGTCGTCGTGATCCTCCTCCTCCTCGTCCTGGCGATCGCCTATCTCGGCCGCGCGCCCTGGGGCCGGAACCTGAAAGCCGTCCGGGAGGACGAAGAGGCAACGGAAGCCTTGGGCAAGGACACCTTCCGCCTCAAGCTCGGAGCTTTCGGCCTCGGATGCGCGATCATGGGCCTCGCGGGGTCCCTTCAAGCGTCCTGGCTCACGGTCGTCCTGCCCGACAGCTTCCTGCCCTTCGTCACGTTCACCGCATACGTCGTCGTCATGCTCGGTGGGAGCGGGCACCCCAAGGGCGTCGTCCTGGGAGGATACCTCTTCTACGCCTTCGGCTGGATCGTCCAGCAGATTAAGAGCCTGCCGAACTTCCCGTCGAGCCTGGGCCCGCGCGTCGACTTCCTGAACCTCGCGATTATCGGCTTGGTGCTGATCCTCCTCGTCGAGTTCCGTCCGTCGGGCATTCTGCCGGAGCGGAAGTACATCCCCCGGGCGAGGTCATGACGGAGCCGATCCTCGTTGCGAAGGACGTCGTGAAATCATTCGGCGGGATCCGAGCCGTCGACGGCTGCTCCCTGGCCGTCGAGCCGCGCACCATCACCGCCCTGATCGGCCCGAACGGCGCGGGCAAGTCGACGCTCCTTAACGTCGTCTCGGGCCTCTATGAGCCCGACGGCGGCGAAATCCTTTTCGATGGGGTCCGAATCGACGGCCTCCCCGCGCACACCGTTGTCCGTTCGGGGCTCATCAAGACCTTCCAGATTCCCCGGGAACTCCGGAACTTCACGGTGCTCCAGAACCTCCTTGTCGCCGCGCCCGAGGGACCGGGTGATCACTTCATCGACCTCTTCCTGCGCCCCTTCTCGATCCGGAAATGGGAGGACGAGACGATTGCCCGGACGGAGACGATCTTGGAGCAGGTCGGCTTGGAATCGATGCGGGACGAATACGCGAAGAACCTGTCCGGAGGACAGAAGAAGCTGCTCGAAATCGCGCGGGCCCTCATGGCCTCCCCGAAGATGGTCCTGCTCGACGAGCCCGTCGCGGGTGTCAACCCGACCTTGCAGAACCGAATCCTCGGAGTCATCCAAGGGCTCCGCGACGAGGGCGTCACCTTCTTCCTCGTAGAACACGACATGGACGTCGTCATGAAGCGGTCGGACTGGATCATCGTGATGCACCAGGGCCGAACCCTGGCGGAAGGGCGCGCCGAGGATGTCAAGGCGAATCCTGCGGTCATCGACTCCTACCTCGGAGGATGAGATGGCCCTCTTGGAGGTCCAAGACGTCTTCGCCGGGTATGGGGAAACCGAGATCCTCCATGGCGTGTCCGCGCATGTGGACGCAGGGGAGATCATCGTCGTCATCGGGCCCAACGGCGCCGGCAAGTCGACCCTCTTGAAGGCGGTCATCGGCATCCTCAAGCCGATCCGCGGAAGCATCCGTTTCCACGGCCGCGAAATCGCGGGCCGCAACCCCGAGGATCTCGTCACCGACGGCCTGGCGTATGTGCCCCAGAACAAGAACATCTTCCCCAGCCTCACCGTCCTGGAGAACTTCGAGATGGGAGCGATCACCCGGCGGCCCGGATTCCTCCACAAAACGGGGTCGACTCTGAAGTCGAGCCTGGGCTCCCTGGCACGACGCGACGGCGAGACGCCCCAGGCCGTCCACCCGTTGACGGAGGAGGGCTTCCAAGCTCGCGTCGAATGGATCCTGGAAGTCTTCCCGAACCTGCGAGCGCGGTTGCGATCGCCGGCTGGCTCCCTGAGCGGCGGGGAGCAGCAGATGGTGGCCATGGGGAAGGCCCTCGTGCTCGATCCGGTGCTCCTTCTCATCGACGAACCTTCCGCCGGGCTCGCGCCGAAGCTCGTGAACATGATCTTCCAGAAGATCCTGGACATCCATGAGCGGGGGACCGCGATCTTGCTCGTCGAGCAGAACGCGAAGCGAGCCCTGGCTATGGCGAATCGGGGGTACGTCCTCGAGATGGGCCGGAATCGATACGAAGGAAAAGGGGAGGCGCTCCTCGCCGATCCGGAGGTGGGGCGCCTCTATCTTGGTGGCTAGTTCCGGGATACGACGACCGCGGCCTGGAGCAGGCCGGTCCACGTGGGCGCGTGGCTCATCGGAGGCAGGCTCTGAACCGACATCTCAATGGAGGATGTGCCGATCTGTCCCACGAGGGTCGTGACCAGGGACTCCGGGAAGATGGCCCGGATGTCCAGGCTGTTTGACGTCGTCACGTTCCAGACGATGTACCCGCTGAACGGATCGCCGTACTGGTCAATGTTCACCGAACCCGACGCGCCTTCGTAGTCGACGTCCTGTCCTGCGCCGAGGGCCGTGAGTGCCTCAGCCCATCCGCCCGGATAGATCTTCGTTCCGGGGGAATTCGAGACAGCCGGCAAGTTCGCCTTGATGGACAGGCCGCTCGCATCGCCGGCCTTCTGGGCCGCCAGGGCGATCAGGTAGACGGCGTCATACGCGTTCCCGGTGAACAGGGTCGGCTGGCGCCCGAACCGGTCCGAGTAGTTCCCGGCCCAGGAGTTGAACTGGGGGCCGTTCAGGCCGCCGTAAGCACTCGGAGCCGTCCCTTCGTAGGCGCTCACGTCCACACCCGCCGCGACGAGCGGGTTGATGAACGCGGAGTCGTAGAGCCCCTCGGAGAAGACCCATTGGATGCTCGCCCACGCGGGGTTCGCGCCAAGCGCTGCATCGAAGTTCTTCATCATCTGGACGCCATCGGGCGGGTAGGCCACTACGTAGACGACCTCCGGAGCCGGGTCCACGTTCAAGACTGCCTGCAAGTCCGTCGTGTAGTCGGGCACGCTCGTGGACGTAGTCGCCGGCACGATCCGCGGGGAGCCCTGGGTGATCGTTCCTCCTGCGTTCGCGAAGCTGTTCGCGAAGACCGTGGCGAGGCCGACTCCATAGTCGTTGTTGATGCCGAGGACGGCCGCGTGGGTGAAGGACAGGTTGTCGTAGGCGTAGGACGCGGCCACGACGCCCTGGAGAGCATCCGACGGGGCCGTGCGTGCGAACCAACCGCCCGTGATGCTCTGGTTCGAGAACTTCGGCGATGTGCAGGATGCACTGATCTCCACGACGCTGTTGTTCGCTGCGACGGGCACAATCGTCGAGCACTGCCCGGAGCCCGTGGCTCCGACGATCGCCGCGACCTGGTTCGTGGAGATGAGGGTCCGGGCGACGCTGGCGGCCGTGGCCGGGGTCGTCCCGTCGTCTTGGTGGAAGATCTGGATCGGATTGCCGAGGACGCCACCTGCGGCGTTGATTTCCTCAACCGCCATGTCCGTTCCATTCTGATTGTCTCCACCGAAGGCAGCGAGGCCGCCGGTAATCGACAGTACGGTTCCAATCTTCAGCACGGTCACTTTGGTCGGCGGGGGATTGAACAGTCCCGCGTAGAACGCTGCCAGCAGGACGACAATCACGACCACGACGACCGCAATGCCGATCCACAATCCTCTTCCCTTCGGCGCAGGCTTGGGAGCCTCCGCCGCAGGGGCCTTCTGCTCCTCCATACACAACCCCGCCGGGGGATTATGTGACAGGGTTTTATAATTTCCGGGGAACAAAGTTCGAACCTAGGGCGATTCGGCCGCTTTAAGTACCGACGGTGCGGTGCCGCTTTTGAGGCGGTGACCACGGTGTCTTGGGCCTCCACGGTCGCGTTCCAGACTCCATTCGACTGGCTCGGAGTCTGGTTCATCTGGATCTGCTTCGCAGCGATTGCCTCCCTCCTCATCTTCCTGTTCATCGCCATTTGGCTCTACAAGGATGCCGAGAGCCGCGGGATGAGCGGCGCCCTCTGGGTTCTTCTGCTCGTCGTCGCGGGCTTCTTCTTCCCTGTGGTCGGTGGAATCGTCGTCCTCGTGATCTATCTGATTGCTCGGATTGAGCACCCGCCCGGCTACGGGTACGGGTATGCCGGCTATCCGCCCGCAGCGCCCCCGCCGGCCTATGCCCCACCTTACCCGGGTCCCCCAACGCCGACCCAGCCCCCGGCACCCGCTGCGGTTCCGACGAAGTGCCGCACCTGCGGCGCCCCCCTGCCGGCGAACGCCGCGTTCTGCAGCAACTGCGGCTCCAAGGTTTGAAGCGCGATGCCTTTATGGCGAGAAAACTCCTCTCCCGCGTTTGGTGCGAGGATGAAGACCTCGGACATCTCGGGCTTCTACCGGAAGGGGCCGAAGGATCGATGGCAGATCGTCCGGGAGTTCGGGGGGCTCAGCGACGCGGAGATTGCGGTCCTCGGGAACACGGGAGCCCTCGCCTTCGACCAAGTCGACCACATGATTGAGAACGTCGTCGGCACGATGCCCCTTCCCCTCGGCATCGCGGTGAACTTCCTCGTCAACGGCAGGGACGTCCTCGTCCCGATGGCCATCGAGGAGCCGAGCGTCGTCGCCGCCGCATCGAACGCCGCGAAGATGGCGCGGCCGAAGGGAGGCTTCGCGACGAGCTCAACGGGCCCCGTGATGATCGGCCAGATCCAGCTCGTCAGCGTGCGGGACCCCCACGGAGCCCGAATGACGATCCTTTCCCACCGAGACGAAATCCTGCAGCTCGCGAACGAACGGGACCCCGTCCTCGTGAAGTTCGGCGGCGGTGCGAAGGACGTGGAGGTCCGGGTGCTCGATACGACCCGCGGGCCGATGGTCGTGACCCACCTCCTCGTCGACTGCCGGGATGCGATGGGCGCGAACGCCGTGAACACGATGGCGGAGGCCGTGGCCCCCTACTTGGAGCGATGGACGGGCGGGCGCGTCTACCTGCGTATCATCTCGAACCTTGCGACGCGACGGCTCGTCCGCGCCCGCGCAGTGTTCGCGAAGGACGCGATCAAGACGGACGAGATTCCGGGCGAAGAGGTCGTCGAAGGCGTGCTCCAGGCCCATGCGTTCGCCGAGGCCGATCCCTTCCGCTGCGCGACCCACAATAAGGGCATTATGAACGGTGTGGACGCTGTCGTCATCGCGACAGGGAACGACTGGCGCGCCATCGAGGCGGGTGCCCACTCGTATGCCGCCTGGAAGTCCGGCCGGTATAGCTCGCTGACGACCTGGGAGAAGAACGCGGACGGGGACCTCGTTGGGACGATTGAGCTTCCCATGGCCGTCGGACTAATCGGGGGCGCGACGGCGGTCCACCCGACGGCGAAAGCGAATGTGCGACTCCTTGGAGTGAAGACGGCCCAAGAGTTGGCTGAGATCATCGCCTCCGTCGGCCTTGCGCAGAACTTCGCAGCGCTCCGCGCGCTAGCGACGGAGGGCATCCAGCGTGGCCACATGTCGCTCCACGCCAGGAACATCGCCGCGACGGTGGGGGCAGTCGGTGACGAGATTGAGAGTGTCTCCGCAGTTCTTGTCAAGGAACGCAAGATACGTATGGACAGAGCTAAGGAAGTGCTCGACGAACTTCGCGCGCGTCGAGGGCCCAATTAATATCGATAGTCGATGATAATTCCGATAAGCCTATGCAATGCCGAACATGGATAATTATCGCCCGTACCGGTCCCACATATGGATATCATGGTTTGAGCTAAACTAGCACGATGCATGCTACATCGTGGCTCGGCACGCGCTTGGTCCGTGTGGTTGCAGCTCCGCGTCTGATTAGAATTGTTTTGACTGAATAAAAATGAACTTGATACTCACCGACGTCCGGTTCCGCGGCCGCGACGGGACGTTCGCGTGTGAAAGTGTATGACCGTTAGCCTTTTTTACTTCAATCGGGATGCGCACGGCGGGATGGGTGCACATAGTCCGAGTTGCGATTTACACTAGAGTCTCGACCGAGGACCAGGCCAAGGAAGGATTCTCTCTGGACGCCCAGCGGGAGCGACTCGAGGCGTACTGCAAAGCGAGGGACTGGCACGTCGTGGCGACCTACGTGGACGACGGCCACTCCGGACGGGATGTGAAGAGGCCCGCGTACCAGAGGATGCTGGGAGAGCGGGACGCATGGGACACGATCCTGGTCATCAAGATGGACCGGATCCATCGCAACTCCCGTAATTTCATGGAGATGATGGACGACCTCGGGGGCGCAGGAAAGGACTTCGTCTCCGCGACGGAGTCCCTCGACACCTCGACCGCCATGGGGCGCTTTGTGATGGACATCATCCAGCGTATCGCGCAGCTCGAGTCCGAGCAAATCGGCGAGCGCGTTCACATGGGGATGTCCCAGAAGGCGAAGTCGGGCCCGGGGATCTTGGGCTTCCCGGCGCCCCTGGGGTACGACGTGTCCGATGGCCACCTCCTTGTGAATGCGAAGGAGGCGTCGGTCGTCCGCGAGATCTTCGACATGGCGGTGGAGGGCAGGACCCTCGAGGAGATCGCGACAGATCTCAACGGGCGATCGGTGTCGACGAAGCGAGGCAAGCCGTGGGCCGCGATCAAGGTCTATCGAATCTTGCACAATCCCATCTACGCAGGGTATCTGCGGTGGGACGGAATCACACGAAAGGCGGAGCACGAGCCTCTCGTCGCCACGGAGACCTTCAACGCCGTCCAGCGGGAACTGCGATCCCGAATGCTCCTCTCGAGCGCCCGAGAGGCCCCGCTCGTCCTGGAGGCCTGAAGGATGCCCGAGGGACGCTGCCAACGCTGCTGGGGCTCGAAGAACCTCATCAACCACGAGGTCGACGCGAATCCGCGCGGGGATCCGACGATCCGCCGCGAGAAGGTGGTCCTATGCAAGCACTGCGCGGACAGCGCTCCCGGGGACGCCCTCCTCTTCTGGGAGGTGTACATGCGGTTCGGCTCGACTCGAGAACTCCTGCAGCACTACAACGCGGAGAGCGAGGAGGATGCCCTGCAGAAACTGTGCTCGGAGCGCGGGCTCAATGAACGCGAAGTGATCCGCCGGGCCCGAGGGTTCCAGAGCGCGGAAGCCTTGAGCCAAGCCGCGAAGCGGACGAGTTCCTTCCTCGCCTACGCCAGCCCCTATGGCTACGACTACGTGGAGGGTGCCCTCCATGTCAAGCCTGACGAAGCCCGCGTCGTCTCGATCATCTTCCGGCGGTACCTCGAGGGGAAGGGCATCGCGAAGATCTGCCAAGAACTGAACCGCGAAGGATTCCGAACGAAGACCGGGCGTGCGTGGGCGAGCCAGACGATCGCGAACATCCTGAGCAACCCCGTGTACTGCGGCCTCGCGAGGTTGAACGGCGGCATCAAGAAGGGGAGGCATGAGCCGCTCATCGAGGTCGACACCTTCAACCGCGTTCAGAATGAGATGCAACGCCGGATTCGCCGGCCGGATCAGCGCAAGACCCAGGCCCCCCAAGTTCGCCTCGAGGAGTACGGTGGGTGAGGCGCGTTCCGGAGGGCCCAGAGGGGGTTCTCCAGGGAACCCCCTTCGATTCCCCGGAGTGATGCGAAAAACCCGGGCGAAAGAGGCTCTTTTCCCGCGGTTCCGGGCCCCCTTCCGTTTACATACGGTAGACCGAACGTAGGCGGGGCAACGCGGAACGCCGTCTTGACAACACATAGTTCTATGTGTGGCAACAGTACTATGGGCAATGATAGGACTATGGCTCGATCAAAGACCGTGCTAAAAAGTGCCAAGGAAGTCACAACGATCCAAGTCACGCCGGAAACGCGCGATCGACTCTACCGGCTGAAGTTCCGGTCCACTTACGACGACTTTCTGAACGAGCTGTGCGACCTGTACGAGCGTTCCGCGTCTGATGCACAGAAATGACCCTTAGAGCGTGAGCATAGCATGTAGCTATAATTTGCATGCACATCTGGATACAGGCATACCAAGTCTATCCAGAAGCTAAACTGGCTAATTTCGGCCCACCGACGCTCAGGGTTATGAGCCCTCACCCGCTTCGGCGTCGCAAGAATGATGAATTGGTCGGAGAAGCACCGGCCGAAGACTGTCGAGGAGGTCCTGGGCAATCCTACGGCCGTTTCCGATCTGCGCAAATGGGCGCAGGCGTGGATTCGCGGGAATCCCGATCGCAGAGCGGTCATTCTCCAGGGACCCCCGGGCGTGGGCAAGACGAGCGCTGCCCTCGCCCTCGCTCATGACATGGATTGGACGCCCATCGAGATGAACGCCTCCGATGCCCGGAACGCGGCCGCAATCGAACGGGTCGCCACGCGGGGATCCCTCCTCCAAACTTTCTCGGACGAGGGCGAATTCCTTCAGGCCAAGAAGGGCGGCCGCAAACTGATCATCCTGGACGAGGCCGACAACGTGTTCGGCCGGGAGGACAAGGGTGGCATCGCGGCGATCGTCGATCTCATCCGGCAGACGCGACAGCCTGTCGTCCTCATCGTGAACGACTACTATGCCCTCACCCGGCGCTCGTCCGGACTGCGCCGTCTATGTAAGACCATCAAATTTCAACCTATTAACCGTGCGGCGATGAAAAGTCTCCTTCGGAACGTGTGCGCGGCGGAGGGCGTGACCGCCGCCGATGAGGTCCTCGACTTCATCGTGGAGCGAGCCGAGGGCGACTTGCGATCCGCCCTCAATGACCTCGAGGGTCTCGCGATTGGGAAGCGCAGCCTCTCCGGCGAGGACACAAAAGCGGTCGGCTTTCGAGACCGCGAGCGCACAATCTTCGCGGCTCTGGAGGAAATCTTTCGTTCCGGCGACCTGAAGCGCGCCCGCGCCGCGATGATGGGCCTCGACGAATCCCCGGAGGACATGATCCTTTGGGTGGACCACAATGTTCCTCACGAGTACTCGGATCGGGGCGACCTCGTCCGCGCCTTCTCCGAACTCAGCAAGGCCGACGTCTACCTGGGTCGGGTCCGGCGCCGCCAGGCTTACGGCCTTTGGTCCTACGCGTCCGAAAGGATGTCCGTTGGCGTGGCCCTCGCCCGTGAAGGTCGCGCGCGCGGTGGCCAGCTCGAGTTCCCTTTGTATCTCATGGCAATGTCCCGCTCCCGAGCCGCCCGGACGGCTCGGAATTCCCTCGCACGGAAGCTCGGCCGCCACCTCCATGCGTCGACGAACCTGGTCCTCACGGACGTTCTCCCGGCCTTCAAGGCTCTCTTTGCGAACGACGAGGAATTCCGCATCCGGGCGACCGCGGACCTCGGGCTCGACGAGAAGGAGGTCGCGTTGCTCCTCGACGAATCGGAGGACAGCCACGCCGTGAAGCATCTGTTGGAAAAGGCGGGCCAGATCTCCGGCTCCGTGGCGGCATCCGTAGAGCGCTCCGCTTTGAGCCGTTTCGACGAGAATGAGGGCGATGCTGGCTGAAGGAGCCACGACCCAGCTCCGACTCGTCGATTTGCCGCTCCATCTTCCGGACCAGACGCTCCACGTGGACCACGCCTTTCCTTTCGTGGACCGTCACTGGAGGATCGCCTTCCATCTCCTGGACCTCTATTTGGCGGGCCCGCGCGTGCTCCGCGATCCCCTCGAGTTTCGTCCCGGAGGGCTCTTCTGCCGGTCCGACAGCCGCGCCCTCCTTTTCCTCGGCGCGGTGCCGCGGGAAGAGCTCGCGGGCTTGGTGCACTTCGACCCGTGGTGGGTGTTTCGAAACCCGACCTTTGCCGTGCCTTCACCCTATGCGCCGTTTGCCGGAGCGGGGCTGCCCGATCCAGGCTGGATTGAGGCGGTGAAAGCCACGAACATCGCTGTCCGCTTTGCCCATGAGGGCCGGCGGTACGCGGTCCACGACCTGGAGTTCGATCCGGGACTTCGACGGATGGACGCCCTCGTCGCCCGAGGCCCCCTCGGCCGCCGGGTCGCGTTCCATTACGGGGAGATCGACCTCATGGAACTCCGTCGGCCGGCACCGCGAGCGTAAGTGGTGCGTTTCGGGCGACCGAAAAGGCGGCACGCCAAAAAGGCCTATAGGCAAGGGGCCTTACCGCCCGCGAAGATGGACGCAGGCCGGAAGGAGGTCTTGGAACGCCAAGGCTACCGCATCGTCGGCGAGCACAGCGGCGTGAAGCTGTGCCACTGGACGAAGGCAAGCCTCACGAAGGGCGTGGGTTGCTACAAGCAGACCTTCTACGGGATCGAGAGCCATCGATGTCTCCAGATGACGCCCGCGGTGGACGCCTGCAACCTCGGCTGCTTGTTCTGCTGGCGCACTCAGGAGTGGGGCTCCGACTCCCTAATCGAGGCCGATGATCCCGCGGCGATTGTCGAGGAATCGATCCGCGCGCAGCGGGAGCTCCTCAGCGGCTACAAGGGCAACCCGACCGTGGATCGGGAGAGGCTCCTCGAGGCGTGGCACCCGGACCAGGTGGCAATCAGCCTCACGGGCGAGCCGACCTTGTACCGGCGTCTCGGCGAGATGATCGACGAGTTCCGTCGTCGCGGGATGACGACGTTCCTCGTGACGAACGGCACGACGCCGGCCGTGCTCCGGCGGATGGCCGCAGAGGACCGCATGCCGACCCAGCTCTACGTGACCGTGGCCGCGCCGAACGAAAGGATCTACGAACAACTCATGGCCCCGAAGTCGGACAACGAATGGAGGAAGCTCCGGGAGACGCTCGAGCTTCTCCCCTCCCTGCGGACTCGGACCGTGGTCCGCCACACCCTCGTGGACGGATGGAACCTCGGGTGGGAGGACGAGTATGCCGCACTGGATGGCCTCGCGGCGCCGGACTTCATCGAGTGCAAGGGCTACAGTTTCGTGGGGGAGAGCCGCCTGCGGCTCCGAGCGGACAACATGCCATCGCACGCGGCGATCCAGGCCTTCTCCGAGCGCCTCGCGGCCCGGACCGGGTACGGCATCGCCGCGGCGCGTGAAGACAGTCGCGTCGTCCTCCTCACCCCCGACGGCAGACTCCACCCCATTCGCGCGTAGAAGAATCGCGGCGTCTCCATTATTATAGGACCCCCTGATTCCGCCGCGAACGTCGTGGCGGACATCCTGACGGACATCCTCAACTTCCTCCTGGGCGCTTATAGCAACCCGCTCGTCTTCCTGCCCCTCGTCTTCCTCTACGCGATTGCGATCGCGGTGGTCCTGCCCATCCCCATCGAGCTGTCCCTTGTGGCCCCCATCGTCAGCCAGCAATGGGAGTACCTCCTCTGGATCTCCCTGGCCCTCGCCGCGGGGAAGACAGTGGGCGCATGGCTCATCTTCCTCCTCGGGGTGCGGGTCGAGGACAGCATCCGATGGTGGTCCGGGAAGTGGAACGTCGCGAAGTGGTTCGTGGACAAGACGGAGCTCTTCGTCCAGAAGACCGGCTATCTCGGGCTCTACATCCTCCTGAGCATTCCGCTGATGAGCGACACAATCCCGATCTACCTATACTCCTTGTTCAACAAGGAGGGCCGGACCCTCGAGCGGAACATCTTCCTCGCCTCGAATTTCCTCGCAGCCATCAATCGCGTTGCGATTCTCGGGGTCCTCTACGTCGTTGGCGTGAACCTGCTCTTCGCCGCCTGACCCATACCCTTATCGGTCCCGCTCGGATGGCGAAGTCGTGCTCGAGCTGCCTTCCGTCCTCCGGGCGCCGGAGGTCCTCGACAAGGCCCTCGGCCGCGCGTCGAAGGCAACCGCAAAGGGCCGCGACCGCACGGAGAAAACCAGGAACCTCGCGGTCGCCCGCGTCCAGGCCGCAGGGCAGACGATCGGGTCCACCCTCCATGGGATCGTGAAGGGATTCCCGACCCTCGATCGGCTGCCGCCGTTCTACCGGGATCTCGTCGACATCCTGGTGGACCGAGACCGCCTGAAGAAGCATCTCGGCGGGGTGCAGTGGGCCGCGGACAAAGCCGAAGACATCACGCGAGACTATGTCCGCCGGATAGGGAACGGCAAGGTTGCGGACCTCCCTCGGTTGCGGCGCGAGGCCGTGGGCCGCCTCTCCTCGATCGTCAACCAAGTCGCGGGGGACCTCGACGCCCTCGTCGATGCGCGCATCCAGCTCCGCCGCCTCCCGACGATCGACCCGGAGCTGCCCACGATCGTCGTGGCAGGCTACCCGAACGTCGGCAAGAGCGCCTTCGTCCGCGCGGTCTCCACGGGCAAGCCCAAGGTTGCGGACTACCCCTTCACGACCCAGGGCGTAAGCGTTGGCCACTTCGAGCGGGGCTACACGCGATACCAAATCCTCGACACCCCGGGCCTCCTCGACCGACCCATGGAGAAGCGGAACCGGATTGAACGGCAGGCGATTGCGGCGCTCGCCCACCTCGCGGACGCGGTCCTCTTCCTCGTCGACCCGACCGAGACTTGCGGCTACCCCCTCGGGGACCAGCTCCATCTCCTCGAATCCGTGCGGGAGGCATTCCCAGGAGTGCCCGTCGTCGTCGCGGAGAACAAATCCGACCTGAACCCGCCGAAGTCCGGACGGCCGCAGGTCTCTTCGCTCACGGGCGAGGGCGTCCTCGAAATCCTCGAAGACGTGATGGCGAAGGTCACCAACCGCGGTCCTGCAGACGAGCCTCAATAGGCAAGGCCTTCGCGTCGAGTCCCTTCATCGCGAGGCCGAGGCCCTTCGACACCTCTGCGACGACGTTTGGGTCGTCGAAATGGGCGACCGCGTCGACGATGGCCCGACCCCGGACTTCGGGGTTCTCCGACTTGAAGATCCCGCTTCCAACGAAGACGCCGTCGCAGCCCATGACCATCATGAGGGCCGCATCCGCCGGCGTCGCGACCCCGCCCGCCGCGAAGTTCACGACGGGCAGCCTCTGGAGCTTCTTAATCTCCACCAGGATTTGGAACAGGCCCTCCGCAATGTCGTCGAGGTTCGAGCCCGCGAAGACGACATCGGTCTCCTTGATCGCGGGCTCCTCGCCGGCGATTGTGCGGACCTCCTTCAGGAGCCTCGTGTAGTTCTCCGCGAACTTCGTGGCGATCCCGTACAGATGGTCTTTGTCCCGGGTCGTTAGCTCACGGATTGCCTCGTTCACCATCCACACATGCCGCACGGCCTCGACGATGTCTCCCGTGCCTGCCTCCCCCTTCGTGCGGATCATCGCGGCGCCTTCCCAGATCCGGCGCACGGCCTCTCCAAGGTTCCGGCAGCCGCAGACGAAGGGTACCTTGAACTCGCGCTTGTTGACGTGGAAGAACGGATCCGCCGGGGTGAGGACCTCAGACTCGTCGATCATGTCCACCGCGAGGGCCTCGAGGGCCCTCGCCTCCGCGACGTGTCCGATTCGGCACTTCGCCATCACGGGGACCGTCACCGCGTCCATGATCTCTTGGATCTTCGTCGGGTCGGCCATCCGTGCCACGCCGCCGGCCGAACGGATGTCCGCGGGGACACGCTCGAGGGCCATCACCGCGACGGCCCCAGCCTCCTCCGCGATTGCGGCCTGCTCCGCGTTGACGACATCCATGATGACGCCGCCCTTCTGCATCTTCGCGAAGCCGCGCTTCAGGAGTTCCGTCCCATGGCGGAGGCGGGTGAAGTCCAAGTCAATGGGCATGATCCCACTTCATGCGGACCTACGGGACGTGGGTATTTATCGTTTTCCTCGCGAGGGTTCTTCGTCGAGATGCATCCACACGCAAGGGATGGCCCAGCGAGACCCCGCCGCAAACCCTTATGCCGTCGCCTCGGTTCCGCACAAACGGCGTGAAGGTCATCTGCGTCACCGGCATGCCCGCGGCCGGGAAGGAGGAGTTCCAGATCGTTGCCGCCTCCATGGGCTATGCGATCGTTCGCATGGGGGACGTCGTGCGGGACGAGGCGCGTCGACGGGGCCTGCCGGTCACCGACGCGGCCGTAGGGGGCATGGCCCACCGAGAGCGCAAGGAGCACGGGGTTGCGGTGTGGGCCGAGCGAACGATCCCGCTCGTTCGCGGCGACCGCGTCCTCATCGACGGGCTCCGCAGCCTCGCCGAGCTGGACGCTTTCCGGAGGGCTTTCGGCAAGGACCTCGTGGTCTTCGGGATCGAGGCCTCCCCCCGGACGCGATGGGATCGTGTCCTGTCCCGCCGGCGGCCCGATGATGCGAGGACGTGGGAGGAGTTCCTGCGCCGGGACGCTCGCGAGATCGGATGGGGGCTCGACAAGGTCGTAGCCGCGGCGGATGTTCGGATCGTCAACGAAGGGAGCCTGGACGCGTTCTACGCGCGGGTGCGGGAGGAGCTGAGGAAGCTCGATGCCTGACCTCCCCGTCCGATGGATCGAAGCCCACGCGTTTTGCCACGCGACCGAGGAGGAGGGTCGGGTGGCCGAAGCCCTGGCGAATGCATGTCCTGGCGGCATCTCTGCCCGCGAGGCCCTCGAAGGCCAGCACCGGAACCCGATCATTCACCTGAGCCGGCGCCTCGAGCACGCGAAGGAACTCCACCGGGCATGGGACCACTGGCGGCAGGCGGGGATCCCAGCGGCCCTGCTCGCTGACTTCCAGGCTCGGATTGACTCCGAGGGAATCCTCCACTTCCGGATCGACAAGCAAAGGGCCTATCAGGGCGTCATCGCCCTTGCCCGTGAGGGCGACATGATCGACGTCCGCGTGAAGCTCAAAGCGTTCCCTGCGAAGGCTTCGGAATTCCGACGCGTCGTGACAGAACTCCTGGAGGGCCCGTAACATGCGCCTCACGCGGTCACAAGCGAGGCTCCTCAAAGAGGGCACCGACGCGGAACGGAAGGCGCTTTCGCTCCTCCTCGCCTTGGGGGAGATGAACGAGGCGGCGGACCTCGTCCCGATTTCGTGCGCCCACGTCTCGGGGGCTTCGTACAAGCTGATTGGAGACGCGGGGCTCGAGTTCCTCGAGGATTTCGCCCGGGATGCCCGGCTCGCTGTGCCGACGACGGTCAATCCCCTCGGGACGGACTTGCGGCAATGGCGGGAACTCGGCGTGCCCTCCGAGTTCGCGAAGAAGCAGGCGCGTGTCGCGCGGGCATACGAGAAGATGGGCGCCCAGCCAACGTACTCCTGCACCCCCTACCTCCTTGGGGTGCGTCCCGCCTTGGGCGAACACGTGGCGTGGGCCGAATCGAACGCGGTCTGCTTCGCGAACTCCGTCCTCGGCGCGAGGACCAACCGCGAGGGGGGGCCTTCGGCCCTCGCAGCCGCCGTCATCGGCGCGACCCCGAACTACGGGATGCACCTTGACGAGGGTCGGCATCCGACTGTCATCTTCGACGTTCGCACGAAAATCGGGGGCCTTGGGTTCTCTTTGCTGGGCCTCTTTGCGGGCGAGCAGGCAGGCGACGGCCTGCCGTACTTCCGTGGGTTCCGCGGGACCGAAGCGGACCTCAAGTGGCTCGGCGCCGCCGCGGCCTCTTCCGGGAGCTGCGCGATGTTCCACCTCGAGCGCATCACGCCGGAGTGGCGGAGGGCCAGGACGAAAGGCCTCCCTGTCGTGCATGTCACAAGAGCGGACCTGGACTCAGTCCGCAAGGAGTACACGAACGGCCGGGACGCGGAGCTCATCGGCCTCGGGTCGCCCCAGCTCTCCGCGGAAGAGCTTCGCCGGATCGCGGCCGCCGTCGCACGGACCCCGCCGCGGATCCCCGTCTGGGTCTTCGTGAGCCGCGTCGTGCGCGATGCGTGTCCCGATGCCGTGGCGGTGGTCGAGGCGCATGGCGGTCGCGTTCTCGCGGACACATGCCTCGA
Organism: Thermoplasmata archaeon; assembly: GCA_036555455.1. Lineage (GTDB taxonomy): Archaea > Thermoplasmatota > Thermoplasmata > RBG-16-68-12 > RBG-16-68-12 > RBG-16-68-12. The sequence continues at coordinate 47,242 of DATBLI010000049.1, forward strand.
GGTCACCCTCCTCGAACATCGCTTCGGGACCGTCGCCACCCCGTCGGGAAAGGGCGCCTACTACCTGCCGAGCCTCTGCCGACAGAAGGTCATCTTCGACGACATCGAGGCCCTCTTGGAGCGGTACGCATGAGGATCCCTGCTCGGCGGATTGCCCCCGGTCGCGGCGAAGGCACCGTCCTCGTAAGTTCCGCCCCCTTTTCTTTTGTGGGAGGCGTGGATCCCGTCTCCGGGACGATCCTCGACGAGGCGACGGGCTCCCGCGGGGCGGACCTCCGGGGGCGCATCTTCGCGTTCCCGACCGGGAAGGGGAGCACCGTCGGATCCTACGTCCTCTATGGGATGGCGAGGCGGGGGACTGCGCCGTCCGCCATCGTGAACGAGCGCGCAGAGGCGATCGGCGCGGCCGGTGCGGTCCTCGGAGGCGTGCCGATGGTCGATCGAGTGGACCTCGGCGTTTTCCTCGCGGGGGACCGCGCAGTCGTCGACGCGGATCACGGGGCCGTGGACCTGCCCGATGTCCAGGCGCGGCCGGTCGTGAGCGCCTTCCTTCGGAACCGCGGCCGGGTTCTCGTCGTGCGTCGGAGCGAACGGGTCGGGAGCTTCCGGGGTCGCTGGTCCGCGATCTCGGGATACCTGGAGGGGGGTGAGGATCCCCGGGACCGCGCCCGGTCCGAGATCCTCGAGGAAACGGGCATCAAGGGCGCGAGGTTCCGACGCGCGGGAGAGCCCGTCGTCACGCGGCACGGGTCGACCGCATTCGTCGTCCATCCCTTCCTCTTCGACGTGCCGACGCGGTCCGTCCGCTTGGACTGGGAGAACGTAGAGTCCCGCTGGATCGCGCCCGGGGATCTACCAACCTTGCGAACGGTCCCTCGACTCGGGGACGTCCTGTCGCTCGTTCTCGACAGCCCGGGAGTACGAAAACGTTAAGGGCGCGGGAACGTGCTCACCCGTTCCGTGGCAAAGCGCGGACTGACGGGTAACGAAAAGCAGGTCCTGTACGGCCTCGTCCGCCATCCGACCCTGAACGACCGGGAGCTGTCCGAACTCCTCGGCGTGAAGGTGTCCACCGTCACCGCGATCCGCCGGCGGCTGCGCCGGGCGGACTACTTTGTCACCCGCCGCCTGCCCATGATGCACCGTCTCGGGTGGGAGATCCTCGCGGGCGGCCACGCTCGGCTCGACGCGCCCCAGGACACCCAAGCCCTCGCGAAAGTTCGGGAAGCCCTGCGGGAGAGCCTGCCGAACATCTTCCATGTGACCGCGTCCGCGGACCATCTCGCCTTCCTCGCCATGGCGCCGGACTACACTCAGTTTCGCAGAGACCTGGACGAGCTACGACGGGTCCTTGAGAAGGTCTCCCTTCTCGGGGACGGGGATGTGCGGACGGCGGTCCTTCCCGCCACCCTGACGATCCTGCCCACGTTCTTCGACTACAGCCACGCCCTCGCCCTCGCCTTCGGATTGGAGGACCATGCGCCCTTCAGGCCTGAGTTCGCAAGGCAGGGGGACGTCCGGCTCACGCGGAAGGAATCGGAGGTCCTGAAAGGGCTCGTCCGGTTCCCGGAGACGAACGACCGGGCACTCGCGCACAAAGTGAAGGTGTCCCGCCAGGCCGTTTCGAAGATGCGGCGGGAGTTCGAGGCGGAGGACGTCCTCCGGACGATCCGAATCCCGAACCTTAAGGCCTTGGGCTTTGAACTCTACGTGACCGCTTTCGCCCGCTTCTCTCCGACGGCCGTCGTGCGGACACGGGCGCCCGCCATCGAGAAGTTCCTGCGGCAGACGCCCACCTTCTTCCTGGCCGCCAGCGACGCCGAGACGATCGTCCTCGGCGCGGCCCGCAGCTACGAGCAGTTCTCCACGCTCCGCTCGAGCCTGACCCGCTACCACGAGGAACGCGGCAACTTCGCAGATGACCCGACTGTCTACCTCGCCCTCACGAATTCCATGGAGATCCTGAGGCACTGCGAATTCGCGCCGCTCGTCGGAGCCCTCAAGTAGCCCCTTCGGGACGTTCGCGGAGCACACCGTCGACCTCGCGCTCGAGGAGGGTGAGCTGGTGGCTCTCGAGGGCGGAGGGGTTCACGGACAAGAGGAGGATTCCTCCGTTGATCGCGGTCTGGTCCCGAACGGACTGCACGAACCGCAGGACTGTGATGAAGTTATTGTTCGTCACGAGATACTCGATTCCGTCGATGAGGACGGCGCCCTTGCCGCGGCCGAGGAACTGCTCGAGGGCCAGGGACAGTTTCTCGAGGTCCTTCGGGCGCACGGAGTCCTCCTTCCCGACGTTGCTCAGCCAAAGGATCGGCAGGTCCTCCCGCCCGAACCGCTCCCGAAGTTTCTGCGGATAGATACGCGTGACGCAGAGCCCCTTCCGACCCGCCGCGATGGACTCCAGGAACAGGCGGTAGGATCGCCCCGGCTCCGCTTCCTCGACGAGGTAGGTCGAGGCCTCCTTGAGGGGCGCGGCCGTTGGGGAGACGACGGCGGACGGTCCCACGACCTCTGCCGCGCCGAGGCGCGCGCCGCAGGAGGGACACACCTTGGCGTCCACGGGGATCAGCTCCCCGCAGGAGGGACATGGCGCCCGGGACGGGGTCGATTCCCGGATCCCTTCCCGAACGAGCTCGAGGCCGCAGACAGGGCATTCCTCCGCGCCGGCAGGGACGGGGGCGCGACATCGCGGGCACGCTTCGGGGCCCGCCGCGACGGCCTCCCCGCATCGCGGGCAACGACGCGCGGCCTTGGGCAACGGGGCCCCGCAGGAGGCACATTCCGGAGAAGGGCGTTCCGCCGCGGCCACGCCTTCGAGGGCGCGGCCCACGTCGACGGGTTCGAATCCCTCGATGGCAGCGAGCTCCCCCTTCGAGGCCGCGCGGACCGCGGAAACGCTCTTGTAGCCGGCGTCGAAGAGGAGCATGGCTTTCGACGACGAGAGACCGAGGACGTGGACGAAGTCCCGGAGGGCCTCGGACATGTGGAGGGGCGTGATGCCGACGGTCACGGATTGGCCGTCAACGTCGTTCCACTCCACGACGTACTCTGCCTCGACGTCACCGTCGACAAGGCTCAGGATCCGGGAGCGGGTTTCGCGGGCGACCACATCCTTCATGACGTCGATCGCGGCCGCGAGGTCTCGGCTCGCCCGCATCGTCGTCATGACGTAGTCATCCACCTCGAGGTTGATGTCCTTCCGCATCTGCTGGACCCGGCGGATGACTTCCCGGGCATACGCCTCGGTCTGGATTTCCGGGGTCAGGCGGAGGTCCATCGTCAGCTCCCCGTGAGGCGTCGCGACGACGGCGAGGTCCTTGGGCAGCTTCCGCTCGAAGTGGACCATCCCGGGTTCGATCGTCACCGTCTGGCCCTCGATGCCGACTTGGTAGCTTCCGCGATCCAGGGCCCTCTTGATCTCCTCGGCGGGGCGGGTCGTGAGAATCGCGTTGATCATCGGCCAGAGGGAGCGGTAGGCCTTCCCGATCGCGGCAGGATCGGGCTTCGCCACGAGGGTCATCCCGGGGAGCTCCTCGCCGGCCTTGAGGAGAACGAGATCCTTGGCGTTCGCCTGCTCGAGGAAGATAGACTTCAAGGACTCAAGGGCCAGCGCCGCTTCGGGGGTGGGAGCCTTCACGGCGATGAGCCGGACGGGCCAACGCAGCTTGCGTCCGCCCTTCTGGCGCTCCTTCGATGCGGCTTCCACGAGATCTTGGACAACGGCCATCGACTTCTCCAGCTCGGCGTCCCGACGATCGGGGTGGGGCTCCGGCCAATCGAGCATGTGGACACTAAGAAGCCTCCCGTCTAGGCGCTGGTAGATCGCCTCCGCGACATGGGGCGTCGCGGGAGCGAGGAGGGCGGCGACGGTCACGAGGACCTGGTGGAGGACGACATAGGCGGCGAGCTTGCCGCGGTCCTCGGCCTCGATCCACGTCCTCTCGCGGACGAGCTTCACATACCAGCGCGAGAGATCCTCGAGGATGAAGGCGTCCACGGCACGATACGCCCGGTGGAGATTGTACCCCTCCATCTCCTTGTCGAAGGCGGCCTTCACCCCCTCGAGGCGGGAGAGGAGCCAGCGATCCTCCGGACGCAGGTGCGCAGCGAGGGTGTCGAGGGGCTCCTTGACCGGGTCGAACCGGTCGAGGACCATGTATGTCGTCGCGAACCGCACGACGTTCCATAGGACGTTGAGGGTGCGCTGGGCGGTTCGGACGCCCTCCTCCTGGAACGTGATGTCCTCCCAGGGCGCGTTGACCATGAGGACATACAACCGCAACGGGTCCACGCCGTACTTCGACGTGACCGCGGAGGGCTCGATGTAGTTCCCGAGGGACTTGTGCATCTGCCGGCCATCGGGCCCGTTGACCCATCCGTGCATCAGCACGGAGTCGTACGGCGCGCGGTCAAAGGCGATGACCCCTGCGGCGAGCTGGCTGTTGAACCATCCCCGGGTCTGATCGGGCCCCTCCACGATCCACTTCATCGGCCACCAGCGCCGGAATTCTTCCTCCCTCGCCGGGTAGCCCAGGCTCGCCCAGCTCGCGACTCCGCTCTCGAACCAGACGTCGAGTACGTCGGGCACACGGGTCTTGTCTCCGCCGCACTTCGCGCACGATAGGACGACGCGGTCGATCCAAGGCCGATGAAGGTCCATCCCCTCTTCGTAGCCGCGGGCACTACGGAGTTCCCGTGTGGAACCCACGACGGTCCACTCCCCGCACTTGCCGCAACGCCAGATGGGCAGTGGGATCCCCCAGTACCGCTGCCGGGAGATACACCAGTCCCGGAGGTTCTCGGTCCAGTTCCGTTGGCGGGCGGAGCCCGCCCACTCCGGGTACCACGTGACTCGCCCGACCTCCTCGACCATCTTTGGCTTGACGTCCGTCACCTTGAGGAACCACTGGACCGTGGCCCGGAAGAGGATCGGTGTCTTGCAACGCCAGCAGTGTCCGTAGGAGTGGATGAGGGTTTCCTCCGCGTATAGGACGCGGAGTTCGCGGAGGTCCTCGATGATCTGCGGGTTCGCGTCCTTCACGTGCTTTCCCGCGTACACCCCGGCGTCGGGGACGAAACGTCCTCGTTCGTCCACGGGGGAGAAGGTCGGGAGGCCGAGCCTCTGCCCGAGTTCGAAATCTTCGGGGCCGTGCCCTGGGGCGGAGTGCACGAGGCCCGTGTGCTCCGCCTCGACGATGTCCGACGCGACAACTCGGTGGACCCATTCCCCTTGCACGCTTCCTTGGTAGGGCACCTTGCCTGCGAGGGGGTGCGTATACGCCCATCCGACGAGCTCGTCGCCGAGGCGCTTCTCGACGATCTCGTAGCTGGATTGAGTGAGTCGCATCACCGCGGGAACCGTTGATTCAAGGAGCCAGAGGAAGCGCGTGGACCCGCCGCGGGCCACGCGGACCTTCGCGTAGCTGTACTGGGGATGGACCGCGATCGCCATATTTGCCGGGAGCGTCCAGGGCGTTGTCGTCCAGATGAGCAAGGACTCCTCCGGCCGGTCCTTGAGAGGGAACTCCACATAGATGGAGGGATCCGCCTGGTCCGAGTACTCGACCTCCGCGTCCGCAATCGCCGTCTCGCAACGGGCGCACCACTGAATCGAGCGAAGGGCTTCGTACAGGAGGCCGCGCTCGTGGGCCCGCTGGAACGTCCACCACGCGCCCTCGATGTACTCGTTCTTGATCGTCATGTACGGGCGGTCCCAGTCCATCCACACGCCGAGGGCCTTGAACTGCTCCGCCATCTTCCCGAGGAGGTCAGTGGAAAACTGGCGGCACGCATTCACGAATTTCTCGATTCCGAGGTCCTCGATCTCCTTCTTGTTCGTGATCCCGAGAGTCTTCTCAACCTGGACCTCGATCGGTAGACCGTGCATGTCGTAGCCGGGCTGATCGCGCACATGAAGGCCGTGCATCCTCCGCCATCGGAGGACGGCGTCCTTGATTGTCTTGTTCAGGACCTGACCGAGGTGGATCGAGCCCGTCGTGTACGGCGGTCCGTCGACGAAGAAGAAGTCCGGGCATCTCTCCCGCGCGGCAACGGCCTTCGGGTAGACGTTCGCCTTCGACCAAAACTCGTGGACCTGCCTCTCGACTGCGAGAGGCGCGTACTCATTCTCCGCCTGCTTGATCATCGCAGCCCCCTCCGGGGGAACGCGTCCACCGCGCGGCTTTGTCGTCGCCTCGAGGTAGCGTCGGACCCATTCAAGAAGCGCTATTAAAAGGTGTAGGGCCGAATGTGCGGGGAGGGGTCGCGGGCAGGGCCGGGAGCGAGATTTGAACTCGCGTCAAGGGATCCACAGTCCCCTAGCATAACCAGGCTGGCCCATCCCGGCCGCGAGGCGGCCGATACGGCGGGGGCCTTATAGGATTTTGGTTGGGGCCTCTCCCTCGAGCGAGTGGATGCTCGAGCGAACGAGGAAGAAGGCCGCGAGCACGAGGACGATGCCGAGGACCATCCCGACGAGGAAGAGCAGGATATAGTCGACCGCGAGCCACGCGCCGAATCCGCCCCCGAAGAGGACAACGACGCCCAGGGCGCCCAAGCGCAGTCCCAGGCGGCTCTTCCGCTGCGCCTCCTCCTTCGCCTCCCGCGCGCGTTCCGCCGCAGTCGGCCGTGGCACGGCCATCGGTCCTTCATCCGATCCAGGCTATTAGACTCCTCCGGACCCATGAACGGACGGAGCGGGCCGGATGCGGAAGGATTTTGTACGACTCCCCGAATCGGCGGACCTGTGTCCGCGAAACGCGATTTCCTTTCCATTCTCGACGTCGAGCAGGACCTCATCGCGATCCTCGAACTCGCCGCGAACATCAAGCGTCGGACGAAGGCGGGCGAGGTGTACGAGCCGCTTCGGGGCAAGAGCCTCGCGATGATTTTCGAAAAGGCCTCGACCCGAACCCGCGTGAGCTTCGAAGTCGGGATGACCCAGCTCGGAGGCCACGCCCTCTTCCTCTCCCCGAACGACCTGCAAGTCGGGCGGGGGGAAACGATTGCGGATACGGCCCGCGTCCTGAGCCGCTTCGTGGACGGAATCATGTACCGCGCGTACCGGAGCGAGAACGTCCGCGAACTCGCCAAGCACGCAAGCGTGCCAGTGATCAACGGCCTCGATGACAAGGAGCATCCCTGCCAGATCGTCGCGGATCTCCTCACAATCCGAGAACACAAAGGCCGGCTCTCGGGCCGGAAGCTCGCCTATGTCGGGGACGGGAACAACGTCTGCAACTCGCTCCTCCTGGGCGGGGCGATCGTCGGCATCCACGTGACCGCCGGCGTACCCGAGGGCTACGAGCCGGACCCGCGGCTCCTCGCGGAGGCGGTCCGGATCGGGCGGGCGACGGGTGCGCACATCGAGGTCGCCCACAATCCCCGGGAAGCTGTCCGCGGCGCGGATATCCTCTACACCGACGTGTGGGTCTCGATGGGCATGGAGAAGGAGCGGGAGGAGAGGGAGCGGATCTTCCTCCCGTACCAGGTGAACGAGGAGCTCGTCTCCGCGGCGAAGCCGGACGTCGTCGTGATGCATTGCCTCCCGGCGCATCGCGAACTCGAGATTACGGACGGCGTGATCGACGGCCCTCACTCGATCGTTTTCGACCAGTCGGAGAACCGCCTCCATGCCCAGAAGGCGATCCTCGTCCGGTTCCTCGCGACTGAATGACTCTGCCGCGGGAAGTCGTATATAGCCCCTGAATCCTGCCCGGCCGGATGGCCCTGGCGCGGAAGCTGCTCCAAGCCGTGGCCCTCGGGCTCGTCGCGCTCGCGGCCCTCGTTGCGATCCTTGACCCCGGTGTGCTGCTCAAGGCGGGGACGCTCGCGCTCCTGGCGTTGTACTCGACGACGCGGATGTTCCTCGCCTTTGTGCTCTCCCTCGTCTTCGCGATCGCCTTCGGGACCGCGGCGGCGACGAACAAGCGCCTCGGCGAGTTCCTCATCCCGGTCCTGGATGTCCTGCAGTCTGTCCCGATCCTGGGGTTCTTCCCGCCGGCGTTGCTCTTCTTCTACTACTCCCTGAACGGGAGCCCCGTGGGCGTGGAGATCGCAATCATCTTCCTGATCTTCACGAGCATGGCCTGGAACATCGCCTTCGGGGTCTACGAGGCCCTCACGACCCTTCCCCACGACTTGCAGGAGGCGGCGACGGTCTTCGGGGTCCGGGACTGGCTGCGCTTCCGGCGCCTCTTCTTCCCGGCCACGATCCCCCGGCTCGTCTACAACTCGATGCTCTCGTGGACCAACGGCTGGTTCTTCCTCGTTGCGAGCGAGTACATCGCCTCGGGGCCGCTCACGCTTGTTCGTCCCGGCCTGGGCTCCTTCATCTACACCGTCGGTCAGGAGGGCGACGTGGGCTCCCTGATCCTCGGGATCGGCACACTTGCCGTCGTCGTGCTCCTCCTCGACACCTTCCTCTGGCGGCCGCTCAGCGTTTGGGCCGAGCGCTACCGGATGGAGCAGACCGGCGGCGGAGAGCCCACACGGCCGGCGACCACCTACGAGCGCCTTCGATGGCTCCCGCGGTTCCCCCGGGTCCGCCGCGTGCTCAGCGCAGGTCTTGCGCCGCTGATCCACGAATGGAACCGCGCCGCGACGCCCATCGACCGGTACTACGTGTCCCATCCCAGGCTGGTCCGGAGCGTGCGTTTGGCCGACCTAGCGATGTTCCTCGTCATCCTCGTCTTCGTTGTCCTGGCCGGAGTCATCGGGCTCGTCGGCGTCTTCGTCAGTCCACTCCCGCCGCTCGCCGCCGAGATCCCGTTGGCGGTCCTTGCCTCCCTGGGGCGGCTCGCCCTCGCCTATGGCGCGGCCCTTGCGTGGACGATCCCCGTCACCGCATTCATCGTGCGCAACCGGAGGGCCTCGCGACTCATCACCCCGATTCTGGAGGTGGTCGCGTCCATCCCCGCGACCGCGCTCTTCCCCGTAATCCTCGCATTCTCCGTCCTCCTTGTCGGCCCCTTCGGACTCGAAGCGGAGTTCGCAGCCTTCCTGATTGCCCTCTTCGCGATGCAGTGGTACCTGCTCTTCAATATCATCGCGGGGATGCGAAGCATCCCCGGGGACATGCAGGAGGCGGCGAAGGCCTTCGGGCTCCGCGGATGGGTATATTGGAAGCGGGTCCTGCTCCCCGCGATCACCCCCGCCTTGCTGACAGGGAGCATCACCGCGTGGGGCGCGGGCTGGAATGCCCTCATCGTGGCCGAGTACATTTCCTACTCCGGGACCGTGTACCACGTCGGCGCGGGAATCGGATACCTCGTCGCCTACGCGACCTATTCGGGCACGGATCAAAGCCGGCTCCTCCTCCTTGCCGTCCTCGCGCTCATCGTCGTGGTCCTCGCGATGAACAAGCTTCTGTGGCGGCCAATGCTCAAACGGGCCTCCCTGCGCTACCGGATCGAGATTCAATGACCGACGTCCGTCTCATCCTCGAGGCAAAGCACGTCTCCAAGTCCTACTTCGAGAATGGCAGGGAGTTCAAGGTGCTCGAGGACATCACCTTCGACGTCCGAGAGCGAGACTTCATCTGCGTCGTCGGACCGTCCGGTTGCGGCAAGTCCACCCTCCTCCGCGAGATCGTCGGTCTGGACACGCCCACGAGCGGGGCGATGCTATTCGAGGGCCGGCCGGTCCGTGCGGAGAACCCACGGATCTCCATGGTCTTCCAATCCTTCGCCCTCTTCCCGTGGCTCACGGTCCTCGAGAACGTCGGGCTCGGCCTTGAGGCTCACAAGGTGCCCGAGGAGGAGCGGCGGACGAAGGCGAAGAAGGCGGTTGAGGCTGTCGGCCTCGCGGGGTTCGAAAACGCATATCCCCGCGAGCTGAGCGGCGGGATGAAGCAGAGGGTCGGGCTCGCTCGGGCGCTGGTCATGGACCCCGTCCTCCTTTGCATGGACGAGCCGTTCTCCGCCCTCGACGCCCTCACGGCTCAGAACCTTCGGGACGAGATCCTCCAGCTCTGGTCGAACCCGGAGATCCCGCCGAGTGCGGTCCTCATGGTCACCCACAGCATCGATGAGGCCGTATACCTGGCCGATCGGGTTGTCGCGATGTCTCCCCGCCCGGGCCGTATTGTGAAGATCGTGGAGGTCGACCTCCCCCGACCGCGGAACCGAAAGGAACCAGAATTCTACGGTTGGGTGGACGAGATTTATTCGTTGATCGTGTGAAGGGGGCCGCAAAGTGCCTTATAGTCCGCAGAGGGATGAACCTACGAACCCTTTGGCCGACATCCACCCTTTCTCGAAGGTTTCCGTGGGCCAAGTCCTCGGGCTCGTCGAGGCCATCGATGAGGTGGGCGGATCCGCGGACGTGGCGACGATCGGTCAGGAGGTCGAGATGGACATCGACCGCCTGGGTCCAATCATCGACGCTGCGGAGTTCCTGGGATTCGTGAAGGTCCAGGAAGGGGACCTGACGATCACGGACCTCAGCCGGAAGGTGCTCCACGCGGACGTGAGGGAACGAAAAGCGCTCATCCGCGAAATCATCGACGACGTGCCAATCTTCCGTCAAGTCATCGACATGGCCCGAGGCGCGAAGCGGCCCCTTTCCCGGGAAGAGGTCCTCGGAACGATCACGGCCCAGGTCGGTAGCCATGCGGCCCAGGGTTTCTTCGACGCCCTCGTCTATTGGGGCCGGTACGCGGAGCTCGTCCAATACGACAGCGAGGCGGAAGAACTCACCCTGCCCGCCCCATCCTCATAGCGTCTAGGCGGCCGCCCCGAAGAACTGCCGCAGCATCGGGTGCATCTCCATCATCTGCTCCCGGCCGATCGCCTCGTAGGTTTGGATCATGATTCCGACGGCGAGGAGGACCCCGGTCCCCGATGCATTGCCCACGGTCCCGATCATGTCCGCGCCCGCCGCGAGGGCGCCCACGGCGGCGCCGGAGATCACGGCGACGACGGGGATATACCGATCGAGGACGCGGCGGAGGACCCGCGGATCTCTTCGGAATCCGGGGATCTGCATCCCGCTCGACTCGATTTGCCGGGCCACGTCCTCCGGGCCCATGTTCGTCGTCATGATCCAGAACTTCGCGAACATCACGGAGCCGAGGACCATCACCCCTACGTATACGATGACGTGGAGGCCGACTTGCCAATACTCGTGGCCGCGGAGATAGGGACCGTAGGCGACGGGGTTGAACAGGGGAAGGAGCCAGTCGCTCACGCCGTTGACGTTCGAAACGTAGTAGGCGAGCCCGGTCACGGGCGTCGTCCGCTGGATGAAGCCTCCGGCTACGAGGGGATCGTCCGCCAAGGGATAGCCGCCGAGCCAGGACTGATGGCCGATCAGGGGCCACTCCGGGTGTTGCCAGAAGAGGAGGGAGAACATGCTCACGTTCGCAAGGACGGCCGCGACCAGGATCACGGGGATGTTCGATGCGTACAAGAGCCGGATCGGATAGCGGCCTCGGGCCCCGCGGGCCATGCCGTGGGCGAGCGGCAGCTCGATCCGGGTGGACTCGGCATAGGCGACGATGAGGAAGATCCCGACCGTGCCGATGAGGGCCACCAAGGGGTTCGGCTGTTGGACCATGATCCGCTCGATGCCGTTCGAAGCGAGGGAGGACGCGCCCAGGTGCTGAAGGAAGTAAATCGTCTTGGGAATCGTGCCCGCCGGGATCGCGGAGCCGGCCTGCGAGGGCTCCCAGTTGAACGTGCCTGTGAAGATCTGCTGGGCGACGCCCCCCGCAATGAACAGGGAGATCCCGGAGCCGATGCCCCACTTCGACACGGCCTCGTCCATGAGGAAGACCAGATAGGAACCGGCGAAGAGTTGGACCACGATGAGGAGCCGAGCGAGTCCGTCGCCGTTCCCTCCCGGGATTAGGCCGAAGAGGGCGGGGCTGTTCAGGGCGCTCACGAAGCCCAAGGAGGGCGTGAGGAAGCCGTACACCTGGGGGACCGCCTCGACGAAGATCATGATGATGACGAGGAGCTTCTGGGTCCCCTGGTAAACGCTCTTGTCCTCGTCGTCCTCGAGGTTCAGGTTGATGATCTTGGCGCCAGCGAAGAGCTGCATGATAATCGATGCGGTGACGATGGGACCGATCCCAAGGTGCATGAGGGATCCTTGGGCTCCCGCGAGGATCGCGCGGAGGCTCGAGAAGAAGTCGATCACGTTCGCGCGGTCGAGTCCGAAGATGAAGATGTTCGTCATCACGAAGTAGAGGACGAGGACCGCGACGACCCAGAACATCTTCGTCCGGAAGTGAACGTGACCCTCGGGCCGCCGGACCGCGGGGAGGCGGTCCGTGAGGGGTTTGAGGGAGTAGAGTCGACTCTTCTTCTGCTCCTCGAGGGGCATTCCTCACTCCTTCGATTCCGACGGGAGGATGACTTGTCCACCGGCTTCTTGAACCTTCGCCAAAGCCTGCTCGGATGCTGCGAGGACGGTGATTCGCAAGGCGGCGGTCACGTGCCCGCCGCCGAGGAGCTTGGTGTAGCCGGCGGCCGTCAGGTCCACCTCAAGGCCCTGGTCCGTGCGCTTCGCGTGTCCCTCGGATTCGAACTCGGAGAGGCGCGCGACGAGATCCTCCAGGTTGATTGCCTTCGTCTCGCGCACCTGGGCGTGACGCGTGAAGCCGTGGTGACCGAAGTGGTCGGGCATGTACTTCACGAGGCTCTTGAACTTGTGCTTGTGAAGGCCCGCGTTCCCCGTGCCCCCGCGTCCCCCTGCTCCCCGGCCGTGTTTCTTCCCCCGGCCGTGGGTGCGGGTGCCTCGCATCTTCCGGGTTCTACGGACCATGCGTTGGGCCCTCCTCGAAGAGCATGCGTTGAATGAGTTCGTTAATCGCCTGCCCGCGGTAGCCGAGGTCCCCGCCGTCGTGGTACCCTCGCTTGATGGCGCGGAGCCCCCTCACAGCGGGATGCAGGCGAAGGACGGGCCGGAGGTCCTTGACGCTGGACAACGAAGCCTCGCCTCGTGCCACGGCCTGGCTGAGGTCCCAGATAGACGTGAATGTGCTGTGGTCCTTGATGAACGCGTCGTCGATGGGTTTGTCGCCGATCCGCCGGCCGCGACGCAGGAGCGCCTTGGCAAGGACCTCGCCGTCGATCTCGCCCCAGGTCACGTAGTCCTTCACGAGCCGGAGCATGCCCTGGAACGTCGGCGTCTCCGGGACGACAACGCAGTGATTCTGCCGCGTGAGGTGGAGCATCGTCAGGGTATCCTTGACGTCCCGGCGCAGGTCCCCCTTCCCTCGGAGTCGGACGACCGCGTAGCTCACGTCGCGTCCTCCTTCTCCTCTTCATTGGCGGCGGATTCCTCGGCCTCTTTGGAGGCTTCGGCAACGTCCTCCCCGCTGGCTTGAACGCTCTCTTCGAGCTCAACTTCCGCTTCCGCCGGCTCGGGGGTTCCTGCGGCCAGCTTCCGGACGTAGACTTGCTCGGCGCCCTGCTTGATACGGAGGCGTTCCGTCTGCTCCCCACGCACTTTCACATCCGCGGTCCGACGCAACGCTTCGAAGGCGGCGAGGGCGTAGTTCACCGTCGTTTTCGTGTGCCCCTTCGTGAAGCCCCAGGCGTCCCGGATCCCGGCGAGGCGGAGGATGCTCTTCGCGACGTCGCCAATCGCAAGTCCGACACCTTGAGGCGCGGGTTTGAGGGTGACCTCGACGGAACCGCTCCGGCCTGCGACCTTGAAGGGCAGGGTGTGGGCGCGATAGCAACCGCACTCCCAGGAGCCGCAGCCCCTCTTCACTTGGATCATGTTCAGCTTCGCGTTGTCAATTGCGCGTCGGATCGACGGGCCGACCTCGCGGCCGCGGGCGCGGCCAAGGCCGACGAAACCATCCTTGTTCCCGACGACGCAGGTGATCACGAAGTTCACGCGCCGCCCGGAATCCGTCATTCGCTGGACCATGTTGACATCGAGGACTTCGTCCTCCGTCTCGGGGAGGAGGATGTCGACGATCTCGGGCTCCCGGACGGGCAGCCCCGTCCCGATCGCATCGCCGATCGTCGCGACGTCGCCTGCAAGGACCATGCGGCCCAGCTTCGTCTTCGGCGTCCACTGGCTCAAGTCCCGCTCGGGCCGGGATTCCCGTGGCGGTCGCGTGCCGCGACCCCCTCGTCTCCGCATCAGATCCCCTCCAGTTTCGCTTTCACGTCCGCGAAGGCCTTCGTGACCGTCTCGGAGATATGCTTCCCCTGGATCCGATCCTTCGACGGGAGCACGGCCTTGCCGAACGGGAGCCTGAGCCCCGAGTCCAAGAGCCCCTGGAGCGCCGCGAACACCCGGCCGCCCTTCGTCGGCTCATGGAGCCCGATGTCCAAGACGGCCTCGGTGACCCCCTTCGCCGCCGCGCGCTTCCCCGCGAGGTAGCCGGTCAGGTAGGCGGCAGGCACGTTCCCGGTCCCCACGGACCAGCCGTGCTCCTTCAGGTCGTTGGACTGGGCCGCAGCGAGCACGCGGTCGCCCCGGGCATCCGCCTCGACGATCTGGACGAGGGTCTGGTTCAGGGTCTTACGCACGACGGCCCGCGCCTTCCCCGCGCGGAGGAGTTTCTCGCGGGCACGGTAGTCCGTGCGCTCCTCCCGACGGCGTCGGAAGGCGACGCGGTAGTGGGGACCCTGTTTCTTCACTTCGTGACCTCCTTGAGGACTCCGGCGATCCGGAGCTGCTGCTCGAGATGGGCCTTGGATTTGAACATGCCGCCCTTTGCCTGGCGATAGAATCGGCGATACGTGGCCACGTCGATACGGCCTTGCGCTTTCATCGTGCGGAGGTGCGTGCGGAGGGATCGGATCGTGTTCATCCAGGCGCGCTTCCGGGGAGTCCGCGCGTTCCACGCGCCCTCGCGGCTCCCGATGCCGCGGCGCCGGCCCTTCTTCCTCTGCTTCGCCCGGAGCCGCGCCCGGGCTCGAGACACGCCTCTCTCCGGGTGCATCGTGATCACGTTGCGCCGGACCAGCTCCTTCACCTGTTCCCGGGTGATCGCGTCGAAGATGTTCTCCTGCTCCGCGGGATCCGTGGAGATGCGGACTCGGTTCACGCCACAGCCGAGGATGGATGCCGCGAGACGACGCTGGTGGTCAAACCTCACTCCGTCACCATCCGGTTCAGGACGCGCAGTCCCTTCTCCTCGCAGGCCTTCTCGATGAGCTCCCGCTTCCTCGTCCCGACGCCATGGGCGATCCGCACCGCCTGCTTTGCGGGGTCGAGGCCCTCGAGCTGGTTTGGATTGTGAACGAGGACCTCCTCGAAACCGCTCGGATGCAGGCCGCGAACCCGTCGCGGGCCCCGGTAGCCGATCGAAGGGAGATTCCAGCGGTACCCGAAATGGCGGCGGAGCTTCGACTGCCCGCCCTGAGGCTTCCGCCACTCGTCGCCGAACTTCCGGTAGCGGAACCACTCCTGGCGGCGGAACTTCGGCCTTTGGGCGGCCTTGAGGCGGCGCAGGGCGAGCAGGCGCTTCGTGGCCTCGTCGAGGGCCGGCTTCAGCTTCGGCTCGTATTCTTCGCGCTCCTCCTTGCCGGGCTCCTCTGCCGCCTCCGTGCGTGCGGCGGGCTTCCCCTTTTCCTCGGGCGCCTTCCCCTCCGCCGCGGGTTTCCCCTCCTTTTCGACGTATTCGAGGAGTCGCTGGCGGAGGTCGTCGACCTTGCCCGTCGTGTCGAGCTGGAGTTCCTCGCACCATTTCACGAGGTCCGCCTTGCGGGCCGATCGAATCGCAGGGGGAGTGGGGAGCGTCTTGGCCTCTTTCGACTCCGGTGGCGCCTCGGGCACGGCCTTCTTCGTCTTCTTCACGGGCTTCGCTTCATCCTCCGCCATGTTCAGGCCTCCCCCGCCTTTCTTGTGATGTAGATGCCGTCCTGGAACACCCGGGGGTCGAAGCCTCGGATCCGCGTCGACTGCTCGATGTTCGCCGCGGTCTGGGACACGGCCTCGAGGTCCGGACCCGTGAGGATGACCTGGTCTCCTTTCACCTCGACCTTCGTGCTCCCGAGGATCGGCGCCTTCCGCGGATGCTTCTCCCCGAGGAAGTTCTCGATGATGAACTCGGTCCCCTTCGTTGTCGCCTTCACCGGGAAGTGGCTGTAGACAATCTTCATCTCATACGTGAACCCCTCAGTCACGCCCGTAATCATGTTGCGCAGGTGGGCGGTGTACGTCCCGACCAAGGCTGCCTCCCGTCGCGACGGGAATTCGCTGCGGACGACGACCTCCGTCCCTTCCACGCCGACGGAAACCCGGGGGTGGGAGAGGGTCTTCTGCAAGCTACCTCCCTTCGCGGAAACGGTGATCTGGTGCCCCACGACCTTGACCTGGACGCCGTCCGGGATCTTCACACGCTCCTCCTTGAGACCGGTCACGGGCATGGCTCCACCTCAGTACACGTAGGCGAGCAGCTTCCCGCCCACGCCAATCTCCTTCGCCTTCGTCTGCGAGATCACGCCCTCGGTCGTCGTGAGGATCAGCACGCCGAAGTCCTGGGCGGGAAGGAACCGAGCCTCGTACCTCTCGAGGTCCGTGCGCTTCACGGAGGACCGCGGCTTGATCACGCCGCACGAGTTGATGGAGCCGCTGAGCGTCACCCGGTAGATGCCGCCGCGGCCATCATCGAGGAACTCGAAGGCTGCGATGTACCCGTGGTCCTGCATGACCTTGAGGACGTGGCCGATGAGCTTGGACGCCGGCCGCAGGCTGCACTCTCGCTTGCCCGCAGCCTCCGCATTGCGAATCGTCGCCATCGCGTCGTTGAGGGGGTCCTGGAGCATCCGTTCACCTCAGCTGTACTTCCGGAACCCGAGGTCGTAGGCGATCTCGCGGAAGCACTGTCGGCACAGGTGGAGACCGTACCGGCGCACGATCCCCCGCTTCCGGCCGCACCGCAGGCAGCCCCTCTTCCGACCGAAGTCCTTCGTCCGC
The DNA here is from genome assembly GCA_036555455.1 of Thermoplasmata archaeon. Lineage (GTDB taxonomy): Archaea > Thermoplasmatota > Thermoplasmata > RBG-16-68-12 > RBG-16-68-12 > RBG-16-68-12. The sequence continues at coordinate 64,135 of DATBLI010000049.1, forward strand.
TTCACTCGACCACCTCGATCCCGAAGCGACCCTGGACGAACTGGATGCCTTCCTCCCTCGTAATCCGGTGCCGAGCGGGGATCGAATGCGCACGGACATGCCGCCGCGCGACCCGAAATCCGGGCCGCTCGAGGACCACGCTCACGTCCATGCCGAACACACCAATCTCCGGATCGTACTTCATCCCCTCGAAGTCGGTGTAGTCCGGGATGCCGAAGGAGAAGTTGCCACGCGGGTCGAAGCTGTACGCGGGGATCCGATTGTTGCGAATCGAGAGGGCGCGCTTGAGGAAGCCCTCTGCCGGCTCCCCCCGCAGGGTGACCTTGGTTCCAATGGGCATGTTCCGTCGCACCCCCCAGTCCCGCACCGCACTGTGCGCCAAGGTCTGGGAGGACTTCTGACCCGTGACGAGCTCGAGGACCTTCCGGGCCTTCACGAGTTTCTCGCCGGCCTCGCCCACGCCGACGTTCACGACGACCTTCTCGATTCGGATGTCGCGCATGCCCGCCATGGTTCCACCTAGAGCGCCGACGCCTCCGGCACCTTCACTTCGGGCGATTCCTTGCCCACGACGAACACCTTGTCGATATCCGTGGAGAAACCTTCCTTGAATGTGACCGTGTTCGCACGCGGATTGCGGGTGAGCTGGACCAGCAACACGTGGGCGAGCTCCCCGACATGCTGACCTCCCGTGATCAGGGAGACCGACCCGGGGGAGAGCTCGTAATGCCCGAGGACCTTCTGCTCGGGTACCTGGACCTTCAGGGTCGTCCCGGTCTTGAACTGGTCCTTCGGCAAGAGGAGATTGCGACCGTCATGGAGATTCAGCTGCGTCCTGCCCTTCCGGACCGTCGTCTTCTCCTCGATCCGGCAGAGCTTCCACTTCGTCTCCTCGGCCTCGACGGGGACGAGCACTAGCCGGCCTCGCATGTCCACGAGCATGCGGTAGTGGGCCTTCGTCTCCCCCAGGGAGAGGACGTCCATGAGGCCGACGGGGAACTTCGGGTCGACGATCGCGCGGCCGTCGACGAGGATCGTCCGCGTGTTGAGGATGTGCCTTGCCTCCCGCGCGGTATCGCAGAGGTGGAGCATGTCTCGCAGGATCAGGCCGAGGGGAACGCTTCGCTCGATCGGATGCGGCCCCGGCGAAGGCTTGGCGACCCAGAAATCCGTCTTCCGCGGAATCGCCCAGCTTCGTGGCGCGGGCAACCTCTTCATGTGTTTCCTCAGGCTCTCATCCTCCGTACCGCTTCCGTCGCCACGAATCCGTGTCGTCCATCTTCACGATGAGCAGGTTCGAGGCATGGGCGGGGCGCTCGACCTTCTTCTCGTCGACCTTCTCGATCGTAATCCCCTCGATGACGACGCGACCCGTGTTCTGATCCACGCTCAGGATCTTGCCCTCCTTGCCATGATGTCCGCCCCGGAGGATCCGTACGACGTCCCCCTTCCGAACGGGGATCGCCCGCGGCAAGCGGAGCTTGGACTTCTCCCGAAGCGCCGAGTCCACGCGGGCGGTGAGGAACCTGTGGCGCTCGTGAAGGGCCGCCTCTGCTGCCCGTCTCCTTTGTACGCGCGGTTTCTTGCTCGTCATCGCTCCCACCTTACACGATCATGCTCGCCGTGGCGGCGATCCTCGGCCAGCGTTCGGCGGCCTCGCGGGCCACGGGGCCCTTGATATCAGACCCCTTTGTCTCCCCTTCCGGCGTGACGATCACGCACGCGTTGTCTTCGAATTGGACCATGATTCCTTCCGGGCGGCGGAAGGGGCGCCTTTGCCGCACGATGACCGCGTTGAAGAGCTGCTTCCTCGTCTCCGGCGTGCCCCGCTTCACCGTGACAACGAGGAGGTCCGCAATCCCCGCGGAGGCAATGCGATTCCGCACCCCACGATAGTGCTTCACCTCGACGATCTCCACGATCTTCGCGCCCGTGTTGTCGATGCACTCCAGCCGCGCGCCCTTCGGGAGACCTCGTGTTTGCCGCCCCGGGAGCCCTTTCACGCCGCCACCCCCTGGTTGTGGATAGCGACGAAGTGCACCGTTTTCGCAAGAGGGCGGCACTCCATGATCGTCACGTGGTCCCCCACGCCCAAGTTCAGGCAGGGTGGCGCGTGGACATTCATGCGCCGAGTGCGCTTCTCGAACCGTTCGTACTTCTGGATGTAGCGCAGGTACTCCCGTTCGATGACCGCGGTTCGCTGCATCCGCGTCGAGACGACGATGCCCTCGAGGGCCTGGCCTCGTACGGACAGCTTCCCGTGGAAGGGGCAGTGCTCGTCCGCGCAGGTCCCCTTCGGGGCGGGGACATCGATCCCAATGTCCCGCGCCGCGGACTCCTCCCTCTTCCGGGTCTCCTTCTTCGCCATTCGAAATCACCGTGCCTTCTTGACGCGATCCTCGGGCCGGAAGCGGATCTCGTCGCCCTCGACCTCGACGCCGCCGTTGACGTCGAATCGGAAGCGGCTGCCCTCCTTCGGGACTCGCTTCTCGGTCCCTCCGACCTCCACGATGAGCATGTTGCGGGTTTCGTCGATCACGCGGCCCGCGATTGCCGTCTGGGACGGGTCGCTCGCTCGGACGACGCGGACTTGCAGTCCGATCAGTTCCCGCTTCCGCAAGTTCGCCATCATCGCACCTCGACCTCGTAGCCGATCGACTCGAGGACCTCGGCGACCTTCTTGCGGTGGTCGCCTCGGAGTTCGATGCGACCCTCCCGGGCAGTCCCGCCGGCGGCGCACTTGTTCCTCAAAGTCCGGGCGAGTTCGGAGATATCGACGTCCGTTGAATCGAGGCCATCCACAACGGTCACGAGTTTTCCAGTCCGTCGAGAGTCACCAATGACACGAATCATCTGGGGCTCCTCCACGAATTCCTCGCACAGACAGAGTTCGCCGAGAAGGCCGCATGTCTTGCCGCTGGCTCTCATCGGGCCCCGGCCTCCTCAGTCGCTTTCTCCCCTTCGGTCGGGGTTTCCTTGTGCGCTGCGGACCGCCCTGCGAGTTTCGTTTCCTCCGACTGTACGGTGTAGATGCGGGCGATGTTCTTCCGGAGGGCGCGGATCTTTCCCGGGTTCGGAGGCGCGCCGCCCATTGCGGCGACACCCCGCTCGTGCATGAGCTCATCCCGGAGCTCCTTGAGCTTCTTCTCTCGAGCCTCCGCATCCATCGCGCGGACTTCCTTCGTGCGCAGGAGGGCCATCTACTTCGCCCCCGCATCCTCATCGACGTCCACGTCGACGCCAAGCTGCTTGACCTCTTTCACGACCTTCTTGAGCCGTTTCGCGGCGACCTTGCTCTTCTTCACAATGACCTTCTCTTTCGCCGGCTCCTCCTCAGGGAGGACCACGGCCTCCTCCCCTTCAGCGGTCCCTGAGGGAACGGGAGCGGTCTCCGGGATCGCGGGCGCCCCGGGCTTCGGCTCGAAGGGGACCTCCTCGGCCCCGGCGGCCTCTGGGACCTCTTCCCCGAGTACGGGTGCCCCCGGGGCTGCCTCCGCACCGGGGACGGGAGCACGGATCTCGATCTCGTCGGGGAGTTTCGCGGCGGGATTCATGATCTCCACGGTGACCCCGATGACCCCCGGCTTGAGCTTGGCAACGGCGAAACCCCTGTCCATCCACTGGTAGCGGGGCTCACCGCAATACTTGATGTGGCCCGCCTTGAACTTCTCCGTGCGGTGCCTCTGGCCTGTCAACTTGCCTGCGATGATCACGAGGGCTCCCTTCCCGCCTGCTTCCATAATCCGGCGAATCGTTGAGTGGCCCGCGCGGCGGAAATGCCAGCCTCGCTCGAGGGCGTTGGCGAGCTTCTCCGCCATGATCTGGGCGTTCAGGGACGGATTGCCGACCTCCTGCACCTCAATCTGCGGATTATCGAACTTGAACTGCCGCTCGACGGCCTCCGTGAGGCCCTTGATCGCGCCGCCTTTGCGTCCGATGACGAGGCCTGGCCGTTCCGCGAGGAGAGTGACGCGCGTGCCCATCGGAGTCCGCTGGATATCCAAGCCCCCGAACCCTGCGCGGCGCGTCTCTTTCATGAGATATTCCTTGAGGAGGACGCGGCGCATGTTCTCCACGATGATTCGCTTGTCCTTGCGTCGCTCCGTCTTCGCCTTGCCCGCCATCACGGGACCTCCTCGAGGACGACCTCCAGGTTCACGGTGTCCTTGTTCCACGGGGAGCTTCGACCGTGGGCCCGCGGGCGGTAGCCCTTCGTAATCGACCCTTTGTGGGCGTTGACGATCTTGATGACCATCGCGTCGGGGTCCTCCTTCCCCGTGAATTCGGCATTCGCGACCGCGCTCTCGAGGACCTTGAGGAACGCCTTCGCGGCCTTCACGGGGTAGCGCGCGGGGCCGTAGCCAGACTTGTGGGCGACCCAGCGCTTGTACACCTTGAACGGGACCGGCTGCTTGAGAGTCGCGACATTCTCCAGATACTCGCGGGCCTGTTCCACCGTCTTCCCGCGGATCGCACGGGCGAGTTCCACGGACTTCTTCCATGCGATCGGGAGTTCTCGGCCGTAGGCTCGGGCCATCGTCTCGATCTTGTAATCGACCGTGTAGCCGAGGCGAGTCAAGGAAGCACCTACTTCAGCGGCATGAACTTCGACGAGCGCGTCGCGCCGACGCCGGGGCCGCTGTGGACGACCGGCCTGCGGGTCATCGCGAACTCGCCGAGGTAATGCCCGATCATCTCGGGTTTGATGTCCACGTTCACGAACTCCTTGCCGTTGTGGACCGCGACCTTCTTGCCGACGAAGTCCGGCAGGATGGGTACATCCCGGCAGTGGGTCCGGACGCTCTCGGCGGATCCGTTCGACCGGAGCCGTTCCACGAACGTGAGGCGTTCGTCGTCGAGACCCCGGACGAAGGACCTCCGGGCCCTTGCCGGGAGCAGCTCGACGATCTCCTCGAGGGTCATCGCCTTCATCTCCTCGAGCGTGTACCCGCGGTACGTGAACTCCTTCTTCCGACGCGCCTCGACGAGGCCCGCCCGCTTGCGCAGCTTCCTTCGGGCCGCTTTTGCCAGGCCACCCATTTTCTTCGGCATGTAGACTACCTCCGCCGCTTCGCCTTGAGGCGTGCGGGTTTCGGGGACAGCCGGCCGATCTTGCGGCCGGGAGGAGCGTCATACCCCACGGTGGACGGCCGCCCGACGTGCTGGTGGGCTCCCCCGCCATGGGGATGGTCCACGGGGTTCTTCGCGACGCCGCGGACACCGAAGTAGGCCTTACTCAGGGATCGGAAGGCATGGAATTTCTTGCCGGCCTTCGTGAAGGGCTTCTCACCGCGCCCCGCGCCGGCGACCGCGCCGATCGTGGCTCGACACTCCGGGTGGAACGAGACGAATTGACCCGACGGCATCTGGACGACGGTGCGTTCGCCTTGGCTCACGACGACGGCCTGGGTCCCCGCCGCGCGGACGAAACGGCCTCCGTCGCCTGGGCGGCGCTCCAGGTTGTAGACGAGGGTGCCTTCAGGGATCCTGCCGAGGGGGAGAGTGTTCCCGCGGTCGATGTTCGGCGAACCCACGGTGACCGTCTGGCCAATCGCGAGGCCGTCGCAGGCGACCATGAGGACTTCCTGCATCCCGTAGCGCACCCGCGCGAGGGGGGCCGTGTGGCCCGGCGCCTGGAGGATTTCTACGACGACGCCTTCCCCCTCGAGGCGCGGATGCCGCACCCGACCGGGATGCCGATGGCTCGGGGATCGGTACGTCGGCGAAGTCCCACGACCCCGTCGCTGGGTCGGCAGGTTCTTCCCCATCAGAACACCCCGATCCGCATGCCGATCTCCTCCGCGCTGTAGCCTTCCTTGAGCTTCACGATCGCGTGCTTCCCATCGCGGCGCACGAAGGTGTTGACCCGCGCCACCTTCGCCTCGAAGAGGTCCTCGAAGGCCTTCTTGATCTCTGCCTTCGTCGCCTTGTCGTGCACGAGGAACTCGAGACGGTTCCCGTCCTTCAAGTCCTGGGCGGGCGTGCCCTGGAGCATGTTGAGGGTCTTCTCCGTGACATAGGGATGGAGGAGGATGTCGTGAGGCTTCATGGCTCCCAGCTCCTCAGGACGTCGAGGGCCCCTTCCGTGAACACGGCGAGTCGGCCCGGGTCGCCTCCGGGCGCGAGGACCTCTGCGTTCAGGCCCGAGGGACTCACGATGTCCACCCCGGGCAAGTTCCCGAACAGGCGACGGATTCGGTCCACCTCCTTGGAGACGATGAGGAGGCTCCTCGGCTGGCGGTAGCGCCGGCCGCGCATCTTTCCGCGGCCTGCCCGCACATGCCGGCCCTCCTTCGCGCGGGCGACATCCTCAGACAACCCGAGGCGCCGGAGGATCTCGACGCCTTCCCGTGTCGCTCCTCCCTCGGGCTCGAGGCTCTCGACCTTGTCCTCCAGCACGACGGGCAGGGTCAGCTCGTCGGAGAAGCGATGGCCGCGGCGAGCCACGGAGGCGGGGTCCTTCAGGGCCGCCAGGGCCGCGTTCCTGGCCAGCCGCCGCTCTTGCTCGTTGATCTTCTTCGCCCAGACGGTATCCGGCCGCGGGGGGTGGGCCTGGCGACCGCCCACGGTCCCGGGAGCCTGAGCACCGGTCATCGATCCGCGGATCCGCGGCACGCGGGAGACGCCATGGCCCTTCCCCGACCATCGGACGGAGTGGCGCATGCCTGCCTTCGGGCTCGGCCCGTAGGGTTGCCGCCGATTCGCCTGGAACGCCGTGACCGCGCGACGGATGAGGTCGACGCGGACTTCGGCTCGAAACACGGGAGGAAGCTCCACAATCTTCACGGGCTCGCCGTCGACGGAGTACACGTGGACCTGCCCGGGCTTCGGGGCGGGGGCCTTCTTCTCGACCTTGGGGGCCTTCTCCGCGCGGACGCCCTTCTTGCCGCGGATCCGACGCTTTGTCGGGGCCTTCGCCGGCGGCTCGGCGGCTTCCCCTTCGGCCTTGACCTCCTTCGGCCCTAGGTTCTCCGCCATCTTCAGGCCCCCTGCTTCGACTCGCGGGAAACGAAGGTGAGTTCCGGGGGCTTCTCGAGCCGCACGAAGCCCCCGCGACATGCATCGCGGAATCGAATCAGCCGCTTCGTCGGCCCGGGGATGGAGCCATGGAGCAGGACGTACGGGTTCCGAATGATGCCGTAGTTGAGAAAGCCGCCGTTCGGTGTGATCTCTTCGCCCTTGTCGCCGATCTTGAGGATGCGCTTGTTGTACTCCGTCCTCTGGTGGTAGCCGAACTGCCCCGACTGCGGGACCGTCGGCCGCACGTACCCGGGCTGGAAGTTCCCGAGGGTGCCGATGTTCCGACGATGCTTCGAGTTCTTGTGGCTCAAGAGGCGGGTCCCCCATCGCGTGTGGTGCCCCTTCCACCCCTTCCCCTTCGTGACCGCGGCGACGTCGACCATCGCCCCTTCCTTGCAGAATTCGGTGACCGGCACGTCCTTTCCCAGGAGAGACTTCGCATACACAAGGCGTTCTTCGATTGTGCCGCCCCCGATCCGGTTCTCCATGAGGTCCGGCTTCTTCTTCGGCACGCCCGTGACCAGGGACGGCTGCGTGTGGGTCACGAGGCGGATGTCGTCAATGCCCTTCGGGTCAACCTTCTTCCAGGCTTCGTCGACGTTGTAGTCCTTCGGAATCGGGAAGACGCGGCCGAGGTCCTTCTCAAGGCGGGGCGCCCACACCTCGTGGATCGTCTTGAGGCCCTCGTGGGTTTGCCGATACAGCCGCACGGCGGCAACCTTCATCGGCGGCACCTCGACGACGGTCACGGGAATCTGGACTTCCTGGCCCGACGTGGTCGAGGTCGGCCGATAGTCGACGACCGTGGCGTGGGTCATCCCGGCCTTGTAGCCGGCGAATCCCTGCACCTTCGGAGCGCCGTCGACATCGGGCCAGCTCGAGAAGTGCGGGATCGGGCTCTCGCTGCGCTTCCGGGGCGAAAAGCCCATCGAGCCATGGCGCGGTCTGCCTTCCTTGGGCATGAATCCTCCTCCGGAGAGGGTCGCCTCTCGTTGCGTGAACGTCTCACGCGGAGCGACTGCGGCGCGGCACCGTGACGCTGCGTGCGGTCCCAGAAGCGGGGGCCCGCATTACCGGGTTCCTCGAGGGATTGCCCGGGGGGCGTCTGGTCGACGCGACGGGCCGTCCCTATGGAGGGGGTCTATTTAACGCTTTGGAGAACGAGGACTGCACTCGAGGTTCCGTGCGTGGATCGAACGGAATCTGCGGATCCGCCGCGGTCGCGGACGAAGGGTGCGCACGGACTCGTGGTTCAACGCATCAGGGGACGAACTTTGGGCCTCGACGCAGGCGCGGCCCCCGGAGGGAGGGGCTTCGTACCGAGGACCTCCTCTTCGAGGCGCGCCTTCGGAGTGGCGATGATCTCTCTGTCTACGATCCGTCCGGAGACACCTTCGTTGTGCTCGTCGAGATACTCGTCGCACATCGCTCGACCCTCGCCGCTCGAACGGCGGAGCGCGGGTAAGACCCTTTGGGGTTCTCGCGAGGGGGACCGACCCGGCAGGAGGAATTCGACCATGGAGAAGGAGGGATGTATCGGCGATGATAACGTCCCCACAACGGTTAAATTCGAGCCGTCGAGTACGAGCCGCTCATCGGGTTGAATTCATGGACGTCAAGCGGATGAAGGTGAAGGTTTGCCTTGTTGGCGAAGCAGCCGTCGGGAAGACGTCCCTCATCCGTCGTTTCGTCCTCGACAACTTCGATGACAAGTACATCCAGACCCTCGGCACGAAGGTGTCCAAGAAGGAGATGACCGCCCCCGGGCTGGATGCCGAAGGCGACCTCCAGATCGACATGACGATCTGGGACATCATGGGCCAGAAGGGCTTCCGCGAGCTGCTGAAGGAAGCCTACTTCTACGGCGCGAAGGGCATCCTTGCGGTCGCCGACGTCACGCGCAAGAAAACCCTCGACGATCTTGACGATTGGATCGAAGGGGTGTACAGTGTCACGGGGAAGATTCCGATCGAGTTCCTCGCGAACAAGGTCGACCTCAAGGACCAGGCGGAGGTGCACGAGGACGACATGGTCCAGGCTGCGAAGGCCTACGATAGCCCCTTCCACTTCACCTCCGCGAAGACCGGTGTGAATGTGGAGCTCGCGTTCCATTCCCTCGCAGAGCGGATCGCCAGAGAGCGATTCGCCCGCAAGCTCACCCCCGACGAATGAGAATTATCACAGGAGATACTCGGGGCCACACTCTTAGATAACGTGAAGGGAGGATGCGGGTCATGATGTCTGCCTCCGCCGCGACGACCCAGCGACACGTGAAGTCGAAGGTCTGTCTCGTTGGCGACGTTGCGGTGGGGAAGACCTCCTTGATTAAGCGGTTCGTCCTCGAGCAGTTCGATGACCGGTATGTGGCCACGGTCGGGACGAAGGTCACGAAGAAGACGGTGAACGTGACGTGGAAAGGACAGCCCGCGACCCTCGACATCATGGTCTGGGACATCATGGGGGAGAAGGGCTTTCGAGCCCTCCTTCGAGACGCGTATTTCGAGGGCGCCCACGGCGTGATTGCCGTGTGCGACCTGACTCGGAAGGACACCTTCTACGACCTCGACAACTGGGTCCAGATGGTCCGGAAACAGGTCGGCGAGGTCCCGGTCGTCTTCCTCGGCAACAAGGCGGACCTCACCGAGCGGCTCGTGGTGACCCAGGAAGAGCTCGCACGCATGGGGGGCATCCACAGCGCGAAGGTCTTCCTGACCTCTGCGAAGACCGGCCAGGGCGTGAACGAGGCCTTCCAGGCCCTCGCGGACGCTATCGGCCGGCAAGGGAACGCGTGAGCCGGCACCCCTTGGGGACCGCGGTTATCCATGAAGATAACAACGTGGGAAGCCCTTTATAATTCAAGACTCGTCGGCGGCCGCTAAGTCGCCTGAGGTGCACGATGGAACCCGAGAAGATGAAGGTCAAGATCTGCCTCGTCGGGGAGGGTGCCGTGGGCAAGACCTGCCTCATCCGCCGCTTCATCCATGATCAGTTCGATGATCGGTACATTTCCACGCTCGGCGCGAAGGTCTCGAAGAAGGAGATCGTCGTGGACGGCGCGAGCGGACCCGTGAGCGTGGACATGACGATCTGGGACATCATGGGCGAGAAGGGCTTCCGCGAGCTGCTGAAGGAGGCCTACTTCCACGGAGCCCAAGGAGTTCTCGCCGTGTGCGACATCACGCGGAAGGAGACCCTCGACGACCTCGAGGAATGGGTCGCCGCCGTCGTGAAGGTCACGGGCAAAATCCCAATCGAGTTCCTCGCGAACAAGTACGACCTCCAGGACGCGCTCGCGTTCGGGAAGGATGAGCTCGCCGGCGCCGCAGCCCGACACGGGGCTCCGTTCATGTTCACGTCCGCGAAGACGGGCGAGAACGTCGAAGCCGCCTTCGCCGAACTCGCGAAGATGATTACCGCGAAAGCTCTCGCGTAGGAAGTCGCTCCACGCGCGCGTGGAGAGAGCCCTCGTGCAATTTCCGTTTCAACCTCGTTCCTATGGTCAAAGATTTTAAGTACGAGGCCCGTGTATTCAAACGCAGCGGCAATTCTGAGGGGCTTCTGACAAGATGCCGGATACTTCCGGGGAAGGGCAAGTGGACCTGGCCCCGGTGGATCTTTGGATCAACAAGCTCGACTTCCAGAGCACCGCCGAGGTGAAGATCCCAGAACGGCTCGTGGACCAGGTGATCGGTCAGGAGCGGGCCGTCGAGGTCATCCGGAAGGCCGCGGAGCAGAAGCGGCACGTGATGCTCATTGGCGACCCGGGCACGGGGAAGTCCATGCTCGCCCGGTCGATGACCGAGCTGCTCCCGCGCGACGAGCTCCAGGACATCATCGTCTACCACAACCCGGAGGACCCGAACGAGCCGAAAATCCGCGTCGTGCCCGCGGGGAAGGGCCGGGAGATCGTCAATGCGCAGAAGCAGGAGGCGATGCAGCGCCGCGAGCAGCGGGCCTCCATGGTCATGACGATCGTCCTCTTCATCATCGGCCTCGGCGTGATCATGTCCTACGACTGGAAGGGCGGGACCGGGTTCCTGCCCTCCGCTCCGACGACCATCCTGTTCGCGATCCTGGTCGCCGCGATCATCTACATCGCCACGCGGTACACGCGCCCCCACCAGGAGAACCTGATGGTCCCCAAGCTCCTCGCGACGCACAGCCCCGATGACATGCCCCCCTTCATCGATGCCACGGGCAGCCATGCGGGCGCCCTCCTTGGGGACGTGAAGCACGATCCCTTCCAGAGCGGCGGCCTCGAGACCCCCGCCCACGAGCGCGTCGAAGCGGGTGCGATCCACAAGGCCCACAAGGGTGTCCTGTTCGTCGACGAGATCAACGTCCTCCGCATGGAGAGCCAGCAGAGCCTCCTCACCGCGATGCAGGAGAAGAAATTCTCCATCGTGGGCCAGAGCGAGCGGTCCTCCGGCGCCATGGTGAAGACGGAGGCGGTCCCCTGCGATTTCATCCTCGTCGCTGCGGGGAACCTCGACGCCGTCCAGGGCATGCACCCCGCCCTCCGCTCCCGGATCCGCGGGTACGGCTACGAGATCTACATGAAGAGCACGATGCCGGACTCCGAAGACAACCGGATGAAGCTCGTGCGATTCGTGGCTCAAGAGGTCGCAAAGGACAAGAAGATCCCCCACTTCGACAAGTCCGCGGTCACGGAGATCCTCCGAGAGGCCCAGCGCCGCGCGGGCCGGAGGGGGCAACTCACCCTGCGCCTCCGGGAGCTCGGCGGCCTCATCCGTGTCGCCGGCGACATCGCCCAGGAGCGGGCGACGCCCCTCGTCGCCGCGGAGCACGTCCTCGAGGCGAAGCGGATCGCCCGCAGCCTTGAGCAACAGGTCGCGGACCGGATGATCGAGCGGGGCAAGGACTACCAGACGATCATTGCGAAGGGCACCGCGGTGGGCATGGTCAACGGCCTCGCCGTCCTCGTGGGCGACCCGTCCTCCGGGATCGCCGAAATGAGCGGGATCGTCCTGCCAATCGCCGCGGAGGTCACGCCCGCCCAGACGAAGCAAGGTGGCCGGATCATCGCGACGGGGCGCCTCGGGGACATCGCGAAGGAGGCCGTCGAGAACGTCGCGGCCCTGATCAAGAAGTACACGGGCGAGGACATCTCCAACCACGACATCCATGTACAGTTCGTCGGCTCGAGGGAAGGGACGGAGGGGGACAGCGCCTCCATCTCCGTGGCCACGGCGGTGATCAGCGCCCTTGAAGAGGTGCCCGTGGACCAGAGCGTGGCCATGACGGGCAGCCTTTCCGTTCGCGGACAGGTGCTCCCTGTCGGGGGTGTGACCGCGAAGATCGAGGCCGCCGCGGAATCCGGGATCCGCCGGGTTCTCATCCCGCGGGCGAACCTCCGTGATGTGCTCCTCGAGGACAAGTACATCGGGAAGATCGACATCGCGCCCGTGGACATCCTCAGCGACGTCCTTGAGCAGGCCCTCGTGGGCCCCAAGAAGTCCGGCCTCATCGCCCGTCTCACCGCCCTCGTGCCGAAGATTGCGCCGGAGAAAACCGGCACCGCGGCCCCCCAGTAGGAGGCGCAAGCGACATGACCGGCGGGCGTGCACTCTTCATCGGTCGATTCCAGCCCTTCCACAAGGGCCACATGGCGATGGTGAAGCGGATCCTCGCCTCGAACGAAGAGGTCATCGTCGGGATCGGCTCGGCCCAGTACAGCCACACCGGGGAAAACCCCTTCACCGCGGGGGAGCGCTTCGAGATGACCAAGCGAGCCCTCGACGCGGAGGGGATCCACAACTACCACATCGTGCCGATCCCGGACACCCACGTGCACAGCGTGTGGGTCAGCCACGTGAAATCCCTCGTTCCCTCATTTGACGTCGTCTACACGAACTCAGACCTCGTCGTCCGCCTGTTCCGGGAACACGGGCTGAAGGTCCTGTCCCCGCCCCTCGTGGAGCGGGAGCACTACTCCGGCTCCGAGGTCCGCGCGCGAATCCTCAAAGGGAAGGATTGGGAGGCCCTCGTGCCGCCGGAGGTCGCCTCGTACATCAAGGAGATCGGGGGGCCCGAGCGCATCCGGGAAACGTACAAGTACTCGACGCCGTACGGCACCCGCGAGAACAATCACGAGTCCACGTGAGCCGGGCGGTCAAAAGAGGGCCAACCCCCGCCGCGGCATGCGCGGCGGAGGCAGGTGCGTCACAGGCATCCCCCAAACGAGGACGCGCGATCCCCTGGATTCCTGGGGCGTATCATGTACGACGTCCGTCTATTAACCGTGTGTTACCAGTTCGTTACCTGCCATGGAGAGAGTCGAGGGCGAGGCAGGGCGTCACCACTCGATCCGGTAGCCACAATACGGGTCGCCTTTCAGCATGCACGCGACTTTCGTCACGGACCCCTTGTAGCCCGAGAGCGCGATGGCCGCCTCATAGGTCCCCAGCCAGCCCATGCACCGGGCGCGGCTGCTGAGCCAGTCGAAATTCTTGAGGAGAGCCCGGCGGCCGCGGACCTCGACTTCGAGCCGCCCGTGGTTGAACTCCCGCGAGTACGTGCTCGGGGCCAGTTCGAGCAGGAGGGAAAGCGGAAGGACGTGAGCGAGGAGTCGTCGGATCGAGCTGAAGTTGCCGGCTTCTTCCCGAAACAGCTGCCGGATCGTCTCGTAGCTTCCATCGCCGAACAGGGCCTCAATCGACTCGAGGACCCGGACAACCGTGCGAAGGGGATACCATCCCTCCGGGTCGATCCGGTCGGGGTCGACGCCGAATTCCAGGAAGAAGGAATCGGCTCGTTCCTTGCCGTAGTGCACGGTGATCCAGTGATGGTAGTTCTTGAAGTGGCTCCCGCGGACCATCGGCGCGACGACGCGGTCCCCGCGGGTGTTCGCGAGTTCCGCGAACACGTTCTTGCCGAGGTCCGTCGTCCCGTAGAGCTTGCCACGCGGGCCCACGGGCATCGCCGACACGAGGCCGGCTCCCACGAGCTGGGCGAGGGCGCGGCTCACGTGGGGCGGTCGCAGCCCCGTCTCGCGCGCAACCTGCGCAGGGGTCCTCGGTCCAGGGAGGACCGCGCCGAGCACCTTCTCCCGCTGCTTGCTCGATAGCACGAAGGAGAGCTTCTCGAGGATCTCAGACCGCGATACTGCCATCCCGACCATCGCGTGCGCTGGGGGACTTCATGGGAGGAGGGGAACAAAACCCTTGTGTCGGGATCCTCAGGCGGACAGATAGACGAGGAACACAGGGACGAGGAGGGAGGCCATCAGGTGCACGCGCCGGACCCCCAGGGCGAGGGGGACGAGTCCTACGAGGGCAGCGAGCCCCGCCACCCCCATGCCCGTCGGGCCCGTGGACAGGAGGATGAGGAGCGAGAGCGCGGCGAGGATGACGGCCGATAGCTTCCTCGGGTCCCATCGCGACCACCGCGTGGCGAGGGAGCGTGCGACGGCGGAGGCGATCGGCGCGGCAAGGGCGCTCGCCAAGACCGCGGCGACCACGAAGAGCAGGAGGGTTTGAGGAAGCGCCTCCGCCGCGGTCCACAGCGACGGTCCGCCCAGGAGATCTCGCACCGCGGCCGCGGTTCCGCTGCGGGCTTTTCCCAGGATGAAGAGGACCGCGACGCTCAGGATTGCGGTCGAGGTGGCAACCGCCCCGAGGACGACCATGAACGCGGACGCATCGAGTCTTCGCCTCGAGCCCACGGAGGCGAGGGTCGCCGCCGCACCCCCGCTGAGACCGGGGAGCCACGAAACGGAAGCCCCTGCGAAAGACCCTCGGAGCGCGTGCACCACGTCCGCGAGGGTCAGAGCCGGGAGACCTTCCACTTCCTGAAGAGGACGCCTTGCGGGCAGGGTGCGGAGGGACAGGATGAGGTTTGGCATGCCGAAAAGACCGGAGAACAACGGGAACAGGATCAGGGTGGAATCAACGATGGGCGGTCCGCGGAGCACGGCCAGGCCGAGGAGCCCCGAAAGGGCTTGGACGAGGCCCGCTCGCGCTACGGGTCGGAGGCGACGTCCCGCGAACGAAACCTCGGCAAGAAGGAGCGCCCCGAGGATGCCGACGAGGAAGAGGGGGACCCATGGCCGGAACCAGGTGCCGAGCCCGACCGGGTCGCTCAGGAGCCAACGAAGGGGGAAAAGGAGCGCCGCGGCGAAGGCGGTCCCGAGGACGGCCCCTCGGGCCGCAAGGGAGACCGCACGCGGACCTCTCCCTTCCAATAGCATCCGGTGCCCCGGGAGCACGGAGAGCGCGGTCTCCTCGGAAGGAGCTCCGAAGAACACGGAAGGGACGAAGTCGAGAATCCCGTGGCTCACCGCGACCGCGAGGAGGTAGCACGAGAGGAGCACGGGGACGAAGTCGCCTTCCGCGGCCGCCGGGAAGAGGAACGCGAAGAAGGCCGTCCAGCCGCCCCTCGTCGAGAGGACGAGGGCCGCCACGTTGTTCACGTGGAGACCGGGGGAGAGGCCCGTGAGGAGTCCCGTCCCCACACCGAGGAGCACGGCGAACAGGAATGCGAGCAGGAAGGAGACCGGCTCCACGAGCACCGGAGGCGAGATCCACACGCGTCAAGGTCCGCTGTGCACGTAGCATACGCTCAGGGACCGTGCCGCTCAGGACCCCAGCCCCCTCCGCCCGGAGTCTCCACGACCAGGCGGTCCCCCCGGCCCACCCGGACCGTCGTTTTGCCCGGGAGTTCGATCTCATGGCTTCCCCGGAGGAGGAGGTTGCGGCCGCGTCGACCATCGCCCCCTCCATGAAGCCCCTTCGGGGGCAGGACGCGTCGCTCGGAGAGGATCGATGCGATCCCCGAGGCGGCAAGGAAGCGAACGGTCCGGCGGATGCCATCGCCGCCGCGCCGGAGTCCCACGCCCCCGGAATCCGGGATGAGCCGGTACTCCTCGACCCGGAGCGGGTATGCGAGCTCGAGGGCCTCCAAGGGCGTGTTCCGCGTGTTCGTCATGTGCGTGTGCACGCCATCCATCCCATCCCGGAAGGGTAGGCCCCCTTCCCCTCCCGCGATCGTCTCGTAGTAGGAGAACCCAGGCTCGCGGGTCGATCCAATTGTCACGTTGTTCATCGTGCCCTGGCTCTGGGCCGGCACTCGGTCCGGGAGGGGCTCGGACAGGGCAAGGAGGAGGACGTCCACGATCCGCTGGGACGTCTCCACGTTCCCCGCGGCGACCGCGGCAGGGAAGCGGGCGTGGACGAGGGTGCCCTCGGGTGCGCTCACCTGGATCGGACGGTAGGCACCCTCATTTGGCGGAGCCTCCGGGTCCGTGAGGCACCGCAGGACATAGTACGCGGCGCTGAGGGTCACCGCGAAGGGTGCGTTCAGATTGCCCCGAACCTGCGGATCCGTGCCCTCGAAATCGACCGAAATCCCCGACCCTCCGATCGTCACCTCCGCGGCGATCCGGAGCCGGTCCCCGTGACGGTCCTCGAGGAAATCCTCGGCGGCCCACTTCCCCCGAGGGAGATGCTGAATCGCCGCGCGCACGCGGCGCTCGCTGTACTCCAGGATCTGCTCCTCGAAGGCTCGGAGCCGGGTGAGCCCGTGGCGGTCCACGAGTTCGCGGAGGCGCCGGGCCCCGAGTTCGTTGGCCGCCACTTGGGCCCTCAGATCGCCGATCCGCTCCCAAGGCTGCCTCGTCTCCTTCGTGATGCGGCCCAGGACCTCCCTCCGCTCCCGTCCGCGATCCAAGAACTTCTGGGGGGAAAGGACGAGCCCCTCCTCCTCGAGGCGCTCCGCGTTCGCGGGCATGGACCCGGGGGTGACGCCGCCCACGTCGGCGTGGTGCGCGCGGTTCGTCGCGAACCCGACGAGGCGCGCCTGATGGAAAACAGGACGGATGAGGGTGATGTCCGGCAGGTGGGTCCCCCCGCGGTACGGGTCGTTGAGGATGATCTGGTCGCCCTCCCGGAGGCTCCACATGTAGTCCCGGAGAACGGCGGCCACGGAGAGGGGCATGGAGCCAAGGTGGACGGGGATGTGCTCCGCCTGGGCGACCATCCGGCCCCCCGCATCGAAGAGGGCACAGCTCGCGTCCATGCGCTCCTTGATGTTCGGGGAGTATGCGGTGCGACGGAGGGCGATCCCCATTTCCTCGGGGATGAAGGTGAACGCCGTGCGAAGGATCTCGAGTTCGATGGGGTTCACGTTTCCACCTCGATCTCCAGGAGGCCGATCGGGGTGACGTGGAACGAGGCTTCAGGCGGAACGACCGTGGTCGCGTGATCCTCCTCGATGATCGCGGGCCCTTTGGCCTCGAAGCCCGCGGGAAGGGATGCGCGCGGGTACACGCGCGTCTCGCGCCAGCCCGGTTCGAAGAGGACGCGGCGCGTGCGGACGGAGGGGGTCGTCCCTCTCGAGGGACGGGGGAGGAACGCCCGGCGCGGCATCCGAGCGACGAGGCGCGCGGTGACGAGCTCGACGGGCTCTGAGGGCCGGGCGTAACCGAAACGACGCCGGTGCGCACGACGAAAGGCGCCCGCGAGATCGCCCCGGAGCGGCACGTTGATTTCGTAGCTCTGGCCACGGAACCGCAAGTCCACGGTGGCTTCGAGAATCGCATGCGCGGCCTCGATGCCTTGCGCCTGCAAGTCTTCAAACGCTCGACGTCGGAACTCGGACACCACGCTCCGGAGGAACGCCGAGGATTCCGCGAGGGGTCGAACGAGGCTCCGGCTGTATTCCAGCCTCACGTCCGAAGTGAGAATCCCGTACGCGGAGAAGGCCCCGGGGAGGAACGGGACGACCACGCGCGGCACCCCGATTTCCTTGGCGAGGGCACAGGCGTGCATGGGCCCTGCGCCTCCGAAGGCTAAGAGAGAGAAGTCCCGCGAATCGAGTCCTCGCTTCGCAAGGACGAGCCGCATCGCCTTGGCCATGTTCGCGCGCACGACCCGTTGGACCCCCAGGGCCGCCGCGTCCGGAGAACTGCGGAGGGCCTCGGCGAGGGCCTCGATTCCGCCACGCGCCAGGGCTGCGTCGAGGGGAAGCTTCCCACCAAGCAGGGCGGGGCCGAGCGCTCCAGCGACGAAGTCCGCGTCCGTGACTGTGGGCCGGGTCCCGCCCTTCCCGTAGGCCATGGGACCTGGGTCCGCGCCCGCGCTTTCGGGCCCCACGCGGAGGGCGCCTCCGAGATCCTTCCATGCCAGGCTCCCGCCTCCTGCGCCCACGGATTCGATGTCGACGACGGGCAAGGCGAGGGGGAACGTGTCGATGACTGCCTCGGTCGTCCACGCGGCGCGGCCACTCACCACCGCCGAGAAGTCTGCGGATGTCCCGCCCATGTCGAAGGTGACGAGGTTCCGCAGCCCGGCCCGGCGGCCGAGGGATACCGCGGCGGCGACGCCTCCGGCGGGCCCGCTCAGGACGATCTCTACGGGTCGACGCACGACGGAGGCTTCGGACGCAAGGCCGCCTCCCGATTTCATCACGTAGAACTCCCGATTGAGGGACCGCCGCAAGGAATCGAGGTAGCGAGAGACGAGGGGCTTCACGTACGCGTCGAGGACCGTCGTCGACGCGCGCTCATACTCGCGGAACTCCGCCAGGACGTCATGGCTCAGGGAGGCGGAGATTCCGTTCAGCGCCCGCGCAAGGCGACGCTCGTGCGCCGGCCGCAGGAAAGAGAAGAGGAGGCACACGGCAACGGACTCCGCGCCGGAGGCGCGGACCGCCCGGACGATGCGCCGCACTTCTCTCTCCGAGAGCGCCCGGATCACATGGCCCGCTGCATCGACCCGCTCCGTCGCGCCAAAGCAAAGGTCCCTTGGGACGGGCGGGGCGGGCTTCGCCACCCGGAGGTCGTAGAGGCTCGGCCGGGTTTGCCGGCCAATCGTCAGGAGATCCTCGAAGCCTGCGGTGGTTACGAAGGCGGTCCGGGCGCCCTTCCTCTCGAGGACGGCATTCGTCGCTACGGTCGTCCCGTGGGCCATCCCGTCCCCGCCGAGTTCCCGCATCCCCGCAAGGACCGCGTCGGAGGGATCGCGGGTCGAGGCGAGCTTTGTCGTGACGACCTCGCGGCCACGGAAGCCAACGAAGTCGGTGAATGTACCCCCGACGTCCACGCCGACGTCCACGCAAGCCCGAAAGGATGAGGAAGGCAAAGCCTTAGTGCCCCCGGATTTCCACGAGGGCCGTCGCAGGTGTCTCCCTCCGACTTCCGAAGCCCCGGAAAGGGGTGCGTGTGCTCCCGAGGGAACGGGCTCAGCCGGAGGTTTCGACTCGCAGACACAGCCTGCAGGACGTGGAGCAACTTCCGGCGTCCGTCCTTCAGTCCCCGCCGTGGAGGGGCGGCTCCTTCCCCCACTCCTCCACCTGGTGCTCCCGGTGGCAATCCGGATGCATGTAGACGATGTCCCGTCCCCGCTTCACAGGCTGCACCTCCGGGGAACCGTAGGGGACGATCCTCCCGCACCACCAGCACCGCACCCACGACCGGGGCCACGCCAGGGGGACCGCCGCCGCATCCGCCGTCGTCCGCACCGCCGGCCTGGAAACGGCGGAGGGAGTATAGAGACCTTCGGGAAAGCCGTCCGGGATTAGGGGCTCCCGCTGTGCCCATTGTCCCTCAGGTTCCCCGCGAGGTACTGCGCGTACCCCTCCATGTCGAGGAGCCCGTGGCCGCTGTAGTTGAACGCGATCACGGTCTCTTCGTCGCTCTCCTTCGCCTCGAGGGCGAGATCAATCGCGCCCCGGATCGCGTGGGCGGTCTCCGGCGCGGGGATGAGGCCCTCCGTCTTCGCGAAGATCTCCGCCGCCTGGAAGGTGCTAATCTGGGGCACCGCGCGAGGCTCGACGATGCCCTGGTCGACGAGGACGCTCAGGCTCGGCGCGCAGCCGTGGTAACGCAACCCGCCCGCATGGATCGGGGAAGGCATGAACTCGTGGCCGAGGGTGTGCATCTTCAGGAGGGGCGTCATCATCGCGGTGTCGCCGAAGTCGTACTCATACCGGCCTGCGGTCATCGAGGGGACGGACGAGGGCTCGATGGCGACGAACCGCGTGTTCGTCTTGCCCTTCAGCCGCCGCCCGATCGCAGGATACGCGAAACCGCCGAAGTTCGAGCCGCCGCCGACGCTTCCCACGATGAAGTCCGGGGTGACGTCCGCGAGCTCGAACTGCTTGAGCGCCTCGAGGCCGATCACGGTCTGGTGCATGAGGACATGGTTGAGCACGGAGCCGAGGGAGTACTTCGTGTTCTTCGACGTGACCGCGGTCTCGAGGGCTTCAGAAATCGCGATGCCCAGGGAGCCAGGGTTGTTCGCGTCCGCCGCGAGGAGCTTCCGACCGAAGGCCGTTTGGTCGCTCGGGCTCGGGTAGACCTCCGCGCCAAAGAGCCGCATCATGTACTTGCGGTAGGGCTTCTGGTCGTACGAAACGCGGACCATGAAGACCTTGCACTTCAGGTCGAAGTAGTTCGTCGCCAGGGCGAGGGCGGAGCCCCACTGCCCCGCTCCCGTTTCCGTGGCAAGGGCCTCCACGCCCTCCTTCGCCGCGAAGTACGCCTGGGCGATCGCCGTGTTCGGCTTGTGGCTGCCGACGGGCGAGAGGTCCTCGCGCTTGTAGTAGATGCGTGCGGTCGTCTTCAGGTAGGCCTCCAGGCGCGTCGCGCGGTACATGGGCGTCGGTCGACCGAGGCGGAGGTAGGCTTCGCGGAGCTCCTCGGGAATCGGCTCCGTGGGGTTCGCCGACATCTCCTGGCGAATGATCTCCATGGGGAAGATGGGGGCGAGTGCGTCGGGGCCCACGGGCTCCCTCGTCGCAGGATTCAGGGGAGGCGGTAGCGGAGCGGGGAGATCCGGGAGGATGTTGTACCAGGACCGGGGGACATCGTCGAGGTCGAGCAGTACCTTCACGTCGGAATCCGAAGCAGGGGCGTTCATGGCCTGCATGGTTGCACCGTGAATGTCACGCAGGGGTTATACATTATATATCTTTTATGTACTCTGATGCATATCTACGTTCATCACAAGAACAAAAGATTAACCCTCATAGTACGCTTGCGTGCATCGAGGGTAGGAGCATGTGGGCCCGGTTCCGCTCGTACTTCAAAGGCTTCCCGGCGCAGGAGAAGGTCGCCCAGGTGATGGTCCTCTGCGGACTCCGCGTCCACGAAGGCCACGTGTACTGCGGGGACATCAAGCTCTCCGACACCGCAATGGCGCGCGCGACGAACGTGGACCGGCGCGTCGTCACCGCGACGGTGCACACGATCGAGAAGAACGCGGACCTCTCCGCGTTTTTCGACCGACTCAAGCCCGTCTGTCACCTTCGCGACGTCGCGCCTCTCATGAACTGGGGCGCCCTCGAAATCGTGCCCACGAACGCCTCGAAACCGGGCATCCTCGCCGGGGTCGCCGCAATCATCGCGGAGGCGGGAGTCAGCGTCCGCCAGGTGGTCATGGACGACCCGGATCTCATCGATGAGCCGAAGGGCTTCATTGTCACGGAGTCGCCGATCCCCGAGCGCTTGCTGCCGCGGATCAAACAGGTCGACGGCGTGAAGTCCGTCGTCCTGCTCTGAGGCGGCACCCTTTTCGCCTCCCAGAACAGTGCCGCCTCCGATGGTCTGGCAGGCCCTCCTTCGCTGCGTGGACTTCGATCGACTCCTGACCGCCCAGGCGGACCTTGCCGAAAGGCTTCAACAGGCGTCCAGCGTCCACGGACCCGAGAGCGAGGAGGCGCGGAACGCGCGCGCGGGATTCAATCTCCTCGCGAAGGTGCTCTTCACGCGACGTGCAACCATCCCGGATGTCCACGATCTCGTGTGGCTCGACCAATTGGCCGTGACGAGGGATGCTCGTCCCTCGCGAATCTGGGAGGGGGAGGCGAACCGCACGATGTTCCACGCGATCGCATCCAATCGAGGTCGCCTGGGAGAACTCATTCCCCGGGGCCGGGCCGTGTCCTGGGCCGACGTACCCGTGACCGTGTTCGGCGGTTCGCAGCCGCTGAAGCTCGAACGAGGCTCCTCCGGCCTTTTCCACGTCGGCTTCGTGACCTACGAGGGTTGTCTCGAGCTCATGTCCGAGGTCTCGCCCCTGGGGCCGAAGGAAGGGGGGAGCAACGAATGCCTCCGTGAGATCTGGAGGCTCGCAATGGCGTCGCGCCACGCGGCGAAGGAATCCGCTGCCCTCGTGTTCGCGTCCTCGTCCCGATAATCAGGCCTGGCCCGTCATCGCCTTGTGGGCGATCATCATGCACGCATCCTGCACCACGATCTTGCCCGCGGCTTCCGCCCTCCTCGCGGCTTCCTCGTTCCGGATTCCCTCCTGCATCCAGATCACCTTGGCAGGCCCTCGGATCGCTTGGTCGACGATGGGCGGGACGTCCTCCGATGGCCGGAAGATGTCGACGACGTCGTAGGGTTCGCGGATGTCGTCCAGGGACCTGTAGGCTTTTTCGCCGAGGATGACGTCCGCGGTGGGATTCACAGGGAGGATGCGGTACCCGTGCGCCTGGAGGTACCTCGGGATGCGGTGGGCGTCCTTCGCGGGGTCCTTGGAACAACCGACGACCGCGATCGTCCTCGCTTCTTGGAGGATCCGAAACAAGGCTGCGGCATCGACCGTAAACTTCGCCCCATGCGTGAAACACGGGCGCGCCTTAAACGTTCTCCGGAAGGATCTCGCGGACCGTCTTCCTCAGGTGCGGCATGAGCTTAAGCTTCGCCACCTCGGAGGTGCGAAACCAGCGTATCTCCGAATGCTCGGGGTTCGCGACGCGCGGTTCCCCCTTCCAGCCCGTGACCAGATAGAGGTGATGATGGAACATCTCACGCGACGTCGGGTCCCTATCCTCGTATTCGTGGAGAAAGCGCGCCTTCGTCACGCAAATCCCAAGTTCCTCAAAGAGCTCGCGGACGAGGGCGTGGGCGGGAGTCTCGCCCTCTTCACGATGTCCGCCGAACGCGTCCCACATCTTGGCGAAACGCTCCCTGCTCGTCCTCTTCCCGAGGAGGACCCGGTCCTCTCGAACGATCAGGGCGGTCGCGGTGAATCGTGTCACGCAGGGTTCGTGAAGACCTGCCTCTCCCAAGGACCTTGTGGCGCAGCCCCGCACTTGCCAGTACATGGCCCGTTGGTTGTATTCTGATCCGAGTAGCTGATGCCCGGCTTCGGGCCATCGGCGGCCTCCTTTTTCGGATCTCCCCCAAACCTTCATGGTCCAAGCCCTCCTAGGAGGGTCGGATGGAAGCGGTCGCCCAAGAAATCGCAGAACGCCTTCGCTCCGCGGCCTTCGTGAAGATTGTCACCCACATCGACACGGATGGCATCACGGGGGGAGCGATCGCCTCCGAGGCCCTGGACCAGGCGCAGATCCCGCACGAAATCGCGTTCACGAAGAAACTCGACGAGTCCGTCATCACTGCGGTCAAACGGGAGGGCCATCCCCTCGTCTGGTTCGTGGACCTGGGCGCCGGCGTCCTCCACATGATGCAGGGCATCGACGCGGTGGTCACCGACCACCATGTGCCTACAGAACGAGAAGTGCCGAAGGCGCTGCGGGGCGACCTCCTGCTCTTCGCCGAGTCCATGGACCGCGTCCTCATGCTCAACCCACACCTCGAGGGCGGGGGCTCGGACGTCGCAAGTGGCGCGGGATGCGCCTACGCGGTCGCGAGGGCTCTGGACCCAAACAACAGGAATCTCGCAGCCATCGCCGTCGTCGGCGCGGTCGGCGATGTCCAAGACCAGGAATTGAGGCGGCTCAGCGGCTACAACCGCACAATCCTCCAGGATGGGATCGACGTGGGCGTCCTGAGGGCAGAGACCGATCTCCGGCTCTTCGGCCGCGAGACGCGGCCGGCCTACAAGATGCTCCAGTACGCGACGGACCCGTGGATCCCGCGGCTCAGCGGGAACGAGGAGGCGTGCATCGCGTTCCTCCTCGAACTCGGCATCGACCTGAAGGTGGAGGAGCACTGGCGCTCTTGGTCGGATCTCGACCGCGGGGAGAAGCAACGCGTCGTCTCGGCCCTCGTCTCCCACATGCTTGAGCGGGGCTGCGGGGTCGAGCAGACGGAGCGGCTCGTCGGCGAGACGTACACCTTGGTCCGCGAGGCGATCGGCAGCCCCACGAGGGATGCGAAGGAGTTCGGCACGCTCATCAACGCGTGCGGCCGGTACGACGAACCGGAGGTCGGCTACCGGGTTTGCCGCGGGGATCGCGATGAGTCCCTGGCGAAGGCCCTGCAGCTCCTGCGGGGTCACCGAGAGTATCTCGTCGAGTCCATGGAGACAATCCTTGCCGCGGGGATCCGCGAGATGGACGCGATCCAATACTTCCATGCGGGAGACAAGATCCGCGACACGGTCGTAGGGATTGCGGCGTCCTTGGCCCTGAACCAGAACGGCGCCACGAAGGATCTCCCGATCATCGCCTTCGCGAGGGCCGAGGACGGGATCAAGGTCTCTGGCCGTGCGACCCGGGAGCTCGTCGCCCGCGGGCTCGACCTTGCCTCGATCATGCAGCTCGCCTCGAAGGCCGTCGGAGGGACCGGGGGCGGGCATCACGCAGCCGCGGGTGCGACGATCCCCCCGGGCACGGAAGAGAAGTTCCTCGAGGTGGCGAACCGCCTCGCCCGCGAGCAGCTGGGTCGAGCCTCGCCGTCGACGGATGCAGCGGTGTCGGCAGGACGTCCGGAGGAGCCACCCTCCGGCGAGTGACAGCCCGCCGCCACGAGAGCATGGAAGGCGGGCTTCCTAGCTTCTCGCGGGGTTCCAGCGGCCAACGTGGGCGAGGATGTCCTCGTGGTACCTCGCCACCTCATCCCGCGGCACTTCGTTCACATCGATGAACCGGAGCTCCGTCCACGCGGGATGCTGTCCGACCTGGTCCCTCTCCCCGAGGAACACGAATTCCAGATCCCAGTGATTCTTGGCACCGTAGACCTCGGAGAACACCAGGGGACCGCTCACGGGGTGCGCCGGGAGCCCCAGCTGCTCTTTCAGAATTCGTTCGACCGCGGCTTGTGGAGATTCGCCGAGGATCAGGTGCGACGCGGGCAGCATCCATCCCTTGCTGTTCGCCTCGGCCCGCTCGGGGTCAAGGGCGCCGATGTGGTCCCAAGCGGCAGAGGGGTCGAGGCGCCCCATGAGAACGCGTTCGGGATGACCCGTCTCGTTCAGCACGAGGAAGGCGGAGAGGCAGATCCCGCCTTCGGGGATCTCCCGGGTCTGCATCGGACGATCCGACGTGGCGAAACGACAAAACTTCCGCTCGGTGGCCATGGCGGTCGTAGCCCCAGCCTCGGTCTTCAAGCTTGTGCTGGCGGGTGCCGTGCCTTCTGTGGGCTCACACCGCGAGCCGCGGGAAGAGCTTTGCGGCGACGATCGTGATGGCCGTCGTCGCCCCGACCAGTACGGCGAAGTCCAGCGGGAGGCCGAAGGCGCTCGGGACGGAGCTCAGCATGAGACTTCGCAGGGCGTCCACCTCGTAGGTCAGCGGGTTCCCGCGCGCGATGGCCTGTAGCCAGCCTGGCATGCTGACGATGGGATAGATCGCGTTGCTGGCAAAGAAGAGCGGCATCGTCAACACTTGGCCAATCCCCATGAATCGCTCACGGGTCCGCACGAGGCAGGCGATGACGAGGGAGAGCGTGGAGAAAAACACACCCCCCAGGACGATCATCCCAAAGACGCCCAGCAACGCCAACGGGTTCCAGTTCAACCCGACGTGGAGGCCCAAGGCCAGGAGGTAGATGATCACCGCCTGAGAGAACCCGCGGATGCTCGCGGAAAGGCCTTTCCCGAGGACGATCGCCGTGCGGGGTGTGGGGCTCGCCAGGAACTTGTGTATGATTCCGAGGTCCCGCTCCCAGATGACCGCAATCCCGTAGAAGATGGAGATAAACAGGACGCTTTGGGCGAGGATCCCCGGCGCCATGAAGTCGATGTACGGGATGTTCCCGGTGGGGAAGACCCGCAGGGCGCTCACTACTTCGCCAAAGACGAGGAGCCAGAGCGCGGGCTGGACAGCCCGCGTGAAGAGCTCCGTCGGGTCATGACGCAGCTTCTGAGCCTCGATCCGAGCCATGCTCATGGTCTTGTCCACGAAGTGGACCAGGCCAGTCCAGGGCCGAAACGGGACGGCGGCCGTGTCTTCAGCCCAGCCGGTACGCTGTACGTCGTGCCCTTGAAGTGTCACGATATGTGCCTCCAGAGTCCAAGGTGTTCCCCGTGTAGTAGGAGAAGACGTCCTCCAGGCTCGCGCCGTCGCCGCCGACGGAGAGCTTGAGGTCCGTCGGGGAGCCAACTGCGACTACGCGGCCCAGGTGCATGATGGCCACACGGTCGCAGAGCTCGTCCGCCTCCTCCATGTAGTGGGTCGTCATCATTATTGTTGTGCCGCTCTCCTGGCGGAGGCGACCGACGTGCCCCCACACGGCCTTCCGCGCGATGGGGTCGAGGCCAATCGTGGGTTCGTCGAGGAACAGCACGGGGGGCCGATGGACGGTGGACTGAGCAATCTCCAGCCGCCGGATCATCCCCCCGGAATAGGTCTTCACGACCTTGTCGGAGAATTCCGAGAGGCCGACGAAGGCGAGGGCGTTGAGTACGCGTTGCCGCCGCTCCCTGTGCGGGATATCGTAGAGGGCTGCGAACGCCATGAGGTTCTCGTACCCCGTGAGGGTGCCGTCCGCGGAGAGGAGCTGGGGGACGTAGCCGATGCGGGCTCGGACCGCGGAGGCCTGACGGACCACGTCGAAGCCCATGACCTTCGCGGACCCGGAGGTTGGCGGGAGGAGGGTCGTGAGCATCTTGATGAGGGTCGTCTTCCCCGCGCCGTTCGGGCCGAGAAGGCCGAAGACCTCGCCCGGATCCACGCTCAGGGAAGCCCGGTCCACGGCGGTCAGGTCGCCGAACCATCGGCTCAGGGCCTGGGTCTCGAGGATCGCCATGGCCTACCGCCTCCGTGCCTCGGGCGCAATCCTGGGGGACCAGAGGGGCTGAAGGGCCTCCAGGCCGCGGACGACGGCGATGCGGGATTCCGCAGGCAAGTCCGCGAGGCGTCTGGCCATACGGCCCTGCGCCCCAATCCGGACCGTCTCCATGAGTGTCCGCCCACGTGGGGTGGCTGCAAGCGTGATGCGGCGCCGATCTGTTGCAGAGGTACGCCGTCGAACGAGCCCCCGCTCGACGAGCAGGTCCACGAGGCGCGAGGCGGATGGCAACGTCAGGCCGATGTGCTCGGCCACTTCGGAGAGGGAGGCTCCATCCCGCCTGGTAAGGAAGAGGAGGGTCCGCATCTGTGGCACGGTGAGTTCCTGCGATCCCAGTTGTCGCATCTCGATACGAATGGCCCGCATCACGCGGGGCACGATCTCCATGACGAGGCTCGCGCACTCCTCCGCGGAACTTCCGGAAGGCATGGAGATAGGAGTTAATTGCTAGAGTTAATAGTTTACGGTACTAAGCATTAATCTCGGCGGGCATCTCGCTGTGAGCTCTGGGGCCTCGGGCTGCGACAAGCTTTTATAACTCGCGCCGTTTCGACGCCTGCTCTTCTCGAGGAGGAGCCGATGACTCATGACGCCCCGCGGCCGCGGGGCGGAAGGAGGTCTCCCACATGGCCAAGCCGATGTACGTTCGCTTCGAGGTGCCCAAGGAGCTCGTCGACAAGACCTACCAGGCGATCGAGCTCGTGAAGGAGAGCGGCAAGGTCCGCAAGGGGACGAACGAGGTCACGAAGCTCGTGGAGCGGGGCGAGGCCCAGTTCGTCGTCATGGCGGAGGATGTCCAGCCGGAGGAGATCCTTGCGCACATGCCGATCCTATGCGAGGAGAAGGGTGTGCCCTATGCCTACGTGCCGAGCAAGCAGGAACTCGGCGTTGCCGTGGGCTTGGGCAAGGCGACCGCATCCGTCGCGATCCTGGATGGCGGCAAGGCGAAGCCCCTCCTCGACGACATCGCCGCGAAGGTCCGTGGCCTGAAGAAGTGAGACGGACATGGCGGAAGAGGAGAGCATCCCAGCCGAGGTCGTCGAAGTCGTCGGCCGAACGGGCATGACGGGGGAAGCCACCCAGGTCAAGGTCCGCGTCCTCGACGGCCGAGACAAGGGCCGCATCATCACGCGGAACGTGAAGGGCTCCGTCCAGCTTGGCGACGTCCTCATGCTCCGTGAGACCGCGCGCGAGGCCCGCAAGCTCAGCGTCCGGTGACCCCATGCCTATCCGACGCACCTGTTCCTTCTGCGGGAACGAGATCGAGCCCGGGACGGGCAAGATGTTCATCCGAAAGGATGGCACCGTCTATGTGTTCTGCTCGAGCAAGTGCCAGAACAACATGATCAAGCTCCGCCGGGTCCAGCGGTGGACGCCCTGGACCCAAGCCTTCCGACGCGCAGGTGCCGCTGCGGCCGCGGAGGCTGCGCTCGTCGAGGAGGCACCGCCGGCCGCGGAAGCCCCCGCCATCGAGGTGGTCATCGAGGCACCCAAGGGGAAGGACATCCCCGCCGACCTCGCGGACCTCGTCGAGAAGCGCCTCGGCCCGGACCTCTCGCGGCGGGAGCTCGAGGGCTTCTATGCAGGCTTCCTCGCAGAATCCGCATTCAAGACCTCCATCGTCAACTGGGCGAAGAAGGCGCATCCGGGGAAGCCCATCACCCACATCGAGAAG
>DATBLI010000050.1:0-4799 GCA_036555455.1 Thermoplasmata archaeon
TCGCCCGCTTGCCCAGATCCGTGCCGTCGGCCACGTTCCGGCGGAGGATGTCGCCCGTGGATATCCTCGGGATGCCGTACCGTTCCGCGAGCTTCGCGGCCTGGGTGCCCTTCCCCGAACCCGGGGGTCCCAGGAGGACGATGCGCATGAGCGCGGGTACGCGGTGTCGCGGCAAAAGGTTTTGGCAGTCCGGCTCCGGCTCAGGGACCGTCTCGCGACAGGCCTACGCGTGGGCCCATCACGAGCGGGACGCAGCCGAGGAGCCTCTCATGCTCCGCATCCGTGAGACGGCCCTTCGCCTCGGTGAGGACCGCGCGAAGGGACTCGTCATCCACAGGCCCGCGGGATCCCATGATCATGAGAAGTTCCGCATACTGGGACAGAGGCTCGAGCGCGAGCCGCTCGTCGTAGTGCTCGAGGGGATAGAGTCAGGCGACCGCGGTGCGAACCGAGGGTGCCGCGCGCTCCGTGATCAGGACCGCGCTTCCCGGTCCCGGCCTCGGGTCCCAGTCGCGGATCCCCTCGCCCGTGGGGCGGTACGCCCGGTGCAGCCTCTGGCCGTTGCCCGGCGGAATGCGTTCTGGCCGGGAGGGATCCAGGAACCGGCCCCCGTGTGGCAGACATTCGAGGAGGGCGGCAACATGACTTGCCTGCAGCCCCCCGGAGGGGGGAGTCCGCGGTCCTCCGGACGGCCCCCTAGGGATCGGGCATCGCGCTCGCAGGAGCCTCCCGCGGGGGGGAGATGCCGCGGAACGTGCGGTAGAAGCCAGTAATCGACGCGATGTAGAAAGCCGCGGCGATGAGGAAGGGAACTTCGAAGTGGCCGGCTTGGAGGAGGGACCCTCCCACGACCGTGCTCGCGCTGTTCGGGAGGCGCCAGACGATCGAGTTGATCGCGCTCGCGATCCCTCGCTGCTCCGGGTCGATGATGCTCATCAAGTACGAGTCGGAGATGGGCGAGGCCATCATCATGAGGGCCGCCCGGACGATGTAGAGGCCCCCGGCCGCGTACGGGTTCGGGACGAAGGCGAGGCTTGTCATGAAGACCGTCGACAGGCCCTGCGTCAACGCGATCGCCTTCACGGGACCGAAGCGCTTCGCAAGGCCGGCAGACCACAACGCGGCGAAACCGATCGTGAGGTTCGACACCGCGAGGAGGGGACCGCTGAACGCGTCCGTGGCTCCGAATTTCAGGAAGAGCCACAGGGGGATCAAGGGGATGATGAACCCGGCCCCGAGGCCGATGAGGCCGTTCAGGGCGGAGAACTTGAGGAGGAGGGTCATCCGCGGCCCTCGGGCGAGCGGACGCCGCGGCGGATGCTTCACCTCCTCGAAGCCGCGCAAGAGGAGGGCGAGGGAGATCGGCGAGAGGGCCGCAAGGGCCGCGAAGACGAACAAGGCGTCCCGGTGGACGGCCTCGAGGCTCAACCCCGTGAGGGCCGCGAGCGCGGGAAAGGCGATGAAGACGGACGAGCCGATGCCGCCGGACACGAGGTTCATCACGAACGACAGGGAGAAGGCTGCGTCGCGGTTCTCGAGCGTCGTGTGGTCCGCGATCATCGCGTTCCACGTCGTGAGGAAGGCCCCTTGGGCGATGCCGACGACAACCCCCGCGAGGACGAGGTACAGCGGTTCGATCGTGAAGGCGGTGACGAGGAGGGCGAGCGGGAGCCCCATCGTGCCCAGCAGGAACACCCGCTTCCGGCCTTTGCGATCCGAGATGATGCCCAGGGGGATCGCGCTGAGGACGAAGACCGCGCCGCTCGTGCCTAGGATGATCCCGACGGTCCCTCCGCTCACGCCGAGCTGGACGAGGTAGCCGCTCACGAACATGTAGTAGAAGCCCTGGCTCACGGTGAGGAACGAAAGGAGGTAGATGAGCCACTTCACCTTCGACGGCACGGCTCGGAAGAGACCCAGCCGCGGAAAGACGAGGAAGGGCGCACGGGGAGGGGGAGCGCCGGCATTTGCAGGCCGCATGCCGTCCGCGGCGACGGGACGGTCCCTCAAGAACCCTTCGTCAAGTGTTCCGCGAGAAGCGATTCGCCCGAGTCGCCCGTCACAGCCCCTCGACCGCTTTGATCGCCTCGGCGAGCTCCTTCTCGAGCTTCTCGCGCGCGGCCGGTACGGACCAGAGATCGCTCAGGTCCGGCCGGGCATCACGGCAGATTGCAAGCATTTCGTCCGCGGACGAATCCCGCAGGACCTCGAGGACGACGGCGCGAAAGGCTCGCAGCTCCGTCGCGTGCCGCGACAACACGGCGGGGTAGAGCCAGAACTCGCAGCCCATCCATCGTGTCACGTAGCTGCGGGCGAGGGGGCGCACGCGTTTCGCAATCTGGCGGTGGAAGGCCTCCTTCGCGAGGCCGAGGAGAAGGACGGAATCGCGCTCCTGAGCCATCGATTCGGGAAGCGCGCCGGGCGGACATAAAGCCTGGGACGGGGAGTCTTCGGGAAGACGGATCACGCGGTGGGCTTCACATCCCGGAACACGGCGTACATTCCCGTGACGGCGACGGAGTAGAAGCCCGCGGCGAGGTAGATCGGAAGGACGTAGTTCCCCGAGTTGAAGATGGAGCCGCCGATGACCGTCGTCACGCTGTTCGGCAGGCGCCACACGAGGGAGTTCACCGCGCTCGCCAGGCCTCGCTGCTCCGGGACGATGATCCCCATGAGGAAGGAGTCCAGCACTGGGGAGGACATGTTCATCAGGGCCGCGCGAATCAAGTAGAGAACGGCTGCGAGAACCGCGCTCGTCACGAACGCGAGGCTGAGCATGAGCACGGTGGCCAAGCCTTGGACGAGGACGACGGCGCGGATGGGGCCGAGGCGCCGAGACAATCCCGCGCTCCCGACCGCCGCGAACGCGATCGTGATGTTGGAGACGGCGAGGAGGGGGCCGCTGTACGTATCCGGGACGCCGAACCGAAGGAGGAGCCAAAGGGAGATCAACGGAATGAAGAAGCCGGCGCCGAGGCCGATGAGACCGTTCAGGAAGGAGAACTGGAGGAGACGACCCCAGCGCATGCCTTTCACCCGCCACGGACCCTCGCGGCGGACGTCCACGTGGTCCCAGAGGAGGCGGGCGATGAGGAGGGGCGACACGACGGCGAGGAGGACGCAGAGGACCATCGTGCCGCGGTGGACGAAGTCCGTGTCCAGGCCGCTGGCGCTCTCAATCCAGGGGAAGGCGAAGGGCAGGACGAGGCCGAGGCCGAACGTGACGTTGCCCAGGATGAAGGAGAGCGAGAACGAGGCGTCCCGCTGCGCCACGGTCGTCTCGTCCGCGATAATCGCGTTCCATGTGGCGAGGAAGCCTCCCTCCGCGACGCCCGCGACTGCCGCGGAGAGAACGAGGTACAGAACGTTCGTCGTCAGGGCGAGGATGAGGAGGGAGGGCGGGATGATCGCAGAGGCCGCGATGATCATCCACTTTCGGCCCCGCCGGTCGGAGAGGATCCCGAGGGGGATCGCCGTGACCACGAAGGCGACCCCGTTGACGCCAAGGATGAGGCCGATCGACTCGGGGGAAAGCCCGACCTCCGGCAGGTAGGCGGTCACGAAGATCATGAGGTACCCGTAGCCGACGGCGGCGAAGGAATTTGCGTAGATGAGCCACCGGACCTTGTGCGGGATCGCGGCGAACGCGCCGAGGTGAAGACGTTCCGCGAGATTCGATCCCGTCGTCGCACTCCTCCCACGCGGCGAGCCCCGCAAGGCCGGAAAGGATTTCTAGCTACTGGTTGACATATTCCGCGACCCGCGGGCAAGGCTGCGTTCACCCAAGACTCAGGCGGGAGTCACGGAACTTCGGTAAGACTCAGGACTCCAGGCGCGCGTCCATCGTGATCGCGGCCTTCAGGACCCGCGAGACGGGGCAACCGACCTTCGCCCGTTCCGCAGCGGCCCGGAACGCCGACTCCTCGGCTCCGGGGACCTTCGCGACGGTGTTCAGGTGGATGCGGGAGATTGTCCAAGCATCGGCGACCTTCTCGAACGTAGCCGTCGCCGTGGTCCGGATGTGATCGGGGACCATCTTGGCCTTCTCCAGCTCCGCGCTGAGGGCCATGGAGAAACAGCTGGCGTGGGCCGCGGCGATGAGTTCCTCCGGGTTCGTTCCGGGCTCCTGCTCGAAGCGCATAGAAAAGGAATACCTCACGTCGGAGAGGGCGCCGCTCCCCGTCGAGACCGTGCCCTTTCCGTCCCTCAGGCGTCCCCGCCACACCGCAGATCCTTTTCGTTCCATGTCGCATCACCCGCCCTGGGCAGAGAATTCGCGGCTATTAAGGTCACGAGTCCCGCGCGCCCCGATGGGACGGAAGCGCTCTCTCGCACGGCACAACCCTTATCCTGCGTCAACCCCCTCCGCGCACGATGGCAATTCCATCCTCCAAGCTGCCCATCGAAGGCAGACCCGGAGAGCTCCTCATCGCCGGGATGCGCATGGTCCTCCTCGATGCGGAGACTTCCCTCTACGGCCTGCGGAAGTCGTCCGAGGAGCTCATTGGCAAGGCCGTGAGCACGCTCTTCTACAACGCGGGTCTCCGCGGCGGACTCAAGTATGCGGCCGCCGTGATCGGGCGGGGACTCCTTCGGAATGACGCGGACGGCTTTCGCGATGCCGTCCGGGAGTACTCGGAGGGCGGCTTCGGCAACTTCGAGATCCGATCCCTCGAGTTCCACGGAGGCGAGGCGGTCGTGTCCTGCCGCGAACCGGCCTCGGTCGAGGCCCATGCGTTCCTCGCCAACGGCGAGCGGAGGCTCTACCCTTCGTGCGACTTCTCCCGCGGCGTCCTGGT
>DATBLI010000051.1:0-2937 GCA_036555455.1 Thermoplasmata archaeon
GTCACGGCGACACCCTCCCCCACGAGGGTCCGGTTGATCGCCCCGCGGACGTCCCCGTCCATCTCCACGATGAGGCCCCAGTCCGTCCGCGTGACGTCCTTCACGTGGGCGAGGGCCATGAGGGCCCTCAGGGCACGGTCCGGGATCTCCTTCGCCTCCACCAACGCGCGGCTCGTCTTGCCGCCAATCCTCGCGAGGATCTCCTCCGTCGTGCCCTCCGCGACAAGGCGCCCACGATTCAGGACGGCGAGGTGGGTGCAGGTCTGGGCGACCTCGGACAGGATGTGGGACGAGAGGAAGATCGTCTTGCCTTCCCTGTTGAGCTGCTTCGTCAGGTTCCGGAAGAAGATCATCCCGTAGGGGTCGAGGCCCCCTGCGGGCTCGTCGAGGATGAGGATCGGCGGGTCGTGGAATAGAGCCTGGGCGAGGGCGAGGCGCTTGAGCATCCCGTGGCTGTAGGCCTTCCCCTTCTTCGTCCGCTCGTCGCCGAGGCCGACGAGTTCCATGAGCTCCTTCCCGCGCTTTCTCCGTTCCGACGTCGGCATGCGATAGAAGCGGCCCCAGTAGTCGAGGTGCTGCTCCCCCGTCATCGTCGGGTAGAAGCCGGGGAACTCGGGCATGTAGCCGATGGACGCCTTCACGACGATCGGCTCGTCAAGGATGTCATGCCCGGCGATCCTCGCCGTCCCTTCCGTGGGCGAGAGGATCGTCGCGAGGATGCGGATCGTCGTCGTCTTGCCCGCGCCGTTCGGGCCGAGGAAGCCGAAGGCACTCCGGTCCGGGACATCAAACGTGACGGAGTCGAGGGCCTTCGCCCCGTCGTGCCGGGAGCGCTGATAGATCTTCGTGAGGCCCTCGACGGAGATCATGGACGGGGAGGCTCAACCTCCCGCGGGGCCATAAAGGTCGCGAGGGGATACCGGGACCGCCGAAAGGTGCGTGATCGGCAGCCGCGGGACGACGAAGCAAGGCGACCTAGATGCATTCCCTTCCCGAGGAGAGCGACTGGGCGTTCCACCGAGCCGTCCTTGCGGCACAACGTTTATGTATAGTTATCATTCTCACAAATCCTTACGGGCCACCTGGGTCACTGACCGCGTCGCGGTCTTCGTTCCGGGAACGGCTGGGGCAAGGCATCACGACCATGCTGGAACGGATGGTGACCAAGGACACAACGCCGGTGCTCGCCACGGACCCGAGATTCGCTCCGCGACCTTCCGTTTCCATCGTCGACGCGGGGAAGTGGACGCCGGACGCCCCGCCCGCGGTGTCCGTGATCATGCCCTGCCTCAACGAGGCGAGGACCGTGGAGATGTCTCTCGTGGAGACCTCCCGCGTCCTCGGCGAAGCCTTCGGGGAACGGTTCGAAGTCGTCGCCGTCGATGACGGCTCCACGGACGGCACGTGGAAGGTTGCTGAAAACGTGGCGAGCCGCATCCCTCAGGTCCGGGTCGTGAGGCTCCACAACAACGGAGGGAAGGGGCATGCGCTCCGGACGACCTTCGAGCAGAGCCATGGCGACATCATCGGCTTCCTCGACGGGGACTTCGACATCCACCCGAAGCAGTTGCAGTCCCTGCTCCGCCGGCTGGAGACCGAGCACGCCGACGTCGTCGTGGGCTCCAAGCGCCATCCGGATTCGCGGATCGACTACCCCCGCCAGCGGCGGATCCTGAGCCGCGGATACGAGTGGCTCGTCCGGGCCCTCTTCGGCCTCCGGATCCGCGACACGCAGGCGGGGATCAAGGTCTTCCGCCGGGAGGTCCTCGAGCGGGTCCTGCCGATGGGCCTCGTGAAGCGGTACGCCTTCGACGCGGAGCTCCTCATCCTCGTCCACCGGCTCGGCTACCGGATCGCGGAGGCCCCGATCGAACTCGAGTCGTGGGACCGGATCGGGAGCAACATCAACCTCCGCGAGGTCGTCCGGATGCTCAAGGACACCCTCGGCGTCTTCTACCGATTGTACGTCACCCATTACTACGACCGTCCGCGAGAGCCAGCCGCGTCCTAGGGACGTGCGGGTCCTTGGAAACGCGTTCGATCGTCATCATGAACTGGCGGGATGTCCGCAACCCGAGCGCCGGCGGCGCGGAGGTCTTCACGCATGAGGTTGGAAAGCGGTGGGCGGCGCAGGGCCACGCCGTCACCCTTGTGACGAGCGGGTTCGCAGGAGGCGCTGCCGAGGAGAACCTCGACGGGGTCCGGGTCATCCGCAGGGGCGGGCCCTTGAGCGTGTACCGCCACGCGCGCCGCGTGTTCCGCGACGAGCTACGCGCGAGATGCGACATCTTGATCGACGAGGTGAACACGCGGCCTTTCCTCACGCCGAAATACGCTCCCAGCGGGGTCCGCCTCTTCGCCCTCATCCATCAGCTCGCCCGGGAGTATTGGAGTTACGAAACGCCTTTTCCCGTCAGCTACGTGGGCCGGCATTGGCTCGAGGATCGATGGCTCCGGCATTACGCAGAGGTTCCGACGATCACGGTCTCCGCCTCTACGAAGGAGGACTTGCTGGCCCTCGGATTCCGTCGTGTCGAGATCGTGCCGGAGGGACTCTCCGCGACCCCGCTCGCGGCGGTGCCCGAGAAGCCGAGCGAACCCACCCTCGTCTATGTGGCGCGGTTCAAGCGGGTCAAGCTCCCGGACCACGCCCTTGAGGCCTTTCGCCGGATCCGCGAGCGGATCCCCGGCGCCCGACTGTGGATGGTCGGGGACGGATACCTCCTTCCCGCGATGCGGCGTCGGGCTCCTCCCGGGGTCGCGTTCCTGGGCCACGTCTCCGAGGAGAAGAAGTATGAACTCCTGCGGCAAGCGCATCTCCTCCTCTTCCCTGCGGTGCGCGAGGGATGGGGTCTCACCGTCATCGAAGCGAACGCCTGCGGGACGCCCGCCATCGGCTACGATGTCCCGGGCCTCCGGGACTCGATCGTCGACGGG
>DATBLI010000052.1:0-43979 GCA_036555455.1 Thermoplasmata archaeon
CAGCAGCGTGGCGGGGAGGGTGAGACGATCTCCGCGGGCATCGCCTACGGTTACCGAGAGGACGGACTCGGCGGCTACGTGGCCGAGGGCCACATGCACGGGACGAAGAAGTCCCTTCAGGAGGTCCTCGAATGGAAGCTCGGGGAGATGGCCAAGCTTCGGGGCATCAAGTTCCGCCGCCTCGAGTACCGAATCGAGGAGCTCAGCATTCCCATGGACCACTACGGCGCGTGTCTCGCCGCCTGCGTGTTTCTCTTCTGAGGCGATGTACGGCGTCGTCGTCTGTCCCCGATGCAAGAGGGCGAAGGGCGTCGCCCTGAAGCAGAAGACCACGACGTGCCCCTGCGGATTCGAGATCCGCGTGGTCCCTTCGCGGGTCAAGGCTCGGGCGGAGACGCCACGGGACCTCGCCCCCCTCGTCGGCCGCATCAACGCAGAACTCATGGGAGGACTCAAAGTCGTGGAGCGAGATTCGGCCCCCAGGAAGAAGAGGCGCATCCGCGAAGTCCACGCTCGGATCGCGGCCGCCGTCCCGAGGACGATCGACCGGACCGGCCGCATCCGCGCCGCCGCCGTCGGGCTCACGAAGGAACTCCAGCTATTCACCCTCGACGATTGGATGCGGGTCCTCGCGAGCCTCGACATCCGGGACGCGGAGAAGGCGCTCCAGGCCCTCGTCGCGAGCAACGCGGTCTTCGAACCCAAGGCGGGCTTCTACCGCGCAATCGACCTCAGTCCTTAGCCGTCCGGGCGCGTCGTTCCCGCCGCATCTCCCGTCGGATGTCCTCCGGGAGGGTTCCCGGGAGGAGCTGGGTGTACACATAGTGATAGACGATGACAGCGAAGGTGAGGCCGGTGAGGCTCGCAATGAGGCTCCACGGCTCGGGGGCCTGGGTGAGGAACCAGATGAGCAAGAGGAAGTGAACATACCGAATGCCGACGGCCTTCTCGAACGCAAGCCACATGTCCTTGCGGGAGGCGCCGAAGCCGATGAGGGCTCCCGTATCCGCGTGGATGAAGCTCAGGTTCAGGGAGAAGAGGATGAGGAGGCCGAGGCCCTCCGGGTTGTAGAGCAACGGGGCATTACCCCAGACCACGGTGCCCACGACCGCGGTCGACGCGGCACCGACGCCGAGGGAGACGCCATAGAAGGTCGTGTCGAAACGGCCCTGGTAGCCGCGGCGATTCAGGTAGACGAGCTTGAACATCTCCTCGAACAGGAGCGCCCCGAAGAAGATGACGAGGCTCGTGAGGAAGTCCATGCCGCCGATGGAGGCCTCGAGGAGAGCCGCGAAGACGCCGAAGACCATCCCCGCAGCCAAGCCGAAGAACACCCTCCGGTCGTCGAAGAGCGTGTAGTCCGTGAAGGGCCGGTCGAAGCGGCGGAGGGACAGGTAGAGGAGCGCGAGGGCGGGCCCGATCCCAAGGAGGAGGGCCATGCCGAATTCAAGCTGGGTCACCGCCATTGACGCCGCGACACGCGGTCCTGCCTACTTAAGTGCCCCGCAGGACCGATATCGGGCCTGACAACAGGGTCGATGGACTTATGCGACGTCCAGGGGCATCATTCGAGACGATGCCCGGGAAAACGGCCCGGGCCCTGTGTCCCGTCTGCCAGGAGCCGATGCCCCCGGACGAGACGGAGTGCGGCAATTGCGGGGCCTTCGTCATCGACGAGGCAGTCGTCCGCCTCTCCCGAGCCTTCGGCATCGACCGCGAGAAGGCCCTGCAGCTCTTCGAGAAGGGCTTCCGTCATCCGAAGCAGCTCGCGGGCCAAGACGTCGACGATGTCCTCACGAGAGGGGAGAACGGACTCCTCTTCCTCTGCACAAACTGCGGCGGATTCGTGGCCAAGGGAGATGCGAGGTGTCCGCGGTGCGCGGCCGAGTTCGAGGTGGAACCGGAGGTGGTCCCCGAGGTCAAAGACATCCTCGACCTTGTCTTGTGCCCCGTGTGCGGGGCAGACAACGGTCCCGAGCAGAGAGAGTGCGAGATTTGCGGAGAACCCCTGAACGGTTCCGTTCGAGCTGGCACCGGAACGGCGCCGGGCGGCCGATCCCCGATGGAGGGAACCACATGTCCGACATGCGGAACTCCGAAACGAGGGGCTCTCGATCCCTGTCCCAATTGCGATCGCCCACGGGAACTCGATCTGGAGAAAGTCGACGCCTTCCTCCAAGACCTCGATTCCTGGGAGGTGAAGGGGCCGGCGAAACCGAGCCGAGCGCCGGTTTCCACAAGCCCGCAGGCCGTGCGGACCGTACGTCCCGCCGCGAAAACCCCGAGAACCCCGAGAACCCCGAAGATCGCGAGGCTGCCCGCCCGTGGCGAGACTCCGGGAGGGAGGCGGCCCCGCGCGGCGATCCGCCGGCCGCATGACATTCCGGCGCCGAAGGCTCCACCGAAGCGCCCGGCTCGGAGCCTGCCGCCGCACCCGAAGCCTGCGAAGGTCACGGCTGCCCCAACCGAAGGCGTTCGTAGGCGCCGGACCCTCTGGACGCCTCCGCCTGCGGAATTCACAGGTGCCGTGGTCACAGCCGCGGCCGCGAGCCTCTACCTTTCGAACGCCTTCGTCTCTGGCGGCGCGGAGATCGGCGTCGCCTGGGGCGTCGCCTTCGTCCTCGCGGCGCTTTCCGTCTCCGCAGTCCAGGCACTCCCGTCGACCCGGGATCTCCGGGCGAAACCCACGGACTACGGATTCCTCGCGGCGGGCGTGCTCGCCGGCTGGCTTTCCCTCGCGATGCCTGTGTCCGTGGCTCCGGCCCTCATTGTCTTCGCGGCCATTCCCCTGGCCCTCGCGACCCGACGGATCGCGAAGAACGGGGCTCACGCCTTCCTCGTTGTCGCCTCGGCCCTCGGGCTGCTCGGGTTCGCCCTGGCCATGGCCGTGGGCCTCGAGATCGCCTCGACTGTGGCCTGGAACCTCGGGCTCCTCGCCTACGCCCCGTGGCCTGCAATCCTACTGGGGACGGAGCTCCGCAGGGTGCGATCCTCCCGGGCCCTTCGGCAGGAGCTCGCTCGTGCGGAGCGAGACGTTGGCCGCAGGGATTACGCCCAGTCCCTCGCCGCCTACGATCGCGCCATCGAGCTGACCCGGAAAGGGACCTCGGGCGAAGACCTGCCTTGGTACGGGAAGGGCGCGACCCTCGTCCTCCTCGGCCGCTACGAGGATGCCCTCCGCGCGATCGACCGGGCCCTGGACATCAACCCCTACAACGAGGTCGCGTGGCTGAACAAGGGAAATGCCCTCATGAGGCTGGGCCGGCACACGGACGCCCTCCGGTGCTTCAATGCGGCACTGCGGGTCAACCCACGGTACGAAGTCGCATGGAACAACAAGGGGAACGCCCTCGCCCGGATGGGCCGCTACGAGGAGGCCCTGCGGTGTTACGAGAAGGCCCTGACGATTGACCCCCGCTACCGCGGATCCTGGGTGAACAAGGGATACGTCCTCACGAAGCTCGGGCGGTACAAGGAAGCGGCTTCCTGCGCGGACCGCGCCCTCCGCCTCGAACGCCGCCGATCGGAACCTGCCTGAAAAGGGACATTCGACGGGCGTCCAATGCGGCGTCCGCATGAAGCCGTTCGTGGACAGGGTGACCCTCGATCGCCTCAAGAATCGAGCCCTCCGGGGGAGCTTCCTCTGTCCCTATTGTCGGTCCATCCGAATCTCCCTGGACTCGAGCCGAGGGACGGATGGATGGAACGAGTGCGACTGTCCGAAATGCGGAGCCCACATCCTCCTCGACAATATGAGCCTCGTCGTGCTCAAAGAGGAGCCCGCGCCTTCGGGGCCGCCGTCAGTCAAGGCCGGCCATGAGCGCGGCGAAGACCTTCGCGTCGCCCACGAGGTTGTCGACCTTCGCATATTCGTTCGTGGAATGGCCCACCTCGTCCGTCGTGCACCACACCACGGCGTGGATCCGCCTCCGGCGAAGGGGTGCCGCGGCGGTCCCACTTCCAACTCCCACGAGCTTCGGCTGGATTCCCCGGACTTTCCGGATCGCCCGGGTGAGGTCTCGCACGACGGGCGCGTCCGAGGGAGTCGGCGGACTTGACTCCTCGCTCAGGGACTCTGCAGTCGCCTTCACCCCGAACGTGCGGGACGCCTGGTCCGCGAGATCCTGGGCCGCCTCGAGGACGGCCTTGAGTTTGTAGCTCGGCAGGATCCGGCAGTCGAAGTAGAAGACGTCCTCGCCGGGAATCGTGTTGACGTTGGGAACGTTGGCTTCGTGCTTCGTGGGCTCGAAGGTCGAGTTCCAAGGACGAAAAATGGGGTCCGTCGCCGCGAATTTCTTCGGCAAGGTCGCGTCGATGAGGGTGAGGAGGTATGCTCCCGCTCGGTGTGCGTTCACGGCCTCCGTGGGGAGGCTCGCGTGGCCCTGCTTGCCCCGTATGGTGAGGCGAAGCCAAAGGAGGCCTTTCTCCGCGACCTCGATTTCGTCTCCCGTGGCCACGCCCCGGTCCGGGACGACGACGGCGTCGCCCTCCGAGAAGACGCCCTTCTCGAGGAGGTGCTCGACCCCGTAGGCGCTCCCCGTCTCTTCGTCGGAGACGATTGCGAATCCGAGGGGGCGCCCCGGCTTCGCCTTCGCATCCGTGAGGGCTTGATAGGCGGAGAGCACGGAGACGATGTCCTGGCCGTTGTCCTCCGTGCCGCGGCCGTACAGCTTGCCCTCCCTGAGCTTGGGATCGAAGGGGTCCGTGCTCCAGCCCTTCGGGTCCCCCGGCGGCACGACGTCGGAGTGGACGAGGAACCACAGCCGCGGACCCCTGCCCACGCGGGCCACGAGGTTCGGCCGCTTCCCTCCTGGGACACGCTTGTCCGGCGCGTCGAAGCGCTCGACCTTGAGGCCCATTTCCTGGAGCCACTTCTGGATGTGGGCGGCTTTCTTCGCCTCCCCATCCCCCCCGTTGTCCGGCCCCACCGCAGGGATGCGGCAGAGGTCCGCAAGGGTCGAGA
Source organism: Thermoplasmata archaeon (assembly GCA_036555455.1). GTDB lineage: Archaea > Thermoplasmatota > Thermoplasmata > RBG-16-68-12 > RBG-16-68-12 > RBG-16-68-12. Next base: position 4,964 of record DATBLI010000052.1, read on the forward strand.
CCATGTCGTCCCGCGACCTCTCGACGCGCGCGAGAATCTTGTCGAGAGCCATCCGCGTTGCGAATGGCCCTGGCTCCATAAAGATTGTCTACATACGCCAGGCAGCCGGATCGAGGGGCTGTTTCAGATCGAACTCGTTTCCGTCGGGATCGACGAAGCTCGCAATCCACTCGCCCCAGTCCATCTTCTGGGGGATCGAAAGGAACCGCACGCCCTTCGAGCGGAGCCCTTCGTACTCCGCGGCGATGTCGTCGGTGATGAACGTGATTCCCGTCGGGCCGGGCTCCGGGGTTCCCCCCATCTCGCAGAGATGGACCCGCGTCCGCGGGCGTCGGGGCCCAAGCTCGATCCAGTGTCCGGGATCCTCGGGGCTCCCCTGGACCGTGGGATCGGGGTTCGAAACGCTTGGGCCGATGTAGGCGACCTCGAGGCCGAGGACATCGCGGTACCATCGGATCGCCCTGCCCGCGTCCGCGACGACAATCGCCACCGTGTCGATGCCGAGAACAGTCATGGAAACGCCTCCGTGGGGATCGTCTGCGGAATCAAGAAGCTGACCTCTGTCGGAGGCTACCGCTCCGCGCCCCCGCGGCCGTACATCTTCGCGTACCACTCCATGACCTCGTGGTCGGAAATCCGCTCGATCTGCTCTTCGATCGCGAGCTCGTTTTCCTCCTCCCAGGCCTCGACGATCCGGCGGGCGGCCGCATCGCCCTCGAAATCCGTCACGATAAGCTCCGACCTGCGGCGCTTCGCCTTGAACGCCGCGACCATCTCGACGCCTTCGAAGACGACGTAGCAGTAGCCGGAGTGGAACCGGGAGACGATGTCGGTGCGGAGAAAGAGGAAGAGGTTGTCCATCGGGGTGAGGACGAACTTGCGGCGGAACGGGAGACCGTCGAGTCGCTCGAGGTCTGCCTTGAGGATCCAGTACAGGGTCCGCTCCCCGTGGGCCAGGAAGCCCTTCACGAGCCAACCCTCCTTCTCGAACTCCCGCAGGAGAGGGCGGACCTCCCCCATGTTGTACTCGAACCGCGTGTAAGCCGCGAGGGCCTCCGCGGACGTCACGCCCACGCTTCGGATCAGGCGACGCAGGATCTCGCGGCGGGCCTCCTCCTTCGAGAGCTCGGAGTCGGGGACGGATCGATAACGGCGATCCGGGGCCAAGGTCACATGGAGGCCCTCGAGCAGTTTCCGAAGGGCCGCGGCCGTTGCGTAGGGCGTCAGGTCGGAAAGGGCGAGGAGCCGCTGCCGCAGGATGGGCCCTTCCTCCTCGATGAGCTTGAGGACGTACTTCGTGTCCTTCGTGAGCGGGATTCCTTTCGCTGCCTTGACGAGAGGCAGATCCTCCTCCAGGAGGTACGTGGCGTACTCGGGAATCCCCTTCGCCGGGGCGAGGAGTCCTGCGCGATGGAGGCGCTCCAGGGGTCGGAATTCTTGGACACGCAACCGCGCGGCCAAGTCCGAGCGAAGGCCCAGGAGGGCCGCGGCAGCGTCCACGGGATCGCGGAAGCGGCTCTCCGGCGCAATCCCTTGATGGTGGAAAACGCAGGCGATGAGCTTGTCCTTCTCGAAGTCTCGGGGGACGACCGGACCGTGCGCGAGGAAATCGCCGAGGCGCACGAAACCCGCTTTCGTCCACGGAGAGAGGTCCTCCGCCTCGGGGACGTCCTTTCCCATGAAACGAGTGACCCGGAGGACATCGACCCCCCGCATGCTGTAGTAGCCCATCATCGCCGCGAGGGCCGCGATCGCGTCCTCAAGAAGGTCCGGGCCGAAGAGATCCAGCTCCCGCACCTCCACGCATCCACTCATCTCCCAAATCTCCGCCATGCCGACGAGGTCGCCGTCCTTCACGAGGGGGTAGAACCAACCTTCCCCGTACCGACTCGCGATCTGGGCCCAAAGGGGTTGCGTCCACGGATCCAGAAGGGAGAGAACCCGCATCCGATCCTGCGTTCCGCCAGGAGCCGCCGTCCGCAGCGCGGGCAGTTCCTCCGAGAGGATGTACATCTCCGTCTCCGCCTTCCCCGTCATGAGGACCCGCACGACAACGCCCTCTTCCTCGAGGCGGTCCATGAGCCCTTCGATCTCATCCCATTCGAACCGCGCCCATTCCCGGATCCCGGCGAACGGGACGGGACCGGAGGCTTTGAGGAACCTCCGGACGAGGGCCTCGAGGGGGTTCAGGACCTTCACCGGGGGCGGGTCGAAGGCCACGTAGAGGTTCCTCGCGGTCCATCCATCTCCTTGGAACTTGCGGATCACGTAGACATCATAGTCGAGCTTCTCTAGAGCCTCCTTCACCCGTTCCTTCTCTTCCTTGAGCCGGGACGCGAGGCGGTTCACGTCGATGCCATCCTCGGAGCGGATGACCTCGAGGGCCCGGGCCTCGAGATCCGTGAGGGGGCTCCGCGGGAAGGCGGAAAGGAAGAGGGGGACGTCCTTCGCGCGAACGTAGCGGACGCGGCCGTTGAGGAAGCGACCTTCCAGGATGTCCCCGGACTCGCGACGCTTCAGCCACTCCTCGTGGTCGAAGCCCGGCGTGTGGTTCCAGACGTCGAAGAGCATCCCGGCCTCGAGGAACCGCTCGAAGTAGTCGTCGATTGTGAGGATGTCCGCGAACTGTTTCTGGAGGAGGAAGGCTTTCACCGCGGCTTCGTCGAACACCTCCCGCGTCTCGTCTTTTCGCTGGAGATGCTGCAGGTCGCGGGTCATCATGTATTGGAAGTCCCGGTCCACGAGGAAGTGGCCCGAGGACACGGTCCCCTCGGATTCGAGGTCCCGCAGGGTCTCCTCGACGAGTTCGACTTCGAGGCCCAGGGCAACCCCGAGTTCCTGGGCGGTCATCGGCCCGTCGGCCTCGAGGCGCCTGAGGAGGAGCTTGTCCAAGGCCTCGTCGAAGCTGGCCTTGGGGACATCGCGGGCGAAATAGACGGTCTCCTCAAGGCCCCGACGGCCAAGGAGGTAGGCGCGTTCGAGTTTTCGCAGAATCTCATTGAGGACGTCCTTCTCCAGTTTCGTGGCACGGAGGAGCTCCTTGTGGGCGAACGCCCTCTCGCGGATCTTCCCGAGGACCCTTTCCTCCGCGGGCTTGAGCCGGGCGTGCTGGCCGTTCACGGCCGCGTAGAGGGGGACGCGGTCTTTCAGCGTCCAGTGGATCCCTTGCGGGGTCCACACACTCTCCACGGAACCTTCGTCCATGAGTTCCCCGGCCCACTTCCGCAGCTGGTCCCGACCCGCGGCCGACTGCCCGAACGGGTTTCGGCCTTTCTCTTGGAGGAGGTTCGCGTCCCCCACGCGATCGAGGTAGGAGAGGAGATCCTCCTTGCGGACGATCTTTGGGAGCTTGCGGCGGAAGTAGTCGCGGATCTCCTCTGGCTGGAACTGAATCGAGCTAATCGCTGCGGTGGGCATCACCCGCTCGAGCACCTTGCGGTGCAGCTCCCGCAGGAGCGCGGACCGATCCTCCATGAGCACGAGGTCTGACACGCCTTGGAGGACGACGTTGTGGGCGAAAGGGGAGGGCAGGTTGCTGACCCCGGTCGTCTTCACCGAGATGGCCCCTGACTCGATCCCTCGCAGGACGTCCTTCGCGTGGTCCACGTCCATGACTTCCTCGAGGATCTCGTGGTAGGTCTCCTTGATCACGGGGAAGTCCTCGAGCTCGTGGAGCCAGTCGAGGACACGCTGGGACCGCAACTGCTGCCGGCCGATGGAGACCTCCCTACCCATGTAGTTCCGAAGGACCATGAAGGATCGCGTCGCGCAGTGTCGGAAGCGCTGCTTGAACAGCTCCGTGCTCTTGATTGCCCGCCGCAGGAGGGACTCGAGGTTCGCGCTCGTGACGAGCTCGACGATCCCCTCGAATTCGATGCGCTTCGGGACCGTGAGCATGAAGTTGTCGTCCGTCACGCTCACGCGGACGTTTGTGTGGTGCTTCTCCGTGAGCGCGAAGGCGTAGGCCCGGCTCAGGGCGTCGTTCGTCCGGCGGCCGAAGGGGAAGTGGAAGATCACGTTCCGGTTGCCCTTCACGTCGATGTAGCCCTCGAGGAGGACTTGGAGGTCCGTGGGCAGGTCCCGGAGAAGGGCGCGCTGTTCTTGGACGTAGGAGACGAGGGACTGGGCCGATCCCCCATCGACGTGGTAGTCTCGGACGAGCCACTCCCTCGCGGGCTTCTCGCCCTCCTTGTCGATCTTCTCCGCGATGTCCCGTCGGAACTGGCCGACGAGGAGGGACAGGTCGAAGGACCGAGGGAGCATCTCTCCCGTCCACGAGGGAACGGTCGGACGGCGCCCGGAGGCGTCCTTGACGTACACAGAGGTCCCGCGGACCCGGACGAACTGGTACGTCCGGCCGCCTAGGACGAAGACATCTCCGGGGGAAAGGTACTCGACGAACTTCTCGCTGAGCTCCCCGAGGGGCGTGCCCCGTTCGGAGTACACGTGGTAGGTGCCCTCCTCGGGGATCGTCCCGACGTTCGTGTAGTAGATCATCCGGGTGCCCTTCTTCTTCCCGAAGCGGGCTTCCTCCTCGTCGAACCAGATTTTCGCGAAGACCTTGATGTCCGGGTTCCGAGAGGAGAGGTAGTCGAGGACGGCGAGGAAGTCCTTCCTGGGCAGATCGTGGAAATTGTAGGACCGCTTGACGAGCTCGAAGGCCTCGTCCACGTCCCACCGTTTCTCCAAGGACATCGCCACGATCGCCTGGGCAAGGACGTCGAGGTTGTTCCGCGGGATGTCCACCCGATCGATGCGGCCATCGTAGGCGGCCTTGGCGAGGGCTGCGCACTCCATGAGGTCCCAGGGCTCGAAGACAACCATGCGGCCCTTCGCGGTCTCGCCGTAGGCGTGGCCCGCCCGGCCAATCCGCTGCAAGCCCTTCGCCACGCTCTTCGGCGAGCCAATCTGCACGACGAGGTCGATGTACCCGATGTCGATGCCGAGTTCCAGGGATGTCGAGGAGACCGCCGCCTTCAGCTCGCCCTTCTTCAGCTTCTCCTCGACGTCGAGGCGCGTGATCTTGGAAAGGGAACCGTGATGGGCTTCTAGATCCTCCACGCCGCGCTCCTTGAGCTTGAAGGAGACGTGCTCCGTGCCGCTGCGGGTGTTCGTGAAGATCAGGGTCGTGCGATGCTTGTCGATGAGATCGCTCAGGAGATCGTACATGCGCGCATTGGCCACGTCCATGGGCACGGCGGTCATGTCCTTCACCGGACACAGGACGGACAGGTCCAGGGATTTCCGCGTGTCGACCTCCACGATATGCATGTCCCGCACCTTTCCGCCCTCGTAGCCAGCGAGAAACTTCGCCTCTTCCTCGATCGGCGCGATCGTCGCGCTCAAGCCGATCCGGACGAAATCGGCGCCGACCTGCTCCCGCAGCCGCTCGAGACATACGGAGAGGAGGGCGCCGCGCTTCGAGGAGCACATCTCGTGAATCTCGTCGATGATGGTCCACTCCACGCGGGAGAAGGCCTCCCGGAACTTCGGCGTGCTCAGGATGATCGCGAGGCTCTCGGGGGTCGTGATGAAGATGTGGGGGGGTCGGCGGACCTGCTTCTGCCGCTCCTGGGCCGACGTGTCCCCGGAGCGGACCGCGACCCGGATTTCCGGCGACGGCTGTCCGTCCTTCCCTGCCCGTTCCGTCAGCTCGCGCAACGGTTCCTCGAGGTTCCGGTTGATATCATTCGCAAGGGCCTTGAGGGGCGAGACGTAGAGACAATAGATGCGGTCCTCGAGCTCCCCGCGGAGCTGCTTCGCGTACAACTCGTTGATGATCGAGAGGAACGCGGTCAAGGTCTTCCCGCTACCCGTGGGCGAGGAGACGAGCACGTTCTCCCGCGCATGTATGAGGGGCACCGCATAGGCCTGCGGCTCCGTGAGACCCTTGAACTTGAAGGTGAACCAGTCGCGGATCAGCGGCTGGAGGAGGCCAAGGACCTCCTCCCTCGTGGCCGCCCTCTTGACTTTATGGAGCATCCGGGAACCTCGGACGAGTCGGAAATCACGGAGCATAGGAGCTGAACGTTAAAGAGCTTGCGGGGGGCGTCTCGAATCGGCGCGGGACCGCGCGAGAAGCGCCGTGATGGCTGCCTGGCGGCTAGGCTCGCTCGAGGATCATCGCCATCGCGTTTCCGCCGCCGAGGCAAAGCGTCGCAAGACCCCGCTTCGCATTCCGGTCTTTCATGGCGTAAGCGAGCGTCGTCAGGATCCGCGCACCGCTGCAACCTAGCGGATGGCCAAGGGCGACCGCACCGCCGTTCACGTTGAGCCGCTCGTGCGGAATCCCAAGTTCCCGCATGACCGCGACGCTCGCGGCCGCGTAAGCCTCATTGTGCTCCACGAGGTCGAAATCATCGATGGTGAAGCCCGTCCTCTTCAGGAGCTTCCGCACGGCGGGGATGGGAGCCTCCATGACCCACTCCGGCTTCGTGCCCGCAGTCACGTAGTCCACGATGCGCGCCATCGGCGTCACCCCCTGACGGTCCGCGGCTTCGCGGGAAAGCACGACCATCGCGGCCGCTCCATCGGAGAGCTGGGACGCGTTCCCCGCGGTCACCAAACCGCCCTCCTTGAAAACGGTGGGGAGCTTCGCGAGTTTCTCCATGGCCGTGTCCTGGCGGATGCCTTCGTCGATCTCCTGCCGCGAGCCAGCCGGCACGTCCACGGGCACGATCTCCTCTTTGAACTTGCCGTCCATGGTGGCCCTCCAAGCCCGGCGATGGCTCTCCAGAGCGAAGGCGTCCTGATCCTCGCGGCTCACCTTGTACCGCTCGGAGACGATCTCGCCCGTGATGCCCATGTGGAATCGATTGTACACGTCCCAAAGACCGTCGTGGACCATCGCGTCGACGAAGGGCACGTGGTTGTAGCTGACCCCCCATCGAGCCTCCTTCACGAGGTAGGGCGCGCGGCTCATGGATTCCATACCCCCCGCGACCAGAACGTCACCGGACCCGGCGCGGATGGCATCGAAGGCGATGGACACGCTCTTCATCCCACTCGCGCACACCTTGTTGATCGTCGCGGCCCCCACGCGATCGGGCAGCCCACCCAGGAGGGCGGCCTGCCGTGCGGGGTTCTGCCCCAGGCCTGCCTGGATCACATTTCCCATGAGAACTTCCTCGATTTCCGCGGGGACGAGCCCGGCCCTCCTCACGGCCTCCGCGACCACGATGCTCCCCAGCTTCACCGCGTCGATGTTCCGATAAGCCCGGCCGTATTTTCCGACGGGCGTGCGGCACGCGCCCGCGATCACCACATCCGTGGGAATGGTACGCCTCCCATCTCCGAATACCGTGGCCCACGGTAATCAAGGTGTCGCCGGACCCGCGGCTCGTTACGTGTAAGATGCGTGTACAGGGCCCCCTTATCCTTCACTCCCGTCCGTCCCCCGTCCCGCCTGCCTCGAGGCGGGCGAGGTGTACGAAATGCGCATGGGAACGAAATTGGGGCCGCGGGGAGCGTTCCTCCTCGTCTTGCTCGTCGCGGCCAGTGCGGTGGGCATCCTGACGCCCACCCTGAGCAATACGGTGGAGAAGGACGTGCAGGTGACCGGCCAGGCCTTCGCGCTGACGGTCGAGGGAGTCCCCGCGACGGTCGCTCCGGGCGACACATTCCGCGTGATTGCGACGATGACGAACAACGCGAACCGTCCCGTGGCAGGCGTGCTGCGAATGGAAGTTCGGAACCCCAACAGCACGACGCCAGACGAGCTGACCGTGTACGTGGCCTACGGAGCCGAGGAAGTCGTGAGCACCCGCACCCTTCGATACTACATCGGCTGGAACGGGCCCCTCGCGGCACCCAAGGGCGTCTCCTTCGCAGCGGGGACGACCGTCGCGACCGTCGACACGTCGATCGGCGACGCGGACTACTGGCCGGTCGTCCTCCATGAGGTCCAGGCCCGCGACCCCGCAGGCTACGAATCGCTCATCGACCCCGGACTCAATGCGTCCGCGGGCATCCGGAACTCGGGTTCCTTCCTCCTGAAGGCGCTCTACTATTACGACATGGTCGCCTCTTCTTCGAACGAGAGCGCGAACCTGGCGGACTGGACCCTCTCGATGCCTTTCTCCGACCGGATCGTGGCCACGGGAGGCTTCTCTCAAGATGGTTTCATGTTGGAAATCCATCCCGCCTCACGGGGGAGCTTCGAGTTCAAGTTCTGGATTGAACAGCCCGACGGCCTAGGGCTCCCCAACCACCCCACCTACACGTACGGGCCGCTGTGATAGCGGCCCGTCCTTTTTTTATCTTCACAAACCGATAAATCCAAAGGCTTCCGAGACCGGAACGCGAGGCGACGGCTGAAAGCGCCGGAAGAAACGGGCACGAGGGGATTCGAACCCCTGTCTCAGGCTCCGAAGGCCCGTAGCCTCGTCCAAACTAGCCGACGTGCCCGGCGGTCGAACCGCCCGCCTCGATAAAAGAGTATCTCAACTCCTCGCAGCGACACAAAGGCCTTTTGAGGCGGACAGCCCTTTCGCACGGAGGCGACGAGGATGAAGTGGGTGACGAGGGAGAAAGCGAAGGTGGACCGAATTGCCTGCCCGTGGCTGATCTCGCGCTTCGTGGACCCGAAGGCCGAGTTCCTGTTTGTAGCGGCGGATAGAGTCCAAGAGATCGCGAAGGAAGCTGGCGCGACGCCCTTTGACGCGGCGGACGTGGAGCTCACGCACTACAAGGAGGGTGGCGAGGAGCGCGTCAGCTTCGACGCAATCGTGAAGAAGTATCGACTCACGGATCGCGCCCTGCTCGACCTCGCCGAGATCGTGCGGACCGCGGACGCAAGGAGCGTGCCGCATCCGAGGGTCGAGGGAGCTGGCTTGGAAGCGGCGGCCCTTGGCTTTCGGCAGATTGCCAGGGACGACCACGAGAACATGCGCCTGCAGTTCCCCATGTACGACGCCCTCTACGCATACTGCAAGTGGCGCGTGGAGCAAGGCGGGAAGCTCGAACACGCGGGATGAGGGGTCCCTCTGGCATCCGCCCTCGTTCTGCTCATTGCGAACCGAACCGCGCGGACCTTCGGTTATGGCTTCCTTGCCGTCATCCTCGCGATCTACCTCAAGCTCCTCGGCGGCACGGACGCCGTCGTCATCGCGACCCTGAGCCTCTCCTTGCTCAGCGGAGCCGGCTTGAACCTCCTCGTTGGCTATTACGGCGACCGGTTCGGCCGTCGTCGGGCGATGATTGCCTTCGGGCTCCTCATGACTCTGGCGGGAATCATCCTCGCCCTCGCCCCGAACTTCGAAACCGCTCTCGTCGGGTTGGTCCTCGGCACCGCGAGCCCCACGGGGACGGAAGTCACTCCGTTCCTGTCGATCGAGCAGTCGATCGTGGCGGAGGCCGCCAAGCAAGGGAAGCGGACCCGGGCTTTCGCGGCGTACAACCTCCTTGGATCCCTTGGCGCCGCAGGAGGCGCCCTCGCGGCGATCCCTCCCACGGTGGCCCTGGGCGCGACCCCAGGTTCGGCGGATCCACTGCGACCCCTTTTTCTCCTGTATGCGGCGATCGGCCTGGTCGCCGCGGGCCTCAGTGCGGCCCTCCCCGCGTCCGTGGAACTCGAGGCTCGGGCGGAACGCGTTCCCCTTTCGGCAGAGTCCCGCTCCCGGGTCGTCAGGATCTCCGCGCTCTTCGCGGCAGACAGCTTCGCGGGAGGGTTCGTCCTCCAGTCCTTCGTGTCCTTCTGGTTCTACACTCGGTACCCGGAGTCCCGGGAGGTGCTCGGCATCATCTTCTTCGCTGCGGGTGTCCTCACGGCCTTCTCTTTCCTCGTCGCGGCGCGGTTAGGGGAACGCATCGGGCTCCTCGAGACGATGGTCTTCACCCACATTCCGTCGAACGTCCTCCTCATCCTCGTGCCATTGGCCCCCACGTTCCCCCTCGCCCTTGCGGCGTACCTCGGGCGGATGGCCCTATCCCAGATGGATGTACCCACCCGGCAGGCGTATCTCGCGGGGATCGTTGCACGGGAGGAGCGAACCGCCGCGAACGCGGCGACGACGGCGGCCCGCAACACAACCCAGGCGATGGGGCCGGTCGCCGCGGGAGCTGCTATCGCGGCCGCCGGCCTGGGGGTGCCCTTCTTCATCGGGGGCGGAATCAAGCTCCTCTACGATGCCTCCATCTTCGCGGCCTTCCGGCGGATCAAGCCCGAGACGGTCTAGTCATTCGCCAACGAGCCCCTTGTACGACCGGGCGTCGAGGAGCTTCGAGACCTCCGCGGGTCTCGTAGGCTCGAGGACGAACATCCAGCCTGCGCCGTAGGGATCCTTGTTCACGCTCTCCGGCGCCGCTTCGAGGGCCTTGTTCACCTCGACGACCTTGCCGCTCAGGGGTGCGTAGATCTCGCTCACTGCCTTCACGGATTCGACGGTCCCGAGGACGTCCCCTTGCTTCACGACCTTGCCCACCGTTGGGAACTCCACGTACACGACGTCCGTCAACTCGCTCTGCGCGTGGTCCGTGATTCCGATGCGGACGCGGGTCCCCTCGACCTTCGCCCATTCGTGGTCCTTCGTGTATCGGAGCCCTTCGGGGACGTTCGACACGACAACACCGGACGGCCTCGAAAAGCCCTGGCGCTTAAGAGGGTTTCGAACCGCCCTGCGGCTACCGCCCTTTCCAGTTCGCGCCCCACGCCTGATGGACGAAAATCTCCTGGCTGTGGATCTTGTGGATATGGCGCGCCACGATGAGAATGAGGAGGAGGGCAACGCCCGCAATGGAAAGCATCAGGTAGACGGGGTTCTGGACGATGCTGCCGAAGAATTCGTTGAGGACCGAGCCTAGGTCAGCCATGCGTCGACACTCGTCCAAACAGGTTCCCGGAGGCCTTGAAAAACCTTTCCCCGTGGAGGCCGGATTCGATAATCAATCCCTCGAACTCCTCCTGGCTGGACAGGTGATAATACCTCGGGATCCTCACGCCACTCGGCAGCGTCCAGGGCACGTTCACGTCTCGGTTCGAATCGCGGCTCACTCCGCGAAAGCGAGGCTGGTCGACGTCCCAGACGCTCACGAGCGCGCGGCCGTGCGGGACGAGAATCCGGCGGATCTCCATCAGGAGCGCGATCCGATCCGTCCGCGTGGGGAGATGGTGTAGCACCGCGATGCAGAGACACGCGTCCATGCAACGGTCCCTGAGCGGAAGGGCCGTGGCTTCTGCTTCGACCCAATCCATCAAGGACCATTCGGCCGACGACGAATGGCCGATCCGGAGGAGATCGCGAGAGAAGTCGAAACCCAAGGCGCGGTGACCCAATGAAGCGGCCACGCGAAGATTTCGGCCGTTTCCACAACCGATGTCCGCGACGCGAGATCCCGTGGGCCACTCCTGGAGGAACTCTGCGACCTGGGGCCATGGCTTCCTCCGGGTCGCGGCGAAGGATTCCGCGATGCGAGCGTACGTCGCACGGATCTCCGGCTTCCTCGGCGGGTCCACGCGGGAGGAACAGAGCCACGTTCCCGGATAAATGCGGTGGTCACGATTCGAGGGCCGCGCGGTCCACGTCGGCGATGACACGCTTCCTGATCTCGGAAAGGGAGGGCAGCGGGGCCACGGGCTTCCCGCGGTCGAGGTACTGCACATAGGCCGAGACCATCGGTGATCCGCACGCCGGGCACTTCCTCTCGCCTACCTCATACGTCCCGTCTTTGGGACAACGGAAGGGCTCCTTCCGTCCACCGAACTTCCCTCGCTTCGCCACGGGCTTCCGGCCGATCTGCACGATGTCGCAAGCGAAGTCGATCGTGGGGGCATTGCTCAAGGAGGTGCCGATGCCGAAGCCCTCCGCGCCCGCTTCGAGCAGCGCGGGGATCGTCTTCTCGTCGACGTTCCCGGACACGTAGATCTTCACGTCCTTGTGGCCGCGGAGGTCCAACTCCCATCGAATCTCGCGGACGATCGCCGGAAAATTCCCGCGGCGGGAGGATGGGGTGTCCAGGCGGACCCCCTGGAGCTCGGGAATCGCTTCGAGGGCGATCATCGTCTCCGTCTTCTCGTCGTAATAGGTGTCCACAAGGGCGATCCGCGGGACCTTCTTCTCCATGTATTTGTGGGCGGCATGGAAGGCCTCCCGAGGGCCACCCATGACGATGACGAGGGAATGGGGCATCGTGCCCATCGCCGGGAGGCCGAGGATTTCCGACCCCAGCGGGGTCGTGATCGCGTCCAATCCGCCGACGTACACGGAGCGCTCAATGAGGGGTGCGATGCCCGGGTGCATCCGGCGGACGCCAAACGAGACGATCTGCTTGCCGTTCGCGAGCTTGCGAAGACGGGCCGCCTTCGTCGCGATACCGCTCGATTGGCAGATCATCCCGAGGAGGGGGGTCTCGTAGAGCGCCCAATCCCCGTAGGGTCCTTGGAGCGTCATGACGGGGAGCGGGATCCCGCGGGGCGTCTTCGGGGTGAAGAGGGTCCCCTCGGGGAGGGACCACAGGCTCGCCTTCCGGCCCTTGAGGAGGCCCACGACTTCCTCGACGCCGCAGAGGATCCCCCACGGCCAAGCATTCGGCAGTCCGCCCGTCGTGATCTCCGCGTCCACGACCGTGCGGTCCTTTCCCGCCTTCTTCAGGACTTCGAGGGACCGGAGGAAGTAGACGTCCGTCGTCTTGCCCGTCCGAATTTCCTCCGCCGTGGCGAGGTAGAATTCCCGAGGCGTGCCAAGGCCCGTCATGGTGTCGGGCCGCTACCTTCGTCCGGTATTATAGGCTTTGGTCCGAGCCCCGCGAGCCACGGGAGCTGGAGGCGAGCATCGTGCCGTACTCGGCGAGGATCTCCGCGGCGCGGACCGTCTCCGACAGGGAGACATGCTCATCGGGAACGTGGATCCGCTGCGGATCGCCGGGCCCGAAGACCGCGCACCGCGGATTGTGAGCCACGAAATAGGCCATCTCCGTCCCGTAGGTGACGCCTCGGACCTCGGCGCCCGCGAGCTCCTGGAGCAGGCGGATATGAGGCGCGTCGAGGGGCACCCCCGCCGCGGGGACGTCGTGGAAGAGTTCGAGGGAAACCGCCTCTCCCGAAGCCGCAAAGGCCTTGCGAAGGAGAACCTCGACATCCCCCCGGGTGGTCCCCGGGGGATGGCGGCAGTCGAGGTCCACCGAGCACGTGTCCGCGACGACGTTCGGTGCGGAGCCGCCTCGAATCAGCCCGAGACTCACCGTAATCTCCTTGAGCACATCTTGAGGCCGGGAGAGCGGCTCGAGATGGGATACGACACGAGCCATGCGCGCAATCGCGTTGTCCCCGAGGTGGGGAACGCTCCCATGGGCGCTCCGGCCTCGGACCGTCGCGCGGTACCATAGGATTCCCTTCTCGCTCGCGATGACCTGAAGGCCCGTAGGCTCGCCGACAACCACCGCGGAGGCCTCTTTCACGACCGGGGAGGACGCAAGGGCTTTCACTCCGAGCATCGCCGTCTCCTCGTCCGTGGTGAAAAGGAGGGAGAAGGGAAGGCCGCGCTCCAAGAGGACACGCGCCGCAGCCAAGGACGCCACGCAGCCGGCCTTCATGTCCGCGGACCCGCGGCCGTACAAGAGGTCCCCGTCCCAGGAGGCTTGCTCCCTCGTCCATCCGGACCCCAGCGGGACCGTGTCCAGATGGCCGTTCATCAGGAGCCCGCCGCGGCCGCTCGTCGCGGTGATCGCCTTCACCTGTGCGTGGACCGTCGGTGCGAGGCCGAGATCCGAGCAGGCGGCCCGTGCGACCTCCAGGATCGCAGCCACCCCCGTGTCCTCCGAGGACAACGTCCGTACGAATTCCGGGAGAGTCGCTTGGATGTACTCGGTGAGGCTCATACGTTCCTCCGGTCGAGCTCGTTCTGGAGAACTGTGATCGCCTGGTCCGAGTGGAGGGCTTTCGGCCCGACACTCACGACGAGCGCACCGCGGGCGAGGACGGCTGCCTCCTCCTCGGGCAGGAGGTCTTGGTTGTCGGACAGGACGAACGTTGCGTCTGCGGGAAGGAGCACATTGCGCATGTCCTTGCCGCCTTCAAGCAGGTAGACGAAGCTGGGTCCTAGGCGGTCAAGGGCCTCCTCGAACCCTGCCTTCGATGCGAGAATCCCAGGGGAGACCTCGTGCTCGACGCGGGAGCTCTGGGCGAGAGCATTGCGTACGAGAGCGGCATTGCTCCGAAGGTCCGGTTGGTAGGACTTGAGGCGGAAGCCTTGCAGCCGGATGAACCGCGGCGGATCCGGCGGACCGAGGAGCAGGAGGCCTGCCTCCACGTCGCGACGAAGGTCGTGGGCGAGAAGCAAGGAGGCATTCGCGGCGCTGAGCAGGATGTCCATGCGGCCCGCGGCACCCGCAAGGTCGTCGAGGGGGAACGAGGGCGAGGTGGACGCACGGTGCCCGACGATGAGAAATCGTCTCACGGGCCGCGGAACGTACGCGGATGCTTAAGGGTTCAGGCGGTCGCGGCCGTGGCGATGAGGCCCATCGAGGCCAGACGTCCGAGGATTTCCTGCAGTTTCTCGCGAGACCATGCGTCGTCCTTGATCATCTCGAACACGCCCTGGCTCACGAACGCAATCTCTGCGCGATCAAAGAGTTCCATGTATGGCACGATGGCGAGGCGAAGCACCGCGCCACTTCCGTAGGCGTAGATTTGGGCCTCGGCCCCGAGGCGGTTTCCCGCTTTCGTCAGTTCCCCGAAGGGCACGATCTTCCGAACGAAATAGGCCTTCGCCTTGCTCCCTAGGACGGCCTTGTGCAGCCAATACTGGCCACTCCAATCTCGCTTCCGAATTTCGAACCCCGAATCCACGAGAGCGCGCTCATAGGCGGCGAGGAGATCCTGCACGGAACGCCCACTGAACAGGATTTGTGCCGTGGCACCGACGGTCATGGAATCCGTTGAACACAGGCCCAACGTCCCATCAATGGATGCCTCCGGTTCTCGCTCCTGATAGGCAACGATGAACTTCGGAGCTACGCCGGACCGTGGACGGGCGCCGGCCCGTGGCGGGTCCGAATGCTCGCGACAGACGTCCGGTGGAAGGGGACCATGGGAAGGCGAAGGGCCTCTGCCGCGGAGACCCATCGAGCCTCCGCATCGGGCATCTGATTCCCCAAGGGACGGCAACGGTAGATCATGCCGACCCAACGACGATGGGAGAACGTCCGTGCGACGGGCGCTGCGGAGTCGCCGATCTCCACGTCGAGACCGGTCTGGGACTTCACGAGATCGCGGAGCGCTGCGCGGGGGTTGCGGGCTCCGTAGAACTCGCCTCCCGGGAGGGACCACAGGCCCGCGAGGAGACCCGAGTCCGGGCGGCGCACGAGAAGGATGCGGCCGCGGGACTCGATGTGGGCGAACACCACGGGGACGGTCCGTGGCCCACGGGCCCTCGGCCCTCGGGGCAAAGATTCCTGGATTCCCGCCGCGCGGGCCAAGCAGAGAGTCGCAACGGGACAGACCCCGCAGCGGGGCGACGCGGGCGTGCAAATCGTGGCGCCGAGCTCCATGAGAGCTTGGTTGAACGAGCCGGGCCGAGACGCGGGGATGAGGGCGCGGGCGTGGGACCATACCTCCCGCCAGCCGGAGGTCTTCGTCACATCGACTTCGATCCGGAAGAGTCGTGACAGGACGCGCGTCACGTTCCCGTCTACCGCGGCTACGGGCTTGCCGAAGGCGATGCTCGCGACGGCCCCCGCCGTGTACGGACCAATCCCGGGAAGTTCCTCGAGCTCGGCGGCAGTCTCGGGGATTTGGCCCCCGTGCTTCTCGACGACGACTCTCGCGGCCTGATGGAGATTCCTCGCGCGTCGGTAGAAGCCAAGGCCCTCCCAGGCTCGGAGCACCTCGTCCTCGGAGGCGGCCGCGAGGCTGCGGACATCGGGGAAGCGTTCCAGGAAACGCTCGTAGTACGGTGCGCCCGACGCCACGCGGGTTCTCTGGAGGAGGTACTCCGCAACGAAGATCCGGTACGGATCCCGGGTCCGTCGCCAAGGGAGATCGCGCTTCGACGCGTCGAACCAGCGAAGGAGATGCGAGCGAACCGCCTCGGGAGACGGGCGTTCCACGGGGTTCGAAACACGGTGCGCCTACTTAATCCGAGGGATGGGCGAGCGCACAAGGCTTTCCGGGACGCCGGGCTGGGCGGGCCGTGGCAACTCTCAGCACGACGATCACCGTGACGATTCTCGTGTGTTTTGCCTGGCTCGCCTTTGTCCTCGGGTTCCTTGCCCTCGGATCCGCTTCCTTCGGCATCGCCCAGGTCCTGGCGATCTTCTTCCTCGCAGGAATCCTCGCCATTGCAGGGATCGCCGCCCTCTGGGTCCGTTGGCTCCTCCGCGGGTAAACACATCCTTATGGAGGCTTCGGCATCTCCGCGGAACCGTGGAGAGCCCGCGCCTCGTCGCCGTGGCCATCCTCGCATCAGGATCTCACGTCCTCCTGGAAAGACGTCCGGATTCAGGCCCGCTCCCCGGGCTCTGGCAGTTTCCGGGGGGAAAAGTGGAGTTCGGGGAGCATCCCTGGGATGCATTGAGGCGGGAACTCCGCGAAGAACTCGGGCTCCGAATCGCCCGCGGGACCCTCTTCGGCGTCTACTCCCACGTCTACGATCTTGCAGGGAGCGAAGTTCACTATGTGCTCGTTGCCTACCGCATCCCTGTCTCCCGTAAGAGGATACCGGATTCGGAACGGCGTCAGTGGGCGGAAGTGGCGGAGCTGCGCAAGTGGCCCATTGTGCCGGGCTCTCGGCCCGTCGTCGCGGATCTGGCCCGAGGCGGAGGTCACAGATTCACTTGAAGATCTCTCCGGTCTCGCGGCTCCAGAGAAGGAGGTCCAGCACACCGAGAGAAACGCCCAGGGCCTGCGCCAGCTTCGACGCACGGCCCTCAATGGCGAGATACCGGCGAGGCGTCAGAGCCTTGGGCATCCGGGCGATCACCCGATGCCGTAGGAGGTTCTGGAGGATATGGCGGTCGAGAATCGCCAGCCCTTCCCCGCGGCCGATGTTTCGCAGGAAGTGGCTTGCCTCCTTGAATCCGAGGCCGTCGACCTCGGCGACGAGCCACGCCCGAGCTTCGTGGGATGTCGGAAATCCCACGAGGGTCGTCTTCAAGCCTGGCTTGTGTGACCCGAAAAAGCGGTCCCGCGCTCGGGCGATGTAGGCTGCCTTGTGCCGGTGAAAACGCGTCCGGTGCTGAAGGAACTCCGCGAGCGATGCCTCGTCCCCCGACCATAGAAGACCCTCCGCGGAAAGGGCTTTCACGGCGCGATCGCTGCTCCTCGCCGAGGACTGAATCGCCAGGATACAGAAGCAGAGTTCCTCGAAGAGGCGCGCGTCGGAGCCGAGACCCACCCGGCGGAAATGTTCAAGGCGATCTCGGACGGCCCTGCCCTTCGTCTCCAGTTCGTCCCGGAGAAGGTCCAAGTCCCGGAAGGCGGGCACGAGGCCGATCAGGGAAGGTCGCGTCATAAGCCTGTTGGAAAGGGCGAGACCAGGCGCAAGCGACCTGACCTCTCCGAAGCGGGTTGAGCCGCGCGCTCGCTCAGTCGGCTGCTTTCCAGTCCCGAAGGAGACGAACGAGGAGACGGACGCCAAACCCAGAAGCACCGTTCGGCAGGTATTCCTTCTTGGGGGAGTCGGGACTCGCCTCAATCCACGCTGTGGCGGCGATGTCCAGGTGGGCCCAACGCATGCCCTCTGCGAACTTCTCAAGGAACTTCGCGGCCGTGATGGATCCCGCGGACCGGCCGCCAGTGTTCCTCACGTCGGCGAAGTCGCTCTTGATCTGCTCGTTGTACTCGTCCCAGAGGGGGAGCTGCCACACGCGCTCCGACGTCGCCTCCGCCGCGTCGAGGACGTGTTTCGCCAGATTTGAATCGCTGGAGAACAGGCCCGCGGCGTGCTTGCCCAAGGCCACCTTCACGGCCCCGGTGAGCGTCGCGACATCGATGACGGCCCCAGGTTTCAGGGTCTTCGCATAACCCAAGGCGTCCGCGAGGACGAGGCGACCTTCTGCATCTGGGTTGAGGACCTCAATCGTCTTGCCTCCATAAGACCGCACGATGTCCCCCGGCCGCTGGGCACTCCCGCTCGGCATGTTCTCCGTCAGCGGCGCAAGAGCAATGACAGTCACAGGCAACTTGAGGCGCGCGGCGGCGAGGGCCGCGCAAAGGGTCGCAGCGGCACCTGCCATGTCGTATCGCATGACCCACATCGGGTCGACACCGGGAGCCTCGAGGGGCTTGAGGGCAAGGCCACCGGAGTCAAACGTGATGCCCTTGCCGACGAGCACGACGGGCTTCGCCTTCCCGCCGCCCCGGTATTCGAGGACCAGGAACCGCGGCGGTTCGACGCTCCCCTTCGCGACGCCGAGGAGGCACCGGAAGCCCGTCTTCTCGATCTGCTTCTCATCAAAGACGGTGAGCGTGGCACCCGACTCCTTCGCGGCCTCGCGGACCTTCTCCACGAAGAGCCGTGGCGTCTTCTCGTTACTCGGCGCATTAATGAGATCCCGCGCGAAGTTCGCACTTGTCGAGACGATGGAGGCGGTGTGGATCGCGTCGCGGATGAGGTCCACGCGGGCCTTCTCCAGGGTGACGACGGTGAAGCCCTCGATTCTCTTCTTGTCGTTCTCCGTCTTGTGCTCTGTGTACGCATAGAGGCCAAGGAGCGTCCCTTCGACCAGGGCCTCGGCAGCTGCCCCCAGCTCCAAGTTGCCCACGCCGGCTCCGTGGACGATTGTCGCGAAGGTCTTCAGGCCCATGCCGCGGACCTTGAGGGCTGCGGCCGCGGAGACCTCCCGCACCCGGTCGAGGGTGAAGGCGTCCCGCTTCCCGAGGCCGACGACCATGATCCGGTTTCCGGGGATCCGGTCGAAGCTTGGGAAGACGGTGACCTCCTTGAACTTCCCCGTGATGTCGCCCGTCGCAATCATCGCGGTAATCTGGTGACCGATGGCGGTGTCGACCGCACCGGTGGCTCCCCCAGGGTGGTCCACGCCCTCGAAGAGGTTCACGACGACGACTTCGTCCTCCCACCGGGCGATGTCCCCGACTTCCACACGGATCCGCATGGATCTGGCCCCGAGTTCCGGAGTGTCCGAGGATGGATTAAGCTTCGTGGAAGGGTCCTCGCTCAAACGGCCCGGAGCGCAGACCTCTGTAAGCCTGCATAACCCACGAGGAGCAACCTCATATTTCGCGGAGACGGTCGCCGCGGAGCCGCCATGGTACGGATTGCCTTCGTGTGTGTCGAGAACGCAGGCCGCAGTCAGATGGCGGCAGGCTTCGCGCGGCGAATGGCTGCCAGCACGGTCGAGATCGTGAGTGGGGGGACGTTGCCGGGGCGGGAGGTGAACCCCGTCGTGGTCGACGCAATGCGCGAGGTGGGCGTCGACCTCTCCCGGGAGAAACCCCAGAGGATCGGGCCGACGGACCTCGCAAGCTGCGATGTGGTCGTGGGCATGGGCTGTTCGTCCGACGACGTGTGCCCGGCCGGCTTTCGAGGTGACGCGAGGGACTGGGCGCTCCCGGATCCCAAAGGCCGTCCAATCGAGGAGGTTCGGCGGATTCGGGATGACATCGAGAGGAGGGTGAGGGAACTCCTACGGGAAGTCTCACGCTGGCCACCAAAGGGGAGGTGACGGATGGCACAGACGGGGGGCCTCTCGTTGTTCGACCGGCTCACGACGTTGTGGATCTTCCTGGCCATGGCCCTCGGCGTCGGCCTGGGAGCGGCGGTGCCCGGTGTCTCGGCTTGGCTCGACTCCCTCTCCTGGTCCGGCGTCTCCATCCCCCTGGCCTTCGGACTCATCTGGATGATGTACCCACCTCTCGCGCGCGTCCGGTTTGAGGACCTACCGCGGCTGGCAACGAATCGACGCATCATGGGCGTCTCCTTGTTCCAGAATTGGGTCATTGGACCTCTCCTCATGTTCACGCTCGCCTGGATTTTCCTCCCCGATCTGCCAGAGTACCGCGTCGGACTCATCATCGTCGGCCTGGCGCGGTGCATCGCGATGGTCCTCGTCTGGAATACGATGGCCAAGGGATCCGCCGAGTACGCGGCCATCCTCGTGGGCCTGAACAGCATCTTCCAGATGTTCCTGTACGCCATCATGGCTTGGTTCTTCGTCACGGTCCTTTCGGGGTGGATCGGTGGATTGACCGCCGCTCGGGTCGTGTCCATCTCGATCCTCGATGTCGCCGCAACCGTGCTGTTCTACCTCGGCGTGCCGTTCCTGATGGGATTCGTCACTCGCGCGATCCTCGTGCGTCGCAAGGGACGGAGCTGGTATGAAGGGACGCTGATGCCGAGGCTCGCGCCGACGGCGACGATCGGCTTGTTGTTCACGATTGTGGTCATGTTCTCCTTGCGCGGGAGCTCGATCGTTAGCCTTCCATGGGATGTATTCCGAATCGCGGTGCCCCTCATCCTGTACTTCGTGATCATGTTCACGCTGTCGTTCACTCTGTCGAAGCGACTCGGGTTCTCCTACGAAGAGACGACGTCCCTCGCCTTCACCGCGGCGAGCAACAACTTCGAACTTGCGATCGCGACAACGATCGGCGTCTTCGGGATCGCCTCCGGAGCGGCCTTCGCCGCGGTCATCGGCCCGCTGATCGAGGTTCCCGTGCTCGTGAATCTCGTGAACGTCGCGCTCCGGGCGAGGAGACGTTTCCCTGCGACTCTCGCGTCGGTTGAGCTTTCATCGTCGACGCCCGGCTCCGATGCGAAGTAAGGCGCTCCGTGGCGGACCGCCACACGTTTAAATAGCCGCGGATTCTACAGCGGCCCCATGTCACTCCTGCACTCGCTTGCGAAAGCGCTCGACAAGGTCAAGCCGGCTCCGGTGGCGTACGCGCACTGCGACATTCCTTGCGGCATCTACGATCCGCACCTCGCGCAGATGGCGGCCCACACCGTCATCCGCATGGTTGACCTCATCGGTCAGCTCGAGAAGCCGGGCCCCAGCGACCCTCATCAGAAGCACGAGGAGTACCACAACAAGCTCGCCCGGTACATCGCCACGAAGGAGCAGCATTCGGAGATCTACAAGCACGAGGTCCGCGTCCTCTGGGGCGACTACTTCAAGCCAGAGCACGTCCAGCAGTTCCCCCAGCTCCACGACCTCATCTGGAAAGCCCTGAAGTCCGCGTCGAAAGGACGGCAGGAGATCAACCTCGCGGCCGCCGAAGACATGCTGAGGCAGGCGAACGAAATCGCGGAGATCTTCTGGAAGTCGAAGGGTGTGGCCACGGTCAAGGCGAAGGCCCCCTACCCAACAGCTCGCGAAACCGTCTACCCAAAGCTCGCGTGAACGCGCGGCCGATGTGGCCCCTCGCCCGATTCCGCGTCGACGACGACAGCATGCGGCCGACGCTGAGCCCCGGCGACTACGTGTTCGTGAATCGCTGGGCCTATCTCGTGCGGGAGCCGCGACCCGGTGACGTCGTCGTCGTGCGGAGCCCCGAGGCCCAGAAGACCGTCCTCGTGAAACGCATCGCGCAGGTTGTCGACCGCGAGAAGGTGTTCCTCATTGGAGACAACCTGAACCGAAGCCGTGACAGCCGGCATTTTGGGCCGGTTCATCGCAGCGCAATCGTGGGTCGGGTCTGGGTCACAGCGAAGACCTGAGCCCTTCACTCCGAGGGAGGTGCCCAGGACCCGCGAAGGATCCTCGCGGTCCAGAGGAGGAACGGGATCGCGGCGAGCTGCGCCGAAATGGAAAAGACGACGAGGGCCGGAAGCGACACATCGTACAAGATGCCGATGACGGCGCTGCCGGCGAACCAGAAGAGCCCGTAGCCCGTGTTGAACACGCCATATGCCGTTCCGCGCCGCTCCCGGGCCACCATCCCGGCGATCGCCGCGCGCATGATGGACTCCTGAGCTCCCATCCCAATCCCCCAGAGGACGACCCCGACGACGGAAGAGAGGACCGCGTTGCCTCCACCGGCGAGGAACACGAAGGGCGCGAAGAAGAGGGAGACCAGGACACCCCCCACGAGGACGCCGATGCCGAGTCGGTCGAAGAGCCGGCCGAAGACGAGGGCGGCAATCCCGTCGACTCCCATCGCGACCGCGTACAACACCGGGATGAGATCATCGGGGACCGTGTGGACCTGCCCGAGGTGGAAGGAGATGAGCGGGAAGTCCGCGAAACCGGCCGCGATGCAGGCGACGCCCGCAAGGTACATCCAGAAGGCTCGCGGGAAACCCTTCGTCCCGAGGGCCGTCGACACGGCTTCCAGTTCCCGGGGACGGGGATAGAGGAACCGCGCCACTGCGAGGACGCTAAGCGCCATCAGGGCGGGTATGAGGAGAGTCGCAAAACCCGTGCGCGGGTCGTTCCGCGCGAAGAGGACGGCCGCGACCACGAGAGGGCCGAGGACCCCGCCGATCTGGTCCAGCGCCTCGTGGACTCCAAAGCCCCAGCCATGGCCGACCTGTTTCGTCGCGTGGGAGAGCATCGCATCCCGCGCGGGCGTCCGAATTCCTTTGCCAAACCGTTCCAGGATGATGAGGGCGGCCGCCATCGGCCAGTTCCCTGCGAGGGCGAGGGCAGGGACGGCGAGAAGGTTGATTGCGTACCCGATGATGGTGATGAGCCAGTAGCGGCCCGTCCGGTCGCTTAGGGAACCGGAGAAGATGCGCACCCCGTAGCCGACGAGTTCTCCGGCGCCTGCGACGAACCCTACCGCGGTGCCCGAAGCCCCGAGGATCCCCAGGAAGGTCCCGTAGAAACTCCGAGAACCTTCGTAGGTGGTGTCCGCGAGGAGGCTGACCAAGCCAAGGAGCAGAACGAAGCGCATCGCGACTTTGCGATCAACCTCGATCAAGTCCTGCCTCCGGATGATGCTGTGGAGGAATTTCTGTGTCCTCGGAGAGACAGAAACCTTGCGATTCGGAAAAGCCCTTCGCCTTCAGGGGACGTGCCGCCGCTGTGCCGCGATGAGGACATCGGCCACTTTCTGGATGCGTTGAGCGCGGACGAGACGGTCAGTCCCACTTCTCAAACCGCACGAGGGCAAAGCCGAGTCCCTTGCACAGTGCATTGACCTGCTCGACCATGTCGTGCAAGCCGCAGATAAAGACCTGCTTGTTCTCGAAGCCTTTGAGCTCGTTCTGTATGATTTTCTGGACGTATCCGACGCGGCCCTTCCAGTCCGGCGTCTCCGGCCGGGAGATCGTCGGGTAGTAGTGGAAGTTCGGATGCTGCTTTTCCCATTTCAAGATGAGATCGTGGTAGATGAGCTCGTAGGTGTAGCGCGTTCCGAAAACGAGGTCGACCTCGTGCCCGCTGTCGTAGCCGCTCGCGAAGAGATGGCCCAGCTGAGAGACGAAGGGTGCAACGCCCGTCCCTGTGGCGACGAAGACGGTGTCGTAATGGAGGGGTTCTGGGACGACGAAACGGCCGAGAGGGCCGATGGACTGGATCCTCGTCCCAACCGGGACGTGATGGAGGTAGTTCGACATGAAGCCGCCCTCGACCACCTTGATACACAGCTCCAGGTGGTCCTTGTTCTCGGGCCAAGAGGCGATCGAGTACGGGCGGGAGATTTTCTTTCCTTCCTTTTCCGCGAAGATCGAGATGAACTGTCCGGGCTCGAAATCGAAGACGGGCTCGTTCTCGAACGTGAAGCGGATGAGGTACGTCTCCGGGTACTTCGGCGTGATGTCGAAGACTTCCTTCACAATGGCCGTGTGCTTGCCCGAGCGGAACTTCGGCGGAGCCTCCCTAAATGCCGGTCCCGCGGGAGTGGCGACCTTCGCAGGTGCGGTCCCCTGCATCATGCGGCTTTCGGCACCGAGGGGGCTGATTTAAACGTTTGTCTGGGACTATCGTGCCGAATACCAGATTTCATCGTACCTAAATATGGCCGCCGGCCAGCGATTCCCCTCGACCGTGACGTCCGCCGGCACTGCTCCGATCGCGCCCGGGGCAGATTCCCCAGATCGGAGCTACCCGCCCCTGCACCCAGTCGGAGTCGCAGGGTAACTTTCGGGAACTGAACCGGAACCCGGGGAACTACTTCGCCGAGGTCGAGCAGGCGGCGTTCCCAACAGCTTGAGCGGGAGGACCCAAGACCTGAGCTTTAAGGAGTCCCCGCTCCGCATCTTAGGCGACGCCGACCGCTACGACCACGACGTGGGGAACGAGGACTACTCGCAGCCCGGGAACCTCTTCCGCGTGATGAATGCGGAGGAGAAGGCGCGCCTCATCGGCAACATTGTCCGTTCGATGAAGGACGTGCCCAGAGAAATCCAGCTCCGCCAAATCGGTCACTTCGCCCGGGCCGACCCCAACTACGGCCTCGGCGTCGCGCGCGGACTCGGCCTCGAAAAGGAACCCCCCCGGATCGCGAAAGGGACCCGCGCGACGAAGGCGTGAGATCCCGGTCCCGCGAGCGCTTCCTCGGCCCGCATCGGTTCCTGCGTAGGGGCGATCCCCCCCCGGAACGCCCCGTCTCTCCCTTTTCATACGATGAGGCGACGGACTCGTGGGATCTCACGCGAAATACGACGCGGACCCGCGGTCGAAGCCAGGGACGAACTCCAAGCGGAGCTGCTGAGGCTGCCACGCCGCGTCGGGGAACACGAGGTTCGGGAAGAAGCGCGAGAAGTCCTCGGAGATCTGGGTGACGAGGTGGTTCGGGCCGAACAGGGTCTCCGCGACAGACCGCGCGCGCTCGCGGCAGACGATCTCGTCGACGAAGCCGATCGAATGCAGGTACTCGTGCATGAGGACGTAGAAGGCGTAGGGCTTGTACAGCTCCGGGTTCGTCTCCTGGATGCGGAGAAGGGGCACCTTGTTCATCACGATCACGTTCGTCGCGATCGGGTAGAAGGCACCGAGGAATCCTTGTGGATGATTCCCGAGGTCCGCGAGGGCGAGCATGAGGCCCGCGCGAGTACGGCCCAGGACGGTCTCCACGCCCCGCTTCACGAGTTCGAAGACGTCGACGAGGTTCTTGGCCTGGTCGAGCTTGCGGAGGAAGTCCATTGGGGACGATACTTCGACGGTCGGACTTAAGGGATTGCTCGTGGACTCGCGGCATGCGAGACACCGGGAGGAGATGGAACCCCTCGTGGCCGAGGAAGCGATAGACCACGTGGACCGAGTAAGGCTTCCGCTTCGCGGGGAGTACCCTGAGACGCCCGGACGTTCGTGACGATGATGCAGCTGAGTATTGTCCTTGGGAACGCCAGTGAAACCTTTATCAGGGCGCAAGTCGACGCTGCGATTCAATCGGCCTGCAAGGAGGTCGACAGGACCGCGATCCGATGGCCATACCGCTCGCCTACGCCGCTTCGCGCCGCCAGAGAACGCCGCCCTCGCTCCCCTTCGGCTGGGGTGCTGTCACGGTCCTCCTCGTGGGGGCCGTCCTCTTGATCGTCGGCATCGTGATCATCCTGTACGGGATGATCGGGTTCTTCGCGGGGACAATCGGGAATGCGATCAGCGACTCATTCTCCATCGGCTCATTCTTCTCCTCCTTCTTCGGCGCCGTCATTCTCTTCGTGATCGGCGGAGTCCTCACTGGGGTCGGCGGCTGGCTCGTCCGGCTCTGGTGGATCTTCCTCCTCGTCGGCGCCGTCGCCGGTACCGGCGGCGGGGCCGACACGGTCCGGGGACGGGAGGGGATGCGGGGCAGCGATATCCGAATCCGCTGCCGCGCATGCAATCGACTCAACCCCGAGGAGGCCAAGTTCTGCCTGTCTTGTGGACAAGCGGTCTAGGCCATTCGCGTCGCACATTCGGAACCTTTTTCAACGGATTCGGGACATCTGCCGGCCGTGGGGCTCCTCATTCGGTTCGCCCGCCAATGGGTCGCGGGGGAGACCATGGAGGACGCCGTCGATGTCGCTAAGGTGGTGAACGCCCGCGGCATCCGAGCCCTCGTGAACCATCTCGGCGAGCACTACCGCGGGAAAGCTCCGGTCGAGGCCACGGTCCAGGAGTACCTGCGACTCATCGCGAAGCTTCGCGCCGCGGGTGTGACCGGGGACGTGAGCCTCAAGCCGACCCAGTTCGGGATCCTGATCCGCCGCGAGTACGCCCTCTCTCAGATCCTTCCTGTCCTCGATGCGGTGAAAGCCTGGGGCCGCGTGCTCTGGATGGACATGGAGACCGTGTCGACCCTGGAGGACACCCTTTGGGTGTACGAGGAGCTCCTCCGGCGGAGCGACAGGGTCGGCCTGTGCCTCCAGGCAAACATCAGGAGGACCGGAGCGGACTTGGAGCGACTCCTCGAAAAAGGGAGCCGCATCCGCCTCGTGAAGGGCGCTTACCGAGAGACGTCGGATGTCGCGTACATGAACCGACGCGAAATCGATCGGGAGTTCCTTCGACACCTCGAGACGCTGTTCAAAGAGGGCGAGCAGTTCCAAGTCGCGAGCCACGATATCGCGATGATCCAACGCGCCACGGAACTCGCGAAGGACCACCCGGTGCCGTTCGAATTTGCCATGCTCCAAGGCGTCCGGGAACCGCTCGAAGAGGAACTTGCGGGCAAGGGGTATCAGGTCACCGAGTACATCCCCTACGGCCCGACGTGGCTTCCTTACTTCACGCGACGCCTGCGAGAGCGGCCGCGGAACATCGTGACCATGGTCCGCTCGTTCGTGGGCGAATGAACCGTCGACAAACGCTTTTCCGCCATCCACGGCTTGAAGGTCCGTGGACCGTCGCGCCTTTCTGCGGACGATGAGGATCCTCGAAACGCTGTATCCGACGGACAACTGGGCCCACTCGATGACCTCCTTCGAGGTCTTGATTTCCACGATTCTTTCCCAGAACACGACCGTTGCCAACGAGCGTCGTGGACTCGAAGGGCTGCGGAGGCGCTTCGGCCGTGTCGCCCCGGGGGTTCTGGCCGCGGCGAAGGTCAGGGATATCGAACGCGCCATCTATCATGCGGGACTCGCGCGCCAGAAAGCGCCGCGGATCCATGCCGTGGCCCGCGAAGTCCTGAAGACCTGGGGAGGGGACTTGAACTCGATCACGATCCGCCCGACGGCTGAGGCGCGGGAGATTCTGATGGCCCTGCCGGGCGTGGGTCCCAAGACTGCCGATGTGGTCCTGGCCATGGCCGGGGGCCGACCCATCTTCCCGATCGACACGCACATCGCGCGAATCGCGGACCGCTGGAACCTCGTCCGCCGCGGCGGATACGAGGCGACGCGCGCGGTCCTCGAGACATGGACACCTCCGAGGAAGAGGAGAAGGTGGCATCTCGCGATCATCGCCCATGGTCGGTCGCTGTGCAAGGCCCGCAAACCGTTGTGCGGGTCCTGCCCCGCCCGGCGGGATTGCGATTGGTACCACCGAATCCGAACGCCGCGGACACGCAAGGCACTGGAAAAAGCGCGGAACCCTCGTCGACGATAACAAAGGATTAAGAGCCGAAGGCGGTTTGACGCGGAATGCGAGCCCTTTGCCTCTCAGTGATTACGTCCAGTTGATGAAACTTCGCATCGACGCGCTCCTGCTCCTCGTCGCCGCGGCAGGATACATCGTATCGAGCGGGGCGCGGATCGAGCCCGTGTCCTTCGGCCTGCTCATGGTCACAGGCCTTCTTGCCGCCTCGGGCGCCAGCGCGACGAACCACTACTTCGACCGAGACTTGGACGGGATCATGCACCGCACGTCGATGAGGCCCTTGCCCGCTCACCGCATCGAACCTCCCTCGAGGGCTCTCGCGTTCGGCCTCGGCCTCACAGCCGTGTCCCTCGGCGTGGCGTACCTCGGGATCAATCCCCTCACCGCGGCGATGATCGGTTTGGGCTACGCCGTCTACGTCGGCGTCTATACCCTGGGCCTGAAGCGGACCCATGTGAGCAACATCGTCATCGGTGGCTTCGCAGGATCCTGCCCGGCCCTCGCCGGCTCCGCTGCGGCAACTGGGGCAATCAGCTTGCCCGCAGCCCTCATCGCCCTCCTCGTCTTCTTGTGGACCCCCGGCCACTTCTGGGCCCTCGCGTATCGGGGCCGGGAAGACTATCGCCGCGCACGCCTGCCGATGCTTCCCGCCGTCCGTGACGAGCGCACGTCCGCGCGGGCGATCGGCCTGTCGTCAGGAATCGTGGCGGCGTCGAGCATCGCCTTCGCATTCACGGATGCTTTCCACGTTGCCTACCTTCTCGTGGCCGTGGCGACGGGTGCGGTCCTCATCTACTACGCCGCGACTTTCGTCCGCGAGCCCACCACGGAGCGCGCATGGGCAGGCTACCGATTCTCCGGAATCTACCTCACCGTCCTCCTCCTCGCAATCATGGCCGACGCGCTCCTCCGCGCCAATGCCATCGGATTCTGACGACGTGGCCCGCGCAACTCCACCCTCGACTTTTAATAGGCCCGAGGCCTAGTATCGCCCACCACAAGACGGTGGAAGGCATGCCGGGGCAAACGATTGTAGAGAAGGTTCTCTCCCGCGCCTCGGACCGGTCCGTTCGCGAAGGGGACATCACAATCGCCAAGGTCGACCTCGCGTACGTGCAGGACGGGACGGGGCCCCTCACGTTCCGACAGATGGAAAAGATGGGGCTCGCGAAGGCCGCGAATCCGTCGCGGTCCATTGTGTTCATCGACCACTCGAGCCCGCCGCCGCGGAAGGAGCTCGCGACGGACCACATGTACTTGCGGGAGTTCGGCGCGAAGACAGGGATGGTCCTCTCCGATGTCGGCAACGGCGTGTGCCATCAGGTCGCCTTCGAGGCCTTCGTGCGGCCGTGGGATGTCGTGATCGGTGCGGACAGCCATACGGTCATGGGCGGGGCCATGGGGGCCTTCGCCACAGGGATGGGTTCCACGGACGTTGCCGTGGCCCTCGCCCTGGGGAAGACTTGGCTTCGCGTCCCCGAGACGATGAAGTTCGAGGTCTCGGGTACGTGGGGGAAGGGCGTCTACTCGAAGGACCTCATCCTCAGAGTCATCGGCGACATCAAGACGGACGGCGCGACGTACAAGGCGATGGAATGGGGCGGCCCTGCTTGGAAGTCCATGCCCATGACGGAGCGGATGGTCCTGTCGAACATGGCGATCGAGGCGGGCGGGAAGTGTGGGCCGCAGCCCTCGGATGCAGAGACGAGACGGTACTTGAAGGAGAACGGCCGGGAGGGGGACTGGCAGCCCATCGAGGCCGATCCGGACGCGGTGTATGAGAGCGTCTCGGACTACAACGTGAGCGAACTCGAGCCCATGGTCGCGCGGCCGCCCCAAGAGGACAACGTCGTGCCGGTCACGGACCCGAGCGTGAAGGGCCTCAAGATTCATCAGGTGTACCTCGGGTCGTGCACGAACGCGCGGTACGAGGACATCCAAGTGTTCTGCGACTACATGAAGGGAGAGAGGACCGCGAAGGGAACGCGCCTCATCGTCACCCCGGCCTCAAAGGAAGCCTACACGAAGGCTTTGAGGGCGGGGCTGTTCGACATCCTTCTCGATGCGGGTGCCGTGATCAACACCCCCGGCTGCGGAGCGTGCCCGGGCGTCCATCTCGGGATTCCTGGCGACGGGGAGAATGTCCTGTCCACGACGAACCGTAACTACGTCGGCCGGATGGGGAACCCCGCGGCCTTCACGTACCTCGCCTCGCCCGCGACAGCCGCGGCGACGGCGATCTACGGGGCCATCACGGATCCGCGGGAGGTGGCGTGATGGGGCGCGCGTGGAAGTTCGGGGACAACATCTCGACGGATCTCATCGCACCGGGCCGGTACTACCACCTGCGGTCGAATTTGCCTGAGCTCGCGAAACACGTCCTCGAAGATGCCCGCGCTGACTTCGCCGCCGGAGCGAGGCAAGGGGACTTCGTCGTTGGAGGGGGGAATTTCGGCAAAGGCTCGTCGAGGGAACACGCTCCCGTGATTATCAAGCTCGCAGGGACGAAAGCCGTCCTCGCGAAGTCCTTTGCGCGGATCTTCTACCGCAATTGCATCAACATCGGCCTTCCCGCGATCGTCGTGGACACGGACCGAATCGACGAGGCCGACGATCTTGACGTCGACCTCGAGGCAGGCGTCGTCCACGATCGGACGAAGGGGATGGATCTCAAGTTTCCACCGCTGCCCGCGGTCATGGCCCGGATTCTCGAAGAAGGAGGCCTCGTGGAGTACATCAAGAACCACGGGGACCTCGTCCTCGCGAAGGCATGACGTCCATGGACCTGAAGGCGGGTTTGGAGGCGCCACCGCGAATCGACAAGGGCCTCGACGACGTCTACGTGAAGGAGACATCCATCTGCTACGTCGACGGACAGCTCGGCCGTCTCCTCTACCGTGGTTTTGACATCGGGGACCTCGCCCACTACTCGAACTTCGAGGAGACCGTCTACATCCTCATCCATGGGAAGCTCCCGAGCCGCGAGGAACTCGCTCGTGTACAACGAGCTGTCGGGGAGAACCGCGCAATCTCGCCGGAGACCCTGAAGCTCCTTCGGGGGATGCCGAAGGATGCACCGCCCATCGACATCCTGCGGACCGTCATCTCCTACGTGAGCAACTTCGACCCGGAGCGAGATGACCCCACACGGGCCGCGAACATGCGGAAGGCGCAGCGGCTAATCGGGAAGGCGGCCACGATCGTGGCCGCTTATCATCGAATCCGGCAGGGGAAGAGGGCCCTTGCGCCGGACCCAAGCCTCGGCCACGCAGAGGACTTCCTCCGGATGCTCACCGGTCGGCGGCCCAATTCGCTTTCCGCGCGGATCATGGACGTCGCGCTCATCCTCCACGCGGACCACAGCATGAACGCGTCCGCGTTCGCGGCCACGGTCGCCGCTTCGACCCTTGCCGACCTCTACAGCGCCATCGTCGCCGCTATCTCGACCTTGAAAGGGCCGCTCCATGGCGGCGCCAACGAGGCGGCTCTGAAAACGATGCTTGCCATCGGCAAGCCGGAGAACGCGGAGGAGTACGTCCTGGATACATTGCGCAACCACGGGAAAGTCTTCGGCTTCGGCCATCGGGTCTACAAGACCTGGGATCCAAGGGCTCTGATTCTGCGGGATTACGCGAAGCAGCTCAGCGATCTCACAGGACAGCAGGAACTCTTCCAGGTCTCCGAGATCGTCCAAGAGACGGTCGTGCGAGAGCTTCGGTCAAAGCACATCTATCCGAACGTGGACTTCTATTCGGGCCTCGTGTACCACCTCCTGGGCCTGCCTCCAGACCTCTTCACCCCGGTCTTCGCCGTCTCCCGCGTCTCCGGCTGGACGGCCCACGTGATCGAGTACTGGGAGGACAACCGCCTCGTGCGGCCCCTGGACTGGTACGTCGGTCCGTCCGGTGCGGTCTACGTGCCGCTGGACCAGCGGCCGTGAGGCGAGGCATACGTACGCGAGGCTTAAGTTGCACAACCCTGGTTGACGCGGAGGTGTTCCATTGCCCTCCGAGAAGCTCAAGCTCAGCCCGCCGACGAACGGTCACAAAATCCTCATCACGTCTACGGGCATCCGCGTGTCCGATGATCCCATCATCCCGATCATTGAGGGGGATGGCATCGGCCCCGACGTCACTCGCGCCGCGAGGACGGTCATCGAGGCGGCCGTGGAGGCGGCATATCATGGACGCAGGCGGATTGTGTGGTACGAGGTCCCCGCGGGGGAAAAGGCGATGTTCCGTTATGGGGACATGTTGCCCGAGGCCACGCTCGCGGCAATCAAGGAATATGTCGTTGCGCTGAAGGGGCCGCTCACGACACCCGTGGGCGGCGGTTTCCGCTCCCTGAATGTCATGCTCCGACAGGCTCTCGACCTGTACGCGAACGTCCGTCCCGTGTACTGGATGCCCGGTGTGCCCAGCCCTGTGACGCATCCCGAACTCCTCGATATCGTGATCTTCCGCGAGGCGGAGGAAGACGTCTACGCAGGAATCGAATGGGCGAAAGGGTCCTCGGAGGCGACGCGAATGATCTCCCTCCTCAGGGAGCAGTTCAACGTCCGCGTGCGGGAGGACAGCGGGATTGGCGTGAAGCCGATTAGCGAGTTTGAATCGAAACGCCTCGTGCGCAAGGCGGTCCACTACGCGGTCGACAACCATCGTCGGTCGGTGACCCTCGTCCACAAGGGGAACATCATGAAGTACACGGAGGGCGCCTTTCGCGAGTGGGGCTATGAGCTGGCGCGGGAGGAGTTCCCAAGGGAGACGATCCCTTGGGCGGAGGTCCAGAGCAAGCTCGGCGGAAAGGTCCCCGAGGGGAAAGTGGTGATCAAGGACGTGATCGCGGACAACATGTTCCAGCAACTCCTCCTCCGGCCGGACGAATACGATGTGCTCGCGACGACGAACCTGAATGGGGACTACTTGAGCGACGCAGCGGCCGCCCAGGTCGGCGGCCTCGGCGTCGCCCCTGGCGCGAACATCGGGGACGCCCACGCGGTCTTCGAGCCGATCCACGGGAGCGCGCCGAAGTACGCCGGGATGGACAAGGTGAATCCGACCGCGGAGATCCTGGCGGGCGTGATGATGCTCGAGTACCTCGGATGGAAGGAGGCGGGTGCACGGCTGCGGGACGCTGTCAAGTCGACGATCGCCTCGAAGATCGTCACGTACGACCTCGCGCGCCAGATGCCCAATTCCAAGGAAGTGAGGACGAGCGCCTTCGCGAAGGCGATCGTCGAACGGCTCGGGGCGGCGTGACGTGCCTGCACACCATTCATCGAAGACCGAGGTAGAGCGGGCCCTCTGCGAAGAGATGGTACGCCAAGGCGTCGCCCACGAACACGGCTCTCTCAAATTCCGCGTCCGGCGAGAGGGCGAGAGCGACGCACGGTTCGAACCGGATATCGTCGCGCGACGCGGATCCATCCTCTTTCTCCTGAAGGCGGTCGACATCGACAGTCGGGAGACCGGGTCCCTGGACATCATGCCCTCTTTCCTCGCGCAACATTCCGAGGAGATTGTCCTGATCGTGATCGCTCCGCCGAGGGACATCGACCGTATCGACCCCGACGCTTACGACGAGGTGTACGCATCCTCGGATCTGGCTTCGGCCGTTGCGCGGATCAAGGGACAAGATCCTCACGGCATCATACGTCCGTTCGCCAAGCCGAGACGCCCGTGAAAGGGGCGAGGACTTATGCCCCGCGCCGTGGATGGCGCGCCGGTGGCCTCGGCCCATTGGACGGACGAGCTGTTTCTCCGACACGGCGAGATCTTCCGGACAATCCACGAGCACGCATGGCAACATGGCGAGGCGCAGGCGCAAGACGTGAAACGAATCCTGGAGCGGTTCGGTGTGGCCTCGGGCTCGCGAATCCTCGACGCTCCCTGCGGGATCGGCCGCCATGCGACACGGCTGGCGAAGCTTGCCTACCGGGTCGTGGGCGTGGACCTCTCGCCGGCATACATCGCGAGGGCGCAGGAACTCGCGATGCACGGGGGCGTCGCAGATCGGACTCGGTATGTCGTCGGAGATCTGCGGAGGCTGGCGGATGCGGTCCCTCCGGACGCGCGGCCCTTCGACGCGGCGTTGAATCTGTGGACATCCATCGGCTACTACGATGAGGCCACCGATCTCGAGATCATCCGCGGATACCACGGGCTCGTCCGCGAAGGGGGCTTGCTGCTCGTCGAGACCGTGAACCGCGACTACCTCGTCCGCCACTTCGACCCACAGGGCTACGAAGCCTTCGGGGACCTTGTGGAGATTGAGGAACGGTCCTTGGACGCAGCCACCTCGAGGATGCAGAACACATGGCGGTTCTACAGGAAGTCAGGGGAGGACCTGCTTCACGCGGCCACGATCCCCATCGACCACCGGGTCTACTCCGCGCACGAGCTGCGCGGGCTCTTGGAGCGGGGCGGATGGACCGTCGAGAAGATTCGCGGTGGCCTCAAGGCAGAGGATCCGTCCGCGGACATCTCACGAATCCTCCTCGTCGGGAGGAAGTGAATGCGATCGCAGCCGGCGCCCCGCGACGAGGTGGAGTCCCTGGCGGGCTTCCTCGCAGCCGAAGGCGTCGGGCCAGGATCACGGATCCTGGATGTGCCCTGCGGGATCGGTCGACGCGCCCTGGGTCTTGCCGAGGCCGGGTTCGAAGTGACCGCGGTGGACGCGAATGAGACGGGCATGGAGGTCGCCCGAGCCCGGACGCCGCAGTCGCTGAGCTCGCGGCTTCGGTTCCTGTCCTCGCCGGCCGCCGCCTACCCCAACCTGCCACGGGGAGAAACCTTCGACGCAATCCTCTCCCTGGACCACCCCGTGGGCCGTGACGGGGGGGAACAGGATCTCGTCTTCTTGCGCCGATTGCAGGGGCACCTCGCGCCCCAAGGGGTCCTCGTCCTGGGCCTCTTCCACCGTGACTTCTTCGCCGCACGATCCCGACCGTTCGCATTCCACGTCCTCGGCATCGTGGAGCAACACGAGTTCCGCAGCTTTGATCCCCTCACGGGCGTGCTCGAACTCACGTGGAAGTTCTACGAACGGAAGGGCGAGGATCTCCGCCACCTCACCGATGCTTCGGCTCGTCTCCAGCTCCTCACCCCTCACGAAGCACGAGCCCTCCTGGAGGCCGCGGGATGGCGAGCGGAGGGCCTGTACGGGGGCTGGGAGCGAGAGCCACCGACCGCGGACCGGCGAAAACTCATCCTCGTCGCGCGGGTTAAATAGCGTGCCGCCCTTGATGCCGCGGTGCCGCTCCCTTCGTGCGACCCGAGCGGGACCGTCCCGTGTCGGACGGACCTGAACTTCCTCCCGGACTGGACCCTGCTCGCCCTCTGGGCCGTCACTGCGGTGGCCCTCGCCTTCACGCTCTACGGCACATGGCTTCGCTGGCGAGAATGGAAACAGGGGCCGATGGGTCGCGACGGAGCCTCTCTCTGGCTTCATGTCCGGCGGCTTGTCGCCGTGGGGCTGCTTCAGAAGAAGGTCGCGCGGCGACGCTTCGCGGGGCTCATGCACGTGCTGATGTACACGGGCTTCATCGCCCTAGGAATCGGGACCACGATCGTCTTCGTGAACATGGACATCACCGCGCACTTCGATTGGGACATCCTCCGCGGGAACCAGTACCTGATTTTCAAGGCGGCCTTGGACTTCATGGGCCTCGCCTTCGTCGTCGGGCTCGGAATGGTCTTCTTGCGCCGGATGGCTCAGCGGCCGAAGTACCTCAGGAACGAACGGCCGGACCTGTATCTGCCTGGAATCCTCCTCCTCATCATCATCCAGGGTTACTGCCTCGAGGCAATTCGCCTCGCGGTGCTCCAGCCCGCGTGGGAGGAGTGGTCCTTCTTCGGCTATGGCCTGTCCCTCCTCCTCCGTGGGATGGGGGTCACCGAGAGCCTCGTCACCGTGAGCGGCGGGGGGTCCCTCGTCACAATCACCGCGGTGCCGGCCTTGGCATGGGGCTACGCGATCCTCTGGTGGTTCCATGCCGGCACATGGTCCTTCCTTCTCGCGACGCTGCCTTGGACGAAAGCGAGCCACTTCGTGTTCAGCCCTGCGCACACGTTCTACGAGACAACCGAGCCCTACGGAAAGCTCCGGAAAGACTTCGACATCGATGTCGTGATGCAAGAAGGCGCCGCGCAACCGATGCTCGGTGCTGCCACCACGAAGGCGTTCTCGTTCCAGGAGCGGCTTGCCCTGGATGCCTGTACGATCTGCGGTCGCTGCTCGTCCGTATGCCCTGCGTGGACCACAGGCAAGGCGCTGGATCCCATGCACGTCGTCCTCGACCTGCGGCAGGCGATGCGCATGGAAACGAGGGGAAAGTCCCTCGGCGAATCCCTGCCCGACTACGTCGGCTACGAGGAGCTGTGGGCCTGCACGACATGCATGGCGTGCATCCAGGAATGCCCCGTCTCCATCCGCCACGTGCCCTTCATCCTCCAGCTGCGGCGGAACTTCGCGATGGAACTTGGGAAGGTCCCTGAGGAGGCCCAGGGGATGCTGCGGAACATCGAGACGAACTACAACCCCTGGGGGATCGGATGGGACCAACGAGGGAACTGGGCGGCGGGACAAGGCGTCAAGACGCTGGCCGAGACTCTCGCCGCGGGCGAACAGGTCGACGTGCTGTATTGGGTCGGCTGCGCAGCCTCCTTCGACGATCGGAACCGCAAGGTGGCCCAGAGTTTCACGAGACTCCTTCAGGAAGCCGGCGTGAAGTTCGCAATCCTCGGGTCGGAAGAGAAGTGCACGGGCGACCCTGCGCGACGCCTCGGCAACGAGTACCTCGCCCAGATGATGATCAAGGCGAACGTGGAGACGTTGAACCGGTACCGGGTCACGAAGATTGTGACAGCATGTCCGCACTGCTTCAATACGTTGAAGCACGAGTATCCAGATTTCGGCGGGAGCTATGAGGTCGTCCACCACAGCGTGTTCCTCGACGAACTCCTCCGGAACGGGAGACTCCGACCCACGAAGGAGGTCCAGGAGTTCCTCACGTTCCATGACGCGTGCTACCTGGGACGGTACAACCAGGTGTACGAGGCTCCGCGGGACGTCCTCCGCCACATCCCCGGCGTGCAATCCATCGAGATGCGACAATGCCGCGACAAAGGCTTCTGCTGCGGCGCGGGTGGCGCCCGGATGTGGATGGAGGAGAAGGTCGGGGAGAAGGTGAACCACCGACGTCTCGACCACGTCTCGGAGACGGGCGCGAGGACCGTCGCCAGCGCATGCCCGTACTGCCTCATCATGTTCGACGACGCGGCGAAAACGAAGAACCGCGAGGATCTCGCACGGTACGACGTCGCAGAGCTTCTGGAGCGGTCCCTCGAAAAGAAATGACTGCGCTTGCGGTGGGCGGCATCAGGACACGTCATCGATCTTCTTTGCCAAGCGAAAGTCCTTCTCCGTAAGCCCGCCGGCGTCGTGGGTCGTCAGGGCGAGCGTGACACGGTTCCAGGAATTGTAGATGTCCGGATGGTGGTTCTCCGCCTCCGCAAGCCTTCCCACCTTGTTGATGAAGGCGAGAGCCGATAGGAAATCCTCGAACGTCCAGTTGCGTGTAAGGGATTTGCCTTCGCGGTGCCAGTCAGGGATGTCCGCGAGATGAGTCCGAATTTCCTCCTCGGCGAGGAGACGACGGCGAGGCATAGCCACTTCTCCTTGGCAAAAACGGGGGGGCGACAAAAGCCTGTCCCAATCCGTCGTTAACCTTGTTTAAGGTTGATTCAACTCGTCACGGGTACGCGGGCCATCACCGGACAATCACAATCGGGGTTTGGGCGACGAAGTCGTAGGCCCATGCAAGGTCGAGGCCCACCTGGAGGATGTAACTGAAATGGGAGTGCGTCCCGCGGTAAGCGGACGGAACATCCGCGGGAATCGGGATCTCGAAGCTGAAGGGAATGCCGACGACGATGCGCTCCATCGGGATGTCGATTTCCTTCCGGAACGTCGTCGTGGTCTCTTCCGTGTTCTGGGCTCGGGCCCATTCCGTGCCCGTCAGGCGCACGTACACCCGACGGATTCGATGGGGGCCCGCCCGGAGAACCGTGATTCGACAGCCGAGGAGCTCCCGCGCGAAGAAGCGGTCTCCGTCGAGTTCCACATAAATCTCGGGCCCCTCCCCACCCGAGCGGAAGCGCACGGGGTTGCTGAAGGTCCTCACGCTCTGCCGATCGTAGAACACGTAGAGGTCGCCGGACCAGACGGTGTCGAGCCAAAGAGGCACGTCGAGGCGGGCCTCGAGCTTGTAGCGGACGAAGGCGTGGCGGCCCTCGTAGGAAGGCAAGCCATTCGGCGGGATCTGGAATCGGAAGGGGAAGCGGCGGGCGCCGGGCCGCACCATCCCTTCGCGCTCGAGGGGAAGCCGCCAGTGGCAGAAGTCGGCCTGGGACCGGTACGTCACCGTGGTCTTCCCTGCGCTCCGCGTGATCTCCGTGGACTCGCGGCCGAGGAGCTCCAGGTAAAGGCCGCGGCTCGGCGTCTCCTTCGTGACTTCCACGACCACGGTCCCCTCGACGACCTCGCCCGTGTAGTATGCGTTCCGCGGCAGCTCCACGGATATGAACCGCGGCACGAGCTCACCGCACGAGGTACCTCGTGTTGCAGTACGAGCACGTCGCCACGCCGAAACGATCGACGTTCGACGGCGGCGCGCCGCAATTCGGGCAGTTCAGGGCGACGGGCCCCTGCGCCCCCGCGGGGACCATGGGCTGTTGGATCGGGGGCGGAGGCGGCACCGCCCGCCGACCGTACCCCGCGGCCGCGAGGGCAATGATGACGATGATGATCAGGAGGAAGATGCAGAAAGGGGCGGCCATGACGAAGGGGAATGCACTGCTCCCATAGACGATTCCCAGGAACACGGAGATGAGGACGACCACGAAGAGTGCGGCGAAGATGATCGCGAGGACCGGTCCTCCCCCAGGGCCGCGCCGGACCGTCCACGCCATCCCCCAGGGCGGGGGCGGAGGTGGCGGTATGTACGGCGGAGCCTGCGCCACATTGCGACAAGGGCCACGGCCCTAGATGAAGGCTCCGGGAGACTCCCGGGTATTCGTCATCGCGACGATCCCGAGGTCCTTCGCCGCGAGGGACGTAGGGCGGCTGCCGCGAGGCTTACCCCTTGAGCCCTCTGAGCACGAGGGGCAGGAGCTGGAGGACGTTGCCGACAATTCCGACGTGGGCGACCTCGAAGATCGGCGCACTCGGGTCCGTGTTGATGGCGACGATGAAGCCGGAGTCCTTCATTCCGGCCACGTGCTGCATCGCCCCGCTGATCCCACACGCCACGTAGAGCTTGGGCCTCACCGTCTTCCCGCTTTGGCCGACCTGACGCGTCTTCGGCAGCCATTCCAGGTCCGTCAGGGGACGGGATGCGCCGACGACTCCACCCAGGAGCTTCGCAAACTCCTCGACGAGGGCTAGGTTCTCCCTCTTCTGGATGCCGCGACCGGCACTCACAATCACGTCCGCGGAAGCGATGTCGATGTCCGCCACCTCCGGCCGCTCGAGGCCGAGGCACTTCGCGCGGATCGCCGATGGGTCGAGGGGGATCGACATGGGCGTGACCTTCCCCCCCGCGGCCGGTTCTGCGGGCTTCACGCTCCCGGGGCGCATCGTGACCACGTACGTCCGG
>DATBLI010000053.1:0-1696 GCA_036555455.1 Thermoplasmata archaeon
GTACAACCTCGCGGCTCAATCCTTTGTTGGCACGTCGTTCGTGCAGCCCGCCCTCACGGGCGAGATCACGGGCCTCGGCATGCTGCGGCTCCTCGAGGCCGTGCGGCATCACGCACCCCAGGCGCGGGTCTACCAGGCGTCTTCGAGCGAGATGTTCGGCAAGGTGGACCGCGAGCCGCAAGACGAGACGACGCCTATGCATCCCCGCAGCCCGTACGGGGTCGCGAAGGTGTACGCGTACTGGGCATGCATCAACTATCGTGAGGCTTACGGGATGTATGTGTCGAACGGCATTCTGTTCAACCACGAGAGTCAACGCCGCGGGCTTGACTTCGTCACGCGGAAGATCGCCCATGGCGTGGTCGCGATCCACTCCGGGCGGACGAAAGCGCTGAGCCTCGGCAACCTCGACGCGAAGCGGGATTGGGGGTACGCCCCGGACTACGTCGACCTGATGTGGCGCATCCTGCAGTACCAGGAGCCTGATGACTTCGTCGGGGCGACCGGAGAGGCCCACAGTGTTCGAGAGTTCGTTGAGGAGGCTTTCCGCGTCGCAGGCATCTCCGACTGGGAGGAGCACGTCGTCGTGGAGGAGAGGCACATACGCCCTGCTGAGGTCTACAACCTTCGCGGAGACGCCTCGAAGGCGAGGCGACTCCTCGGATGGGAGCCGAAGGTGCGGTTCAAGGAACTCGTGCGCATCATGGTGGAGGCGGAACTGGGACGGGCTCAGGTGCGCTAGCCACGACGGGTTCCTGAGAGAAACAGCACGACGCCTTCACGTCTTGCCGAACCGCCTGACCACATCGCCGAACAACCTACAAATACGGTCGTCCCCATCGCCTCCGTCGTGCTCGACGTCCGCCTCGTCCGTGAGAATCCGGACCGCATCCGGAAGGATCTCGCGAAGCGCGGAGCCGCCGATAAGGCGGAACTCCTCGAGGACGTCATCCGATGGGACCGCGAGTGGCGTGAGCACACCGCGCGCGCGGATGCACTCAAGAGGCGTCGGAACGAGATCACCCACGAGATTGCGGAGGCCCTTCGCGTGCGCCGGGAGGTAACGGCCTTGAAGCAAGAGGCCGCGGGCCTTCCCGAGGCGATCGCCGCCTTGGACAAAAAGATCGACGACCTCCAAGTCCGCGTGCGCAACGGGCTCATGCGTATCCCGAACCTCCTCCACGAGAGCGTCCCCGTCGGCAAGGACGACACGGAGAACGTCGAAGTCGCGCGTTGGGGGACGCCGAAGAAGCCGGACTTCGAGCTGAAGCCCCACGGGGAACTCCTCGAAGCCCTCGGCGCCGGCGACTTCGAACGCGCGCGGAAAATTGCGGGCGCAGGCTTCGTCTACCTCCTCGGGGACGTCGTGCGCTTGGACATGGCCCTCCAGTCCTTCGCGATGGACGCCATGGTCAAGCAGGGCTTCACGCCCGTGTTCCCGCCCTTCATGATGCGACGCGCGGCGTACGAGGGCGTCACGGACCTCGGGGACTTCGAGACGGTCATGTACAAGGCGGAGGGCGAGGACCTCTACCTCATCGCGACCTCGGAGCACCCGATCGGCGCGATGTTCATGGACGAGATCATCGACGAGGACCGCCTGCCCCTCGCCTACGCGGGCATCAGCGCCTGCTTCCGCCGCGAGATTGGCGCCCACGGCGTCGACACGAAGGGCCTCTTCCGGATGCACCAGTTC
>DATBLI010000054.1:0-2727 GCA_036555455.1 Thermoplasmata archaeon
GTCCGGCAAGAGGACGACGAGGACATCGTCCTTCCCGAGGTCTTGAGCGACTCGGAGTGCGCCGACGAGAGCCGCACCGCTGGAGCTGCCCGCGAGGATTCCTTCCTCCCGCGCGAGGCGGCGCGTCATCAGGTACGCCTCCTTGTCGCTCACCTTCTCGATCGCATCGACGTATTCGAACCACGTCGTCGTGGGGACGAAGTCTTCTCCGATGCCCTCGACCTTGTAGGGATGGCCTTGCACTCGCTCTTTCTTGTAGAAGGAGTCCTTCAAGATTGACCCCAAGGGGTCCACGCCGATGATCTTGACGTGCGGGTTCTTCTCCTTGAGAAACCTGCCCACCCCGCTGATTGTCCCGCCCGTGCCCATGCCGCAGACGAAGTGCGTCACCTTGCCGTCCGTGTCCCGCCAGATTTCCGGGCCTGTGGTCTCGTAATGCGCTCGCGGGTTCGCCTGATTCGCGTACTGGTTCGGGAGGACCGAATTCGGCGTCTCCCGGTGAATCTTTTCCGCGACCTTGTAGTAGGATTCCGGGTGCTCCGGCGGCACCGCCGTGGGCGTGACCACGACGCGGGCGCCGAAGGCCTTGAGCATGTCGAGCTTCTCGCGGCTCATTTTGTCGGGGATCGTGAAGACGAGCCGGTAGCCCTTGATCGCACCAACCATCGCGAGGCCCATTCCCGTGTTTCCGCTCGTGGGTTCGATGATCGTGCCCCCTGGTCTGAGAAGCCCCTTTTTCTCTGCGTCCTCGATCATCTTCTGCCCGATGCGGTCTTTGACCGAGCCGCCCGGATTGAACATCTCGAGCTTCGCGAGGAAGAGGGGTTTGACATCCGCCGCGAGCTTCGGGAGTTTCACGAGCGGCGTGTTGCCTATCGTCTCAAGGATGTTGTTGAAGTAGCGCACCCCGCGCCTCCCCTTCGGTCACGAACAGAGGTTCGCTATAAGAACGTGCCGCGACCCCTGATTCCCAGGGAAGCCAGAGTGCCGGGGGAGGGAGTCGAACCCTCTGGAAACCGATCTGCAGTCGGTCACATTAGCCGCTCTGTCACCCCGGCTCACGCGACCCATCCGGCCCTTGGTAATTGAACCTTTTCGCAGGAGCTTCGCGGCGTACGTGCACGGGGAACGTATTTATCCCGAAGAGGGACTTGCGCGCGGGATGCTCGGCTCGAAGGTAATCACGGATACGGTGCATGGGACCGTCCGCCTCGAGCCCCTCATCCAAGACCTCCTGGAGACGCTTGAGATCCAGCGGCTCAATTCGATCCGCCAGCTCGGCCTCACGTACCTCGTCTTCCCCGGGGCGAACCACTCCCGCGTGGAGCATTGTCTCGGCGTGAGCCATGTGGCCGGCGAGATGGCAAAGGCCCTGGGTCTCCCCGAGGACGAGCGCAAGCTCGTTCAAGCCGCGGGGCTGCTCCACGACGTCGGCCACGGGCCGTACTCCCACACCCTCGAGCACGTGCTGAGCCGCGAGCTCGCGATGGATCACATGCACCTCACCCAACGCATCATCACGGGAGAGGACGACAACGTCTCGACGGAGGATCGGCGAGCCTTCCCCGAGGTGCCGAGGATTCACGAGGTCCTCCGCAAGCATGGGGTCGGCCCGCGGACTGTCGCGGCCCTCATCCGCGGGCCTGCGGAGGAAGGCACGAGCTTCCTCCTGCCCGGGCGGAAACAGGAACGGCGTTACCTCGCGCAGATCATCCACAGCCCGATGGATGCGGACCAGATTGACTACCTCATGCGCGACGCGCACTACACGGGCACGACGATGGGGAAGGTCGATTTTCCGCGGATCCTCCAGACGATTGCCCTGTACCGCGGCGGCCTCGCCTTGGACCGGAAAGGGCTTCCCGCCCTCGAAGGGATGCTCGTCGCTCGCGGCCTCATGTACTCCTCGGTCTACTTCCACAAGACGGTCCGAATCGCGGAACAGATGATCTCCCGGGCGGTGGAGCGATCCGACGCGCCCATCGCGGAGGTCCAGAAGATGGTGGACCACGAGCTGCTCGCGTGGCTCCTTCAGCAGGGGCCGTTCCAAAGGGAAATCGCCCTGCGGCTCAAGTACCGCAAGCTGTACAAGCGTGTCGTCGCGTACGGCAAGGAAGATGTCACGGACCGCGCGCGGGAGCTACTCGTCTCGTTCAAGGACACGGATCAGCGGCGGCGCATGGAGGACCACATCGCCCAGCGTGCGGGGCTCCAGCCCGGCCAGGTGATCATCGATGTACCGCTTCCCGAGCTCCTTGTGAGCGAGCCGCGGATTGCGAAGACGGAAGTTACAATCCTCGACGACGGCGAGCCAAGACCCTTCTCGAAGGTGACGACCCTCGGCCGAGCCTTGCAGACTCGACAAGTCGTGGACTGGGTCGTCATGGTAGCATGCCCGCCGGAGGGAGTTCCCCGCGTCCGCAGGGCCGCGGCGAGCGTGTTCGACTGACGGCTGCTTGAGTGGATCCGCGTCGCAAGAACGAGGCCTCGACCCGCGGAATCCCGTGCGATCGAGCCGAGCCCTGGACGCCGAGTGGCTCTCGGAAATCCCCCGCGGCGTTCGTCGCATGCGCTCGCTGCGAACCCCTTTGTCAACGCGGCGGACGTTCGTCGGACAACACTTAAATAGCGACCGCAGGATACGAGCCGCATCTTGCGGGATGGGATGAACTCGCAGGTTCCACTAAGGTGACGTGACCATGAACTCGATGCTAGAGGACGTGCTGG
>DATBLI010000055.1:0-35568 GCA_036555455.1 Thermoplasmata archaeon
TACCCCACACCCGCGGGGATTGCCGCGGAGCTCGCCTATGTCGCCCACGGGAATGGCGACATCGCGGGGGGACGCGTCCTGGACGCAGGGTGCGGCAACGGGATTCTCGGGATCGCCGCGAAGCTCCTCGGCGCCGCGGACGTGGTAGGGGTGGACATCGACCCCATGGCGATCCAGGTGGCTGCGAGGAACGCGAAACGGGTCCGCGTGGAGGTGGATTGGCGCCATGCGGATGTCCGTTCCGTGGAGGG
Source organism: Thermoplasmata archaeon (assembly GCA_036555455.1). Classification (GTDB taxonomy): domain Archaea; phylum Thermoplasmatota; class Thermoplasmata; order RBG-16-68-12; family RBG-16-68-12; genus RBG-16-68-12. Next base: position 252 of record DATBLI010000055.1, read on the forward strand.
CCCTTTCGACACGGTGCTCATGAACCCCCCCTTCGGCTCCCAGACCCGGCATGCGGACCTGCCCTTCCTCGACCACGCGCTCTCCGTCGGGCGCGTCGTGTACTCCTTCCATAACGCGGTCACGGAAGACTTCCTCGTGCAGAGGATCGAGGACCGGGGTGCGCGCCTCACCCAGCGGATGGGATACGAGTTCCCTCTCCCCCGGACGTTCCATTTCCAGCGGGAGGAGGTCCGGAGGGTCCCTGCGGTCCTGTTTCGGATCGAAGCCGCGCCCCGCTAGGGCCCCGTCCTGTCGAAAGGTTTGTGTAGCTCCGCCCATGTGTCGCCCGCCACACGAGGTTCCCCCATGGAAGCGAAGATGGTCCTCCCAGGTGACGAGATCGCCGTCGCAGAGGAGTTCGAGCCGGGCGAAGGCACGTACGAGCGCGGCGGGCTCGTGTTCGCCGCGACCCCCGGGGTTCTGCAGCTCGACGAGCACAACCGGATCGCGCGGGTGCGCTCCTTCAACCCGCCCGCGGAGCTCCACACCGGGGACATCGTCTATGGCGTCGTCGACGACATCCGGGGCATGATGGCCACGGCCACCCTGAACGCCATCCATGGCCGCGCCCGGCAGATCAGCGGCGAAACCGAGGGCACGATCCACATCTCCAACGTGTCCGAGGAGTACACGGAGGACATCCGGGACATGTACCACCTCGGGGACGTCATCCGAGCGAAGGTGATCCAGGTGAAGCCCTCCGTTCAGCTCACGACCGCGGAGCCCGACCTCGGCGTGGTCAAGGCCCTCTGCGGCCAGTGCCGAGGGGTCCTCGAGCTCCGAGGCCGGGACCTCTACTGCCCGCGGTGCGAGCGGGCGGAGCGACGGAAGATCGCACGCGATTATGAGGACCTCAAGCTCGATGTACCCGCGGCGGAGCTCGGCGGGGGCCGCGTGACGGAGCGTCCTCGTGGAAGCGGTCGCGGCGAGGGCCGCGAGCGCGGGGGACGTGATCGCGGCCGCGGGGGTTACGGTGGGCGCGAACGGCGCGGGGGACCCGGACGGGAGCGGCGGGACCGGGGACGCGGGGATCGAGACCGAGGGCCTCGCCGCCACTAATCCGACGTTCGCAACGGATGGGCATCTCGTTCCGAGAATTAGCATTCATAATCGAAGGCAAAGTGATAAAAACCAACCCGGTGTTGTGCAAGGGAAGGTCGCGCGAATGGACGTCTCCAACGACGAGGTTATGAAGGAGTTGACGCGACTCCGAACCGAAATCCAGCAACTCCGGGAAATCGTGAACGCGCTCTTCAACGCGGTCTTTGAGGAGTCCGAGGAGCAGTGGGAATCCGCCCCGGAGCGGGACGAATTCAACCTCTACAACTGAGCCCTCCGTCCCGGCAACTCGCCCTTATAGCCGATCCGCATTATCGACGCCCGTGGCCGATCTCCACGATCTCGTCCAGGAGCACGAGCAGTGGCGGCTGCGTGAAACCATCAACCTCCAGCCGTCGGAGAATCGGATCAGCGAACAGGCGAAGGCCCTCCTAGCCACGGACTTCGCAGGTCGCTACACACTTCCGGAAGAACTGGCTCCCGCCCTTGGCGAGATCGGCAACGCGTACCGCGGGACACGCTTCACGGATCGGATGGAAGCGGTCGCGGAAGCCCTCGCCCGGGACGTGTTCACCGCGGGGTTGGCGTCCCTGAAGCCTCTGTCGGGTCACCTCGCCGGGTTCATGCTCCTTCAGGCGTGCTGCCACCGCGGGGACCGCATCATGGTCATCGCCGCCGAGCACGGGGGCTACGACGGGTACATGCCCGGCTTCGTCCCCGACTACCTGGGCCTCTCTGTCGACTTCCTGCCCTTTGATCCGGCGGCATGGAACTTGGACACGAAGGCCGCGGCGGAGGCGATCCTCGAACAGCGCCCGCGTCTCGTCCTCGTCGGAGCGAGCCAAATCCTGTTCCCGTACAACCTGCGATGGCTCCGAGGTGCCTGCGACGACGTGGGTGCGATCCTCGGCTACGACGCTTCCCATGTCCTCGGCCTCATCGCCGGAGGCGAGTTCCAGCATCCCTTCCTCGAGGGGGTCGATATCCTCAGTGCGAGCACGCACAAGTCCTTCCCCGGTCCCCAGGGGGCCCTGCTCCTCGCGGGTCGGAAGGACGTTTTCGAGCGAGCGTTGTCCACATTCCTGTGGCGCATCCAGGACAACGCCCACTGGAACCGGATCGCCGCGACAGCCCAGGTGCTCCTCGAGATGAAGGCCTTCGGCCCAGCGTACGCGAAGCAGATCGTTGCGAACTCGAGGGCCCTTGGGAACCAGCTTGACAAATGGGGTCTCCCCATCGGCTTCAAGGGCCTCGGATTCTCCCAGTCCCACCAGCTCCTCCTTGACGTGCCGAGGTTGAAGGAGACGTGGGGTCTCACCCCCGCGCAGTTCGCGGATCGCCTCGAGGCGAACAACCTCATCGTCGACGCGGTCGGCCGCATCGGGACGAACGAGGTCACGCGGATGGGCGCGAAGGAGGAGGACATGCAGACCCTCGCGGGCCTCATGGTCCGCGCGGCCCGGGGGGAAGCGATTCGGGAGGAGGTGTCGGAGCTGCGGTCAAGGCTCCGCATCTCGTATGTGTTTCCGTGACCCGCAAAAGACCATAAGCGGCCCTCCCGTTACTCGCGTCGTGGTGTCCGGATCGCGGTATCGCCGGCAGGAAGTCCTCCCGGAAATCGGGAGAAAGGGCCAGGAGATCCTCGGTCGATCCTGGGCCGTCGTGGTCGGCCTCGGGGCCCTGGGCAGCATTTCGGCAGACCTCCTCGCCCGGGCCGGCGTGGGCCATCTGCGCCTCGTGGATCGCGACGTCGTCGAGCTCGTGAACCTCCAGCGGCAGCCCCTGTACGCGGAGGACGACATCGACCGCCCGAAGGCGGAGGCCGCCGCGGATCGTCTGGCGAAGGTCAACTCGGAGATTGAGATCGAGCCGGTTGCGAGAGACGTCCATCCGATGACCGCAGGGGAAGTCCTGCGGGACGCGGACCTCGTCGTGGACGGGACGGACAACATGGAGACGCGCTACCTTCTCAACGAGGCGACGATCGACGCCCGTGTGCCGTTCGTCTATGGAGGCGCGATTGGCACCTACGGCATGGTCCTCGCGATCCGGGTGCCGGAGACCGCGTGCTTCCGTTGCCTCAATCCGAAAGCCCCGCCGCCTGGCGCCCTCTCAACCTGCGAGACCGCCGGGATCTTCAACGCTCTCTCCGCCCAAGTGGGCGCGATCGAGGCGGGCGAGGCCCTCCGGCTCCTCCTCGGCGAGAAGCCCAGTGGCGACCTCCTCGTCGTCGACGGATGGCGCTCCGAGATTCAGCGAATCCACGTCGCGCGCCGAGGCGACTGCTCCGCCTGCGTCCGAGGAGAGCGGGAGTACCTTTCCGCGAAGAGGAACGAAGTCCTCACATCGCTGTGCGGCAGCGACACGATTTCATTGGATCCGTTGCGCCGGGGAACGGTGGACTTGGACACCCTCGCGAACCGTCTCCGCGCCCTAGGGACCGTGCGGCGCCTCGGGAGGGTCCTGGTTGCAGATGTGGAAGGCAGACACCTGACCGTCTTTGCCGACGGGCGAGTCCTCATCCGCGGGGTTTCCAAGGAATCCGAGGCCCGGGCGGTCTATGCGAAGTACGTGGGGGTGTGACCTCGGCCGCGAAGGGAATCCTCCTCCTCAGTGGCGGCTTCGACAGCCCTGTCGCGGGCTATCTCATGGGCCGCCAAGGGTTCGACGTGGCCGCGGTCCATTTCTCTCTCGAACCGATCACGGACGAGGAATCCACGAAGAAAGCCCGGAAGCTCGCCCACATCCTCGGCCTCCGCGCTCTCTATGTGGTTCGCGTGGGTGAGGCCTTCGCGGAAGTGGCCCACGCCTGCAACCGCCGATTCTACTTCGTCCTCACGAAGCGCCTCATGGTCCGTCTCGCCGATGCGATTGCGGACCACGAAGCCGCAGATGTCCTCGTCACGGGGGAGAACCTCGGCCAGGTCTCGAGCCAAACCCTTCTGAACCTCAAGGCGATCGACGCGGTCGCCCGCCATCCCGTCCTCCGTCCCCTCATCGGGATGGACAAACAGGAGATCGTGGACCGCGCGAAGGGAATCGGCACGTATGAGGTATCTGTCGGCCCCGAGATCTGCGACCTCCTGGGTCCGCCGCGGCCGGCGACCCATGCACGCCTTGACCAGATTCTTGCGGAGGAGGAGAAGCTCGACATCGAGGGCCTCGTGGGCCGCTGCCTCGAGACCATTTCCTCGGCAAACTTGAAAGACTACCGTGTCCTTGAGGGGGAACCCTCCGAGGCGAAGGCGCCGCGATGACGTACTATCTCCTCAAGCCGTGCCGCACGGCCACGGCGTTCATCTCCACGCTCAAGAGACCGACGCGGGTTGACCTCGGCCGCGCCGCGGATGCCCTCCGGAGGTCGGGCTATCCCGTGAACGACGTGAAGGTCATGCTCGTCGTTGGAGGCGAGCCGGAGCTCACGCTCTACGAGAGCGGGAAGGTCCTCGCAAAGACGGACGACGCAGCTATCGCGCGCGAGGCGATCGATCGGCTCTACGAGTCGATCGGCCTCGCGGTATCCATCCCCTCCTCCTGAGCTCATGTTCTCATTCTTGAGAACTCTCCGCCGCGACGCTCCGGGGTCGAACCCTCACGTTCGCGGATGGCGGCCCCGTGGAGGTCTCACGCCGACGAACCCGCTCGGGCTGTGGAACGGCCTGGCGATGTTCACCCGGGATCTCGACCGGGCCCACTCGATCCAAGTGAACCGGGACCGCCCAGGGAAAGACTTGAGTCCTGCCTCCCCCTGTCCTAGTCCGTGAAGAGGGTCCTCGACAGTTCGGCACTCTTGACGGGACGCCAGTTCCCCGGGGAGCTCCTCACGGTGCCTGCGGTCTTGCAGGAACTCCGTCGGCATGGAATCACGCCCCAGCTACGGGCGATCCTCGACATCCAGGTCCGTGTCCTGCCTCCCTCGAAGGAGAGTGTGGAACTGGTTGCCGCGGCGGGACGGTCCACAGGCGACGCGCCGCGCCTCTCCCCGACCGACGTGCAGCTCCTCGCGCTCGCCCTGGAGGCCGAGGCGACCCTCGTCACCGACGACTACTCAATCCAGAATCTCGCGAGGGCGCTCCGCATCCCCTATGAGACCATTCTCGAGCCGGGAATCAAAGAGGAGTGGCGGTGGACATACCGCTGTACGGGCTGCAGTCGTACCTGGCCGGAGTGGCATGATCAATGCCCGGTCTGCGGTTCGCCCCTGAAGACGTCCCGGCCCATGGTCAAACGTGGAACGCGATGAGCAGTACGTCGATTACGAAGAGAAGGACGATGAGGATCTCGAGGAGGAGCATCCGCCGCCCCTGGACCTCTGCCTGGACAACGCGGTAGATCTCGGAGAGATCCTGCATCTTGTCCGCAACGGTCCGCCGCCAGGATTCGAGTTCGAACTTCCTCGCGCATCCACGATAGACCTTCCCGAGGAACCAGTCGCCCCACAGCTTCGAGATGTTCTCCACCGCGAAGGTGGCCTCCGCGAGGTCCATCCGGAGCCCCGCGAGGTCCTTCACCTTCTCCCCTCCGCTTCGCAGGAAGGAGCCGCGGCGGAAGAAGTCCTCCACGTCGTCGTAGGCCTTGTCGATCACCTTGTCGAGGTACGCGTCGTAGGTCCGGAGTTCGAGGAGCTGTAGGTTCGCGATCTCGAACACCGTCAAGGTATCCTCGTAGCTGGCGGTGGGCTCGATCACGAGGGCCGCGTCCCATTCAACGACAACGAGGTCGTCGCGGTAGTAGGAAAGCCAGTTCTTCCAGGTGTCCTCGACCTCCTCCTCGCTGATGTCGTCAGGCCGAGGGTCCGCCGCGAGGAGCGCGGTCACCTCCCGCCGCCAGTCCTCCTGGAATGTGCGGACGGGGTGCTCCGACACCGTGATGCAGTAGACGGTGTAGGGCTCCGGCTCCACGCGGACATCGTAGGAATCGTGCATGAAGGGTACGAGGTCCTCGACGATCCGGGCCGCGGTCCGAGCCGTGAAGCCGTCGAGGGTCTCTTCCTTATCCGTGCCGCGGATCCGCAGGTTCCCGAAGGGCTTCAGTTCCCGGAGGGAGTTCGCCTCGAACGGCACACGAAGGACGACGGCGAGGGCGCCGACGCCGTACAGCTTGACGGCGATCGTCGCCATCAGGGGACCGAGGTTCGTCTCCAGGTTCCTTTGATCCACGGAAACGAGGAGGGGCTCCGCAACCCGCGCGTACCTTGGTGCGGCGCGCTCGGACACGATTCGGCCCGCGAGGAACGGCATGTCCACTCGCCGGTTGATCTCCGCAAGGTCTACGGAGGCGCCGATGTCGAAGATGCGGTAGTAGACGACCTCGCCTTTCATGCCGTGGCCGGGAGACGGCTGGGCGTCTTAAGGGATGCGGTCTCTGTCATGCGCCATACCGGCGCAACCGCTGCTGGTACGACCGGATGGCCCGGAGGAAGTCGATCTTCCGGAAGCCCGGCCAGTAGACGTCCACGAAGTACAGCTCGGAGTAGGCGAGTTGCCAGAGGAGGAAGTTGGAGATGCGCTCCTCGCCGCTCGTCCGGAGCACGAGATCGGGGTCAGGAAGGTCCGCGGTGTAGAGGCGCCGGGAGAAGAACTTCTCGTCGATGTCGTCCGCGCGGACCTTGCCCGCTTGGGCATCCTTGACGACATCGCGGATCGCCTGGAGGATCTCCTCGCGCCCTCCGTAGGCCACGGCGAGATTGAAGCGGTACGCGCCGTAGTCCTTCGTGCGACCCTCCGCGTACTCGATTGCTTCGCGGACCTCGGACGGCAGGATGTCCCGGTCCCCGAAGACCATGATCTTAATCTTGTGCTGGTGGACGCGGGCGTCGTCGCCGACCTTCCGGAAGTTCTCCGCGAAGATCCGCATGAGGTGCTGGACTTCCTCGCTCGGCCTTCGGATGTTCTCCGTGGAGAAGGCATAGACGGTAAGGATGTGCACGCCGACCTCGAGGCACCACTCGAGGACCTCTTCGAGTTTGTCCCGCCCCTTCGTGTGCCCGTCGAGGGCGTTCCCCAAGCCGATCTCCCGCGCGAACCGGCGGTTCCCATCCATGATGATGGCCACGTGGTTCGGCATCGCGGCGGAAGTGACCTGGTGCAGCAGCCGCCGCTCGTATGCTTGGTATGCGGCGTCGCTGATGATCTTGGACGGGTCCAACCGGCGGGGCAAGCGCGTTCCCATCCACCCCGTTCTATTTATCCGTTCCTCGGAGCCCTCCATGACGGCGGTCACCCGCAAATGTTTAAGTAGCGACTCCTGGATGGGAACGACGTAGCCCTCCCCTTTCCAGCGTGACTTCCTGTGACCTTATCGATGAAGCTGAGCCAGTATCAAGACCTCTATCGTAGGCTCTCCACGCCCGAGGACATCGACTTCCTTGGGGAGAACTTCGGCTATGATAAGGAACTCCTCCTGGTCATTCACACGCAACGAGTCGTCCGCGACACCACGAAGCGCTTCTACCGTGTGAAGGCCCAGGCGAAACGCCTGGCGTGGATGTGGCAGCAGGGGGACAGCCTCGTCTCCATCGCGAAGAAGTACGAATTCCCGCCGATCCTGACGAGCCTTATGGTCCTCGAGCAGCGCAAGATCCCCCGGAAGCAGTTCTGGAAGATGATCCGGGATGTCCCCAACGTCCGCGACCGACGCCTGCGCCGGGAACTCGCGGAGGTCGTCGCCACGGATATCGTCTACAGCCCGGTGGGGAGTGCCCGCCAGTTTGCTCGGGGCCGATGGGGCGAGAAGAAACTCCAGTCGTGGCTGGATGCGCGCGGCCTGAAGTACGAAACAGAAAAGGACCTTCGGGCGAAGTACGACAAGACCCCGGACGTCCTCCTCCATCGGCCCCTCGAGTTGAACGGCTCCAAGAAATACTGGATCGAGTCCAAGGCAATCTTCGGCGATCCCTATGAGATTCGGCGGCACGTCAAGAAACAGATGCGGCCCTACAGCGACATGTTCGGCGACGGGACGGTCGTGTACTGGTTCGGCCATGTGAACGACCAGGAGTACGAGCTTCCCGAGGGCGTCGACATCGTGGACGGGGACTTCTTCGAGAGCCCGCTCCAACCCTATCCGTACGTCCCCGTGCACGAGACGCCGGTGGACCTCGCATCCCCCGAGGCCGGCGCGGTCGACCTCGAAGAGTAGGGGAAACCAGGCCGGAAACGTTTAAGGGGGCCCTCCGCATCTTCGCGGCCGGATGCCCAGCGAGGAAGAGATTACCCGCGTCCGCATGCCCCACCTGCGGGAAGGCGAGATCATGGGGATCGCGGACCAGCTCCTGGGCGCCTCCCGGATCCGAGTGATGTGCTCGGATGGAAAGAGCCGCCTCGGGCGGATCCCGGGGAAACTGAAGAAACGAATGTGGATCCGCGAGGGAGACCTCCTCGTCGTCAAGGTGTGGCCCTTCCAGGACGACAAGTGCGACATCCGCCACCGGTACACGAAGACGGAGGCCTCCTACCTAAGCCGGAGGGGCGTCATCCCGAAGTCCATCAACATCTTCTGAAGGGCCCGCAAAGCTCTTAGTGCACCGGGCGGTACGATATCTTCTTGCGGCATGATCGACGAACGGCACTTGCACCTCTTGGAGTCCCAGATTGACGCGATGCGGACTCGGGAGAAGGACTCTGACGCCAGGAAGACGTACGATCAGGTCTTCGACCGTGCTTGCCTCCTCGTCCTCCAAGGCCTCATCAGCGAGGGGACCCTTTCGACCCTCGACTACCCCGTGAGCACGGGGAAGGAGGCGAGCGTCTTCCACGGGACTTCGGACAGCGGAAAGGCGAAGGCTGTGAAGATCTACCGCATCGCGACGGCCACCTTCAAGAACATCGCGGTCTACATCGAAGGTGACACTCGGTTCAAGCGTGTGAAACGAGCGACGAAGCCGACGATCTTCGCCTGGGCGCAGAAGGAGTACCAAAATCTCGTCCGGATGCACGACGCGAGCGTGCGCGTGCCGACGCCGGAGCGCGTCGAGGCGAACGTCCTTGTCATGGAGTACATCGGGGACGAGACCCGGCCTGCGCCCGTCTTGAAGGACGTTCTCTTGGAAGACCCTGCGGATGTGTACGATGACGTCGTCGAGAACATGCGGCGGATCCGGAAGTCCGGGCTCGTCCACGCGGACATGAGCGAGTACAACCTCCTCTTCTGGGACGGCCGTGTGGTCGTCATTGACTGCGGCCAGGCCGTGCCCTTGGACCATCCGCGGGCTGTGGAGTGGTTCCACCGGGATGTGACCAACATTGCGCGGTTCTTCCACCGAAAGGGCGTGAACGTGACGCCCAAGGACCTCCTGGGTATCCTCGGAGGGTGACGTCATGCTCTACGCCCGGATTCCCCAGGACCGCGTCGGCGTCCTCGTCGGGCCCGAAGGTGGCACGAAATCGCGCCTCCAGGAAGCGACCGGCGTTCATCTCTACGTCGAGTCCACGACGGGGGAGGTCACGATTGACGAGCGAGGCGCCGCCGACCCCGTGCTGGCCCTCAAGGCGAGGGACATCGTCCAGGCAATCGGCCGGGGTTTCTCGGAGGACCGCGCCTTCCGCCTCCTCGACGATGATGTCTACCTCGAGGTCCTCGACATCAAGGACTTCGCAAAGTCGAAGGCACGAATCGAGCAGATCCGCGCGAGGCTCATCGGCACCCGCGGGAAAACCCGGCGGCTCATCGAGGAGCTCACCGGCGTGGACGTGTCCGTGTATGGCCATACAGTCGCTCTCCTCGGCTCGACTTTCGAAATGGCGATCGCCCGCGAAGCCGTCGTCATGCTCCTCCGTGGAAGCGAGCACGCGACCGTGTACCGCTTCCTCGAGCGGAAGCGGGCGGACATCAAGGCTTGGCAGATGGGCTTCTGAACCCGCGCAGCGCGACCTGGCGAACCGACCGACAAATCGTTATATAAGCCAGAGGCATCCAACGCTCTGCAGGGTGGAGTTCTGCCCAAGTACGTGTACTTGTTTGGCGAGGGCAACGCCTCGATGCGCGACCTCCTCGGGGGGAAGGGCGCCGGCCTCGCAGAGATGACGCGGCTCGGGCTTCCCGTGCCACCCGGATTCACGATTACGACGAAGGCGTGCCTCGCGTATGGGAGGAGCGGACGGTTCCCGCCCGGCCTGATGAAGCAGGTCGGCGAGGCCCTTGCGAACATCGAGGGGATGACGGGCAAGAGGTTCGGCGATGCGTCGAATCCCCTGCTCGTCTCCGTGCGCAGCGGCGCGAAGTTCTCCATGCCCGGCATGATGGACACGGTCCTGAATGTCGGCCTCAACGACGAGACCGTCGCGGTCCTCGCCGTGCAATCGGGGGACGAGCGATGGGCCTGGGACTCCTATCGGCGCCTCCTCTCCATGTTCGCGCGAATCGTGAAGGACATCGACGGTCACAAGTTCGAAGCGATCCTCGAGGGCTTCAAGGGGAAGACCGTCGGGAAGAAGGACACGGACCTGACCGCGGAGATGGTTCGAAGCATCGTCCGTGAGTTCAAGGGGCTTTATCGCAAGGAACTCGGCGAGGAGTTCCCCCAGGACCCGAAGGAGCAGCTCCGGGAGGCCATCGCGGCCGTCTTCCGGTCCTGGAACGGCAAACGCGCCGTGGACTACCGCAACTTCAACAAGATCCCCCACGACCTCGGCACGGCGGCGAACGTGCAGACGATGGTCTTCGGCAATCTGGGAGCCGATAGCGGCACGGGCGTCGCCTTCACCCGCAACCCGAGTACGGGGGAGAAGGAACTCTACGGGGAATATCTGTCCACCGCCCAAGGCGAGGACGTCGTCGCGGGGATCCGGACGCCCCTGAAAATCCGCGAGCTCCAGGAGGTCCTCCCCGAGGTCTACGGGCAGTTTTCGCGTGTGGCCAATCTCCTGGAGACTCACTTCCGGGACGTGCAGGACGTTGAGTTCACCGTGGAGCACGGGAAACTTTGGATGCTGCAGACGCGGACGGCGAAACGCACCGCGCAGGCCGCAGTGAAGATCGCGGTGGATATGGTCCAGGAGGGCTCCATCCGCAAGGAGGAGGCCCTGCTGCGCATCGAGCCGACCCACGTCGTGCATCTGCTCCTGCCGCGGTTCGACGAAGAGGCGAAGAAGAAGGCCCGCATGGAGGGACGCTTCCTCGCGAAGGGTCTCAACGCCTCCCCCGGGGCGGCCACGGGCATCGTCGTCCTCGACCCGGACGAGGCCGAGACGCTCGGCCGGGACGAGAAGAAGCCCGTGATCCTCGTCCGCGTGGAGACGTCCCCCGACGATGTGCACGGGATGCTATACTCCCGGGGCATCCTCACGGCCCACGGCGGTGCCACGAGCCACGCGGCAGTTGTCGCGCGGGGCCTCGGCCTGCCGTGCGTGGCGGGCTGCGAGGCGATCCGGATCGACTACGACGCCGGGGAGTTCCGCGTGGAAGGCAAGGTGATCCGGCGCGGCGACTACCTGTCCATCGACGGCACCACGGGCGAGGTCTTGGAGGGCCGCATCCCAACGGTCGAGCCGGAGTTCGAGCGGGAGGAGGACCTGCAGACGATTCTGGCCTGGGCCGACGAGGCCCGCCGGCTCCAGGTATGGGCCAACGCCGACTACCCGCGGGATGCTGCGCGGGCCCGCAAGTTCGGCGCCCAAGGCATCGGCCTGTGCCGCACAGAGCACATGTTCTTCGAGACAGACCGCCTCCCAATCGTCCACGAAATGATCCTCGCCGCGCCGGACTACCGCAAGGTGAACGCGCAGATCCGTTCCCTGCGGGAGGCGGTTGCGTCCGCCGCGGCGGAGAAGAGGCCCGCCGTCGAGAAGGAGCTCGCCCGTGTCGAGCCTACGTATCGAGACTTGTCCCTCCGGTACTTGGGATCCCTCGAGAAACTCGGAAGGCTCCAGAAGGAGGATTTCGCTGGCATCCTTCGCGCGATGACCGGGCTGCCCGTAATCATTCGCCTCATCGACCCGCCTCTCCACGAGTTCCTGCCGAACCACGAGACCCTGCTGGCACAGACGCTTAAGCTCACGATGGCTCGGGGCAACTCCGTCCTCCTCGTCCGCTCGGCGAGGACCGAGGATGATCGCGCCTTCGTGGAGGAGGTGCGGAAAGCCGGCGACGGGGACCTCGATCGCGGCATCGAGGCCCTCTTGCCAGAGAAGGAGAAGCTCCTCGCGGCGGTCCGCGCGATGCGGGAGGCGAACCCGATGCTCGGGCTCCGCGGCTGCCGCCTGGGCATCACGTTCCCGGAGATCACGGAGATGCAGGTCCGCGCGATCTTCGAGGCCGCGTGTACTCTGAAGAAGGAGGGCGTCGACGTTCATCCGGAAGTCATGATCCCTCTCGTTGGCCATGTGAACGAACTCAAGGATCAGCGGGACGCCCTCGAGGGGGAGGCGAAGAAGGTCATGGAGCGCGAGGGCCTGACGGTGGACTACAAATTCGGGACGATGATCGAGATTCCGAGGGCCGCGCTCACCGCGGACGAGATCGCGCGATACGCAGAGTTCTTCTCCTTCGGCACGAACGACCTCACTCAGACGACCTTCGGCTTCAGCCGCGACGACGCGGAGGGCAAGTTCCTCCTCGACTACGTGGAACGGAAGGTCCTTCCCCAGAACCCCTTCCAGTCCCTCGATCGCGAGGGCGTCGGCGAACTCATGCGCATGTGCGTCCGGAAGGGGAAGAAGGCCCGGCCCGCCCTCGAGGTCGGCATCTGTGGGGAACACGGGGGCGATCCCGCGAGCATCGAGCTCTGCCACGAGCTCGGCCTGAACTACGTATCATGTTCGCCCTTCCGCGTGCCCGTCGCCCGCCTCGCCGCGGCCCACGCGAAGCTCAAGGGCGAGGTTGCTCGTACGGAGGACCGCTGAGCCGGATCGGGACCATGGCCGCATCCATCTCCGTCACCTACGCGGTCGTCCTCGTCGTCTCCGCTTTCGCCCTCCCTCTCTTCTTCGTCTGGTGGATTCGCAACACGAAGCGCGTGGGACGCCCCCCCATGGGAAAAGTCCTGAAGGCGTTCCTCTGGGGCGCGGTGATCAGCGTCCTCATCGCTGTCGTCCTCGAGTACATGCTCATTGCTTCGGGGGAGCAGATCGCCCCGCTCACGGACTTCCTCTCCCAGCACTTCTCCGATCCCGTCATCGTCCTCACGGCGGTCATCGTTGCGCCGGCCGTGGAGGAGGCGGCGAAGGCATTCAGCGTGCGAACGGGTCGGCTCGCGGTCCGAGCCCCCGTCGACGGCCTCATCTTCGGCGCCGCGGTTGGCCTCGGCTTCTCCGCGACGGAGAACCTCTTCAACGGCCTTGCGAGGCCCGAGGACGCCCTGCTGATCATTGCGATCCGTTCCTTCTCCTCCTCGTTCCTGCACGCGAGCGCGACCGCAGTCATCGGCTACGGCTTGGCCCTCGGCTGGCTCTCCGCCCGCGGCTTCACCTTTCTCCCCTACTACTTCGTCGCCGTCATCATGCATGCGACCTACAACTTCCTCGCGAGCTTCGGGGAACTCTACCGAAGCGAGTACGGTGACGTCGGCGTGTATGCAGGGTTCGGAGCCGCCGTCGTGTTCGCCGTGGTCGCGGTCACTCTCGTTCGCTACAAGCTCGTCGAACGCGCACCGAGCCCGACGAGGTGAGTCCATGAGCCGCGTCATCCTCGTCGGAGGCCGCCGCATCCACACGACGAAAATCCTCTGCGTCGCACGGAACTACGCGGACCATGCGAAGGAGATGAGCACCCCAATCCCTTCCGAGCCGCTGTTCTTCCTCAAGCCGACGTCTTCCCTCCTCCCCGGCGGCGGCACGATTCTGCTCCCTTCACAATCGACTCGGGTGGAGGCGGAGACCGAGCTCGCCGTGATCATGGAACACGGCGGGCACCACATCCCCACAGAGAGGGCGATGGGGTTCGTGGCAGGCTACGCGGTCTTCTTCGACATCACTGCGCGGGATCTCCAAGCGAAGGCCCGTCAGGATGGCTTGCCATGGACCGCGTCGAAGGGCTTCGACACCTTCGCCCCAATCTCCGAGGGCGTGGCGGCGTCCCGCGTGCACGACCCCCACCGCCTGCCGATCCGACTCCGAGTGAACGGCGTCGTCCGGCAGGATTCGAACACGGGCCAGATGGTCTTCAAGGTTCCCCAGCTCATCGCCGCTGCGTCCCGAATCATGAGCCTCGAGAAGGGCGACGTGATTGCGACGGGAACCCCCGCGGGGGTTTGCCCCATCCGGGCCGGGGACGTGCTCGAAGGAGAGATTCTTGGAGTCGGCACGCTGATGTGCACCGCGACGGCGCGAAATCGTTAATGCTCCCAACGCCCTGTCCTGCGGCGCCATGCGGTTCCGGTTCGACCTCGATGGGGACGCGTACTCCGAGAAGAAGGAGGCCTTCAAGCGCATCCTCGCGAAGCATGGGCTGCGATGGAAGGGGACCCTCGACCGGCCTCTGTGGGCGAGCCCGGCGGAGAAAGTCACCGCCGTCTTCGACCGGGACCAGGAGAAGGATATCCTCCGCCATGCGTCCCTCGTCTGGGAGGGCCGCACGAAGTCGAAGCTCCTCGAAGACCTGAAGGCGTGGATCTGGGAGATTGGCGGGAAGGCCGAGGAGGAGAAGGGGCCCGCTGTCGAGGATGTCTCCGAGGACGTCGAACGGGCCCTCCACTTCTGGGACATCGTGTACGAGCCGAACGTGGACGCGTTGCGGGCCCAGGGCCGCCCGGATTCCTGGATTGAGGAGGACGTCAGGCGGTGGAAACGCCAGCGCCGGACGCGGCAGCGGGAACTCCTTGGGCGGGCGATGGACTAGTACGGCGCCGGGGACCGGACTTCCAGGGTGTCGTAGCAGTCGAAACAGTATCCCTGGCGGTGGTCATCGGGGAGTAGGACGAGCCGCATATGGCACTTCCGACAGCGACCCTCGCGGTCCCCTCCCTGCGAGAGCTTCCGAGTATCGACCCTGAGCTTCAATGAAATGGTCTCCGCCCCCCGTCCCGATGGTGACGCGCCACGGAGCCGCTGAATTCTATAAAAAACTTGTGCGCTGCCAGGCCCGCCATCGCGACACGACGGTTTAATCAAGCCTCGGCCCATTGCCGCCGACCGTGCTGGCGGGCTTTGTGGCCTTCGAGGGGATCGACGGGTCGGGGAAGACGACCGTCAGCCGCCGCGTCGCGGAACTCTTCGCGTCCCGCGGCGAACATGTGTTCTTGACGGGGGAGCCGACGCGCTCCTGGCTGGGGGATGCCGTGCGGAGGTCGTACAAGGACGACGTCGGGCCCCTGGCGGAGGCCTTCCTGTTCCTCGCCGACCGCGCGGTCCACCAGGAGGAACTCCGAAGGCATCTCGCAAACTCCGAGCTCGTCCTCTGCGACCGCTACGCCGACTCGACGTACGCGTACCAGGGAGCGCGTCTCGAGGGAATCGTCGCGCGTCCCCTGGAGTTCCTGCGCACGCTCAGCGAGCCGTGGTTGCTCGCGCCCGACCTCACCCTGCTCCTCCGCGTGAGCGCTGACACCGGCCTTTCGAGGATCGCGGACCGCCCCGATCGCGTCCGATTCGAGGATGCCGAGTTCTTGAAGAAGGTCGCGGCGAACTACGACCGCCTCTCGAGATCGGAGCGCTTCGCGGTCTTGGATGCCTCACGTCCCAAGGACGTGGTCGTCGAAGAGGCCGTCTCCGTCATCGAGAAGCGCCTCGCCGGATTCAGGCGGCGTTGAGCCCGGCCGTGACGTCGCTCGCGGGGACGTGACGAGCCAGGAACGCCCTCGCGAAGACCTGCGCTCGTTCCAACTCCCCCCGTTCGAGGGCGAGGAGGAAGGCGCGGCCGAAGAGAACCTCGAGTTGGGCGGGTTCGCTTGGGGCCGCCATGGGACAAGGCGTCGAGCGCCCTTCGGTTGGATGAACGCGATGTACAAGAATATCAGGTACGATTCTCACTTCGCCGGCGGAGCGAGTCTACGACCCGTGGACAAACCCTTTTATCTCCACGTCCGATTTACGCTGCGTCCATGGGATGCACGCATGGAGTCGCTCGCTCGTTCCAGGCCGACCGCTGACCATGGCAATGGCTTCGTCGGCGTCATCTACGGGGACATCGGCCCCACGACCTTCCGCTGCTCCGTCGTCGAGCCGGTGGAGCGCTACGAGTTCGTCCAGGTGAGACACGAGACCTGCGGCACGGTCCTCGGCCGCGTCGACGAGATCGAACGGAAGACGGACTTGTCCCTGGAGCGCGCACACCAGATGGGAGATGGCGAGCCTGTGGACATCGAGGATCGCGTTTCCGTGCAGGTGACGGTCATCGGCTACCGAGACGACCGGGGTCTCCTCCAAGTGCCCCGGACCCCCTTCCGCGCCGGGGAGGCCGTCCATCGGGCGGAGAAGGACGTGATCAAGGAAGTCATCGGCCTGGCGGAGGACAAGAAGCACGGTGCCTACGTGGGCCTGCTCTCCGGGCACGACGTTCCCGTGTACCTCGATATCAACGCGATGGTCCAGAAACACGTGTCCATCATCGCGAAGACGGGAGGCGGGAAGTCCTACGTCGCCGGGGACATCATCGAGGAGCTGATGAAGCACCATGTGACCACGGTGATCCTCGACCCCCATGGGGAATACGTCTCCCTCGCCGAGAAAGGAAAAGTCCCACCCGGTGCGGAACGCTTCCATGTCGAGCCGCGATCCTATCCCGAGGTCCTGCAGGTCTTCTCCCCGGACACGAAGGTGAACCACGGAGCTCGCCCGCTGAAGTTCACCCTGAGCAATCTCGACGCGCGGGACATCTTGTCCCTGACGGGTTCGGGGAAGGTGAGGACCCATCTGACGGCCCTGCGAAAGGCGCTCGACCTTCTCCGCCAGGCCTCGAAGAACTACACGATCCGCGATATCATCCGGGTCCTCGAGCGGGACGAGGACCCCGCGAACGCGAGCCTCATGGACGAGCTCGAGTACCTCAGCGAGGTCGAGATTTTCGCCCAGGAGGGGACGCGGATCGACGAGCTCGTTGTGAAGGGCAAGACGACGATTGTGAACCTCAAGGGCGTCGCCCCGGATATCCAGGAGCTCGTCGTGAACCGATTGGCCACCGCGATGTTTGAACTCCGGAAGGTCGGCCGGATACCGCCGATGATGCTCGTCGTCGAGGAGGCCCACAACTTCTGCCCTCAGGTGGGTCAGGTGGCCTCGTCGAAGGTCTTCCGCACGCTCGCCTCGGAAGGTCGCAAGTTCGGGCTGGGGCTCATCATCATCACGCAGCGCGCCGCGAAAGTCGACAAGAATGTCCTGAGCCAGTGCAACACCCAGATCATCCTGAAGGTCACGAACCCCAACGACTTGAAGGCGATTGTCCAGAGCGTCGAGGGGCTGACGACGGCCATGGCGGAGGAAATCTCCCGTCTGCCCATCGGCGTGGCGATCATGACAGGCGGTGGCCTCCAGATGCCCTTGATGGTCGAAGTCCGGCCGCGGGAAACGAAGCACGGCGGCGAGAGCGTGAAGATCATCGAGGACTGAGGGCCGCGAAAGGATTTAGCGAGGGGGACCCATCGCCTGCCGTGGACCTCCGTGCCCTCGTCGAGAAGGACGTCGCCCTCACGGAGAAGGCGTTGGCAAAAGTGAAGATCGCTCCACCTCCGCGGTCCCATCTGCGCAAGATTGCCGAGGACTTCCTGTCAATGACCCGTGCCTACTGCGAAGACGCGAAGCACTTTCGTGACAAGGGCGAACTCGAGAAGGCGCTCGCCGACATCAACTACGCCCATGGGTGGCTCGACGCAGGCGCGCGCATGGGCCTCTTCGATGTTCAGGGAGACGATCAGCTCTTCACGCTGAGCGAGTGACTCAGATCACCCGCGCGCCGTCGTTGTCGACCTCGCACCGCGAGATTGTCCCGAATTTCAAGAAGAGGCTCACGAGTTCCTGTCGGGTGCCGTCCGCGAAGATGGAATTGCCGAGCATGGCCATCGAAGCCCGGCCGAACATTCGGCTCCCGCGAACGACCTCGAGGATCGTCTTGCTCGCGAGGCCCGTGTCCTCCGCGAAGCGGTTCCCGAGGTCAAAGAGCCTCTCGAAGGTTGGATTCGAAGCGAACTGCTCGACGCAGTCCCCGCCGACTCGGTTGATCGCAGCAACCCTCGTCGGATCACGGATCACCGACCTCGTGGGAATCTCCGGGCCGACGGTCGCGAGAAGCAGCGGCTTCCGCACCTTGAATGTCCGGACCTCCGCGAAGCCGGGCGCGCCGGGCCGGAGCCGCAGGTCCATCCCGCCCATCGAGGCCGGGACGACGTCCCCGAGGCCCGTTCCGCACTCTACGTCCGTCTCGTGGGCGAGGGCCACGAGCTCCTCCCGTTTCATGCCAAGTCCAAGGGCATCGTCGAGGGCCAGGACCGTGCTCAGGGCCGCCGCGGAGCTCACCCCGAAGCCTTGGGACACGGGCAGAGGGGATTCGCTGAGGATTTTCACTTCATAGGGTCGGTCCTGCAGGACCTTCACGGCGGCGCGCTCCGTGACTTCGGCGCGCCTCCGCTTCTCGTTCACGAAGATCTCCATCGAGGGCATCGAAGCATCCCGGACACGGGCGGTCGTCTTCACGCCCAGGGTGAGGGACAGTCCCGCCCCCCGGGATCCCTTCTTCCGCGGATTCGCGTCCTCACAGACTTCGAAGAAAGCGGTGACGTGCCCGGGGCAGAACGCCTCACCCTGAGACACCATGGAGGACGGCCCTCCAGATCCGCTCCGCCGCGAGGCCCTTGGAGCCCTCGAATGCCTCCGAGCGCCCCTTGCGGTCGAAGATCGTGATCGAGGTCGCGTCTCCCTTCATCTTCAATACGTCGTTCGCGACCACGAGGTCCAGCTTCGCCTCCTTCAAGAGGGCGATCGACTTCGACTTGAGTTCGGCGTTGCTCACGCCGGCCTCGGCCTTGAACCCGACGAGAGCCTTCCGGGTGCCTTTCCGGAGCGTGGAGAGGACTTTCGGCGTCGGCTGGAGTTCGAGCGTGACAGCTCCCTCCCGCGTGGGGATCTTCCCCTTCGCCTTCTTCGGGGAGAAGTCCGCGACCGCGGCGGGGACGAGCGTGATGTCCGCGTCCGCCGTCTCGGCGAGAGCCGCGAGGTCCGCGGTGGTGGCGAAGCGCTTCCCGGGAATCCAGGGGGGCGCAGGCACCTCGTGCCGCCCGAGCCACATCTCCACGTCGGCCCCGTGCTCGAAGGCGGCCTTCGCGAGTTCGACGCCTGTGGCCCCCGAGGATCGGTTCGTCACGAGGCGGACGTCATCGATGGGTTCCGTCGTGGCGCCGAGGACCACGAGGACCTTCGTCCCCGCGAGGTCTTTCGGCCCAAGGCGGCGAATCACTCGCGCGACGATCGCGTCGATGTCCGCCATCTTCGCCTTGTCCTCCTCCCGCTTCGGCTCGACGACCTCCACACCGAGGTCCAAGAGCCGCTTCAGGTTCGCGACAACGGGCCGGCTGTCCGCCATCGTCTCGTGGGCTGCGGGGGCGAGGATGATTGGGATGCCGGAGCCGAGGGCGTTCGCCGCGTACGTAGTCACGGTCGTATCGTCGATTCCATTCGCGATCTTGCTGAGGGTGTTCGACGTGCACGGCGCGATGAGCAGGAGGTCCGCGATGCCATCGCGGCCACACATCTTCAGGTAGTCCATCTCCCCCGTGAGCTCCGTGACGACGGCGTGGCCCGTGGCGAACTGGAGGGCGTTCGGGTGGACGATTGCTTGCCCGGATTTCGACAGGACCGCATGGACGTCGGCTCCATGACGGATGAGGTCGTGGGCGAGCTTGATCGATTCCACGGCGGCGATGCTCCCCGTTACCCCGAGGACGATCGTCTTTCCCTGGAGCTTCAGGCTCTTGCGGCCACGGATTCGCTCCGCCGGGTGCATCGAGTCCGCCGATTCGTCCCGCTCGATATATAGATATGGTGCTGGGTCTCGCGGGGACCTTTAAGGGGCTCCGAGACCCGGCGGCGCACTTCACGTCCTCATGACCGGCGAGATGTTCGCCTGCCGCGTCTTCGCGCCGCGAATTGCCTCGATCCATCCTTCGGCGGTGGCAGGATCGACCGCGGGCTGCCAACCTTTAACCGAACGCCCTCGTTCCCTTCCGGCGCATCCATGGACTACGAGGGGACCCTCGATCAACTGTACCGCCTCGAGCGGATTGGGATCAAGCTTGGGCTCGATAACATCCGGAAGCTCCTGGCCCTCCTCGGGGACCCCCAGCGGGAGCTGAGGGCCGTCCACGTTACGGGGACGAACGGGAAAGGGTCCGTCTGCGCCTACACAGCCTCCGTCCTGCGGAAGGCGGGGTACCGCGTGGGCCTGTACACGTCGCCCCATCTCGTCCGCTTCAACGAACGGATTCGGGTGGACGGGGCGCCCATCCCGGACGACGCCGTCCTCCGACTGTGGTCCGGAATGCAGCCTGCGATCGCGGCGATGGTCGCGGACCGCTCCATCTACCGGCCGACCTTCTTTGAGGTGACCACGGCGATGGCCTTCGAGTACTTCGCGGAGCGCACGGTCGACGTTGCGGTCGTCGAGGTGGGCATGGGCGGCCGCATGGACGCGACGAACATCATCGACGGGCGCGTTTCCGTCGTCACGCGTGTGGGCCTCGAGCACACGGAGCACCTTGGGCGGACCGTGGATCGGATCGCCCGGGAGAAATCCGGGATCATCAAGGCCATCTCGCGGGCGGTGACCGTGGAACAGGAGGCCCTCCCTGTGATCGAGGAGCGATGCCGCGATGTCCACGCGCCCCTGACGGTCGTCGGCCGCGACATCCATGTCGAGCGGCGATCCGGCGATCTCGGAGGTCAGCATGTCCGCGTGGAAAGCGAAGCCGGGCGGCTCGACGTGCACACGCCTCTTCTGGGCTCCTTCCAGGTCGAGAACGTCGGCCTGGCGGTGGCGGCCTGCTGGGAACTGCGGAAGGCGGGAATCGCGGTGCCGGACGGGGCCATCGTGGACGGCATCAGCGAGACTCGGTGGCCGGCGCGATTCCAGGTCCTGCGACAGCACCCTGTCGTCCTCGTCGACGGGGCCCACAACGGCCCCGCGGCGGAGGCTGTGTGGTCTGCCTACCGAGAGGTCTTCGCGGACCGCAAGTGCCTCCTGGTGACAGGGATTCTCAGCGACAAGGACCTACGGCGGATGGCCTCCGCCCTCGGCCCCCTCGCCGCTCGTGTCTTCGCCTGTCGACCGAAGAGCCACCGGGCCTACACGCCCGAGGAAGTCGCCTCCGCGTTCCGAGTCCACGCCCCGGTCGCCATCGCCCCCTCCGTGGCCTCCGCCGTGGACGCGGCCCTCGCAGCCGCTACCGCGGACGACGTCATCCTCATCACCGGATCCATCTACACTGCGGGGGAGGCCCTTGAGCACCTCGGCGCGCACCCGTAAGCGCATCGAGTCCATCATGCGGGACTTGTCGAAGCGGTACCTCCCGGAGGGGGACCTCCGCGGAGGCGAGACCGCCCTCGCGAAGATCACGGCGGAGACGGAAGACCCGTTCCAGGTCCTCATCTCCACGATCCTCTCCCAGCGCACGCGGGACGAGATGACAGAGAAGGCCTCGCACCAGCTCTTTGCGGCGCACGACACGGCCCAGGCGATCGCAGCAGCCCCCGTGGCCGAGCTGGAGCGGCTCATCCGGCCCGTGGGCTTCTACCGCCAGAAGGCCCTCCAGATACGGAGGGTGAGCCAGGTCCTCCTCGACCGCTACCGGGGTGAGGTGCCGAGGTCCTATGATCGGCTCCTCGAACTCCCCCAGGTGGGCCCCAAGACCGCGAACTGCGTCCTCGTCTACGGCTTCGGGGACCCGCGGATTCCCGTGGACACCCATGTGCACCGCGTGTCCAACCGCCTCGGCCTCGTGACCGCGAAGACGCCGGAGGCGACGGAACGGGCCCTCATGCGCACCGTGCCGAAGGAGTGGTGGCTCCACGTGAACGAGCTCTTCATCCGCTTTGGCAAGGACCTCTGCAAGCCCATTGGACCGCGGTGCGACCGCTGTTCCTTCACCCCGTTCTGCCGCCACTACCGAACGGTCGTCGTGGAACAGGCTCGGGCGCGGGCCCGGCCACGAACCCATGGGCGATGAGCTATCTTGATATCGCTCCCCGGCTCTGGGGGCGGGAGATGCGGATCGACCTCATCGAGTATGTGCCGGCATCGATCCCCCGCAAGGAACGCTTCACAATCGCCCGCGGGTCCTCCGACGTCGCGGAGAACCTCTTCGTGAGCATTCACTCCGGTGGACTCGCCGGCACGGGGTGCGGGGCACCGAGCGAGGTGACGAAGGAGACCCTCACGACGATGCAGAGTGCGGTGAAGACCCTCGCGGCGGGCCTCGAGGGCTACGACTTCCGCAACCCGCGGGAGGCAACGGACCGGATGGACACCGTCCTCCCGGGGAATCCCGCAGCGAAAGCCGCGATTGACATCGCGATGCACGATCTCGCAGCCCAGGTTGCGGGTCAGCCTCTGTACGCGTACCTCGGAGGGACGCGGGACCGCATGGCCACAGACATGACGATTGGGATCATGGGCATCGCGGATGCGGTGGAACGCGCCCATCGATGGACGGGCCAGGGCTTCCGATCCCTTAAGATCAAGGTGGGGACGGATCCCCGCGCGGACCTCGAACGTCTGCGGGCGATTCGCGGGGCCGTCGGTCCGGGGGTCGAGCTGCGCGTGGATGGGAACCAGGGCTACACGTGGACCCAGGCCCTTCACTTCGCCCGCGCCGCTCGAGACCTGAACGTGGCCTTGTTCGAGCAACCCGTTTCCGCGACGGACTACGAGGGCATGCGCACCCTACGGGAATCCTCCCCGATTCCCATCATGGCGGACGAGATGGTTCTCACGCCGGATGACGTGAAAAAGCTCCGCTGGAGCAACGCGGCCCACGCAGTGAACCTGAAGCTCATGAAGCACGGAGGGATCGCCCGGGCCATCGATGTGAACACGATATGCGAGACCGCGGGCTATCCGACGATGGTGGGCTGCATGGGCGAGCCGCAGCTCTCCATCGCCGCGGGACTCCATTTCGCCTTGGCCCAGAAGAACGTTCGGTGGCTGGACCTCGACAGCCACTTCAATCTCGCGAGGGACCCGACGTCCGGCTTGGTGTTCGAACACGGCGAGCTCGTCGCGCCGAAGAAACCCGGAATCGGGATCGACGTCGACTTCTCCGAGATGGACTAGCCCTCGGACGGGGACTCGTCCGGCGGTGCGCCAGGCGTCTCCCCGATGGCCTTCGCTTCCTCCTCGCTCGTCACCAGGCGCACGATCGCGGTGACCTTGTCCCCCTCCGCGAGTTTCTGGATGCGGACGCCCTTCGCGGCACGGCCGGTCTCGCGGACGTCCTTCACGGGACAGCGGATGATGATGCCGCGTTCCGTGGTCACGAGGAGCTCGTCGTCCGGCTCGACCTCAAGGACCATGACGACAGGGCTCTGGGCGACCTTCATGTTCGTCGTGACGACACCTTGGCTCCCGCGGCGCGTCTTCCGGTATTCGCCGACTTTCGTTCGCTTCCCGAACCCGCTCCGGAGCATTGTGAGGAGTTCCGTTTCCACGCTCCGCGCGAGGGCCATGGAGACCACGGCGTCTCCTGATCGAAGCCGCATGCCGCGGACGCCCGCCGCGGACCGGCCCATGACCCGCACCTCCTTCAGCGCGAAGCGGTTCGCGTACCCCTTCGCGGAGGCGAGGATCACCTCCTCGTCTCCGTCTGCCAAACGCGCCTCCACGAGCTCGTCGCCATCCCGGAGGGCGATGGCGCGGATTCCGCGGATGTTCGGCCGCTTGAACGCGTCGAGGCGGGTCTGCTTGATCACGCCGAGCTTCGTCGCGAAGACGATCGTCCTAAGTGGATCGAACTCCCGCACCGGGATCATGTCCTGGATCTTCTCGCCGGGGTCGAGGCGCGGCAAGAGGTTCACGATGGGCTTCCCTTTCGAATAGCGGCTCCCGACGGGAATCTTGTACGTCTTGAGCCAGTAGCACTGACCCTCGCTCGAGACGAACAGGATGTAGTCGTGGGTCGAGGCGATGAACAGGTTGACGACGTAGTCCTCCTCCTTCGTCTCCATCCCCGTGACGCCCTTGCCGCCCCGGCGCTGCGTGCGGTACGTCTGGACGGGGATTCGCTTGATGTAGCCGGTGTTCGTGATCGTGACGACGACATCCTCCTCGGGGATCAGGTCCTCAACCTCCATGTCGTAGGCCTGGACCTCCACGGTCGTCCGGCGCCCGTCGCCGAACTTCTCCTTCATCCCCCGCAGCTCGTCCTTGATGATTCCCAGGATTCGCTCCTGGGAAGCGAGGATCGCTTCCAGCTCGTCGATCCGGTTCGCCAGGTCTCGTTGCTCCTCCCGCAGCTTCTCGATTTCCAATCCCGTGAGCTGCCGCAATGTCATCGAAAGGATCGCGTTCGCCTGGGCCTCGCTCAGCAGGTAGCGGCTCATGAGCCCGCTCCGGGCCTCCTCGACCGTCTGGGAGTGACGGATGAGCCGGATCACCTCATCGAGGTGGTCCACCGCGGTGATCAGGCCCTCGACGATGTGCATGCGCTCCCGGGCCTTCCTCAGGTCGAACTCCGTCCGCCTCCGGACGACCTGGATGCGGTGATCGATGTAGCACTGCAGTTCCTCCTTGAGGGAGAGATACCGCGGTTTGCCGTCCACAATGGCGAGGTTGATCACCCCGAAGGTTTGCTCCATCTGTGTATGGTGGTAGAGCTGGTTCAGGACGACGTCCTCAACCGCGTCGCGCTTGAGCTCGAGGACGATCCGCATGCCCTCCCGGTCGCTCTCGTCCCGCAGGTCCGTGACACCGTCGATTTTCTTTGACTTCACGAGGAGCGCGATGGACTCCACAAGGGCCGCCTTGTTGACCATGTAGGGGATTTCCGTGATCACGATGCGCGCTTTGTCGTGCCCCGCCTCTTCGAAGTGCGCCCTCGCTCGGATGCGGAGGAGTCCCCGACCCGTCGTGTAGGCCTCCACGAGCCCATCGACGCCGTAGAGGATTCCGCCGGTGGGGAAGTCCGGTCCCCGGACCGGCCCGGTCTCCGGGTTGTAGAGATCCCTCAGCTCCGCGTTCGGGCGGTCGATGAGGATCGTCAGGGCGTCCACGACCTCGCTCAGGTTGTGGGGCGGGATGTTCGTCGCCATGCCGACCGCGATCCCGCTCGAGCCGTTCACGAGGAGGTTCGGGAACATCCCTGGGAGCACGGTGGGCTCCTTGAGGGTGCCGTCGAAGTTGTCCATCCAGTCGACGGTCTCCTTCTCGATGTCCTGAAGCATGGCCTCCGCGGTCTTCGCGAGGCGGCATTCCGTGTACCGCATCGCCGCGGGCTCGTCCTCCGTGCTCCCCCAGTTCCCCTGGCCGTCAACGAGGGGGTAGCGAAGGGAGAAGTCCTGGACCATCCGCGCGAGGGCATCGTAGACCGCGATGTCCCCGTGGGGATGGAATTTCCCCAGGATCTCTCCGACGACTCGGGCGGACTTCTTGGGCTGGGATCCCGAACTCATCCCGAGTTCGTTCATCCCATGGAGGATTCGACGCTGGACCGGCTTCAGTCCGTCCCGCACGTCCGGGAGGGCCCGGCCGACGATCACGGACATCGCGTAATCGATGTACGAGCGGGACATCTCGTCCTCGATGGTCTGGGGGACCACGCGCCGCTGCGGCTCCTGCGCTTCCTCCGGCATCGTCCCCCCTAGATGTCCAGGTTCACGACTTCCCTGGAGTGATCCACGATGTATTGTCTACGCGGTTCGACCGCCTCGCCCATGAGCAGGGAGAAGAGCGCGTCTGCGGCGGCCGCATCCTCGATCGTGACCTGCTTGAGGACGCGCCGCTCCGGGTCCATCGTGGTCTCCCAGAGCTCGTCCGCGTTCATTTCCCCGAGGCCCTTGTACCGCTGGTAGACGACGCCTTTCTCCCCAAGTTCCTTCCCGAGACCCATCCGTTGCTTCTCCGTGTACGCGTAGACGACGTCCTTCCCTTTCTTGATCTTGTACAGGGGCGGCTGGGCGATGTAGACGTATCCCGCGTCGATGAGCGGTCGCATGTAACGGAAGAACAGGGTGAGCAGGAGGGTCGTGATGTGCTGGCCGTCGACGTCGGCGTCGGCGAGGGCCACACACTTGTGGTAGCGCGCCTTCGCGAGGTTGAAATCCTCGCCGACTCCCGCGCCGATCGCGGTGATTAGCGTCCGGATTTCCTCGTTCTTGAGCATCTGGTCCAGCCGGGCCTTCTCCACGTTGAGGATCTTCCCTCGGAGGGGCAGGACGGCCTGGAACTCCCGCCGACGGCCCTGCTTGGCGGAGCCGCCCGCAGAAGGGCCTTCGACGATGAAGAGCTCGGACTTCGCGGGGTCCCGCTCCTGGCAGTCCGCCAGCTTGCCCGGGAGGTTGAACCCTTCGAGGAGGCCCTTTCGTCGCGTGAGCTCCCTCGCCTTGCGCGCGGCCTCCCGAGCCTGGGACGCGAGCACGGCCTTCCCGATGCATGTCTCCGCGACCTTCGGATTCTCGAGGAAGAACTCCGTGAGCTTCTCGTACATCGCCGATTCGACGATTCCCTTGATCTCCGAGTTGCCGAGCTTCATCTTCGTCTGGCCCTCGAACTGAGGGTCGGGGGTCTTCACGCTCAGGATCGCGGTGAGCCCCTCGCGGACATCGTCGCCCTCCAGGGACTCGCCCTGCTTCAGGAACTTGTTCTCCTTCGCGTAGAAGTTGAATGCGCGGGCGAGGCCCGCCTTGAAGCCGACGAGGTGGGTGCCTCCTTCCACGGTGTCGATGTTGTTCACGAACGTGAAGATCGACTCGTTGTACCCGTCGTGATACTGCATCGCGACTTCGACAAGGGT
This sequence comes from Thermoplasmata archaeon, assembly GCA_036555455.1. GTDB lineage: Archaea > Thermoplasmatota > Thermoplasmata > RBG-16-68-12 > RBG-16-68-12 > RBG-16-68-12. Next base: position 27,212 of record DATBLI010000055.1, read on the forward strand.
CCCGTTCGATTGTTTCGTGAAGGTGATCGGGTCCGCATGGAGCGGCGTTTTCGCCCGATTGATCCACTTGACGTACTCGGAGATGCCGCCCTGGAATTGGAACACGTCTCCGCGGTTGTGGGCTTTGTCGACGATGATGATCCGCAGGCCCGCGTTCAGGAAGGCGAGTTCCCGGAGGCGCCCGGCGAGGCTGTCGTAGTCGAACTCGACGGTCTCGAAGATTTGCGGGTCGGGCTTGAAGGTGATGATCGTCCCTACGCCCTCCGCGGGCGCGGTGACTTCGAGGTCCGTGGCCTTCACTCCGCGCTCGAAGCGCATCCGATGGTCTTGACCGTCGCGGAGCACCCGGACTTCGAGCCACTCGCTCAGGCCGTTGACGACGGACAGGCCCACGCCGTGCAATCCCCCGGAGACGCGGTACATCTTGTGCTCGAACTTCCCACCGCTGTGCATCCGCGAGAGGACGAGCTCCACGCCGGGAACGCCGTATTTCGGGTGCACATCGACGGGAATCCCCCGCCCGTCGTCGGCGACCGTGACGGATCCGTCCGGGTTCAGTGCGACTTGGATGTTCTTGCAGACGCCCGCCATCGCCTCGTCGATTGAATTGTCGACGACCTCGTGGACGAGGTGGTGGAGCCCGCGCGCGTCGACGCTCCCGACGTACATTGCGGGGCGCTTCCGGACGGCTTGGAGGCCCTCGAGGACCTGAATCTGCTGCGCATCGTATGCCGGTGTTTCCTGCGGCTCGGTGACCTCTTCTGCCATCTACTTCGCAACCTTCTCAGACGTGCTCCTAGTGGACCTCTGAACCCCATCCCTCGGGACGTCCGCAGTATGCCTCGGGCATTTATAAACGTTCCCAGGCAGTTTCTATGGAGAAAAACGAGGTTTTCGAAGGGAGCCATTCGAGGGCCGATTACTTAAATACTGTAGCACGGCCCGAGGAGCCCGGTTGTTCTCAAATTAGAGACCACTCTCGAAGGGCCCCTCGACGGGCCATTCCCCGGGCCTCACTTTCGCTTCCACCGCACCCCGTCGCGGGTGTCCTCGAGGACGATGCCGAGGGCCGCGAGGTCCTCGCGGATGCGGTCCGCGGTCGTGAAGTCCTTGCGTTTCCGCGCGTCCTCGCGGAGGGCGATCACGAGGTCCATCACGTCTTCCGCGAGGCCTGCCTCCACGGACGGTCCGGCGAAGAGGCCGAGGACCTTGCCGAAGGTTTCGAAGGCTTGCACGGCCTCGTCCAACGCGGCTTTTCCCGCGCCCGTTTCGACGGCCCGGTTCGCCTCGCGTGCGAACTCGAAAACGATTGCGAGGGCTCCCCGCGTGTTGAAGTCGTCGGACATCGCCGCATCGAACGCCTCGAGGGCCCGTGCGGTCGCGGTCCTCAGGCTCGCATCCGCTCTTCCCGTGGGGTGCGCCCGTCGTCGCTCCGCCTCGAGAGTCCGCACGGTCTCGCGGAGCCGGTCGTACGACCGTCCGGCCTCGTCCATCGCCTCCGACGTGAAATCGGCCGGAGAGCGATAGTGGGCGTTGAGGAAGAAGAACCGGAGGACTTCGGGCTCCCAGCGACTCAGGGCGTCCGAGACGGTCCAGAAGTTGCCGAGGGACTTGTGCATCTCCTCCCCCTTCACCATGAGCATGCCGCCGTGGAGCCAATACTTCACGAACGGCTTCGTCCCCGTGAAGGCCTCCGCCTGCGCGACCTCTGCCTCATGATGCGGAAAGGCGAGCTCGACGCCGCCGCCGTGGATGTCATACTGGGGGCCGAAGTGATGGATCGTGATCGCGGTGTCCTCGATGTGCCAGCCGGGGCGGCCCTTGCCCCACGGGCTGTCCCAGGTGGGCTCTCCTGGCTTCTGCGCCTTCCAGAGGGCGAAGTCGGCGGGGTCCCGTTTGTTCTCGTCTACGGCGACGCGGGCCCCCGGTCGCAGCTCCTCGACCTTCTGACCGCTGAGCTTCCCCCAGTCCGGGAACTTCGTCGTGTCGTAGTACACGCTCCCGTCCTTCGCCACGTAGGCATAGCCGCGGTCGATCAGGCCCTGGATCTGGACGAGGATCTCCGGGATGTAGTCCGTCGCGTAGGCGTAGACGTCCACGGAGGTGCACGCGAGCTTCGCCATGACGCCGAGGTACTCGGCGAAATAGCGCTCGACGATGGCCTTCCAGTCCAGTCCCGTTTCCTGCATCTTGGTGATGATCCGGTCTTCGATGTCCGTGACGTTCTGCAGGTAGAGGACCTGATAGCCCTTGTGCCGCAGGAACCGCGCGACGACGTCGAAGGTGACGTACGTCTTCGCATGGCCTAGATGGGTCTGGTCCTGCGGGGTGAGGCCGCAGACGAACATCGACACCCGCCGACCGTGGAGCGGGACGAACTCTTCCTTCATCCGCGAGAGGGTATTGTAGACCCGGATCGGCATCGCGCGGCACCCATGAAGGGGACCGCTATTAAGGTTCGCGGGGAGACGCGGTGGCGGGGCGCGCTTAAGTGCGGCGAGGGCCATGGGGGCGTCCGTGTCCATCCCGCTCGCGCCTGCGGGGAAGACGTTGGAGGCGGTGCGCATCGCGACGCGGTCGCGTTTCTTCCTCGCATCCGTGTTCCTCGCCAGCGGCGCGCTCCTCCTCTCACTCGCGAAGCTCCTCCTGGCCGCGCAACCTGTTGGCTTCCTGTCGGGGCTCATCCTCGCGTCCCTCCTCCTCGTCCTTGGCCTCTCCGAAGGCGCGCTCAGCGGTCGGGCCCTGGGCCATGCCTTTCCCCTGAGTGAGTTCGCCGCCGCCGCACGGGGGTCCCTCCTCGCCGCCCTCGCCCTGTTCCTTCCCCTCGCCGCCCTCGCGTCCGCGGGGTGGGCGATCCTGGCCCTCCCCAGCACGCCGATCGTCCTCATCCCCTCCCTACCATTGTTCTGGGCGCCGCCCTCCGGGGTCGCGGCAATCGGCCTCGTGACCGCCGCACGCGAGCTCGCCTCAGAACGCATGGCCGTCCTCGGCGCGACGGGCTCGGGTTTCGTCCTCTCCGCCGCGGTGTTCTCCGTAGGCTGGTCCCTCGTGGATGCACGCGCGGCCCTCGAGAGCCCGCTCTTCTCCGCCCAACTCCTCCTCGTGGGTGCGGGCTTCCTTCTCCTGGCAATCAGTTTTTCCCAGGATGCCTGGGTTGCCCGCGGCGGCCGCCGGCCGTGAGGCTTTGCCACTGCGTCGCACCGTTTGACAAAGGACTTATGTCGTCGAGTCCCCGATGTGCGACACGCCCATGACGGGACCTCCCCCCTCCCGGCGGGCACCTCCTCCATCTGCCTCTTGGCCCCGGGAACTCCATCGAGCCGCCCTCTTCCTCGGCATCGGCGGGGTCCTCTACTGGCTCTCCTTCGCGACCGAGGGCACGGTCTTCTGGATTCCGAATGTCGGCGTGTTCTTCCCGGACCTCTTCCTCGCGTGGCTCGCCGTCCTGACGAGCTGCGCTGCATGGCCGAGCCTGTGGGCCGGCCTCAAGGCCCTCAAGCGCCAGAGGCCCGAGGACGGGAACCCCGTCATCGCGTGGCGTGCATTCCTCCTGACCCTCCTCCTCATCCTTGCGGCTGTCGTGATCCTGCCCCTCCGCTACAGCATGCCCGGGGACACGCTCGCGTGGCTGCTCGTCCTCTACGTGAGCGCGTGGCCCTTCCTCGCCTGGACTTTCGTCCCGATCCTCGCCCTCCATGGGATCGTCTTCGGTCGCGTCGCGAACTACTTGGACGCGTGGGGCCGGCGTCTCGCGAAGACGGGCGCGGCCCTCATGTTCGCGGTGGCCGCGGTCACGACCATCGTCATCCTCCAGAATCCCGACCCGATGATCTTTGTGCGGTCCTGGAGCGCAGGACAGGGACTCCTGCCGGCGGCCTCCTGCCTCGGGTACGTGCTCATCGCGACGGCGATGACGATCGGAGAGCCGGCCCCGGAGCCCATGCCGACTCGGGGATGGGCCCTCGCCAGGACGCCTCGATACCGACTCAGCTCAGAGCACGCCGTATATCATCGATGAGGTCCTCGGCGTCCTCGATGCCCACGGAGAACCGGACGAGGCCTTCCGTAATCCCCTGCTTCTTCTGCTGTTCGACGGGCACGCTCTTGTGGGTCATCGTCGCGGGCACCTCGATGAGGGACTCGACCCCGCCGAGGCTCTCCGCGAGGATGATCACCTCAAGCCGCTTGAGGCGGTCCATGAGGCCCTTCGGATCTTGGACTTCGAAGCTGAGCATGCCGCCGAAGCGCCGCATCTGTTTCTTCGCTACGGCGTGGCCGGGGTCGTCGGGTAGGCCGGGGTAGTGGACCTTCGCAACCGCGGAATGGGCCTTGAGGAACGCTGCGAGCCGCTCCGCGTTGTCGCAGTGCTTCTCCATCCGGACGGAGAGGGTCTTGATCCCGCGGAGGATGAGCCATGCGTCAAAGGGGCTCGGCACCGCGCCGAGGGCGTTCTGGGCGAACCTCAACCTGTCGAAGAGGTCCTCACGGTTCATCACGAGGGCACCGCCGAGGACGTCCGCGTGGCCGCCAAGGTATTTCGTCATCGAGTGCACGACAAGGTCGACGCCGAGCTTCAGGGGGTTCTGCAGGGCGGGCGACGCGAACGTGTTGTCGCAGACGCTCAGGGCGTCGTGGGCCTTCGTGATTACCGCGAGCTCGCGGAGGTCCGCGACCTTCATCAGCGGGTTCGTGGGCGACTCCATCCAGAGCATCCGCGTTTCAGGGCGGAAAGAGTCCTCCACGTCGACGAGGTCCCGGAGGTCCATGAAGGTCGATTCGATGCCGTACGCGGACATGAAGCGCGTGAAGATGCGGTAGACGCCGCCGTAGCAATCGTCCGTGACGATCACGTGGTCTCCCTTCTTCAGAAGGGTCAGGGCCGTGGTGATCGCACCCATCCCGCTGGAGAAGGCAAGGGCGTGTTTCGCGTCTTCCAGAGCCGCCAGGTTCTCTTGGAGCCTCGCTCGGGTCGGATTCTGGCCGCGGGCGTACGTGAGTTCGGACTGTTCCCGCTGGGAGTAGGTGGAAGTCATGTAGATGGGCGGGGTGACCGCGCCCGTGGTTGGCTCGGGCTCCTGACCGGCGTGGATCGTCTTCGTGGCAAAGCGCATCGAATCGCCAGGGTGGGACGTGCAACCCGGTCGTAAAAGGTTTCCGAAGGGATCAGATGCGTCCGGCGAGATAGTCGATGACGTCAATCCGGGTAATGATGCCCTCAAGGCGCGTCTCTGTCCCGACGACCACGGCGGGCGTCTCCCGGAGAAGGAGCTTGTAGATTCGATCCAGGTCGGCCCCGGGCTCGACCAAGGGGAACGGTCTCTCCATGACCTTACCCACATGGTCGTCGTAGAGCTTCGGGTCCTCGAGGAGGGCCTTCATGAGGACCTCCTCGCGGAGGCTGCCCACCATGATCCCCACATCCATCACGGGAAGCTGGGAGACGTCGTATTGGCGCATGAGGTCCACGGCCTCGCGCACCTTGGCGGCGATGTCGACCGTGATTACTCCGGGGAATCGCTTCTCCTTCGCCCGCAGGATGGAAACGATCGGCGCCAGGGGCTCCTCGAGGTAGCCCTGCTCCTTCAGCCACTCTTCGTTGTGGGCCTTGGACAGATACCGCAGGCCCGTGTCCGGCAAGAGGACGACCAGGACATCGCCCTTCCCGAGGCCTTGAGCGACTCGGAGTGCGCCGACAAGAGCGGCACCGCTGGAGCTGCCCGCGAGGATTCCTTCCTCCCGCGCGAGGCGGCGCGTCATCAGGTACGCCTCCTTGTCGCTTACCTTCTCGATCGCGTCGACGTATTCGAACCACGTCGTCGTGGGGACGAAGTCTTCCCCGATGCCCTCGATCTTGTATGGATGGCCTTGCACTCGCTCCTTCTTGTAAAAGGAGTCCTTCAAGATCGACCCCAGGGGGTCCACGCCGATGATCTTGACGTGCGGGTTCTTCTCCTTGAGGAACTTGCCCACCCCGCTGATCGTCCCGCCTGTGCCCATGCCGCAGACGAAGTGGGTGACCTTGCCGTCCGTGTCCCGCCAGATTTCCGGGCCTGTGGTCTCGTAATGCGCTCGCGGGTTCGCCTGATTCGCGTACTGGTTCGGGAGGACCGAATTCGGTGTCTCCCGATGGATCTTTTCCGCGACCTTGTAGTAGGATTCCGGGTGCTCCGGCGGCACCGCCGTGGGCGTGACCACGACGCGGGCGCCGAAGGCCTTGAGCATGTCGAGCTTCTCGCGGCTCATCTTATCGGGGATCGTAAAGACGAGCCGGTAGCCCTTGATCGCCCCGACCATCGCGAGCCCCATTCCCGTGTTTCCGCTCGTGGGTTCGATGATCGTGCCCCCGGGCCTGAGGAGCCCCTTCTTCTCTGCGTCCTCGATCATCATCTGCCCGATGCGGTCTTTGACCGAGCCACCCGGATTGAACATCTCGAGCTTCGCGAGGAAGAGCGGATTCACGTCCGCCGCGACCTTTGGGAGCTTCACGAGCGGCGTGTTGCCGATCGTCTCAAGGATGTTGTTGAAGTAGCGCACCCCGCGCCTCCCCTTCAGTCACGAACTGAGGCTCGCTATAAGAACGTGCCGCGCCCCCTGGTTCCCAGGGAAACCAGAGTGCCGGGGGAGGGAGTCGAACCCTCTGGAAACCGATCTGCAGTCGGTCACATTAGCCGCTCTGTCACCCCGGCGGCCCTCGACCCATCCGACCCTTGGTAATTGAACCTTTTCGCGGGAGCTTCGCCGCGTACGTGCACGGGGAACGTATTTATCCCGACGAGGGACTTGCGCGCGGGATGCTCGGCTCGAAGGTGATAACGGACACGGTGCATGGCACCGTCCGCCTCGAACCTCTCATTCAAGACCTCTTGGAGACGCTTGAGATCCAGCGGCTCAACTCGATTCGCCAGCTCGGCCTCACGTACCTCGTCTTCCCGGGTGCGAACCACTCCCGCGTGGAGCACTGCCTCGGCGTGAGCCACGTGGCCGGCGAGATGGCGAAGGCCTTGGGCCTCCCTGAGGACGAGCGCAAGCTCGTCCAGGCGGCGGGGCTCCTCCATGATGTCGGCCACGGACCATACTCCCACACCCTCGAGCACGTCCTGAGCCGCGAGCTCGCCGTGGATCACATGCACCTCACCCAACGCATCATCACGGGAGAGGACGACAACGTCTCTCCGGAGGATCGCCGAGCCTTCCCCGACGTGCCGAGGATTCACGAGGTCCTCCACAGGCATGGAGTCGGCCCGCGGACCGTCGCGGCCCTGATCCGCGGGCCCGCGGAGGAAGGCACGAGCTTCCTCTTGCCCGGGCGGAAACAGGAACGGCGGTACCTCGCGCAGATTATCCACAGCCCGATGGATGCGGACCAGATTGACTACCTCATGCGCGACGCGCACTACACAGGCACGACGATGGGAAAGGTCGACTTTCCGCGGATCCTCCAGACGATTGCGCTTTACCGCGGCGGTCTCGCCTTGGACCGGAAAGGGCTTCCTGCCCTCGAAGGGATGCTCGTCGCTCGCGGCCTCATGTATTCCTCGGTCTACTTCCACAAGACCGTCCGAATCGCGGAACAGATGATCTCCCGGGCCGTGGAGCGATCCGACACGCCCATCGCGGAGGTCCAGAAGATGGTGGACCACGAGCTGCTCACCTGGCTCCTTCAGCAGGGACCGTTCCAGAGGGAAATCGCCCTGAGGCTCAAGTACCGCAAACTGTACAAGCGTGTCGTTGCGTACGGCAAGGAAGACGTCACGGACCGCGCGCGGGAGCTACTCGCATCGTTCAAGGATCCGGATCAGCGACGGCGCATGGAGGATCGCATCGCCCAGCGCGCGGGGCTCCAGCCCGGCCAGGCGATCATCGATGTGCCGCTTCCCGAGCTCCTTGTGAGCGAGCCGCGGATTGCGAAGACGGAGGTCACAATTCTCGATGACGGCGAGCCGAAACCCTTCTCGAAGGTGACGACCCTCGGCCGAGCGTTGCAGACTCGACAGGTCGTGGACTGGGTCGTAATGGTTGCATGCCCGCCGGAAGGAGTCCCCCGGGTCCGCAGGGCCGCAGCGACCGTGTTCGACTGACGGTTGCCGGAGCGGATCCGTGTGGCAAGCACGATGTGCCGACTCGCGGAATCTTGCGCGATCGGGCCGAGCCGTGGACGACGAGCGTTCCTCCGAAATCCACTCACTGCGTTCGGCGCATGCGGCTGCTGCGAGCCTCTTTGTCAACGCGGCGGACGTTCGTCGGACAACACTTAAATAGCGACCGCAGGATACGAGCCGCATCTTGCGGGATGGGATGAACTCGCAGGTTCCACTAAGGTGACGTGACCATGAACTCGATGCTAGAGGACGTGCTGG
>DATBLI010000056.1:0-42370 GCA_036555455.1 Thermoplasmata archaeon
CCCGCGTTATAGGCTCCCGTCTCCCCTCGGGTCGTGAAGCGATCCGGAACCGCGCCGCGATGTGCCGAGAGCTCGGAGTCACTCCTCGAGGACCGGCGCCTTCTTCCGGCGAAGGGTGAGACGAGCCGTGAGCACCTTTTCCGACGCGAAGAACCGCGCGGCGATCCACAGGACGACGGCCGTGAAGACCACCTGGTACAGGATCCCCCAGGCCACCGCGGCGTAGGACTTCGTGTAGATCGCCTGAGCTGCCAGGGAAGAGTACGAGAAGGGGATCGCGTAGATGATTCCCTGCATGACCGGAGGAAGGATCTCCACGGGGGAGAACATGAGGAGGAACGCCGGGATGAACACGGGGATGTAGATGATCCCCGAGAGGGACTGGGCGCTCCGGACGTCCTTCGTGTACGCGGCCAGCAGGACCGACAGGGCCATGGCCGCGACCATGGAAAGGAAGAGGGAGGCCGCGAGAAACGCGTATCCCATGAGGTCCGGGGCGAGGCCCGCCGCAGCGAGGTCCACGCTCGCCGTGTCCTGGGGGACGAAGCTTCCCATGTAGTAGGTGAAGCTCAGGAGCATCGCCACGGTTCCAATCAAGGACACCATGATCGTCCCCGAGAGCTTGCCCAGGAGGATGTTCACCCGATGAATCGGCAGGGTGAGGAGGACCTCGAGGGTCTTCTGCTCTTTCTCCATGGCCACGGAGGTCGCGGCGAGCTGGGACGCGAGGACGATCATGAGGGCCACGGAGAGGGGGATCAGGAGCGAGCCCATGGCAACTGCGTTGATGAGTCGCGTCGGCGCAACCTCAAGGATGCGGCCCTGGGTCACGGAGCTTTCCTTCATCGAGACGGGGGCGAGGAGGTCGCCTGGAGGCACACCAGGGTAGGCTCCGGCGAGACGTTGGGCCGTGACAATCGACATGAAGCTCGCCACCGCCGCGGCCACGCGCTCGGCGCCCGCGGCCTCCGTCACGGCGTAGCTGCGGAGAACCTGGTACAACTCGATCGGCGCACTGTGGCCCGCGAGGATCGTCTCCGTGAAATTGCCGGGGAGCACGACGAGGGTGCTCACGTCGTTTTCCTGGATCCAGGTGACGGCCTCGTCCGCGGAAGCCATCGTGAGGTTCCTCACCGTCGCGTTCGTCCCGGCGAGAACCGCATAGAACAGGTCGCTGAGGTTGTGGACGCCATCCTGGGCATCGAAGTTCAGGACGGCGATCTCCATGTGGGCGAGCTGCTGCTGGGCGGCCTCCGAGGCCACCCGCACTCCGCTGCCCATGAGGGGCAACATGAGCACGGGCACGATGATGATTCCGAGGAAGAGCCGCGGGTCTCGGAAGATCTCCCGCAGCTCCTTGACCACGATGTTCCGAAGTTCCCTAGGCATGCTGCACCGCCTCCACGAACACTTGCTCGAGGTTGCTCGCCCCGTGCCTCGCCTTGAGGTCCGCGGGCGTCCCCGCCTCGAGGATGCGACCGTGGTCGATGAGGGCCACGCGGTCGCAGAGGAACTCCACCTCGAGGAGGTTGTGGCTGGAGACGAGGGCTGTGCTCTGGTTCTGCTGGACGGCCTCCCGAATCTTCCTCCGGACGTGCTGGGCGTGCATCACGTCAAGCCCCGACGTGACTTCGTCCATGATTGCCAGCCGCGGAGAGGTCATCATCGTGCGGCCGATGAGGAGACGCCGCTTCATCCCTTTGCTATACTCTTTGATCTTCGAATCGATTCGTTCCCCCAGGGAGGCGATTTCGATCCCGGAGGTCACCATCGCCTCCGGTTCGCCGTCAAAGAAGGCGGCCATGAACGCAAGGTATTCTCGGCCGCTGAGGTTCTCGTAGGCCCCCGCCTCCTCGGGCAGATAAGAAATCTCCTTGCGGACGACGTGGGGCTCTCGCACGACATCGTGTCCGAAGACCATGGCCGTGCCGCTCGTGGGCTTCAGCAGTGTCGCGAGGATGCGGATCGTCGTCGTTTTCCCGGCCCCGTTCGGGCCGATGAGGCCAAAGATCTCGCCGGGGGGAATGCTGAAGTCGATCCCATCGAGGGCGCGAAGTCCGCTGCCGTAGGTCTTCACGAGGCCGCGAACATGGACGGCTGCGCCATTCTGTCCGGGAACCATGGGCCTGTGTACTCCGAAAGCCCTCATAGGGATTTCGTTCGGCCCGCGCTTCGAAGCAACCCATCCCTCGGCCATGGTCCGGTCCGCATGCGGAGCGGAAGTGGGATGAGGCCCCGCCCGCTATCCGGAGGGCGTCCGTGACACGTCCGTTCGGCTGCCAGAGCATGGTGGACCCCTTGCGGCGGGTGCTCGTGAAGCGGCCCGACGACACGTTCTCGGTCCCGGATCCCACGCGCTGGCACTACACCGGTCGGCCCGAGTTGGCGAAGGCCCAGGAGGAGCATGACGGCCTCGTTGCCCTGCTGAAGGAAGCGGGCGCGGAGGTGCTGTACCATGAGGCGCGGCAGGAGGACCGCGCCGATGCGATCTTCGTTCACGACCCGGCGATCGTCACCGACGCGGGCGCCATCATCCTGAGGATGGGCAAGGAGCTACGTCGAGGGGAGGAGCCTGCGATGGCGGGTCGTTTCGAGGAGCTTGGCATTCCCATCCTGCGCACCCTCCGCGGGACCGCGCGGGCGGAAGGCGGAGACCTCTTGTGGGTGAACCACGACACCCTCGCCGTGGGCCAAGGCTTCCGCACGAACGAGGAAGGCTTGAGACAGCTGCGCCACGCAGGCCGTGAACTCGGCATCCGCATGGTCCCGGTGCAGCTCCCTTACTTCGGCGGGCCCGAGACCTGCCTTCATCTCATGTCCCTCATCAGCCTCGTCGACCACGATCTCGCCGTCATCTACCCTCGACTCCTGCCGGTGCCGTTCTGGGAATTCCTCCGGGACGAGGGCTTTGACTTCGTGGAGGTCCCCGACGCAGAGTTCGATACGATGGGGCCGAATGTCTTGGCCCTCGCGCCGAGGCGCTGCCTCGCCCTCGAGGGCAATCCCGTCACGAAGTCGCGCCTCGAGGCGGCCGGTTGTCGCGTGGACACGTACCGGGGCCAGGAGGTCTCCCTGAAGGCCGAGGGCGGTCCGACGTGCCTCACGCGGCCCATCCTTCGGGAGGAGTGAGACGTTGGCGAGGGCCCGCGGGCGCACGGCTCTCGAGCGACGCGTCCTCGAGGCGGTGGACATGGCGGCCCTCGTCGCATACCTCCGGGAGCTCGTCGCGATTCCCAGCGTTGGAGGGCGAGAACGGCCGGCCCAGGAGTCGGTCGCGGGGATGATGCGCCGAATCGGCCTCGATGTGGACACGTGGGAACTGGACCTTGGGGCCCTCCGGGTCCACCCCGACGCTTCCATGGAAGTCGAGCGGGAGGAAGGCCTCGGCGTCGTCGGAACCTTCGGTCCCGGGACGGGGGGTCGCAGCTTGATCCTGAATGGACACGTCGATGTCGTCCCCGCGGGGGAAGGGAGTGCCTGGACCTCATCCCCATGGAAGGCCGAGGTCCGTCGCGGTCGCGTGTACGGCCGGGGGACCGCAGACATGAAGGGCGGGCTCGCCTGCGGCCTTTTTGCCGCGAAGGCCCTCGTGGATGCCGGTGCGGTTCTCGATGGGAGGCTTCTCGTCGAAAGCGTGATCGGCGAGGAGGACGGCGGCATCGGCACCCTCGCCGCCGCCGTGCGCGGCTACCACGCGGATGGTGCGGTGATTATGGAACCCACCGAGCTCCATGTGGCGCCCGCCCAAGCCGGCGCCCTCTCCTTCCGCATCACGGTGTCCGGCCTTGCCGCCCACGCGTGCGTCCGGGAGGAGGGTGTCAGCGCGATTGACAAGTTCCTTCCCATTCGCGAGGCCCTCGTGGCTCTCGAGCACCATCGGAATCGGGGGAGGCGAAGCTCCCTTTTCGCCCGCTACGACCTCCCGTACGCCTTGAACATCGGGACGCTCCGCGCGGGCACCTGGCCCTCCTCCGTCGCCGAGAGCTTGGTCCTCGAGGGTCGGTACGGCATTGCCGTCGGCGAGAATCCGACCAAGGCGAGGCAGGAATTTCGCAAGGTCGTGGCCGCCGCGGCGCGGCGGGATCCATGGCTTCGGAAACACCCGCCCCGGGTCGAGTGGTGGGGCGGGCAGTTCGAGTCTGCGTCCGTACCGGTGGACCATCCGCTCCCGCAGACCGTGGCTGCGGCCCTCCGCGATGTGCGCAGGAAACCGGCGGCGTTCGAGGGCATGCCCTATGGCTCGGACATGCGCCTCCTGGTGAAGGTGGCGGAGACGCCGACAATTCTGTTCGGCCCTGGGGACGTTCGAAGGAGCCACCGTCCCGACGAGTGGGTCTCCCTCGCGGATCTCAAGGCGTGCGTGCAGACCCTCGCCCTCGCCGCCGTGCGGTTCTGCCGCGGAAGGGCCTGAGCGCGTCTACACGGCCCGATCCGGATTCCAGCTCGTATGGTCGTCCTCGTTGAAATCGTCGAGCCGGGCCATGTCCGCGGAGGACAGGGAGAAGTCGAAGACGCGGGCGTTCTCCCCGATTCGCTCCGGCCGCGAGGATTTCGGGATGACGACGAGGCCGTGCTGGAGGGACCATCGGATCAACACCTGGGCCGGCGACCGGCCGTACTTCGCGGCCAACTCCATGAGTGCAGGATCGCGCAGTCGGCGACCCTTCGTGAGCGGACTGTACGCTTCTACGACGATTCCTTGCTTCGCGCAGAACTCGAGGAGCTCTTCCTGGTAGAGCCACGGGTGGAATTCGACCTGGTCCACCGCGGGGATCGCCGAGGACTTGGCCAGGAGCTCCTCCAGATGGCGGACGGTGTAGTTGCTCACACCGATGGAGCGGGCCCGTCCGCTCCTCTGGATGTCCTGGAGAGCCTTCCAGCTCTCCGAGCGCAGACCGCCCACCGGCCAGTGGATCAGGTACAAGTCCACATACCCGACATTGAGCCCACGGAAGCTCCGGTCGAAGGCCCGTAGCGCCCGCTGGTATCCATGGTCATCGTTCCAGAGTTTCGTCGTGATGAAGACCTCCTCCCGCGGAATGCCTCCCGCGCGAATCGCGCGGCCGAGCTCCACCTCGTTCTCGTAGAGCCTCGCGGTGTCGAAGAGGCGGTAGCCGGACCGCAGAGCATGGAGGACGGCACCCTCAGCGACCCCACGGGACATGTTCCACATCCCCAGGCCGAGGACGGGCATCGAGTGACCGTCGTTGAGCGGCACGCGCGTCGTCAAGGTGAGGTCCATCGTCGCTTCGAGGCTCCCGAGGGACTTGAACCTTCAGGTTGGCCTAACTTCCGTCGATCGCGCTAGGAATCGGGTGCGAGAATCCCGCCCCGGGGCACAAGTATATGTTCGCGTCGGGCCTTGGCCAGGGGTCCATGCTTGTCGACGCATTCGGACGCCCGGTCACGGACATCCGGATCAGCGTAACGAAACGGTGCAACTTCGGCTGCATCTACTGCCATGACGAAGGCCTCGGTCCGATCCTCAAGCCGCGGATGCCTCACGAGGAAGAGATGACCGTGGACGAAATCGACCGCATCGTCCGCGTGGCCCGCGAGTTTGACATCCGCTCTGTGAAGTTCACGGGCGGGGAGCCCCTCGTGCGCCTGGACATGGAGGAGATCATCGGCCGCGCGGTGCGGCAGATTCCCGACGTGTCTATGACGACGAACGGCTCGATGCTCGCGAGGCGCGCGGAGGCGCTCCGGGACGCGGGGCTTAAGCGAGTGAATGTCTCGGTGGACTCCCTGGACCCCGAGGCGTTCAAGGACATCCGCAAAGGTGACCTGAGTCCCGTCCTCAAGGGGATTCAGGAGGCGATCCGCGTCGGCCTGACGCCTGTGAAGCTGAACATGGTCGTGTTCAAGTACACCCTGCCCCACATCCCGATGATGATCGACCTCATCGGGGACGGGGACGGCCTCAAGCTCCAGCTCATCCAGTTCATGCCCGAGCTCGTCGACCACCGCGAGTGGATGGTGGACATCGACGCGGTGAAGAAGTGGCTGGAATCGAAGGCGGACAAGGTCCTCGTCCGGGAGATGCACCACCGCCACATCTACATCTTCAACGGTGCGGAGATCGAGGTGGTCGACCCGGTGTACAACGCGGAGTTCTGCATGAACTGCCATCGGATCCGCGTGACGCACAAGGGCGAGCTGAAGGGCTGCCTGAACCGGAATGACGACCTCATCCCAACCCGCGGACTCGACCTCGAGGCACTCCGCGACGCTTTCCGTCACGTGGTCGCGAACCGCGTGCCTTTCTACGGCGCCTACGTGAAGGAGTTCCCGCGACGGCATCCCGAGCAAGCGGAGCCCGTCGCATTCGGCTCCGTCTCCGGACCAGCGGACTGACCGTCCTTTCGACGGGCCCGGCCAATTTCATGCGGAGTGTGACGAGATCGACCGGCGTCCCGTGGACGTTCTCTCGCGCCCGCTTCTCGAGACGAAACCCATGGTGCTGGTAGAATCCGACCGCACGGTCATTGACGGCCTCCGTCTTCACGACGATCTCCTTTGCGCCGGCGGCCTGCGCCCGCTCCTTCGCCGCCGTGATCAGGGAGCTGCCGACCCCGCCACCGGTCCGGCTCTCCAAGACGATGATCCCCGCGAGCTCCGTCGAACCCGCCACCAGGCCGCGTAAGACGGCGACCCCGACGATCCTTCCGCCTTCTTGCGCGGCGAGCACGATCGTCATGGGGCGCGAAAGCAGAGCCGTGATGAAGGCCTCGCTTGCGATCTCCTCGATGCTCTCCTCTGTGGCGCCCGTCCAGCCCAGCGCCTCAGGTCCGGCCTCCTTCCATGCCTCGAGGAGGAAAGTGCGCACCTCAGAGACCGCGGCGACCGTTGGTTCGAAGACATCAACCACGGAGACCGACGAGGAATACGTCGCCCGTCCTTCAACCCTCTTGCGAGGCCTCGGCGGGCTGCGCCTCGTTCAGCTCTCGATGGCCTTTTTCACGTTCGCCGCGAACTCGTCCGTCTGCTGCTTGAGCCGCGACCTCATGAAGTTGTCCATGATCCGCGCGAGGGGGCCCTTCGCGGAGACGTTCATCGTGTACTTGACTTGCGTCGTCGCTTCGCCCTTCGGCGCGAGCTCGATTGTCCCGAGCATATCCGCGTTGTCGGAGACGCCTTTGAACCGCGCCCGCGTCGGTGGCGTCTGCTCGAGGGTCTCCGTGGCGACCTTCATCGTTTGGGAGAGCGGGCCAATCTTCACCCTGAGGTCCCAGTTCGCGTTCCGCTCGTCGACGATGGCGATGTTCGTGACCCCGGGGACACAGGATCCGACCTTCCGCATGTCGCTCAGGAAGGACCAGACCTCATCCAGGGGCGCTCGGACTTCGAATGTGACGGTGCCCTCGGGCATCTCCCATGCCTCCTTACCCGGCCTTCGGGATGATCGTGCGGCTGTCGCTGCTCACCTGGACCCCGGAGATCGGCGTGTTGCTGATGTTGTCCTCGAACCCGCAGCGCTCGCACTTGAGGCGGATCCGGACCTGGAGGTACCGCCAGTTGTAGGTCCAGTTCCCGCACTTCGGGCATTGCTCCGGATGGGAGGGCCGCATCGAACGCGCCGGAGGAAGAACTCCTTGATAAAGTTCGCGGCACCAACGCCGTCGACGGTCTACTTAGCCAACTCCACGCGTTCCCGCCGCGAGTCCTCGACCGGCGGCCGCCACGGGCTTACGTCGGCGATGAAACCCTCCAGGGCGAGGAGCTCCCCGTTCGAGGAGTAGACGCCGCAGCCCTGTTCCCAGACCCACTTTGTCCGTCCCTGGCGCGTGCGGACTCGGTACGTGAGGCGGTACGGCCGTTTCTCGCTCACCGCCCGCTGCACGTCGTCCCAGACCTGCTCGCGATCCTCCGGGTGGACGATGTCCGCCCAGGGGACGCCGTTCCGCACCATGTCCTCGGCCGTGTACCCAAGAAGGGCCTGGATCCCTTCGCTTACGAACTCGTCCGTCCAGTTCGGATCATTCCTGCAGCGATAGGCGACTCCCGGGAGGTTCCCGATGAGGGTCGAGAGGGAGCGCTCCTTCTCCCGAAGCGCGTCTTCGGCCTCCTTCCTCTCGATCGCCATCGCAATCTGGGAGGACACGAACTTCAGGATCTCGCGGTCCTCTTCCGTGTACCGAACGCCTTCCGTGTAGCTCTGGACAACGAGCACCCCGAGGGTGCGCCCCTTCGACATGAGGGGCGCCCCGAGCCAGTCGATCGAGGGAGGCCCGATGGAAATGACTTCGCCCGCCTTCACGAGTTCCTCGAAGACGCTCGGGGATGCGAGGAGGGGCTTTCCGGTCCGGAGGACGTACTCCGTGAGCCCGCGGTCCGCCTTCTGGGGACCGGGGTTCGACTCCGCCTCGTCGACGAAGTAGGGGAAGGAGATCATCTCCGTCGCGGGATCGCAGAGCGCGATGTAGAAGTTCTTCACGGGCATGAGCTCGCCGACAATCGCGTGGAGGGAACGGAAGAGTTCCTGGAGGTTCGGCGTCGAGACGGTCGCTTCGGAGATGCGGTACAGCGCCGATTCGACCTTCTCCGAGCGAACCCGGTCCGTCACGTCGAGGGCCACGCCGAACACGCCCAGCACGGGTCCGCCCTTCCGTCGCAGCGGCCCGACATGGACATCGAAGATGCGCCCCTGGAAATCCTGGACGAATCGAGTGGCCTCCCCCGCGAGGGCCTGGCGGTGGGCGGCCAGGAACGGGTGGGCCCCGTCTCCCTGGGGGAAGAGCTCCGCCACGTTGTGCCCGAGGATTCGGCTCGGCACGAGCTTGATCCTCGAGAGGCCGGAACCCAGGGAGGAGGTCACGTTGAGGTCGGGGTCCGCCGTCCACAGGACGAAGGGCGCGCGCTCGAGAATGAGGCCGAGTCGTTCCTCGCTCTCCCGCAGGGCCTCCTCGAGCTGCGTCCGTTCCGAGCGTCCCTTCGTGAGGGCTTCCTGTTGTTCCTGGAGGCGAGCATGGTCTTGGGCCTTGCGGATCTGATCCTCGACCTCCGCGGGGAGGACCTCGTTGTACCGCGCCGTCTTCACGAGGTAGCCTGTCGCGCCGGCCTCGAGGGCCTTCGCGGCCTGGTCCTCGGCCCCGGGGGAGACGACGTAGATCGTCGGGGTCTTGGGCAGGCGCTCGACGAGGCTCACGAGGACCTCGAAGGAGGGACGGTCCTTCACCTTGTGATCCAGGATGATCGCATCGAAGTCCTGCGAAAGGGCGAGGCGCAACCCTTCCCGCCCGGTACTCGCAATCGTCACGCGGAAGCCCTTTCTTCCAAGGGCGAGGGCACTGAGCATCTGATGCCCCTCGTTCGCGTCGATGACGAGGACCTGAAGCGGACGCGGGGCGTCCGGTTCCCTGGTCGCGACTAACGTCTCGCCTGCCATGGGGACCTCACGTACTTCGTTCGCGGGGGGATTGGGTTGGCTGGACTTCCGACGCCCCGCAACGCATATATCTCTTCTGGCACGGTTCGCACGCAACAGAATCACACGGCCCAGGGGGGAGCGGGATAGCTGTAATCCGGCTGCCTTCGGTTCCCGCCCTCCCTCGCGGCCGCACACAATCGATAGGAAAAAGCTAAGAGGCGAGAGACGGCATCGAACCCGCCGTGAAGCTGGCCGTCCTCGGGGCCGGAGGACTTGGGCGCACCATGGCGCTCGAGTTCGCCTCGGACCCGGAGGTGAAGGAACTCATCCTTGTCGATTGGAAGGGGGAACGGTCGCGCGCGCTTCGCTCCATCGGGAAGGGCGCCACGATCACTGCCCTCCAAGCCGATGTGCGTGTCCGCGAACAATTGATCCCCGTCCTCTCCCGGGTCGACATCGCCGTGAACGCGACCCTTCCGGAGAACAACCTCGCCGTCATGTCGGCTTGCCTCGAGGCGGGCTGCAGCTACTTGGACAGCGCGGGGCTCAGTCCCGTCGCCCCCGGGGAGAGCCCCGGGGTCCTGGAGCAACTCAAGCTCGATGCGGCCTATCGGGATCGCGGGGTCACGGCCCTTGTTTCCATGGGTTCCGATCCAGGCGTGTCGAACATCATGGCCCGCGTCGCCGCGGACCGCCTGGCGGCCGTGGAGGAAATCCGCGTCCTCAAGGGCGCCACGGGAGGAGGCGATGCGAAGGATTACCCCCTCTACTCCCGCGAGATCTTCCTGCGGGACGCCCTCTCCCCTCCGACGATCTGGGAGGGAGGACGCCTCGTGCCGCAGCCCTACGTCGGGGGAGAGGAGGACTACGAATTCCCGCCGCCCATCGGGACGAAACGGGTCTATTGCTTCTACCACGAGGAGGTTCTGACACTCCCCCTCCGGCTCGGGCGCCCCGTATCGCGGGTCATCTACAAGCACGACATCAACCCCGATCTCGTGCGTTCCATCGTCGCCCTCCATGTCGTCGGGCTCCTGGCTCCGGAAAAGAAGCTGAAAATCGGGACGGCACAAATGACGTTCCGGGATGCCTTCCTCGCGACCTTCCCCGAGCCGTCGACCCTCGTCGGGCCCCTCTCGGGGGCCATGGGCATCGTGATCGAAGTGAAGGGGACGAAGGCGGACGGGAGCCGCGCCGCGATTCGCGGTTCGATCCTCGTCGACCACCGCGAAGCCAACCGGCGACGGGGGACCACCGCGGAGCGATTCCTTACCGCGACCGTGGCCGGTGCAGCTGTCGACCTCCTCCGCGAAAAGAAACTCCCTCGAACCGGCGTCCTCGCGCCGGAGGAACTGCCCCCGGAAGCCATCGTTTCCAAGCTCGCGGCTCGCGACGTGAAGTTCCAGATCGAAGAACTCCCTGTGTGAGCCGCCGCGTTCGATCGCGCGAAGCTGTTCGGCCTAGACGAGCCGCTTCTCTTGGATCCGGATTCCGTACTCGGGGAGATGCCGGAGAAACGGCGCGGGATCGAGGACCTCGGGAGGGTACGCCCCGGTCCGGGGAATCTCCCCGCGGTCGATCATCTCCGCGGCCATCGCCATGGGCGCGCCCACGGGGTAGCTCGTCGCGTTGAACCCGTACTTGCGGTAGCATTCTTGGTGGTCCAAGCTCATCCAGAACATCCAGCCGGTCTTCTCGTCGCCTTTCGCGCCGCGCACGACGACCGCGAGGCAGGCGGCCCCGCGGGCTTTCCCGCCGAGGGTCTTCGGGTCCGGCATCAAGGCCGCGAGCATGTCCCGCGGCGCGACCTTCACCTTCTCCCCGGTGGCCTTCACCTCGACCTCGATGGGATGGCCGCGGTGGAGTCCGAACCGCTGGAACACTTTGAGGGCACCCACGAGCTCTCTCGGGATGGCAATCTTGAAGTCCATCGACTGGAGGCCCTTGTCGAGGAACAGGGGCAGCGTGTTCGTTTCCTCGTGGTCCACGTTGTACACGGTGAGCGGCCCGACGGGTTCGGGGAAATCGAAGACCTCTTCGCCCTCGAGGGATCCGAGCCGCACGAACGTGCCGTCGCGGAACGCGAGCGCGGGCATGAGGACCTCCTCGATGAGCGTGTCCGCGGACCACAGGGAGGCAAACTCGTAGCCTTCCACGGTCCCGTTGTCCCCGTCCCGGACGAGGACCTCCTGGACCTCGTCGAGGCGATCCGCACCCACCCGCGCAAGGACGTTCGAAATTCCCGGGTCCTGGCCCATCCCGAGGAGGGCCGTGAGGCCCGCCTTCTTGAATACGTCATCGTACTCGAGCTGGATCGATTCGGGCGGCGCCTTCACGACATCCCGCGGTTTCTCTTTCGCGAGAGCGAGGTCCGTTGCCGCGTCCATGTAGTCCGCGCCGGCCTTCAGGCAGGCCTCCATGATCCGGAGGTTGAACCGCGGGAGGACGAGGTTGATCACGAGATCGAAGTCCTTGAACGCCTCGACCATGGAGTCGACCTTGCTCGCGTCAATCCGGTGCGCCTCCGCACGCCCCGGGCCGAGCTTCTCCGCGAGGACCCTCGCGGCCTCGAGGCTGCGGTCCGCGATCACGAGGCGTTCGACGTGCCTGCTCTTGGCGAGAAGGGTCCCGGTGACGGACCCAATCGCTCCGGCTCCGAGGACAACGACCTTCGTCCTATCCGTCCCCGAGGTCCGGACCATGGAAGGGGGTAATGTAGGTTCCCGCGGACCGGGAGAGGGGGTACATATGCCCTGCGAAGACGGGCGGCTCTCTCCCCCCCACACTCCCCCGATCAATGCCACTGGCGGAGGCACTCGCCAACGGCGGATCGATTGGCTCAGGCGACGTTGCCCTTCGTCGCTTCTAGGAGGAATTCGTCCACTCGTCTCACGACCTCTGCATCAAGTGGTTCCACCGCGTGTTCGGCGAGGATCTTCCGCGCCCTCTCACGAGCCACGCCCGCGAGATCCTTGCCGCCCTGCCGCGCCCACGCCTCCCGCGCGCGGCGGTCGAGGAGAGTCGGCAGAAAGTGCTCGCGCCGGAACATCCGGTGCGTAAACGGGGTGCCGAGGTGACTCGCCGCAGGGCCGGCCTTGCCGATTTCGTCCACGGCCAGCGTCTCATCTGTGACCTCAATGCCCGAAAGGATGCGGGAGATCATAGCGCATACCTCGTCGTCCACAACAAGCTTCTCGTAGGAGAGGGTGAGGCTTCCCTCCAACGAGCCCGCCGCATCATAGATGAAATTCATGCCGGCGAGGGCCGCGAGAAGGACGCCCATCATCGACTCCAAGCCCGCTTGAATGTCCGCGACCTTCGAGTCCGTGTTCCCGCCCGTGCCGCGGCTCGGGAGGTGATAGTAGCGAGCGAGCTGCGCGGTGGCCAGATTCAGCAGGCCAACCTCCGGTCCGCCGAGGGCGGCGCCGCCCGTCCTCATGTCCAGCACGGTGGACGCGGTGCCATAGAGGACAGGGGTTCCGGGATTCACGAGCTGGGAGACCACAATCCCCGCAAGGACTTCCGCGTTCTGCTGTACGAGGAGGCCCGCGAGGGTCGCCGGCGCGGAGACGCCCGAGATCGCCTCGGGC
This sequence comes from Thermoplasmata archaeon, assembly GCA_036555455.1. Lineage (GTDB taxonomy): Archaea > Thermoplasmatota > Thermoplasmata > RBG-16-68-12 > RBG-16-68-12 > RBG-16-68-12. The sequence continues at coordinate 12,961 of DATBLI010000056.1, forward strand.
GCGTACACCATGGGTTGCCGATACCGCGCGTAGACCATCGCTCCTTCGATGAGATCCTTGGAAAGCTGCATGGGACTTACCGGGTTCGTGATGCCCATGAGGAACGGCTCGCGCATCAGGGCATCGTGCCCACCGCGGACGATCGCTGCCATGTCGATCGTCTCCCTGGCCCGCCTCTCGCCGTAGTTGTACCCGTTCGTGGGCTTGACCGAGTTCCTCCAGAGGGCCCAAAGGGTGTGCAGGTGGTGTACCTCGGCGGGGACTTCGTGGGGCGTCGTCATCCGCGAGAGGTGGTGGATATTCTCGCAGGAGTCCGCAATCCGGGCCAGGTTTTCGACGTCCCGCAGGGTCCCTGGCCTCACGTTGCCCTCGAGGTCCTGCACGTTCACAGGTTGGCCGGCGAGTGAGAAATGGACGCGCCGGCCGCCGTAGTGAAGGACGTACCGCGGATCCCGGCCGTGCATCACGAACTCGGAGGGAGCTCGTCGCACGGTTTCCTTGACGAGGGATTCGGGGAGACGCGTCATCCTCGTCTCCTCGTCAATCTCTGCCCCAGCCCCCCGGAACAACTTGAGGACTTGGGGCGACCACACTTTCACGCCGAGCCGCGAAAGGACCTCCATCGTGGCCCCGTGGATCCGATCCACGTCGTCCGTCGAGAGGATCTCAAGCTGGCCTCCCAGGGGCTCCCTGATCTGCATGCCATCACGCCACCGAGGCTCCTTCCCCGAGACCGATTGCCAAGGATAAGGCGATGCCGATGGGGCTTGGTCGGGAAGGGTGAATGCGTCCGCAGAGGGATTGATCGGGTTTCCCTGACTCCAGGACCCCCGAAGGCCCGCGGATCCTGAACCGCCGGTCGTTGACGGGCGCCTACCGGTGCGGCGCGCGTGGATGCGGGCCCTACGCCTCCGGCCGCTCCCCGTACGGGATGCCCCAGTCAGGGAGGTGCTTCACAATCGAAACGGGGTCCAGGACCTCGGGCGGGAAGACGCCCCGGCGCGGGATTTCATGCCGAGCAAACATTTCGAACCCGACGACGGGCGGCGCGCCCGTCGTGAAGGATACTGCATTGTACCCGTACTTCTTGTAACAGTCCTGGTGGTCCATCAGGGTGTAGATGAACCAGCCCGCAGGCCTGCCATTCTTCAGGCCCTTGACGAGGCTCCCGACGCACGTGGCTCCATGCACGTTCGCGCCCATCTCGACAGGTGCGGGCAGGAGGGCCGTGAGGACGTCTCGGGGTGCGACCTTCGTGGTCGTGTTGCGGAACTTGCTCCGGACTTCAATGGGCTCCGCCTTCGTCAAGCCCCACTTCTTCGCGAGGCGGACGAACTCCGCGAACTCCTTAGGCAGGGAGAGCTTGAAGTCCTGGTTCCTCAGGCCCTTCCCGATGAACAGGGGCAACGTGTTCGACTCCTCGTGGTCCACGTTGTACACGGTCTGCGGGCCGACCGGCGGCGGGAAATCGAAGACCTCTTCCCCCTCGGCGGTGCCGACACGCGTGAACTTGCCGTCGTAGAAGGCGAGGGCGTCCATCTGGACCTCCTCGATCAGCGTGTCCGCGGACCACAGGGTCGCGAACTCGTATCCCTCGATCGTCGAATTGTCCCCGTCCCGGACCAGAATCGAGTCCACGCGGTCGAGGCGATCCGCCCCAAGGCGCGCGAAGATGTTTGACAAGCCGGGGTCGCAACCCCAGCCGAGCATCGCGGTCAGGTCGTGATCCTTCCACACCTCGTCGCGGTCCAACTGAATCTGCTCGGGCGTGCGCTCGATCTTGTCCCCCTTCTTGTCCTTCGTGAGGACGAGGTCCGTCGCGGTGTCCATGTAATGTACGCCGGCCTTGACGCACGCGTCCATGATCTTCAGATTGAAGCGCGGGAGGACGAGGTTCACGACCATGTCGAAGCCCCTGAAGGCCTTCGTCATGTCGCCGACTCTGCCGCAGTCAAGCTGCTTCGCTCGCACGTGCTTCTTGCTGATCTTCTTGACGAGTGCCCGCGCCGGCGCAAGCCGGCGTGAGGCGACGACGAGCTCCTCGACATGCTCGCTGTTCGCGAGCAGGCTGGCAGTCAGCGAACCGATGGCACCTGCCCCCAACACCACGACTTTCATCCTGTCGGATCCTCGAAGGGGCCCAACCCGGGGAGGGGTCAATAGGCCTCCGTCGCGACTGTATGTATCGGGAGGAGGACTTGCGGCGAGGGAAACGCCGCCCGTGACGATGGATACTTAAAGCCCCGCCCCCGTGCCTTTGGCCGGACCCGTCGCCCAGCACGGATAGGGCTCCGGATTTCTAATCCGGCTGTCGTGGGTTCGAATCCCACCGGGTCCGTCCCACAGCCCTCCCCCCGGGGGCAATCTCAAACGCAAGAGGGATAGAAGGATACATATACTAGATGGATACTTGTAGCGGCCGATGGCGCAGCTCGCGAGGGTGCCCAGGCCCAAGTACGCCCGGCGGGGAGCCAACCCCACCTTGGAGACGATCGAGTATGTCCTCGCTGCACTCCAGAAGGCTGAGGGCCCCGTGAGCCGCAACCGACTGCTCGCAACCCTCGCCACGTGGGGCCACTCCACCACGCGCCAGAACTTGAACGTCGCACTGAACTTCCTCGGCGGCCAGGGTATGGTCGCCGAGGGAAGCAAGGGCCTGCTCTGGGTCCCCGAGGCCTCGCCCGAACTCCTTGAGGTAATCCGCAAGGGGCCGCGGCTGTAATGGGGCTCCGTGCCAAAGACGTTGTCTTGTCCACCTCTGCAGCAGAGGCGCTAGAGAACCTTGAGGCGAGTTCCGACCCCGACTCCGTGTCCATTGCACGCAGGGTTCGCGCCCTCAAGCCGATCCTCTTGGCAGACTGCCTCCAAGGCGAGGTCGTGAAGAAGGGCCGGATCCCGGGGACCTTGAAGGAAAGGCACGGACTGGAGAACCTGTTCGTCGAGGACCTGCCCTCGTTCTGGAGGCTCCTGTATACGATCGTGCGGGACCGCGGTGAGCGATACATCGTCATCGTCGAGATTGTAGATCACAGAGCATACGACCGCTGGTTCCCAGGACATGGTCGCTGACCCGGGTTCGGCTCCCGCGGGTCCGTGACTCTCTCTCGAATCCCATTCTGAACTCTGGCACGACATCGAGGTGCCGGCGCCCACTCACCGATCCCGAGGACCGGGGGCTGCGCCTACTCGATCGTCGGCCCCGGGACCGGCTTGGAAGTCGTCTTGCGACTCGCGTGTCTCTTGTCATGCGGCCGCGGCACGCCCCCGAATTCAACGTGCCCGGCTTCTGCTTTCCAGTACTTACAGCAAGTTCAACTCGACAGGGAGGCACTATGGGGGGAAGAACCGACAGGGGTCGGATGACGACCTTCGTGGTCAAGGGCTCGACGTATTGGGACTACTGGATCACGGAAGATGGGATTTTCCAGGTTCGAGTGTCCGATTGGGTCCGGTACCTATTCGACTTGATGGGACTCTTGGCCTTCATTGCATGGCTCAACTATCTCTTGACTGGCCCCGTTCGCGCCCTTTTCCTATTGCTCACGATGATTGTCCCCCTCATCCTCTTCGGGATTGGGGAGATTGCAACGTGGTTGAGCCGGCGCAGGTTTTCCCGCCTCTCTCCTGAGGAGCTAGCCAGGCGAGGGAGAATCTCGAGACGCATCGGGTGGGCACAGGTCTCCTCCGCAGTGCTGAAGCGTTCACGACTCTCTGTCAGGTGGAACAATCGGAGGCTGAGACTGGTGCTGCGAAGGGTGAACCGCTCAGCGGTTCGGGAGTTTCTGAGGTTCAAGTTGGCGGAGAGACTCACTCCTGAATCCTAAGTGCGGAGGCGGTCCACCGAGGCCTAACGACCTTTGGCGTCATCGCGTTTTCTTGCCCCTTGCCCTCTGTCATCCTAGTTCTTCGCGATGGCCCTGACAGGAACAGGCGTCACGCGTATGCCCGTGTGAGCCCTCGCCTGTCGATCAACTTCCGGAACTCCGCGTCTACGTCATGTCGCTTCTTCTCCAAGGTGGAATCCAGGAACCTCAAGGAGGAAGGGGCGCCGTGTATGGATCCGCGCATGGGGATACGGATGCTCGCACGGAGGCCCGCCTCGGGCAAGGACGGTCCTCTCGACGTCTCTTCAAGGGCCTCCTGAAGCCTTGCGAGGGTAATCTCCATGATTGCGAAGGCGCCCGCCTCGCGCTCGAGGACGCCGGGAAGGTCTCCGGGAACGGAGGGGGCGAGGTGCGCCCCGACCCCCGCGGCCTCGAAGGGATTCACCTGGTACTCCTTCAGCTCGTAGACGCCTGCCTTCGGATGGAAGATGTAGTATTCCTTGGCGAAGAGCCGAGGGTCGCGTCGCACGGCAGCCCTCCATCCGTGCGGATTCTCCTCGGCTCGCGCGATGAGTTCGCGAAGGAACTCGTCTCGGGTCCTGACTTCCACGGGATAACACAGGGAGGCCGAGGATATAGCTCCTCCCATCCTTCCCCTCCCCGCGCTCTCGCGGGCCCGGAGGCACGAAGGCCCTCGACAGAAACGATTGGGACAAAAGAGGGGGAGGGGGCCGATCGGACCCCTCCCGGGTTGTGGGTGGGCGAAAGTCACTTCCGACGCCGCAGGAAAACGACAGCCGCGGCACCCGCGGCGACGACGACCACGCCGATGCCCAGATACAGGACGGTGTTGTCCCCGCCGCTGGGCGTGGCCGGGGAGTCGCTCGGGAGAACGACGATGGTCCCGCGCATCGCGCCGGGGTGGAATTCGCACAGATAAGTGAACGTGCCCGCTCGGTCCGCGGTGAACGTGGGCATCGTGATCTGCGATGTGAACTGGTCCGACTCGGGCTCCCCTGCGTCCGAGCCGCCATCGCCGTTGTAGTCGATGAGGAACTTGTGGGGCATGTCGTCCTCGGAGATGAGGGTGATCGTGACGCTATCTCCCACGTGCACGGTCAGCGTCGGCCCGGGAGACGTGATCGAAGTGCTTGTGTTCCCCCATCCCATCAAGGCATCGCCGTGGAGGGTGATGGGCACGCTCGCGGCTTGGACCCTCGGAGCCACGAACGCGAACAATCCCAGCAGGAGGGCCGTGACGACGAAAGCGACTGTGAAGGCGCGCATCGTTGAACACCTACTATTTCGATAGTAATCAGGGATTTCAAGCTTTCCCCGAATCCAGCGGCCTGCAGGGCGGGGGGAGGAGGACGTGCTTGGAGGCGCTAGCCCCCACCGACGATGGGCACGAAGGCCACGCGGCGAAGATGGTCTCCGACCTCATGGATGAGACCGCGGTCATCGACTCGATCGGCACTTGCACCTTCGTGACCCCGGTGACCTTCACGCAAAGCCCGGAGGCGTACAAGGCCGTCCTCGGGAAAGACATCACCGAGGCGGAGATGCGGGCCGTCGGCCGGCGCATCACGGACCTGGAGCGTTGGCTGGACACGGAGCGCGGCCTCTCGAAGGCGGAGGACACGCTGCCCGTGCGCTTCCTTGAGGAGGCCGTGGACGTGAACGGCAAGGCAGTCGTCCTGGGGCCCGTACATGGGACCGCCTTCGGAACGAGTACTACGAGTACCGCGGGTGGTCCTCGGCGGGAGTGCCGCATGTGGGCATCAGCCACGCACGGTGAGGGCCCCAAACGGGCGAGGTAACGCCCCGGGCTCGGGAATCATCGCCGGGCCGTGGCGACGACGCACTCGCAGGGGATCGAGATCCCCGCGCGGGTGGTCCAGGCCTTCAGGTTCTCGCGAGTCTTCGCGAGCACCTTCTCCTGCACCGAAGCATCCTCCTCGCGCAGGGAGTGGCCCAGCGGGGTCCCGTTAAGGAGAACGTCTAAGTAGTCGTCGGCATCGCGGAAGTGCATGGAGTGAGTCCGTCGCTCCTCCCGGACATCGTGGAACCCTGCGGCCTCGAGGAATCGGACCATCTCCCCGCTCCCCCCGAGTTCGTAGGGCGTCGGGAGGTACCCCGTCTCGTCCGGCTCCGCGAACTCGAGCATCGGTCCCACGATCATGTGGATCGCGGTCGCCTTGTCCGCCGTGCTCCAGACGCTCACCCCGATCCGGCCCTTTCGTCTGAGGACCCGGAAGGCTTCCTTCGCGACCCCCTCGGGGTTCGTGAAGATCTGAAATCCGAAGCGGCTCGAGACGGCGTCGAATGTCTCGTCCGGGAAGGCGAGGTGCTCGGCATCCATGACCTCAAACCGGACGTTCGGGATCCGCCGCTCCTTCGCGATGTTTCGCGCCAGGTTCACCATCTTCTCGGAGAGGTCCACTCCGACGACTTCGCCTTCCGCGCCGACGATCCGCGCGATGCTCATCGCCGGTTCGCCCGGTCCCGTGGCCAAGTCGAGGACCTTCTCTCGCACGTGGAGATCGAGGCGGTTGACAAGGTCGAAGCCGAAGGGCTCGAGCGACTTCATCAGCCCCAGGTACTCCCAGGCCGTCTCATTCCAGGTGGCGCGGGTGTATTCGCGGTAGTACTCTTCACTGTACTTCCAAGGCATGGGGACCGGGTCCTGGCAAGTGCGGACGATGTATTTCGGCTTGCCGAAGCCTCACAGCCAGCCTTTCCGCCAGAGCCACACGAAGAGAACGAGTGTCGGGAGGATCATCATCGACATGGCGATGTACAGACCCTCGGGCGCATTGAATCCCGGAAAGCTCACGTTCATCCCGAAGGCGCTCGTGACGATCGTGAGGGGAATCGTAATCGTGAAGAGGACCGTGAGGACCTTGATCACCTGGTTCATCTGGTTCGATGCCAGGGTCGCGCCGACCTCCATGAGGCTGACGGCCACCTCACGGTAGGTGTCGAGGGTATCGAGGACACGAATCATGTGGTCCTGGACGTCGCGCAGGTAGTTCCGCGTCTCCCGCCTGAAGGTGGGAATCTCGAGGCGCGCGATCGTGCCGTACAGGTCTCTTTGGGGACGCAATGCGTTTCGGATGAGGGTCAGGTCGACGCGGATGTCGTGAACCTTGTTGATGCCGACGCCCGTTGACTGCTCGACGATCTCGTCCTCGAGGCTGTCCAGGATGTCCTGGAATCGGTCCAGGTGCGGGAAGTACGAATCGACGATCATGTCGAGGATCGAGTAGGCGAGGAAGTCGGAACCCGCCTTGATCAGCCTCGGCGTCTTCTTGCGGAGCCGGATCCGGACGTCTTCGAGCTGGGGGAAGATTCGGTCGTGGAGCGTCACGACGAACCGCGGGCCCACGAACATGGAGAGCTGGTCCGTCTCGATCTCCTCGGCCCAGACGATTGTCCGCGCCACGACGAAGACGACCTCGTCGTAGACCTCGACCTTCGGGGGCAAGTCCGCCGTCGCGGCATCCTCGAGGGCCAGGGGATGGAAGCCGAAAAGGGTCTCCAGCTCTTCGAGCGTCCGTCCGTCCGGATCGACGATGTTCACCCAGGTAACGTGGAAACGCTCCAAGAGGTCGCGGCAGCGGCCCACGGAGACGTCCGTTTCTTCGAGGAACTCTGTGGGAGAATAGGCGACGACCTCAACCCGCACCATCGTGCCGCGCACCCATCCTCGGACGTATAATGGTTGTGCGGCCCTTGGACAGTACTCGACAGGACGGAAAGTTCAAGAGACGAACCTCCCGTCGCCCGGAACGGTGGCTCCATGAAGATCGTGCAGCTGAAGAAGGCGAAGGCGCTCAAGGGGGACAAGAGCCGTTCGTTCCAGGTCATCAACCCCGACAACGTCGGGTCCCGGCGGTTCATGATCACCGTCGTCGAGGTCCAGCCCGGAGGAGGCACCCCGCCCCATGAGCACCGCACCGTGGAATCGATGTACTACATCCTCGAGGGTCGCGGGGAAATCCCGACGGGAAAAGGGACGAAGGGCAAGGTCGTCGGCCCGAAGACGGCGATCCACTTCCCCGCGGGGAGCATCCACGGCATCCGAAACGTCGGGCGGACGAAGCTCATCTACATCTCGTGCCACGCGCCCCCTTATGAAATCGCGGAGCTGTACCGCCACTGGCGGGAACAGGAGTTCATGACGACGGGGGGATGAGGACCCCCCGGGGGGCTTCGCCCCGGCCGGCTGGGCACCCTTCTCGGGGTCCGCGGCCGCCAAGCCTCGAGTCTCAGCGCTTCACGTCGAAGTAGATTCGCACGGTCGTCCGGTAGCTCTTGATCTTGCTGCCGTCGAGCTCGATCTCGAACTCGCTCACGCGCCCCCACTTCATGTCGTGGACGGTCTTTCCCGCCTCCGTCACAGCGTTCTCGGCGGCCTCCGCAAAGCTCCGCGGAGACGACCCCACGATGTCGATGATTTTCTGAACCATGGTTTCCGCCTCGACAGGGACAACGCGCGACAGCCCAAAGGCCTTCCCCTGCGCGTCCTCCGACCTCCCCTGGCCCGTTTCGGGGACCCTCAAGTTTTAAGACCCCACCTCGGATACTATCGGTTAGTCGGTCGAACCGGGGTTGGTACCTCAGGGGAAGCGAGAGAAACGGCCCTTCCGTGCGGCGTCGGGATCGTTGTTTCTGTCGTCGTCCCGGAGGTGTCTCCGGGGGCGAGACATTGAGCGCACGGTTGATGGAGCAGCTCACAGAGGAGGCTGCGCAGGTTCCCGTGTCCCAGGAAGTCGAGAGCGACGACAACCTCGTCCGGTTGTGGCAGGACGAGCTTCGCGAGGCGCTGGAAAAGGTCGAGGTGTACCACTCCGATGAGGACCTCGCTCGCACCTTCGAGGCGGACCGACGGCACACGGAGGCGGTCCTCCAGGAGGTCCCCCGGAGGATTCTGGCTCGTCGCGCGGAGATCGCGTACGACGAGTGGGCCCACGACCACCTATCCGGCCTCGTCGAGATCCCCGTGGTTTCGAAGGACCATGCGTTCGCTTCGGTCCGCAAGGAGTATCTCACCCTCCTCGCCCCGGAGCTCTCGACGGCCATCCCGAAGAAGTCCGCCCTCTGGGCGGACTGGTCCGTGTGGAACTTCAAGCGCCATCCGTTGAACCGGGCGAAGGCCCTGCCCGCGGAGGCGGTCCATCGGGCGCGGGGCGCCTTGCGGCACTTCGAGCGCCTCGAGGTGTGGCAGGCCGTGGGGACGGCGGACCCCTGGCTCGTGGGCGTGATGGAGACGCCAGCCGGAAAGGAGCGATACTACCTCCTCCACGACTGGGGCCTTGAGGCGACCTTGGATCGCGAACTCATGCGGTAGGTCCCGGATCCTTTCGGGTCAAGCCTTAAGCCGCAACGGGATGTCGTGCGGACGTGAAACGCCTTTTCGTGGCAATCGGGGCCGTCGCCGCCCTCGTCGGCAGCGTGTGGGCCCTCCAGGGAGCGGGCGTCCTCCTGGGATCGTCCATGTCCAACGACCCGACGTGGCTTTGGATTGGGATTGCTTTGGTGGTGATCGGCCTCGCCCTGGTGGGGATCGGCCTGCGATCCCGATCGAAGAAAGCCGCGAAGCCGCCGTCTAGCGGTTCACGTACAGAGTGATTGAGTCATACCCCGACGATCCGTCGGGGAACGGGGGAGCGCGCCCCGGCTCCTGGGCCACCCCGTTGCCATCCGTCGCCCGTACCTGGACGCGGTAGGCGCCGCTCGCGGGCGGGTTCCAGTCGTAGGTCCACAGGACCCATGTGAGCCTGGGGTCGAGGGGCGGCCGCAGGACCGCTTCGTGCCACGACCGCCCGTCGTCCGTGCTCACTTCGACCATGGAGGTGCCACGGTCCCCGGCGAATGCGATGCCCCCCAGGGACACAGACGCGCCCACGACGCTCTCCGGCGCTGGCGTCGTGATGATCGCCGTCGTCCTGTTCAAGCCCGCGTTCGTCCAGCCCTTCTGTTGCCAGAATCCGCGGGCCTCGTTCGGGATCGCCGTGATCCGCGTAATCCATTTCGCGGAGAACATCCCGTACTTCCCGGGCACGAGGATCCTTGCAGGAAACCCATGGCGATCTCCGAGGGGTGCATCGTTCATCTTCAGGACGAGGAGGGTCGCCGGATCGAGGGCCTTCGAAAGCGGGATCGCGGCCGTGTAGCCGTCCGCACACGTGAACTCAATCCAGCTTGCCTCGGGCTGGACCCCCGCTTCGTTGAGCAGGTCGGAGAGCCGCAGTCCCGACCACTTCGCCGTGCTGATCAGGTTCCCGCCGACCTCATTGCTCACGCATTCGAGGGTCGCGAACTCTTCCGTCGCCGTGCGCATCTGCAGGTCGGAGTAGCCGAGGAGGAGGGGTGTGGAAACGCGTCCATCGATCACGAGGCGCCAGGAGGACGCGTCGACCGTGGGGTCGATGAGGTTCTTCGTGACGACGTAGAACTCGTCCGTTGGCGTGATCTCCTTCGACAGAAGCTCTGCGATCGACGCGAAGAGAAGCCGGGCGGGTCGAGTCACGAGGGAGCCGAAGCCATACACCGCGAGGGCGAACCCTGCGATGGCCGCGGCACCGCCAAGGAGGAGGGTCCGCCGAGATGGGCTGAATCCCGCCGGGTGGCGCGATGCGAAGTCGATGAGGAAGTAGTCGACAACGGAACCGTAGAGCAACCCTCCGAGGAGCTGGCTGAAGCTCGCAAGGCCGAATCCGACGTCCGTCTCGGAACCGGCGAGACCGGCTCCGAGGAGAGGGAACAGGACGAGAAGGATGACCCCGGAGGAGACGAACCCGTAGAGGGCCCACACCCTCCAGCGGCTCGGAAACGTGCGTTGAATCCGACGGAAGAGGAGCGCCCCGACGCCGTAGGCGGCGAGCACGGCGATGACCGAGACAGAGAGGCCCAGGAGCTTCGCCCCTCCGCCGAGGGTCCCGATGAAGGCGGATTCGATGGACCCGGGAATCCGGGTGATCGCGAAGTCGAGTGCGATCTCCGGGAGGAAAACGCCGATGCGGAGGACGCGGAGGACGAACGTGAGGACGAGAGCCGTCGAGCCCGCGACCATCCCCGCGCAGAAGCGCCACCACGGGAGTCTCCGGATGCGGGCGATGAGGCCTCCCGCCGCTTCCACCACGGAGGTGCCCACTCAAACGATGTCCATGAACGTTTGCCAAACCCTGCGATGAAGAATGGTTTAAGTAGCGTCAGGCCGGTGGGCCCGCTCGGTCCCCATGGAGGCGTCCTACAGCACGAAGGCGCACGTCGGCCGCCGCGTCGCCCTGACGGTCCTCTGGACGATCGTCCTTGTCCTCGGCCTGGCGATCGGCGTCCTTATCGCTGTCCCGGGCCTCGCAGATCTCGTGGCCCAAGCGTCCGCGTCCACCTTCGAATCCAAGACGATCTTCGTCGCCGTCTCCGTTGCGATGATGCTCCTCGGACTGTGGGGCATCTCCGCGAGCCACAAGGACCTGAAGTACAACGTGGACCTCCTCGCGCAGATTGACGAAGCGCGGCGGCAGACGATCCAGCTCGAGAGCACCCGATACATGCAGAAGGGCCGGTGAGCCTCGCAAGGGCTCATCCCGCGTTGCCGGGGCGCCTCAGGAGTTGGAGGGCTTCGTCCGCGGCACGGTACCCCGTCGCAATCGCCCCGTGCACCGTGGCCGACTCTCCCCCCGTGTGGGTGGCCTCGCCGGCGAAGAAGAGGACGCCGGCCACGGGAGCAGCGAGGGCGCGACGTTGTCGGAGGTCCGCCCCCACCGGAAGGAACGAGTAGCCACCGCGCACGAACGGATTCGAGGTCCACCGGCCGACGGCGAAGGCCTCGACCTCGCCGGTATGCATATTGGAGGGCAGGACGCCCTCGAGTTCCGCGCGCGTTGCCTCCGCGGCATCTGCGTCGGAGAGAGCGGCCCGCTGGCGCGCCTCGCGACCGACGACGAAGGCGCTGAGCACGGGCGGGATTCCCTTCACGCCGACATACGGGCGATGGAAGGTCGTCGCGCCGCCACCCCAGAGGATCCCGAAGTCCCCCAGCCGTTCGAAGAGGTTCCCTCTGCGGAGGCGGATGAGGATCACAGTGGCGTCCCCGAAGCCGGTCGATCGGATCGCGTCCCGTTTCCCCTCAGGGAGGGGCGGGTCGAAGACGACGTCCTCCGCCTTCAGAACGCCGAGGGGCAGGGTGATTACGGCGCAGCGGGCGCGAACTTCGAGCACGCCTTCGTCGGACGAAGCGTCGATACGGACGCCTCCGCCGTCGTAGCGGATGCCCGTCACCCGGGTGTTGAGGCGGACTCGGTCGCGGAAGGATGCCGACCTCCGGGCGGCGAGTTCGTCATATCCTTCGACGAGCTGGAAGTTGTTGTACCCGAAGTCCTCCGAGGCGGCCGCGGCCTCGCTCCCCGTTCCGCGGATGCCGACCTCCTCGGGATCCGCGGCGGCTGCGTGGGCATAGAGCAACTCGACGATCCGCCGCGCCCCGGGGAGCGGCCTCTCCTGGTCCAGGAATCTCGCGAGGGAGAGGTCGGGGCCCGAGTAGCGCTTCATCCTCCGAGGGAGGGCGATCGCCCCTTGGTAGAAAGCACGCAGGCCAATCGTCGGGTGGAGGAGATTCCCGAGGGCGGGCAGGCGCTCCACGCGGCCGTCGAAGAGGAAACGGGCGCGACGCATGAGGGGGAGCGGACGAGCATGGAGGCCGAACTCCCGCAGCCAGGAATGAGTGATGACCCTCCCCCCGTGGATCATGATCGCGCCGAGTTCGTGGGGCGCGCCCTGTCCCACGGTGGCATCCGTGCGAACGCGGCCGCCGATCCGATCCGCGGCCTCAAGGACCACGAAGTCCGCAGAGGCCTCGGAAAGACGCTGGGCGCATGCGAGGCCGGAAACGCCTGCGCCGATGACGACGACATCCCGGTCCTTCATCATCGAGGCGCAGGGAGGGTCAAGAACGATATAAGGCTCCCGGGGAACCCCTCCGGTGTCGACTTCGTGGACCCCAAACGGCAGAACCCGCGGAATTGTGGCAATCCCACGGAGAGCGATGATGGCCTCGAAGAATCTCCGCGACGCTTATCGCGCGTTCACGACGAGTGTCGCCCTGATCACGACGAACGGCCCGCGGGGGCCGAATGTGATGGCAGCGGAGTGGACGTCCCACGTGTCCTACGATCCCTTCCTCCTCTCTGTCCACATCGATCCGGCGAACGTGACCCATGATGCGATCCTCGCCGCAGGCGAGTTCGGGGTGAACCTCGCCGCGGAGGACCAGATCGACGCAATGGGCCTCGCGGGGCACTACTCGAAGGCGGAGACCGACAAACTCTCGAGCGAACTCTTCGCGACCTATCCCGGGAGGAAGGTCCGCGCGCCGATGCTCCACGGGAGCCTTCTGAACGCGGAGTGCCGCCTCGTCCAGAGTCTCCGCCTAGGAGACCACACGGCCTTCATCGGCGAGGTCCTCGACTTCGAGGTTCATCCAGAGATGCGGCCCATCGTCCTGCACCGGGGGTCCCATCATCTGGGACGACGGATCGAGCGGAGGCCCCGCGTCGTTGTGACGGCGACCCCGATGGAGGTGACGGCGGGCCGCTCCGTGTCCGTGATTGGGGAGTACACAGCTCCCGATCGAAGCCATCGACCCGTCACGATTCTCCTCCTCGATGGCGATGGCACCGAGATCCTCTCCGCCTCCGCGGAGACCGACGAAGACGGCTCGTACCGCGCCCGCCTCAGGCTCCCACCGGGGGTCGCGATGGGCGACTACCGCCTCGTCTCCCGCATCGGGCCCATGGAAGGGGGCGCGAGGGTGCGCGTGTCTTAGGCCCAGGATCGGGTCCGCCGGCCTCCAGGATACCTTTTGTAGCGAATCTCGTTCCCGGAGAGGGACACCATGCGGGTTCTCATCCTCGGCTCCGGCGCCCAAGGGGCGGTCATGGCCCATTACTTGGCTCGGAGCGACGCCATCGACGAAGTCGTCTGCGGAGACGTCTCCTTGCCAAGGGCGCAGTCCGCGCGCCGTTTCGCGGGATCGAGGAAGGTCTCGGCCCTCCGAACCGACGCGAGCCGGCCGAAGGCCCTGGCCAGGGTCCTGCGAGGAACGGACATGGTCGTGAACGCGGCCCTTCCCCGGTTCAACCTGCCGCTTACCCGGGCGGCCCTCGCCGCGGGGATCCACTACCAGGACCTCGCGGGGGACTATCCCGCGATCGGAGCCCAGTTGCGCCTGTCCAACGGCTTCGCGCGCCGCGGCCGCCTGGCGCTTCTCCAGTGCGGTGGGTCTCCGGGGATCACGAACGTCCTCGCCCGGGAGGCGGTGGAGGCCCTCGACTCCGTGGACTCCATCAAGCTCCGCCTCTTCTCGAGGATCGAGTCCACGCGACCCGTCTCCCTATGGTCCGCGGAGGTCGCCCTCGAGGACATGGAAGAGCCACCCGCGGTGTTTCGAGACGGCCGCGTGGTCCGTGTGCCCCCCTTCAGCGAAGAGGAAGTCTTCGACTTCCCGCCGCCCTTCGGTCCCCAGCCCGTCGTGCAGCATATGCACGAGGAACCCCTCACGTTCGGCCGCTTCCTAGGCAAGGGCCTCCGGTACGTGGACCTGAAGATGGGCGGGCACCATGTCTTCCAAATGCGGGAGGCGATGGGGCTCGGCCTTCTGAGCCACAAGCCCATCCGTGTGGGGAAGGCCGCCATCGTCCCACGGGACATGCTCATCGCCCTGAGCCCACCTGCGCTCACTCCTGCGGACGTACCTAGACTCCTTCGCCGCGGCATCCTCCGAGACGCCACCGGGTGCCATGCGATTCACGTAGAGGGCACGAAAGGCGGAAACCGGAAGGCGATCCGATTCGCGTCCGTCGGCCCATCCCTTCGGGACGTCCAAGCGTGGATTCCAGGATCGACGAACATGTCCTATCGCGTGGGCGTGGGGGCGGCCATCTTCGTCGAGATGATCGCCCGCGGGCAGACCGGAACGCTGGGGGTGTGTCCGCCCGAATGCCTGGGCGGCACCGCTCGCGCGATCTACATGGAGCGCTTGCGCCAGCATCATCTCGCACCGCAGGTGACCGAGCCTTAGGCACGTCGCTCCGCGAGGTTCCGAATTTGCCGGGCGAGGACGGCTCCCTCCGCGTTCGTCAGGAGCGCGGCCATGAGCGGGAAGAGGACGTGCTCCTCGCGCTGGAAATGCCGCGCGAGGCCCTCCTCGAGACCCCTGACGTTGGAGGCTACGGAACCAACCGCATTCGTTTTCGCGAGGCGAACAAGGGAATCGCATCCGCTCCGGATCCCTGCGTGTTCGGAGCGGACGACCGCGGCGGCTCCGTCCTTGCCGCCGAACAGTTGTTCGCACATAGGCAGGAGGGCCCGATCCTCCCGCCGGAGATGGAGGACCAGAGAGGAGGCGAAGGACTCCAGGACCAACGGCGGCCCTTGGAGTCTTTCCCTTGCGATGATCCCGGAGACGCGGTCCAGCTGGTGCAGGAGGAGCTCATGCTCCGCGACCAAGACCTGGAACGGGTCCAGCCGGTTCGAGGGCTCGAAACGAGCGGGCGGATGCTCTGCGAGGACGCTGGTCGCCCGTGAGGTCTTCTTCATCGTGACTTCCTCCCACACCACCATCCTGGCGAACCGCAGAGAGGATGCCGCGGACGGCGTAGGCCGCCGCGGTTCTTGCCGACGAACGTCGACGCCCTCATGGCAGCGGGCTGAAGATCGTGGCGTCCTCCGGTCCTGTGACGTTCAAAATGCCGACGGCTCCCTTGTCAATCGCCCGCGTGAGGGCGTGGTCCACGAGGATGTAGTTCGCAGGGTACTGCAGACCGAGCTGGACGACCACCGCGCCACCCGGAACCACGGGAACCGTCTGTACTCCATGGAGGGGCGGATCGATGAGGTCCCCGTATGCCCACACGAGATCGAACATCTCGCCGATGATGTGGAACGAAGAGATGAGGTTCGGTCCACCGACTCCGAAGTAGATCCGCACCGTGTCGTTCACGGCCGCATGCAGGCTGTGGTCCCCCGTGAGGGCCTGCCACCGGCCGTTGAAGACGACATACGTCGGCGTCTCGTCCGTGAGCTTCGCCCCGTCGAAGAGCTGGTTGCCCTGCGTGTGCACCGGCCAGAGCATGTACAGTTCCCCTTGGACCACGTAGAACTCCTTGATCCTCTTGCCCGCGCCATCGAAGTAGGGCAGGCCCTGGTCCGGCTCGACGAGGATCATCCCGTACATGCCCATGCTCACGTGCGTGGGCACGTTCGGCGTGCCGCAGTGGTAGACGTAGAGCCCGGGGATGAGAGCCTTGAAGCTGAAATTGTGCTCCTCCCCCGGGTTCGACATCGATACCGCCATGCCGCCGCCCGGCCCCGTCGCCGCGTGGAAGTCCACGGAGTGGGGCATCATGCTGCTCGCCGCGTTCTTGAAGTGCACGACGACCGTGTCGTTCACCCGGACCCGGAACATCGGGCCTGGCACGGTCCCGTTGTACGTCCAGTACTGGAAGGAAACGCCGAGCTCAATCTCCGCGTTGACCTCAATCGCCTCCATGTAGATGTCCACAGTGGCTGGCGTCGTGCGGTTCGTCGGGGGCGGCACGTCGGAGGCCTCGCGGCTGATGTAGGCCGTGTCCAAGGGGAACATCTCAGGCCCGATCGGAGGCAGGCCGCCGGTGCCGCCCTGGCCGGACCCGACGACGAGGGTACCTTCCATACCCATCTCCCGATGCCCGGGGATTGCACAGTAGTAGGCGAAGGTGCCCTCCTGGCTTGCGACGAAGTGGACGCTCCCCGTCTGGCCCGGACCGAAGTTCGCACTCAGGGTATCGTAGCCTTCCACGTACAGATTGTGGGCCTGACTGTCGGCATTCACGACGGTGATCGTGACGTGGTCGTTCAAGCCGACGGCGAGGGAGGGGTTCTCCTTCCCATCGATGGAACCGCCGATTCCCCAGAAGGCCATGGCCTCCGCCTTCAGTTGAATCGTGACCGTCTGCCCCGACGGCGCGCCGGACTCCGCGGGCCGCTGGAGCATGTAGCCCCACACGCCGCCGCCGATGATGCCCAGGATCAGGGGGACCGCGATGAGGAGCGCCAAGCCCGTGCTCCCAACGGGGCGCGCCCCCCGCATCGACTTCCGCTCCACCTCGTCCCTCGCGACAGGTTCGTCATGTCTTCCGGCCATGGGCCCTCGCCTTTTGGAAGGAAGGATAGGCGGCTCGGCTAAGCCGGTTCCCCGAACGGGTTCGGGTGCTAGCGACGGCCCTTCATCAGCCCTTGGAAGTAGGTGTGAAGGATTTTCTCCTCCCCGGTCCGGAGGGTTTCCGAGAGGGAGGACTTGGAGACGCCGAGCTTCTTTGCGAGTGCGGAGAGCCTGATCTTCTTCGGGAATTCAAAGTAGCCGAGCTTGTACGCGAGACTGAGGACTCGTTCCTGGCGGTCCGTGAGGGAACCGGAACCTTTCATGGTCTTGACCGCGGCCACTTCGATTTCAAGCCCTCGGTCCTTCAAGACCTTCACCAGGCTCCTGACGGGTGCTTGCTTTGGAGCGAGAATCCGCCAGACGAGGCCTCCGGCTTTCGTTGCGGTCGCATCCGTCAGGAAGCACTCCGATTTCGCGAGTTCACGGCACGCATGGCAATCCTGGACGACAAGGGTCGCGAGGATTCTTCCCTTCGGCGGCACGATCGCTTCGACGGTGTGGACGAACCGGTTGCCTCGAAGCGTCTCCACGACTGCGTTCGGGTCCGCTTCGCCAGGATCGATCTCCACGAGGGACTGGAGCAGACCGTCCCCCACCGGTTTCTGTTCGACGAGGTTCACGACCGCGCCGTGGGCCGCCGTCACCTCCGTGACCCAGCCGCAGGGCAACGTGACGCGGAGCGTGGCCTCGATCATCCGAGCTCACGTAATGGGTCGTGGGATAAATAGGATGGTCGCGAGGCTTGTCTTCCTGCGCTCCCTTCTGGAGTGACGCACAGCGCGATCATCGGAATGATGATGACGACCGGGCGGACGGAGCCACGCTTTCGGCACGATTCAGTCCGCGAGCTCGCCACACTCTTGATTGATTCGCGACGCATCGCGCTAGGGGGAGGGGGCCACACCCACGATTTTCCCGTCCTCAATCTGGAGGACTCGGTGTGCGATCCGCGAAACGCGCTGGTCGTGGGTGACGAGGATTGCCGTCTTCCGCAGCTCTCGGTTGAGGCGCTCGAAGAGCTCGAGGACCTCGTGACCGGTCTTCGTGTCGAGCTCTCCCGTCGGTTCGTCCGCGAGGATCAAGGGCGGGTCGTTCGCAAGGGCCACCGCGATGGCCACTCGCTGCTGCTCGCCACCGCTGAGCTCATCGGGTCGATGAATCGCCCGCTTCCGGAGGTCGACGAGATCGAGGAGCTCTTGGGTGCGCCGTTCCTGATCAGGTGACGGCTTCCCGGCAAGGCGCATGGGCATCTGGATGTTCTCCTCCGCGGTCAAGGTCGGAACGAGGTTGAAGAATTGGAAGACGAACCCCACCTGATCCCGACGGTACTTCACGAGCTGAGCGTCCGTGAGATCGACGATGTTCGTACCGTCCACTTCTATCCGGCCCGCGGTGGGTCGATCGATGCCCCCGACGAGGTTCAGAAGCGAGGTCTTCCCGCAGCCGGAAGGCCCTTGGACCGCAACGAGCTCCCCGTCCGCGACTCGCATGTCGAGTCCTCGGAGGGCGATGACCTCCGACTTCCCGGTTCGATACACCTTGATCAGGTCTTTCGTCACGATTTCGGGCATTTCATCCACCACGCACCTTCAGGACCCGAGCAACGTCCATCCGAGCGATCCGCCAGGAGACGATCACGGCCGCCATCAGCATCGCTCCCGCTGCCGCGGCCAAGAGCAGGAACCCTTCTGGCGGGAAGATGAAGAGATACGGAACCGCGGGCTCGACGGTCCCACCCGTGGGATTCACGAATAGGAACTCCGTGTAGAAGAACCCGGTGAGGAGGCCCACGCCCAGGCCGACGACGAGACCGATGACCATGATGCAAAAAGCCTCCCCTACGAGGAGCCCGGCGGTCTGCCAGCCGCTCGAACCGCGAGCGATGATGGCGGCGAACTCCACATCCCGCTCCAGGCTCGCAGCATAGATAATCAGCCCGAGGCCGGCGGTGAGGACGACGATGATGAACGCGATCTCCAGCTTGATGAAACCGAGGTAGGAGTTCGAGAGAACGCTCGACCTGAGGACCTGAAGTTGTTCCTCGAGGACAACGGGGTAGCCTCCGAGGCCCTCGATCGCCACCTTCACGGGATGCCATTCGGCCCCGGGGCGGAGCGCCACGAGGAAGTGACTCTGGGAGTTGTTCTGCTCGCTCGGCGATACGGTGGTCCACAGGGGCGCGAGGGTCTCATACCCCCCGTAGACCACGGCCTCTCCCTCGTACTGCTCTTCGTGGACGAGCGCCCCGTCACGGACCAGACGATCCATCGGGACGCCGATGAAAGACCCCGAGAACCCAGTTCCTGGGAGGAACCGAACAATACCGGCGATCGTCGTGTTGACGACGACAAGCCGTTGGGTGGAATCGGGACTGAAGAACCAGGTGCTGATGGACAGCCGGTCACCGACACGCAGGGCCCAGGCTGTCGCGTAGCCTTTCGTGATGAGGACAGAGCGATTCGTGCGGAGGATCGTCGCGACCTGCTCAGCATTCAAGTCACCAAGATAGTACGACTCAGGGTGCGCCACGGCGAAATAGGTCGACGGGTCGATCCCGACGACGCTCGCATATCCCCATGGTATCGTCGCGGACGGGCGGCGCACCTCGGAGATGCCGGCGACGCCGGGGATGGCCTCGAGGGCAGACGCGAACGAGGCGTTGACTGGATACGGGGGAGAGACAGAGATGTCGGCCCCGATTGTTGCTTGGAGAACCCGCTCTTGGTACGCTTGTTGGGAACCGAAGAAGGTGACCATGAACACCCCGAAGGCGAGGCCGAGGGCGATGATGATTGCGATGTTGGACGCGCGGCGAGGGTTGCGAGACAGGTTCCGGCTAATCACGAACTCCATGTCCTTCGCGATCGGACGGAAAGCCCGCGCCGTCCACTCGTAGATCTTCCCCGTCGACCGCGTCAGGAGGCGTGTCGCGCCGACGGTGAGGAAGATGGGCACGAGGGGAAGGCTCGCGATCAGGAAGATCCCGAACAGGAACGTCCAGAAGTCCGTCGCGCCCAGCCGCACGTAGAAGGCGCCGAGGTATGCCGCCGCGCCGTACCCGATCTCGAAAACGTCCCACCAGGGATTGTAGTGAATGCGGGTTTCTCCCGGCGCATAGTATCGAAGGGACTCGACGACGGGCAGATTCGCGGTGCGCCTCGCGGAACGGTAGCTCGCGAGGGCCATGAACGCGATGCTTAGGAGCGTGACCGTGACGAGGGTGTTCAGAGACAGGAACAGGTCGCCGAGCTGGGGCACGTAGCCAACGCCCGCAGGGTTCACCACGGCAAGGAGGAATCGGCTGAGAACCACGCCGGCGATGAGTCCGACGACGATCGCGAGCAACCCTCCGAGGACCGCTTCAATGAGGAGGACGGCGAACACCTGTCGGCGATTGGCGCCGCGAGTCTTCAGCACGCCAAGCTCCCGCCGGCGCTCTGCGTGAGCCAGGTCCGCGCCGATGGCACCCAGGTACAGGCCGAGGAGGATCACCGGGAGGGAGAGGAGAAGGAAGAGGACGCGCTCCCGATCGATCGTCTGGGCGTACGTGTCCATCCGGCCGGACAGATTGTCGAGCACCGCTCCTCCGAAGGGGTTCATCACTTGATTCAGCTCCCGGCCAAGTCGGAGGAGATTCTCTCGACTTCCCTCAGGATTGTAGGGGTCGATGAACCTCGCCCGGTCGATCCAGATCTCCCCTCGGAACATCGGGATGGAATCCGATACATTGACCTGCGCCTCGAACCAGTCCGCATCCACGAGATTCACGGCCGCGATTCCAAACCCCGTGGGATAGACGCCCGAACTCGCAGTCTCCGCCGGCGTCAGGATTGCGGCAACGGTCAGGTTGATCGAGCCCTTCAGCGTGTACTGACCGTTTTCCGGAAGCCAATTGGTCACGCGCACTACGCTTCCAATGCCTACCCCGGCACTCGTTGCGACATTCGAGGCTAGAGCGATGTCACCGCGAGGAAGCTCGAGGGAGCCCGAGACGACGCTCTGCCGAATGATCCAGGGCAGGTGATCCGGGTCGATCGCCAGGATTTCCGCCCACGAACGGTTGGGCTCTGCCGCGGTCCCGAGGCGGGCCTCGTACAGCACGAGGGGTCGATAGAGGGAGACGGTCGAGATCCCTGGCACCGCTTCGAGCTGTTCCCGGAGCTGGGAACCGTTGATCCGAATCCCATAGCCGCTCGCGTAGTACTGAAAGTCCCCCGGGGCCGAGGACAGGATCGCCTCGAAGGTGACCCGCGTGGACGAGTCGATGGCGATGAAAGTCCCGGAGATGAAGGTGATCGCGAGGATGACTCCGAGCGCTGAGGACAGCGTCCGACGCCGGCTCCTAAAGACTCCGGAAACCGCAAAGCGTAGCACGCCCACGGCATCCCTCGCGTGGACAGGATATCGGGAACACCTTCGAAAAACATTGTGTCGGGACCTACCCGCCACGGAAAAGCCTAAGGCGGGGAGCGGCTTTCGACGCGACCCGCTGCGATGAGAAAGGTTCGTTCACGATGCTGGAACCGAGAGTTCTGAGTCGAGTCCCTTGCACGAGTTCCCGTTAGTCCATGGAGGGAGGAGGGCGAAACGCATGAGAGACGCGGAACAGAACTTCTTGCTCGGCGCGGGGACCTACGTCGCCGACATGGTCCTGCCAGACGCGCTTCACCTCAAGATCGCGCGGAGCGTGTATGCCCGAGCCCGCCTCCTGCGGGTCCGGGGTGGGATTACGGGCGCGGAACTGAAGGCGACGCTCACGTCCGTCGGCGAGGGCGCGATGGATGGGACCGGCGTGGTCCCATACCCGGTGCTCGCGAGGGACCGCGTGAACTACGTTGGACAACCCCTCGCGGGCGTCCTTGGATCGACGGAGGCTGAGGCGGAGGACCTCCTCGACTCCGTGGACGTCGAGTACGATCCCCTCCCAGCTCTCGTCGACCCGGAGGCCGCCTCCGGAGCGGAGCCGATCCATCCGGGAACGCGGTCAAATGTCTTCGTCGAGGCCCACGTGGGTCGGAAGTTCCGCGAACCCTCTGCCCCTGTCGTCCTCGAAGAGACCCTCGTGAATGAACGCGTCGTGCCTAACCCGCTCGAGCCGCGCGGCATCGTCGCTTCTTGGGATGGACGCCGCCTCACGGTCTATGCATCGACCCAGTCCGTCTCGAGCTTCCAGGAGGGGCTCTCCGAGAGCCTCCATCTGCCCAAGGCATCCGTCCGGGTCGTCCAGATGGATACCGGTGGCGCCTTCGGCTCGAAAGGCGGAATCTACCCGGAGTACGTCGTCGCCGCCTATGCGGCGATGCGGGAGAAGCGCCCGATCCGATGGATCGAGACGCGCTCGGAGCACCTTCAGGCGACGGAGCAAGGTCGCGGGTGCCGCGCACGCATGCGAGTCTACGCGGACCGCCGAGGGCGTGTACAAGCCCTTCGCGGGGACCTCCTCGTGGATGGGGGCGCCTACTCCGCAGGGATGGGCGAATTCATGCCGGAGTGGGTGGGCTACCAGCTCACAGGTCCGTACGCGATCCGAAAGGCCTTCGTCGAGGCCCGCGCGGTCTACACGAACAAGGTTCCCCTCGGGCCCTATCGCGGCGCGGGGCGCCCGGAAGCGGCCTTCTTCATCGAGCGAATGATGGACTTTCTCGCGGATGAAATCCAGGCGGACCCCGTGGACGTGCGCCTGGCGAATGCGAGTGCCCGTGCCTTCACATCGCCCGCAGGAGTCGACGTCCCCGCGTTCCGGCCCTTCCTCCAGGCCGCAGTTCGAAACCTTGGGTACCGCAGGCGCGGGCAGCAGAAGAACACCGGCTTCTCGTGCTTCGTCCTCATCCCTGCCGCGGGCTCCGGGGAGGGAGCGAGGATCGCGGTGCAGGACGAACGCGTCCACGTGTGGCTCGGCGGAAGCGCCCACGGTCAGGGCCACGGAGTCTTCGTCCGCTCGCTCCTCTCCAAGGCCCTCGGGGTGCCGGCCGAAAGGGTGGAGTACGAACGGAGCGACACGGACGCCCTCGACCGGGGAGTGGGAAGCTGGGGCAGCCGCTCCGCAATCGTCGGAGGCGGTGCCGTCCTCGAGGCCGCGAGTCGGATCCGGGAGCAGGTTCGGCGGAAGTACGGTCGGTACTCCCCGAGACGGCTCCTCGAAGGGATGTACGACGTGAAGGTGTTCTTCCGCCCGAAGGGGAACTTCAACTCGTTCGGAGCGAACCTCGTCACCGCGGACCTGGAGGAAACGGGCCTTGTCCGGGTGCGCGAGTGCGCCGCATACTACGACACGGGCCGGGTGCTGAACCGCGCGATGGTCGACGGACAGGTCGCGGGCGGATCCCTCCAGGGGATCGGACAGGTGCTCTTCGAGGCCGCCGTCTACGACGAGAAGGGCAACGTCCTCACGGCCTCGCTCGCTGACGCGGGCCTACCGACGGCCGTAGAAGCTCCTCGATACAGCGTGAAGTATGCGACATCCCGATCGAACGCACCCCATGGGGCGAAGGGGGTAGGGGAGAGCCCTGCGATCGGCGTCCCGCCCGCCCTAGTCCGAGCGATCGAACGTCAGGTGCGAAGGCGGCTCACGCGGACGCCCCTGCGGCCTGAGGATCTCGTCTCTCCCGCGGTGGCGTGATGGCGACCCTGTTCCTCACGGAAGAAGAGGTCGAAGGGCTCCTCCCGATGCGCGACGCGTTGCCCGCGGTCGAGGAGGCCTTGCGGGCGCTCGGCCGGGGCGAGGCCGTGAACCGTCCGCGGCAGCGCGTCAAGCTGCCCGGGACCGTCCTCCATGTCATGGCCGCGGGCTGGCCGGAGCGGGGGTATCTCGGATTCAAGTACTACACCGCAACCCGGAAGGGAGTCCGCTTCTGGTTCCATCTCGTCGACGGGAACACCGGCGAACTCGTCGCCATCATGGAGGCGGACCGACTCGGACAGCAGAGGACCGGAGCGACGAGCGGCGTGGCCACGAAGTATCTCGCCCGAGAGGACGCGTCCGTGGCAGGCATCGTCGGGACGGGCTGGCAAGCGGAGAGCCAACTCATGGGCGTGTGCGCCGTGCGGCCCATCCGCCATGTGCGATGCTACAGTCGTGATGCCTCGCATCGCAAGACCTTCGCCCGCAAGATGTCCCCACAGCTGCATCTCGACGTCACGCCGGCTGCCTCCGCAGAGGAAGCAATCCGGGACGCGGACGTCGTCGTCGCGGCGACCACCGCGAAGGATCCCGTGGTACGCGGCGAGTGGCTCAAACCGGGCTGCCATGTAAACGCGATCGGCGCAAACCGGGCCGAGGTTCGGGAGGCGGATGACGAGGCGATTCGCCGGAGCACTTTCATCGCCGTGGATTCCAAGGAGCAGGCCCAGGCCGAAGGAGGCGACCTCATCGAACCGGTTGCGCACGGGATCCTATCCTGGGATCGGGTTCGCGAACTTGGCGACGTCGTCGCAGGCAAGGCGCGGGGCCGGGTCCGGTCGGAGGACATCACCTTGTTCAAGTCCCTCGGCATCGCGATCGAGGACGTTGCGGTCGGGGCGCTCGTCTACGAACGAGCGAGGGACCGCGGGATCGGTCGGACAATCCCTCTTGGAGACTCCCATTTTCGGGATGCCTAAAGGCGCCGCGTGGGTTAATCATCCCCTCGGCCATTCCCGGACGGACGGGAGGAAGCGATCGTGCTGCAGAAAGGTCTGGAGAGCACTCTCTACTTCGGCCCTTGGTACCGCAAGTCGCCGTTTTTCGAATGCACGCGACGCCACGGCGCCAAGGCGTACGACATCTACAACCACATGTACCTGCCCGGATACTACGACGACGTTGAGAAGGAGTACTGGCACCTCCTGAACCACGTGACCCTCTGGGATGTCGCGGTCGAGAGGCAGGTCGAGATCACCGGGCCGGATGGAGCGAAGTTCACCCAGCTCCTCACCCCGCGAGATCTGACGAAGTGCCCCGTCGGCATGGGCAAGTACGTCGTGATCACCGCCCCGGACGGGGGCGTGATCAATGATCCCGTGCTCATGCGCCTCGGGAAGAACCACTTCTGGCTTTCCCTCGCGAACAGCGACGTGCTCCTCTACGCCCTCGGCATCGCCTCGCAGACGAACCTGGACGTCCACATCCGTGAACCGGATGTGTCTCCGCTGCAGATACAGGGGCCCAAGTCGAGGCACGTCCTCAAGGCCCTCTTTGGCTCGCGAGTCCTTGAGATGCCCTATTACTCGTTCTTCGAAGCGGACCTGGACGGCATCCCTGTCGTCGTCACCCGGACGGGCTGGACCGCGGAAGTCGGCTACGAAATCTACCTGCGGGACGGGAGCAAAGGCGAGGAACTCTGGGACGCAGTCATGGAGGCGGGCGACCCGTTCGACATCCTCCCTATCGCACCTAACGAGATTCGGCGGATCGAGGCTGGGATCCTGAACTACGGCTCGGACATCACCCTCGAGAACAACCCTTTCGAGGTGGGCCTCGGCTGGCTCGTGGACTTGGGACAAAAGGCCGATTTCATCGGAAAGAGGGCCCTCCGGAGGATCAAGAAGGAAGGCGTGAAGCGGAAGCTCGTGGGTGTGGAGATCGAAGGCAATCCGCTCAGCTACTGGCTCCCGGAATACTGGGACGTTCGGGACGACGGTCGGAAGATCGGTCGACTGACCGCACTGACCTATTCTCCGCGATTGAGGAAGAATATCGGCTATGCGCTCGTGCCCATCGAGTACGCGAAACCCGGAGCGCGATTAACCGTGGAGACGACCCTCGGCAAACGCACGGCGACCGTGGTGAAGAAGCCCTTCGTGGACCCGGAGAAAACGACGCCGAAGTCCTGAGGGCGGCCGGAGCGGGTGGGGTCCGCAGCCCAAGCAGGCCCACTGGACTGACTTGGTTCTAGGGACCCGCGGCGCCGTGAGGCGAGGAAGTCTACCATTGGGCTTGCGGGATCAGCCTTGGAGCATCGACCGCAGCATCCAAGCCGTCTTCTCGTGCTGTTCCATGAGGCCGGTCAGGAAGTCGCTCGTGCCGATGTCCCCGAACTTCTCCGCGCACGCGGCGACGTCCGCGCGCAACGTCTGGATCACGGCCTCATGATCGGCGAGGAGGTTCGCGATCATCCCTTTCGCATCTGGGTATTCGCCAGGGTGCTCCTTCAGCCTCGCGGACTTCGCGAATTCTGCGAGGGTCGCCCGCGACCATCCGCCGAGGGTGCGCACACGCTCGGCCACCTCATCGACGATGTCGTTCAGCGCCTCGTACTGGGCTTCGAAGAGCTTGTGCAGATCGTTGAACTGGGGCCCGACGACGTTCCAGTGATAGTTCCTTGTCTTCGTGTAGAGCACATACTCGTCGGACAGTAGGTCGTTCAGCTGGCGCACGACGGCCTCGCGGTTCCGGCCGGAAATTCCGATTTCGGCTCTCATACTCCCTCCCCTTGGTTTGCCCGCGTTCCCTCCGACGCGGTGCCAAGCGAAGTAGGTTGCGTAATTACCGGCTTGGGCGTCCGAGGGGAGCGACGGTTCGGTGGAGAGGCAGCCCGTAGAAGCATCCGTCGACCTGGATGCGTTCCTCGAGGAGGTCCGCGCGCGATGCGGCAATCGGATTCGTTTCTCTTAGGGCAGTCGCGACCCCAGGTGGATCTCACGGCATGCCGAATCGGCCGAAGTGAGGACACACGCGCAAGTCGATTGTGTTACGCGGGAGGGAGCCGCCGGCCATCCTCGGATTGCACATCTTGCACGGGAGGATTCTCGCTCATCGACATCGCCGAGGGCCCTGAGTTCCAGACTCTGGGAATCACGAGCGAATGCTTATGTGTCCCGACCTCGAGGGGAAACCGCGAGTTGGCCCATGGTATATTGGCTGGCTTGGGGGCCCGTTGCGACGGCGGCGGTGTGGCTCGCGGTCGTCGGCCTCCAAGTTGCACGATATCCTCACCGCACCTTGCCCGAGAAGTTCCTCCTCTGCACATGCGCCTGTTTCGTCGTCTACGCGGGGGGCGATGCGCTCGTATTCTGGGCGCCTTCGGCCTCGGAGGCGTGGCTCGCGGAAATCCTCGGAGTCTCTGCCCTGACGCTCTCGACGGCGTTCTTCGTGCTCTTCGGGGCGTCGTTGTACGGCCGGCCCGTTCGCGACCTTTTCCTCGCCTTCGCACCCTCCGCGGCGATGGTTGCCTCCGGCCCCATCCTCCTCGCGGCACCGCCGATCGCGGGCGGCCTCGGCGATCTCGCCTACCTTCCGCGGTACCATCCGTTGGGTTTCGCCTTCTGGGCGGCGTATGTCAGCGCGTATGGGGTCACCGGCCTCGTGCCGCTGTACCGTGCCTACCGCGAGATCCGCCTCCAGGCCCAGCTCTCTACGCGTCGCGCCCTCGCGTTCGTGCTCGCCTCGGCAACCGGGATTGCGCTGTGGATTGCCTGGAGCGCCACGGTCGTGATCCCCCTAGTCGGCGCCCCGCCGTTCTTCTCGACAGCCCTCGTCCTGCCGGGGATCATTGCTCTTGTCGCAAGTCTCCCGCCCACGCACGGAGTTGTCATCGACAGGCTGAGGCGGGCGAGGGCGCGCCAGTACGGCGTGCAGGCCGCTTTCCTCGTTCACAAGGGGGGACTGCTCATCGACTCCCGGGACATCTGGGGGGAAGTGGGCGTCGACGCGGACCTTTTCGGCGCGACCCTCGATGTCATCCAGAGCTTCATGCGGACCTCGTTCCCCTTTCTTGGCGACCCAGGCCTCCGGTCGGTAGCCTTCGGCAGGCGCACCCTCCTCATCGAGCGCGGCCGGTACGCGTACCTGATCGTGGTCATCGCAGGACAGGAAGACGAAATCCTGCGCTGGACTTTGCGCGATTTCCTTCGGGAGTTCGAAAGTCGGAATGCGGAAGTCCTGCGGGATTGGAGCGGCCGGCCCGAGGATGCGGAAGGCACGGGGGACCTACTCTCTGCGCTCGTCACGCCCGAGCAGACCACTCGGACAATCCCTTTCGCAGGTGATAACGACGCAGGACCTGTTAAGTAGCGATGCGCTGAGAGAGGCGTCCGCACCCGGCCAGGGGGAACCCTTCTGGACACCAGTCCCGCCGTGACCTACCTGAGCGCAGCAGGTGCCCTCTTTCTGTCGGGTATCGTCGTCCTCGCGATCGCCCGCCAGAAGACCCACAAGGTGTTCCAGAAGAAGGTCCTCCTCGTGGCGACGCTCCTGCTGACCTGTGCCGTCATCTCGAACGTCCTCATCTCCATCTACATCACGAACAACGCTGCCTCCGACCTGCAGGCGGTCCGGGATGGCATCATCCTGTCGAAGCGCGCGCAGGCCACGTTCGACTATGCGTTCAGCATCGTGATCGGCGCGTTCATCGTCATCACGACGACCCCGGGCATCACGAAAGGAAGAGATTTCATCCGTTGGATGACCACGGAGTTCCCCAACTCCTACGTTTTCTATTGTTTCATCATGTTGTTCGCCCTCGCCACGATTTACGTCTCGTCCCCCACCGTCGTACAGGTCTACCCAACCGTCATCCAGTTCGAGCCCTACTTCCTCGTCTTCAATGGGGTCGCAGTTGCCACCCTGAACATCTACGCGCCCTACCGTTTCATAGGCCATATCCACAGGACCAAGCCTGATGCGCACGTGAGGCGGGATACATACCTCATCCTCGCGGGCATCAGTGGATTCTCCATCGGAGAACTCCTTTTCGAGATTGCCCTGCCGAACTACGGAATCGATTTGCGCGCCCCGGGATTCCTCGTGGAAATGGCGCTCATCGCGCTCATCGCCTATGCAGCCCGCGAGAAGTCCTTCCTCCAAGGCCTCATCGTTCCGGTGGCGGAGAAACAGGCGACGAGCCAGCCAACGTACCAGCTGGAGCGCGCGCAGACGTACGTGATTCTCGATCGAGATGGGACCCAGGCCTTCGAGATCTTCCGAGACCTCGTGACCCACGGGGCCCAGGGGCTGTGCATCACGCGGCGTCCTCCAAAGATCATTGCGACGAAGTATGGCCTCGAACGCACGCCGATCCTGTGGTTGAGCCGCACGGCTACGGAGAAGAATTCCGTTTCGCCATCGCCCCCGGAAAAGGTCGCCCGAGCCGTGGAGCAATTCGTTTCGTTCGGCAGCAATCCGGTCATCCTGCTGGATGGCGTCGAATACCTCATCGCCCACAATGACTTCGCGTCCGTCCTCGCGCTCCTCCACGACATGAACGAACTCGTGGGCCTCCACGACGCCATCCTCCTCCTCCCGATGGACCCCGCGGCCTTTCAGGAGCGTGAGTTCGCTCTCATTCGCCGCGAGGCGAACCTTGCGGGGCCCATGGCACCGCCGTCCGAGGAGATGGCGAGGGTCTATCCCTGATTCGTCTGTCCGGAGGCGTTCGTCGGGGTTCTATCCGGACGGGGTTGC
>DATBLI010000057.1:0-7858 GCA_036555455.1 Thermoplasmata archaeon
TCGAGCCGTTTCGACGAATC
Organism: Thermoplasmata archaeon; assembly: GCA_036555455.1. Lineage (GTDB taxonomy): Archaea > Thermoplasmatota > Thermoplasmata > RBG-16-68-12 > RBG-16-68-12 > RBG-16-68-12. The sequence continues at coordinate 21 of DATBLI010000057.1, forward strand.
GTCCCGCCTTAGCTCAGCCTGGTCAGAGCGGGTGACTGTAGTCGGTTCCCGCCGATTTGCGGCGGTGCCCGCTGACATCATCAGGTCTCCGGTTCAAATCCGGAAGGCGGGACTCCTTCTCAACAGCCTACTGGCTCCTTACGCTAAGTGATTGAGCACTTAAGCGTTGCAGGTACCGTACATGGACTGAGAGGCCTCACGCAGCAGTACCACCATAACATAGCTGGAGTGGAGCCAGAACACAGAGACGCGGGGGCCTGCCGCGGCACCGCCAGAGAGCGAGTCACCGCCGCTCCCGGAAAGCCAGCGCGAACAGGATGAAACAGCATTCCGCGGGAGTCTCAACCGAGCCCGGAATCGATACGGTCGGAGCGGGGCGCCGCCTTGGGAATTGACGGATCCAGTTGAGGTCCGAGAATTCTGGAAATGGATGGCAGCGGAAGGAATGCGCCCCGAGACGATCCGAGGATGGCGGAACAAGCTGCTCCGGTTCTTTGCCTGGGTAAATGAGACGTACGGGTGCCCAACACGCGGCCTCTCCTGACGTCCTAGTCGACGACGACCCCGATAGCGAACCCGACGATGTACGTCGCCGCAGCGGCGCCCATCCCGATGAGCACCATCTCGAGCCCGCTTTGAAGGAAGGGGTGAAGCGTCGAAAGGGCACGAATGATTCCTGCGAGGAACAGCGCGATGCACGTAAGGGCAACGGAGACCAGGACGCCTTGCAACGCCGGCAGCACGAGGAAGGGGAGGATGGGCACGATGCCTGCCCCAGCGAATGCGAGAGCGGTGTATGCGGCCTGCCTGCCAGGGCTTTCCGACCTCTCCTCGGCCTGCGCAGGCGCCTCGGAGAGCAAGGCCTTCACGAGCTCCTCGGGCCTCTCGGCGACCCGCGAGGCAACGCTCGTCGCCTCTGCCTCCGTGAGTCCCTTCTCCTCATAGATCCGGACGAGTTCCTTCCGCTTCGTGTCCGGCGCGACCTCGATCGCTTGACGCTGGAGGCTCCGCTGCGAGGCGTCCACCTCCTGTTCTGCTTTCACGGAGACGTAATTCGAGGCGCCCATGGAAACGGCCCCGGCGACAAGTCCTGCGACCCCTGCGATGACAACCGCGGGGCTCGAACTCGTCGCACCGGCGACTCCCGCCGCGAGGGCGAGGACGCTCCCCAGGCCGTCGTTGGCCCCGAGGATCGCACTTCGGAGTCGGCCGCGGGACTCTGTGACCCGCCGCATGGAGCCGAACAGGTCAACTTCGTGGGCGACCTCGTCGGGGAGGATCTCCCGCAAGGCCGCCTGGGCGTCGGGGTCGTCCCAGCGCCTCGCTTGATCCAAGTACTTCTGGATCCCATCGACTTCGCCCTTGTGGAGGATGGGGAGAACGGTCCCGACGCCAAAGATCCTCGCCAAGGACACGAGGATCCGATGCTCCTGGAGGCGGGCGTCTCCCGGGATTCGCGTTCCAAGCTTTCGGAGGAAGTTCCCCCAGATCGCCGCATGTTTCTCCTCAAACCCCGCGAGCTCCCGCAGCAGCTCGGCCCGTTCGGGCTTCCGGTCCCGTTCCGCGAGGGCGAGGTACATCCATCGGCTCGAGCGCTCATCGAGGTAATTCGCACCGATCTCCTGGAGATCGCGATGGGTCCACGCGAAGGACGAGACGGCGCTCATTCCAACCCTCTCCGTCGGCCCGTGCATCGGGCGGCCCACCTTGAACTTGTGGTCGCCCACAGGTCGGGCGCTTCAAACCGAATGCAGGATGCCGAAGATTCCCGCCGCGCCGCAAGCTGAAATAGGAGCGCAGGGATAGAAACGCCATGAGCACCCCCGAGCCGACCGGAACACGGCGCGTCACCTCGATCCTCCCGAGCCGGGAGACGATCGAGGGCGCGGGCGTGCACCTCCGCCGTGCGTTCGGCAACCGCGAAGTCCCCAAGCTCGATCCGTTTCTCCTCCTCGATGACTTCCGCTCCCAGAACCCTGCGGACTACGTCGCCGGCTTTCCCTGGCACCCCCACCGGGGCATCGAGACGGTGACGTACATGCTCGATGGCTTCGTGGAGCACGAGGACAGCATCGGGAACCGCGGCGTCATCGGCTCGGGGGACGTGCAGTGGATGACCTCCGGGAGCGGGATCATCCACCAGGAGATGCCGCGGTCGAGGGATGGCATCATGGGCGGTCTCCAGCTCTGGGTGAATCTGCCTTCCTCATCGAAGATGATGGATCCCCGATACCAGGAAGTGAAGCAGGCTCGGATTCCCGAGACCCAAGCCGCGAAGGGCGTTCGCGCGCGAGTGGTCAGCGGGGAGGTCAATGGAGTGCGCGGACCCGTCCGAGACATCGTCGTGGAGCCGGAGTACCTCGATGTCCAGATGGCTCCCCACGCTGCCTTCGAGCACGCGGTGAAGAAGGGCCACACCGCGTTCGCCTATCTGCTCCAGGGGAAGGGACGGTTCGACGTAGACCGGGGGGAGGAGATTGACTCCGAACACCTCGTGTTCTTCGGGGATGGAGACCGGGTGAGGATCGAGACGCTCGGCGAGCCGATGCGATTCCTCCTGATCTCAGGGAAGCCAATCGGCGAACCCGTTGCCTGGTGGGGGCCGATCGTCATGAACACGAGGCAGGAACTGGAAACCGCCATCGAGGAGTTCCAGGCCGGCACGTTCATCCGGAGCCGCACGTAGGCAGGTCGTGTTCGGCGGCGATCGCCCGGAGGGGCGCTCCCATCACGACGCAGTTGCCGACACCACGGTTGAATTCATACGCACAATACATTGACAACGTTCATGGTCGACTCCACAGAATCGCACCGGGGTCGATGTGGACTTCTCCCTGACCCGGCATCAGGACGAGATCCGGAGGCGAGCCGTCCGTTTCGTCGAGGAACACGTCCTCCCCCACGCGGACGGGTGGGACCGGAGCGGGAAGTTCCCGCGGACGGCATGGAACGCCCTTGCGAAGGCGAGGCTCACGGGAATCCCGGTCCCGAAGAGGTACGGCGGCGCAGGGCGGGACATCACGAGCTACGTCCTCGCGGTCGAGGAAATCTCGAAAGGGTCTGCCGCCCTGGGCGTCACGCTCGCCGTCCATGTCTCCCTCGCGAGTCAGCCTCTCCTGAGCTTCGGCTCGGAGGAGCAGAAGAAGCGATTCCTCCGGCCCCTCGCGGAGGGGAGACATCTCGGCTCCTTCTGCCTCACGGAGCCCAACGCGGGCAGCGATGTGATGTCCTTGGAGACAAAGGCCACGCGGAAGGGCAGCGACTACGTCCTGCGGGGCCGCAAGTACTTCATCATGAACGCGCCGGTCGCGAACACATTCGTCGTGTTCGCTGTGACCGACAAGTCCCTTGCCCATCGGGGGATTTCGTGCTTCATCGTGGAGCGTGGCACGCCCGGCCTGCGCATCGGCCGGATCTTCGACAAGATGGGCATTCGCTCCTCCCTCACGTCCGAGGTGATCTTGGAGGAGGCCCGGGTTCCCGCGGAGAACCTCCTCGGGCGGCCGGGGGACGGATTCCGGATCGCGATGGAGACCCTCGACTGCGGCCGCATTAGCATCGCCGCCCAGTCCGTCGGGATCGCCGAGGCCGCGCTGAGCGCCGCCGTCGAGTATGCCCGCACCCGCGTGCAGTTCGGCCGGCCGATCGCCGACCTCCAGGCGATCCGCTGGATGATCGCGGACATGGCAACGGACATCGAGGCGGCCCGACTGCTCACACACAAGGCCGCCCGCCTCGTCGACGAAGGCCGGAAGCACACGAAGGAAGCGAGCATGGCGAAGCTCTTCGCCGCGTCCGCGGCCGTGGAGGCGACCCGGAAGGCCGTCCAGATCCACGGGGGCTACGGGTACATGAAGGACCTGCCCCTCGAACGCTACTACCGGGACGCGAAGATCACGGAGATCTACGAGGGCACGTCCGAAATCCAGCGGTTGGTGATCTCGAACGAACTTCTGTGAGGGCAGACGATGACGCTGAAATCCAAGGAGCAGTACGTCCGCAGCATCCGAGACCTCCACGCGAATGTCTACATGTTCGGGAAGCGTGTGCCCGACGTGACCCGCCAGGGCTTCACCCGGTTGGCCCTGGAAGGAATCGGCCAGATCTATGACCTGTCCCGGGACGATCGGTATCAGGGCCTCCTGACGAAGGCGGAGCCGGGGACGGGCCCCTACAGCGCCTACTGCTCGATCCACTCGACCCGGGAGGATCTCGTGAACCGGGTTCGGACGGCCCGCCTGATCTGTCAACGGACGGGAGTCTGCACGGCGAGTCGGTGCTGCGGCTGGGATGCCCTGAACGCCCTGTGGCACACGACGTTCGAGATGGATGCCCACCTCAAGACGGAGTACCACAAGCGCCTCCGACGCTACGCGGCGATGGTGCGCCGTCGGGACATGACGTGCGCGGGGGCCCTCACGGATCCGAAGGGGAACCGGGCTCTCCGGGCGAAGCACCAGCCGGACAAGGATCTCTACCTCCGGGTCGTCGAGGAGGAGAAGAATGGCATCGTGGTCCGCGGAGCGAAGGCGATGATCGGCGGGGCCGTGGGCTCCCATGAGATCATCGTCCATCCGGGGATGGGGTTCTCCGAGGCCGAGCAGGACCACGCGGTTGCCTTCGCGGTTCCCATGAACACGGAGGGGGTCATCCAAGTCGTGAACCGCCAGACGGGGGACGAGCGCAAGCTCGACGACGGCTTCGACAAGGGGAACGTGCGCTTCGGCTCGTCGGAATCCCTCGTGGTCTTCGACGACGTCTTCGTCCCGCGGGAGCGCGTGTTCATGTGTCGGGAGTACGATTACAGCGCGGAAGCGGTCACCAAGTTCGTCCTCCTCCATCGGATGACCCTCGGAGGATGCCTCGCGGGATGCGGGGACGTGCTCACGGGGGCCGCCGCCCTCTTGGCGGAGTACCACGGCCTCTCCCGTCCCCTGACGGATCGCCTCGCCGAGATGACGTACCTCTCCGAATCCCTGTATGCCCAGGCCCTCGGTGCCGCCTACGAGGGAGTGTCGACTCCGTCGGGCGCATGGTTCCCCGATCCCTTGCTCGCGAACGTCACGAAGACGAGCGTGACGCGTCTCCCCTTCGAACTCGAACGCCTCGCCGAAGACGTCGCGGGCGGAATGGTGTCGTGCATGCCCTCGGAATTGGACCTGCGGAACCCATCCGTCGGTCCATACGTGGAGAAGTACTACCGCGGAGCCCGCGGCATCTCGGCCGAGAAGCGACTGCGGGCGGCTCGGCTCCTCGAGAGCATGGTCTTCGGTCCGGGCAAACTCGCGGCCCTCTGCCTCCATGGGGGCGGTTCGCCGTCGGCGGCCCTCATGGGAATCCGCCAGCTCGCGGACCTCGAAGCGAAGAAGGAGCTCGCCCGGAAGCTCGCGGACATCGAAGACTAGACGACGTCTCGGCCCGTAATCCACGCGCACACGCCAAGCGGACGAACGCGACGCCGGTTGGCTTCCGCGACGCAACCCCGCTCCATGGAGGAGCGAGACGCGCGCCCGCGTCGTTTTGTCATAGCGGGTTCCGCGGCCAAATGTATTAATAGTGTGCGAAGGGATGAGGATGCGTCAGACAAGGGTCCGACGGACCCCGAAGGGATGGGCATGGGACTCCTCCGCTGGCTCCTCTGGCCCCGTCACTCCAAGGACGAGGACGAGGAGGAGAAGTCGAGGGAATGGAAGAAGGCGAAAGGGGCCCACCATCCCGGGGTCTACCGGGTCGAAGTGGACGGGGAGGCGAGCCGTCACAAGACCGAGGGACCGCCCTTCTCCTTCTGGGGCTCCTCCCGGATCATCCTCATCCTCGCGTTCCTCCTCTGGTGGATCCAACCCGCGGGGCCCATGATCGCCGGGTACGTCGGCGGGCGGCGCGCGGGCTCGTCCCTCAAGGCCGTCGGCGCGGCCCTCCTTCCCGTGGTCCTCATTTTCATCGCCAACGCAGCGTACGCGCACACGTTCGCGGCGCAACAGATCGACTTCGTCGCCTCCCTTCCCCAAGCCGTCGGGGACGGCGCTGCGAGCATCCTCCCCTTCCTCGCGCCGTACAAGGACTTCATGATCGCCTACATGGCGGGCTTCGTGAAGGCGCTGCAGAGCACGTTCGGCATGGGGACGAACGGCTACCTCATGGTCATCATCTTCGCCTACATCGGCGGGCTCATCGCGGAACAGACGAAGCGGGAGCTGTACTACCGACAGGGGGCCACGCAGACGGTCGGCGTGAACCTCGTCCAGCCCCTCCTGGGCGGGCGGCACTTCGTCGATGAGGAGGAATACGAAGAGGACGAGGAATTGCGGGAGATGCGGCGGCCTACGCGGGCCCGCGCGCGAGGCGCGTCCCGGCGGTCCCGCCACCGCGAGCCTGTGCACTTCGAGGAATACCGGAGGGTGAACGCGGAAGGCGTCGAGGAACGGCACGAGCGTCGCGGGTCGCATGCCCCGGCCCGAGAGGAAGACGACGAAGAGATCGAAGAAGCCGAGCCCTCCGTGCGACATGAGGCTCGCGCCCGCCATGGGGAACGCCATGAGGGGGCTCACGCCGCCCGCGCGAAGGAGACGGAGGAGGAGGAAGATCCCGCAGAGGTCGCGCGACGCGAGGCCCGCGAGGTTGCGGCGCGCAAGAGACCGCGAAGCCGCGAGGAAGAGATCGCCCTCCAACGATTCGTCGACCGCGCGTTGAGCCACTACGACCGCTCCAAGAGCTGATGTCCAAACCTTTTTATCGCACGCGTTTCTCCGAGCGATACCGATGTTCTGCCCGAAGTGCGGCTCCCTCATGTATCCGGCGAAGGGAAAGCTGCACTGCAACGCGTGCGGCACCGAACGTTCCGTGTCGAGCCGCGACGTGACCACGGCCCCCGTGAACCGACAGGGCAAGGAGAAGCCGGCGGAGACCCTCGTCCTCGACGAGATCACGGAGACGCTCCCGAAGACGCGAGTTGAGTGCCCGAAGTGCGGCCACTTCGAGGCCTTCTGGGTCATGCGCCAGACGCGGGCCGCGGACGAGCCGACGACGCGGATCTACCGGTGCGTGAAGTGCGGCCACACCTGGCGCGAGTACTGACGGACGGGGCGGACGCGGCCGCGCAGGGAACCTTTAATATGGTTCATCGGATTGTCGGCCGCAACCTAGGGGGAGACGGATGTTCGAGGCGAAGTTGAAGGCGGACATTCTGAAAGAGATGGTCGACGTGGTCTCGACCCTCGTGGACGAGGCCAAGTTCAACGTCGGCAAGGACTCCATCGCCGTGAAGGCGGTGGACCCCGCCCATGTCGCCATGGTGGACCTTTCCCTCGACCGCTCCGCCTTCGAGGGATACAAGGCCGAGGAGGCGGAGCTCGGCATCGACATGGACAAGATGAAGGAGATTCTCCGGCTCGCGAAGGCGGGCGACGTCATCTCCCTGAACCATGACGAGGACAAGAACCGGCTCGTCGTGGCCGTCGGTAACACGACGCGGCGGATGTCCCTCGTGGACACGGCGGGCATGAGTGATCCCAAAGTCCCCAGCCTCAACCTGCCTGCGAAGCTCACGGTCCGCACGGATGAGCTACGGCAGGCGATCCGCGCCTCGGAGAGCGTGAGCGATCACATCGCCCTCAAGGCCTCGAACGAGGGCTTCGAGGTCGTCTCCGAAGGGGACACGGACACGGTGAGCCACATGGTCTCCAAGGACATGCTCGACGAGCTCCAGGCGAAGGACGCCGTGCGATCCCTGTTCCCGCTGGACTACTTCTCCAACATGGTGAAGGCGATCAGCTCCGCCCAGACGGTGACGCTGTATCTGGGCACGGACTATCCCGTGAAAATGGAGTTCAAGATCGCGG
>DATBLI010000058.1:0-14381 GCA_036555455.1 Thermoplasmata archaeon
TCGCGAGGGTCGTGTGCAGGAAGCGGACGCCCGTGGACGGGTTCAGGAACGCAGCCCAGAAGTCCGTGAGGACGATGCCGTCCCCCGTCACCGCATACCCTGCGGGGGTCTGCATCCAGGAGTTCGCGACGAGGATCCACAGCCCCGACAGATGGGAGCCCAGGGCGACGAGGACTGCGGAGAGCCAGTACATCCGCGGGGAGACGCGGCCGCGGGCGAAGAGGAGGACGCCCAGGAAGGTGGACTCGAGGAAGAACGCGAAGACGCCCTCCGCGACGAGGGCCACGCCGAACACATCCCCGACGAGTCGGGCGAAGGACGACCAGTTCGTGCCGATCGTCACGGCCATGACGATCCCCGTGGCGACGCCGATCACGAAGACGAGTCCGAGGATTCGGATGAGGAACGCGGACGCCTCCTTCGCCCGAGTATCGTTGCGACGCCAGGCCAACGTCTCGAGGACGACGATGACGAGGGTCAGGCCGAGAGTGATCGCGGGAAAGATGAAGTGGAAGCCGATCGTGAGTCCAAACTGGATGCGAGAGAGGAGGACCGGGTCCAAGACCACAACCCGCGGGGCTTTCCCGCGGGAGAGATAGATGACCGTTGCGTATGTAGCGCATATGCTCCCGGGGGAAGAGGCCTCATGTTCTGGACGCTGAGATTCTTCCCGCGGGGTTTATCCCTCAGGAGGGGCACCCGCGGCAGACCATGGTCGCTCCCGGTCCGCCGGACGCGCTCCCTTCGAACCGCCGGCTCATCCTGTACTTCATCCTCCTCGGGGCCCTCCTCCCCGAAGCCATCACGGGGTCGACGCCTCCACTCGCCTGGCTGAACCCCCTCCAGGCCCTCATGAACTTCTGGCTCTACGGCACGGGCGTCCTCGTCGTCCGCGAGCTCTCCCTTCGGTGGCGCACGGGCTGGCCCGGAATCTTCCTCATGGGCGCCGCCTACGGGATCGCGGAGGAGGGCCTCGCGGTTCGAACCTTCTTCGACCCGACCCTGCCCATGCTCGGGGACCTGCGGTGGTTCGGCCGTGCGCTCGGGGTGAACTGGGTCTGGGCCGTCTGGCTCACCACGTTCCATGCGGTCGTCAGCATCGGCTTCACGATCTTCCTCATCGAGTGGCACTATCCCGCCGTGCGCGGCCGCCGGCTCCTTTCGAATCGCGGGCTCGGCGCGGCAATCGCCCTGTTCGCGGGCGCCGTGGTCTTCATCAACCTCGTCGCGAGCGCCTTCAGTTCGTACCATCCCGGTGTCGCGGAGTACGTCGGTGGGCTGGCCGCGATCGCCGTCCTGTTCCACGCCGCGAAACGGGGATACGGGAGGCTGTGGTCGGTGCTTCCCGGAGGGAGGCTCCCTTCCCGCAGGACCTGCGCCGCGGTGGGTTTCGCCTTCATGCTCGCTTCCTTCCTCGCCTATGCGGGCGGACCGAGCCTCGGTGGGGTCCCCGTTCTCACGGTCCTCCTGGGCCTCATCGTCCTCCTCGCGACCCTCTTGTTCCTCCGGCGCTTCGCGAGCCGGCCCGAAGCGGAGCGGGAACGGTTCGCCTTCGTCGCGGGGACGATCGGCATGTTCGCCGCGTTCGACGTCGTCCTCGCCGCGGCGGGGAACGTCCCGATGGCGGCCGTCGGCGCGGCCTTCCTCGCCTACACGCTGTGGCTGTACTACCGTCGCGGACCTGCCCGATCGCAACCATCCGCGGCCATCGCGTGACTCGCGCCCGGGCAGGAGTCCGCGACGCCCCACCCTCGAACGGATGAACGAAGACTTGTTCGGACTCGCGGACTCCAGACGATGGTGGGCCGCCTCTTCTTCTAGGCGGCTCCCCCGCGTCCGGGGAGTTCGCCTCTCCGCAGGAAGCGTCCCAAGGCCGACCACGAGCCGACACGGAACGTCCAGACGAAGAGGATCAGGACGGCCGTTCCGAGAATCTCGCCGACCTGGACGTAGGGATCCGTGAGGAGGACGTGGAGGAACCCGCCGAGGCTCATCGCGCCCGGCAGGAACGGTCCCGCGAAGGGCCACAGGACGACGTTGGGCTGTCCCCAGATCAGGTCGAGGAGGAGATGGCTCGCGACGCCGAAGCCGACCCATTGGAGCCCCCGGAGCGGCGGGAGGACCCCGAGCAAGAGGAAGCCGGCGAGGAACCAGAGCGTGTGGGCCCACAACCGGGACTCGAGCCCAAGGATTGCGCCGAGCGGTTTGTCGATGACATCAGGAAGGACCGCACCGACGAGCACAAGACGGAAGTCGATCGGTCGACCTCGCCAGGATGTCACGAGCCACGCGAGGCCCAGGCCGAGGCCGAGGTGGCCGAGGACGAACACGCCGGCGGACGAAGCGCGAGCGGCTCATGACCTTTTTGGCTCCAAAGTTCTCCGGAGCGATGGGACGCAGCGCGTCCATCAGGGAGCCCGTGGGCGACCGACGCTCTTCGAGTGTTCCCTCCGAGTGGTGCGCGTCCGTTCCCTCCCGAGAACCCTTAAATAGACCCCGCCCTTTCGAGCGGCTCACCATGGCGGAGAAGAAGACTCGAGCCGCCGCGCGGAAGATCAAGGACAAGTGGAAGGCGAAGGGCTGGTACAACCTCCTCGCTCCGGAGATGTTCAACAAGCAGCTCCTGGGGGAGACGCCTGCGGACACGGCGGACAAGCTCATCGGTCGGGTCACGGAAGTGACCGTCCAGGATCTCACCGGCGACTTCTCCAAGATGCACATCAAACTCCAGTTCCGAGTCCATCACGTCCAAGGCCAGGATGCCCTGACCCAGTTCGTCGGGCACGACATGACCTCGGACTACATCCGCCGCCTCACGCGCCGGAAGCGGACGCGGACCGACCTCACCGTCGATGTGACGACGAAGGACGCCTGGCGGATCCGCGTGAAGCCCATGGCGATTACAGACCGCCGCATCCAGAGCTCGAAGCAGCGCGCGATCCGCGCGATCATGGCCAAGGTGGTCGCGGACGGCGCGGCGAAGCAGTCCGTTGGGGAGTTCGTGAAGAGCGTCATCTCCGGCGAGCTCGCGAAGGCGATCGCCATCGGCTGCAAGCCCATCCACCCGGTGTCCCGCGTGGAAGTGCGGAAGTCAGAGGTGTACGCGATTGGCGAAATCCCTGCCGCGCCCACCGCAGCCCCCGCCTTGGAGACGCCTGCGGAGATTCCCGCGGAGGCTCCCGTTGAAGCACCCGCCGCGGAACAGCCGGAGCCCGAGGAGCCCGCACCCGAAGAGCTTCCCCCCGAGGAGCTCAAGCACGAAGACTTCGACGAACTCTGAAAGACCGTCTATCGAAGACACCGCCTTCCTCGGCGAAGTGAAAGAAGAAACGGGACCGGGCCCACCCGGCCGGTCCCGGCAGAGTCGCGTAGCCTATGGGGAAGGCAAGACGTGCTTCTCCACGAGTAGGTATACGTTGTCCATCGTGCCGTCTTGGTCCAAGTCTTCTCCATGGTAGTCGAGATTGATCCACTCCTGGCTCGCGACGGTCCCATTCCCGTCGTACGTCGTCCTCTCCGCGCGGAAGGTGACCGTTGCGTCCTCGACGATCCCATTGGAGTCTGCATCGACGTAGCGGGCGTCGAGGCGGAGGGCGGCCGTCATCTCCGGCACGCCGTCCTGGTCTTCATCGAGGACCGCGGAGCCGCGGGCGGTGACGTTCGCGTACTCGGGGTGGCCGTCGTCGTTCCCGTCCGTGGCCTGGCCGTACGCGTCGAGGGACGCCTCGTACTCCGCGATGCCGTCGTGGTTCGCGTCGCGGACGTCGGTCGCATGCACGGTGACGTTCGCGTCCTCGACATGGCCGTTCGAGTTCGCGTCCGTGAGGACGATGTCCACGGTCGCGCCGCGGGTCTCGTCCACGATTCCGTCATCGTCGAAGTCGAGCTCATCCGTGGCCACGAAGTGCAACTCGACGCTCTCAGGAGAAGCGTCCTGGACTTCGTTCACCGCGAGCGCATCAAGGGTCGCGTACGCGTGCTCCTCAGCGATTCCGTCGCTGTCCGCGTCGCAGAGGACTTCCGCCTGGAGGTAGAGGACGGCTCGCTCGAAGATGCCGTTCGAGTCGCTGTCCGTCGCTTCGATCGTCCCGCTCAGGCTCGCGTTCATCTCCGCGCGGCCGTCTCCGTCGGCATCGCGCATCGCGGCACCGCGGATCGCGAGACGCACGAGCTCCGGGCTCCCATCGTCGTTCCCATCCACGATCCGGCCGGCGAGTTCGATTGCCCTATGGGCCGCAAGGACGCCGCTGCTTTCGGGGTCCGCCTTCGCGTAGAGATAGATCCACGCGTCCGCGGACTCCGCGAAGCCGTTCGAGTTCGCGTCCGTGCGGTTCGTGGAGGCTTCGACACCGCGGGCGAGTTCATCGATGCCGTCGCGGTTCGCGTCGAGGACCTCGTAGCCGCTCACGCTCGCGGTCGCGGATTCGTTGAAGCCGTCGCGGTTCGCGTCCACGGTATGCGCGGAGGCCTCGAGGAGGCCCTCATATTCCTTCCCACCGTCATCGTGGAGATCGTACGTCTGATACAAGCGCAGGCTCAAGTCCGCGGCATTCGGTTCGTCACCGCCAAGATCATGCACGTACCGGATCGAGGCGTCGCCGGACCGCATGAACTCCGCGTTCCCGGTCGCGTTCTTGTCGAAGGACTGCTCCCCCGCGAAGGTCACGTCGAGGTACTCAGGCTTCGTGTCCTCGTCGATGTCCTTCGCGCTGAGGGTCCACGTCGCTTGGGCGCGGTAGCGGTATGTGCCGTTCATCGGGGCGCCGGAGGCTTCGAGCCCCTGGCGGGCCTCGAGGGCGTTGAAGACGCCACTCGAATCGTTGTCCCACGCCTGGACGTCCCGCGCCACGGTCATCGTCGCGACCGTGTCGCCGTCGTCCTTCTCCTCGCATGTGCCGAGCATCTTCACGTGGACGTACTCCGGGTGGCCGTCATGGTCCGCATCCGTGGACGTGACTTCCTTCGTCCAAGTGCAGGTGCCCTCGTCGATCTCTGGGTTCACGAAGCGTTCGATGCCCGGGACACCAGGGACGTCCGCGGCGTCCCTCGGGAGGATGCCGAGACCGAAGGAGCCCAGGGGATCCGAGAGATTGTCGCGGGTCTCGTTGAGTTCCCGCATCGCGGGCCCGAGGGGCCCTACAGGATCCGGATTGGCCTCGGCCTCGCTCGCGGGTTCCGTCGTCGTGGATGCCGGGACATCGCTCGGCGGAGCGACCCGGGCCGCCACTTCGGGCGGGGCCGGCGGCGGGGCGGGGGCCCTCGCAGATTCGATCATCACTTGCCCTGCTCGGGCATCGCTCGCGCCCATCGTGGCAAGGTTGGAGCCGCTCGGGGCGGGCGCGTAGCCCAGCAGTCTCTGATACGTCGCGTCGTTGGCGAGGCCTCCTCGCAGGAACGGCGAGGTAAGGACCGCGCCGAGGGCGACGATGCCGAGGGCGACCGCCAGCGCGACGAACAGGAGGCGCGACGGGCGCTTCGATACAACCGTGGCTTGCATGCGGATGCACCTTCTGGGATGCATACCGCGGGGTCGGGGGATATCCCGACGGGCAAGAGTCTTCCCGATGGCTTTAAGATAGGCGGGCCGCAGGGCGCCCGGTTCGCGTCACGCGCATCAGAAAGTGGATTGTGGGGCGGAGGGTCTCGGAAATGGGATCCGCCTCAAAGCCCATGGATTCGAGCGCGACGGCTCCGAGCAACGGTGCATCTTGGGGCCCGCCGAGGACCACGAGGGTCGGCGCATCACGTTCTTCGTATTTCACGCCCACGTAGCCGACCTCTCGGGAGATGCGTTCCCTGTTCGCAAGGAGGAACCATCGCTGCCCGACAGGCCTGACGTCGAGGGACTCCGCAACTTCTCTGGGAATGACCGAGAGGGTCGAGCCCGTGTCGACGGTGACCTCCAGGTCGTGGGCTTTTGCGTTGTCCCGGAGGCTGAAGAAGCGCACACGCACCTTGAAGACGCCCATGCGACCGATGCGCACTCCTTCCGGCGGCATCTCGCTTCCCCATAGGGATGCGTGAAAGTGAGAATCTTCCGGTCCGCAGCCCTGGCATCGTGCGAAATGCATTAAATAGGCGCATCCAGCTCGGCGGCCGTCCCCATGCCCACGAGGCCGTACAAGGACCTGGTCATCTACGGGTGCTTCGTCCTGAACCGCCTCGTGAGCGATTTGGGCATTGACCTGTACCAGGACGACCTCGAGGTGAAGCTCGGCGCAATCCTCCCGGAGCAGCATGGGATCTCCAAGGAGGAGGTGAAGCGGGAAATCAAGTCGAACCACTTCATGACGGAGCGGGTGATCGAGCACCTCCTCAAGGACGGCCTCGTCACGGTTGAGGAGTCGGAAGGCCGCTATCGCATTCGGATCACAAAAGAAGGCGTCCTCCACATCCGCCGGTACAACGAGTTCTACCGGAAGATCTACCAGGAGCAGATCCGGGACCACTATCGCTTCACGCAGGCGCCGTTCTGGCTCCGGGAGTGAGGGGGTTCACGACGACGGGGATGAAGTCGTACGTGCCGTCGTCGTCTTCCCGCGCGAGCTCGAGGGAACACGCGTAGGTCGTCCCGCGAATCCTGACTCGAGCGGTTTCCTTCGTGAGGAACTCGTAGGCCTCGGGCGCAATCGCTTCGCTCCCGTGGGCATGCCACAAGACGAGGACCCTCGCGGGTGGAATCCGGATGGCCAAGGTCACATCCTCGACGGCGGTCTTCAGAGCCCGAAGGTCGTTCGCGGTTGGCGCGTGGTCGAAGGACTTTGCGTAGACGACGAATCCCGGCGGCCCGAGTCCCAGGATGCGAGCGAGGGAGCTGGGCTCCGAGCGCAGGATCGCGTCGAAGGAATATGCGAGGCCGCTCTTCCCCGTGACCAGGGCGGGCGCGGCGAGGGCACCGGGGATCGCAAGGACCGCCTTCGCATCGGGGTCCGTCGCCGCGAGGTGGGCGAGGATTCGCTCCGCGGCGTCCTTGCCTTCGGGCACGTGGACAACGGGGTCTGCGGCGCGCACGGCGGAGATCACGCGGTGCCTGAGGGCGAAGTAGTCGAAAAAGGACCGGAGGTCCCGCATGAGGTCGAGGATCACGAATCCGAGGATGAAGAGGGCCACGAGGACGGCGCCTACGAACAGTAGCCCACCGATCGTGATCGCCTGGACGGAGCCGAAGACCGCAGCGAGGATCAACAGGGCGAGGCGTACGCTCGAATCGTTCGCGTAGCGAATCGCGAGGAGGAAGCCGAGGATGGGGAAGAAGAGGAGGAACGTCCCCGCAGGATGGCCGCCCGGAGAGATCGCGGAGAGGACGATGATCAGGAAGAAGTCGAGAAGGAGCCACAGGGAGACAAACCAGCGGACGTAGCGCAGGACCTTCCGGATCTTCGGCGTCTGGTGGTCCACGGACTCCGCGAGATCGAAGACCGCGGCAATGGGGTCCTCTACGGCGCGCGCGTCCCGCCCGCGGTACTCAGGATCCACGGAGAATCGACGGGTGTCGCTCTATTTAATGGGGTCGGGAACATCGGCATCGGGCCCTGCGCTCGCGTCACGAAGGCCTGCCTTTCCGGGGACAGAGGGGCTTGCCTTAAGGGGAGATGCGCGGACGTAGCTTCCGGGCTGACCGTGGACGTATGCTCTTATACTTTCGAGCGCTTGTCAGTATGGTGGCGTCGCAAGCGCGGCGAGGGTTCGTGGTGGACTCCCGGGGGCACCGCTCTGCGGTGATTCTCCCGATCCGCGAATACGAGCGGCTGCTTGAGGATCTGCACGATCTCGCCGTTGTCGCAGAACGTAAGCGGGAAGTGCCCATAGACCTCGCCGAACTCAGACGGCGGCTGAAGCGACGTGCCTCCCTATAGGGTCGTGTTCAAGCCCTCCGTGGAGAAGGATCTCCGCCGGATTCGCAAGGATGCGGTTCGACGCATCCTAGAGGCTGCCAGGCGTCTTGGCGAAAATCCCTTCCCTCGTCAGGCCGTGAAACTGTCCGGGGCCGACAGACTGTACCGAATTCGCGTAGGCGACTACCGGATCGTGTATGAGGTCGACACGCACCAGAAAATCGTCACGGTCCACTACGTTCGTCACCGTGGAACGGCCTACCGATAAGACGGCGGGAAAGCCCGTCACCGATCGGCCGGGCTTGCCAACCCACAACGGTCGCCTCTCCCGCAAGGGCAGGAAATCGTGACGTAGCCGAAGGGATCCTGCCGCCGGTTTGGAGACCATAGCGCTCTGCAATCGCAGCTTGCTGTTCCAGACCCCTTGCCCGAAGAGTACCAATGTCTGGACGACCTACGGCGACCCGCTCGGCCAGACCCCCATCAGCAGCGAACCGTGCCCGGGGGCACGATCGGCCCAGGCAGGTCGATGGAGTGACCATCGGACGCGACTGTTCCACCCAGCCACCGAACCGAAGCGCCTCCTACCCGACTCCCGACAAGGGACACACACGCGGGACGCCCGCCGAACAATCCTTTATACGGCTCCCTTGATACGCCGCGCGGGCGAGGATCCTCCATGACGGCCGTCCGCGCGCGAAGCCCGGAACGGCCGACTCTCATCGAACGGATCATCCTCGGCCTCCGCCTTCCCTACTCCGCCGGGGCCTTGGTCTTCGCCTTGTTGTTCCCAGCCGCACGTCTCGTCCTCTTCGTCGTCGAGTCCGCGGACTTGGCGGAAGCCATCGACCGTGCCTTCGTCCAGCCCGAAGGAGTCCCCCTGCTGCAGCGCGTCGGCATCCAAGTCCTCCAGGTCGCCGTTGCCTTCTACGCGTTCTGGGTCATCCGATACATGCGCCGGAAGGCCGCGGCGGCGGAGAAGGACGTGGCCCCCCTTCTCCAAGGCGGTCGGGAAGCCTACCGCGACACGCTCGCAGCTCTCTCCCGGACGGGTCCTCCAATCCTGATCGGCGCGCTGATCCTGGGCCCCGGCGTGCTGCTGTCCGGACCTCCGACCCGCCTCGTGGAGGTCCTCCTCTTCCTGCCGCTGAACGCGATCCTCTTCGTCGCGTACGGGACGGCCGCGTGGGTGTACTTCTACACCCTTGGAAGACTGAACCGTCTCCTCAAGAAGCCGATGAGGCTGAAGCCGTTCTACGAGGACCGCCTGCTCGGCACGCGACCCCTCGGGATGCTCTGCCTCGCCTTGGCGGCTGCGTTCTTCGGTCTGATGGCGCTCCTGATGCTCCAATTCCCGCTGGCCCCTGTGCCGGATCCACTCCCTGTCGTCGTGTTCAACATCCTCGCGTTGGGCATTCCGGTCACGGTGGGGGCGGTTGCGATCTCTCTCCCCCTCTCAGCGGTCCATCGAGAGCTTGTCCGGGCCAAGCAGACCGAGCAGGCGTTCGTCCAGCGCAAGTTCGGGGACGCATTGGGCTCCCTCTATGGGGAAGGACCCGGGGCGCCGCAGCCGAGCCTCGCCGACGTGCACGCGCTGGTGGCGGCTGACCTCGCTGAGCGCCGGATCGCGGCAATCCCATCGTGGCCGGTGGACACGGAGATCGTGGGGAAGTTCGCGGTCGCGATGATGACCCTCGTCGCCGCCGTGCTCGCGCGGATCATCCTCTACGTCCTACAATTCTGAGGCCCAGGGCCCCTTCAGAACCGCAGGCTCAGGGGGCATGCGTGGGACAGGATTTCATGACTTGCCGCCCGAGACCTGGGTATCCTGAGGACCCCTCGCGGCGCAGTCCCGTCGCATCCTTTATTACGGTCTGGCCTATGGCTCGCACGTCGGGGTGGCTCAGCCTGGTGGAGCGTCGGACTCATAGGGCCTGCCGGGATCGACCACGGCGCTCCTGAGGGATCCGGAGGTCGCGGGTTCGAACCCCGCCCCCGACATCCCGCGAGCCGAGCTCGGGGCCCATTCTCAAGCACCGCGGGGCCACGGCGGCCGGACGCCAGCCGCCGAGGTCAGGCGGCGTCCCCGACGGCCGCGACGACCGCGTCGAAGTCCCAGAGGCCCTTCCCGGGGGCTTTCGGCTTGAGATGGTCGAGGCGTCCCGCGGCGGCGAGCTTCCCGAGGATGTAGGCGGTGTACGCGGGCGCGCCCGTGGCCCCCGGCGAGTTGTAGTTCGTGATGTGGTAGGAGAGCGGCCCCTCGAACTCGATCGCTTCCTTGATGAAGTTCCCGCGGCGGTCGATCACGGACGCCCGCACGCCCGCGATCCCGGGTCTCACGAGGTAGTCCACTCGGAGGCTGGGGAGGAACTTCCTCGCCCTCCCGCACATGACCCTCTTCGACAAAGAGGACGCCCACTCTCCGGCCGCAAGGGTCAGGAAGTCCGGGTTGAAGAGGAGGACGATCTTGTTCCAGATCGGCTTCTCGAAGAACTTCTTGAACGGCTGCGCGGGGTCGTCGAAGAGCCCTCGGTAGGTATGGGGCCCGGGGACCGGCACCGCATTCGGGCCGATCTCGACATGCCCGTTCGCGCGGACGATCCAGTGGGGATCGAGGAACGGCAGGTCGGGCTGGCGGGCGACCGTGTAGATGTTCCGGCGCGCGAGGTGACGGTACCGCGAATCCACAACCCAGTACTCCCCGCGGAAGTGAAGGTCCGTGTATTGCGTGCCCACCCCGAGCAAGTGCGCGATGTCGATCGAGTCCCCGCCCGCGGCGTTCAGCAGGAACCGCGTCCGCAGGGGCTCCTGGCTCCAGTCCGGTACCGCGAAGACCCGCTCCCGGGAGTCGAGCGCGACGCGCGTCCCCTCGAGCCTCGGGCTTCTCACGCCGAGCTCAAGGAGTTCCCCGGCGACGGGGCGAATCGACGTGAGCTCGGCGCCTGTGAGGAAGACCGCCCCTTCCCGCTCGGCATCCTGCCGCAGGCCCTGCGTGAAGGCCTCGTAGTCCACTGCGGTGTCCGTCTTCGACCAGACCGCGCCGTGGCAGGACACGTTCGGCTCGTGCCGGCGCACCTCCTGGGGCGTGAGGAGTTCGATCTCCTCGGGGCCCATCCCGTTTTCCTGGCCCCAGTGGACGTACTTCTCGAGTCGCTCGACCATCCATGGCTCCGTCGCGACCTCGAAGGTCGTCACCGGGTTCCACGGAAGGCCGCGGTCCGCAGCGTAGGCCTTCCACATCCCGTACGCGGCCTGGGAGCAGCGTGCGAACACGCGCCGATTGACTGGATCGAGGTAGAAGGGCCGGTGCACGACGCCCGTGTTCCGCTTCGACGTGTGTTGTGCGACCCTCCGCTCCCGTTCGAGGACCGCGATCCGGCCCTCGTACCGCGAGGCGAGCCAGTACGCGAGGGACGTCCCCAAGACGCCGCCGCCGACGATCGTGACGTCCCAGGGCTCCATGGACGGAGGTGGGAAAGAGCTTCGGTTTATTATCCCTGCGTACCGATGGTTCCTTCCCGTGCCGATGAATCCGTCCCACGGCGATGCGCCTACGCGGGCCAAGGCACGCCGAGGTCGTTGCTGATCTTCTTGAGGTCCTCGACGACCTTCACGCCAAGGGGGATGCCTTCCCTGCGGTACTTCTCCATGCGGGCGTAGCTCTTCTCCCCCGCGACGTAGATCCGCGGCTGGCCATGGGCCTTCGGGCTCTCCTTGAGTTCCCGCGCCAGGCGGTCCATGTCCCGCTTGAACTCGCCGATCGGACGGAAGGCCGCGGGATCGATCGCCATGAAGAAGTGCCCGACGTCAGGCTTCTTCTCGTCGAGGTACACATGGAGCCCGGTCGCCGCGCCGCTCAGCACACCGCTGAGGACGTCGACGAGGAGGGCGAGGCCATATCCCTTGTGCCCGCTGAACTCCTCGCCCTCCCCTCCGAGGGGGAGGAGGCCCCCGCCGAGGCGTTTCGCGAGGGCATTCAGGACGGCCCCGGGGTTCGTCGTGCCCTTCCCGGTCTCGTCGACGGCCCATCCGTCGGGGATGGGTTTGCCCTTGCGGTTGTACACCTCGATCTTGCCGCGCGGCACGACGGACGTGGCCATGTCGAGGACGAACGGCCTCTCCTTGTCCGCCGGCGCGGTGAGGCTGATCGGGTTCGTGCCGAGGACGGAAGTGCTCCCGAACGTCGGGACGACGAGGGGTGCCGCGTTCGTCATGCTCACACCGATGAGTTCGTGTTCGAGGGCCATGAGGCTGTAGTAGCCGGCGATCCCGTAGTGGTTCGAGTTCCGCACAGTGACGAGGCCGACCGCGGTGTCCTTCGCCTTCCGGATCGCGAGCTCCATGCCCCTGCGCCCGACGACTTGGCCGAGGCTCTGCCCGCCGTCGAGGAGGGCCGTCGCCTTCGTCTCCCGCACGATCGTGCTCTGGTCGGTGGGCTTCATGTATCCTTCTTTGAGGCCCGTCACGTACCGCTGCAATCGCGCGACGCCGTGGCTGTCGATCCCGCGGAGGTCCGCGAGGACGAGGACGTCCGTCGTCACCCGTGCATCTTGGAGCGGCACGCCGAGGTTCATCAGGACCTGTTCGCAGAAGTGCCGCAGCGCCTTCTCCTGGACGAGAATCTGGTCCGCCATGCCATCGCCCCGGTCCGCGTTTCCGAAGAGGGAACTTTCGTATAAGCTTGCGGTGCGTATCCCGGATTCCGTTGCTTCGGATACGCCGCAGGGTCATGTGTCCGGCGGATCTGTAGGTGCTTGTGCGGCGAATGCGTGCCCTCGGATCGGCGACGCGCTAGGGACCCCGATTCCTCCGAAGCTCCTCCCGGAAGGATTTGGAGGCGCGTTCCGTCGCGACGGTGATCGTCACCCGGGGAAGCCCACGGACGTGCTTCCGCAGGAAAGCCTCCGTCCGTCGCCGGTCCTGCTTCCAGGATTCCCGGAGCCACGTGCCCACGGCCCGCTGGACCCAGAACTCCTCATCGTAGAGGAGCCGTTCCAAGAGCTGGAAGGGTCTGTCGAGATCGCCTCGGCGGACGAGATCGTTGAGCGCATACGTGGACGCGCGGCGACGCCAGAAGTTCTTGGACTTCGTCCAGCGCATCAGGTCGCGGAAGCGTTGAGGCCACTTGGCGACCATCGTGCTGATCGGGCCGGCGGCGAGGCCATCGCTCAAGGCCCAACCGATCGCCTCGTCCACCCATCGATCCGCGAGGGCCCATGATCGTTCGTCGAGGACGTCCGCATGTTGGCTCATGAGATTGATTGCCGCGACCTTCTCCTCCAGCGTCTTCCCCGACCACAGGGCCGCGGCGAGGTCGTTGACCTCCGTCGGCGTGAGCCGGCGGTGGTCTGCGTGAAACGCGCTCATGACCGACCGGAACTCCGGCGTCGATAGGCCGAGGACCGGATAGGGAGAGCCGAGGTACGCCTGGAGATCGAAGGCCTTCGGGGGATGGGCCTTCGCGCGGAGCCCAGCGACGATTCTGCGTCGGGCCTCCTCGACATCCACCATGCTCGTCGGGACGCGGTGTCCGGGGAAGAGCCTTGCGTTCGGCCCTCCTCCTGGCTTCGTCCGAGGAAAGGATAAATAGGCCCCGCTGAATGGGACGCGGCGAGTCCCTCAGGAGGGAACGCGATGAGTTGGGGTCTCCGGAACCGCCTGTCTCGGATCATCCGGCCCACGGACGGCCACACGGTCATGCTCGCGGTGGACCACGGGTACTTCCTCGGTCCCACGCGCAAGTTGGAGGTCCCGCGGAAGACGATTGAACCGCTCCTCCCGTACGCGGACGCCCTGATGATCACCCGCGGCATCATCCGCACGTCGATCGACCCCGGCGCGAACGTCCCCATCGTACTCCGGGTATCCGGCGGCGCGAGCGTCCTCAAGGAGGACCTGTCCCACGAGGACGTCACGACGTCGATGGAGGAAGCGGTCCGGCTCAACGCCTCCGCGGTCGCGCTGTCCATCTTCGTCGGCGCCCCCCGCGAGCACGAGAGCCTCGTGAACCTCGGGAAACTCGTGGACCAGGGCGAGGAGATCGGCATGCCCGTCCTCGCGGTGACCGCGGTGGGCAAAGAGCTCGAGAAGCGGGACGCGCGCTATCTGAGCCTCGCGTGCCGCATCGCCGCGGAGTTCGGCGCGCATTTCGTCAAGACGTACTACTGCGAGGACTTCGAGAAGGTCGTGGAGAGCTGCCCCGTGCCCCTCGTCGTCGCGGGCGGGCCCAAGCTTGAGACGGAGCTCGACGCCCTCGAGCTCACGCACCACGCTGTGCAGGCGGGTGCCGCGGGCGTGGACATGGGCCGCAACATCTGGCAGGCCGACAACGCGGTGGGCATGATCCGCGCGGTGCGGGCGATCGTCCATGAGCGTATGGATCCGAAGGAAGCCCTCGGGGCCTTCGTGAAGGGCGCGAAGTCGGGGAAGCGCTGAGGCCCGCGGTGCGAACCCCATGCGCGCCGCGATGTACTACACCAACGACGACGTGCGCATCGTGGACCTGCCCACGCCGCAGATCCGCGCCGGCGAAATCCTCGTCAAGGT
>DATBLI010000059.1:0-2294 GCA_036555455.1 Thermoplasmata archaeon
GCGACCAAAGCCCTTAAGCCCCTCCGGCCTTTCCTCCGCCCCGTTCCAGGGCCGAGGCGCGGGTGGGAGGCGGCGATGTCCGAGGTTTCCGAGGAGACGATTGCCCATCTCAAGCGCCAGGCGATGATCCTCCGCCGCCACATCATCCGCATGACCCACAACGTGCAGAGCGGCCACCCAGGCGGATCCCTGAGTGCCTGCGACCTCGTCACCGCCCTCTACTTCCATGTCCTGCGGGTCGACCCGCAGAACCCGCGATGGCCGGAGCGGGACCGATTCGTGATGAGCAAAGGGCACGCGTGCCCCGTGTGGTATGCGGCCCTCGCGGAGCGCGGCTTCTTCCCCGTGGACGAGCTCCTCACCTTCCGAAAGATGAACAGCCGCCTCCAAGGCCATCCGGAGCTCGGGACCACACCGGGGGTCGAGAACGCAGCGGGGGCGGAAGGCCAAGGCCTGTCCTTCTCGGTCGGCTTGGCCCTCGCCGCGCGGATGGATCACAAGCCATGGCGCGTGTACTGCCTCATGGGGGACGGGGAGCAGGACGTCGGGCAGACGTGGGAGGCCGCGATGGCCGGGGCGAAGTACGGCCTGGACAACCTGACGGCCTTCGTGGACCGGAACGGCATCCAGCAGGAGGGCCGCACGGAAGACATCATGCCCTTGGAACCCCTCGCGGAGAAGTGGCGGACGTTCAACTGGCACGTCCTCTCCATCGACGGCCACGACTTCCGGCAGATCCTCGCCGCCCTTGAGGAGTCCCAACGCACGAAGGGCCGGCCGACGGTGATCATCGCCCGCACGGTGAAGGGCAAAGGCGTCTCCTTCATGGAGAACAAGATCAAGTATCATGGCGCGGCGACGACGGACGAGGAGCTTGAGCTCGCCCTCCGGGAGCTGGAGGTGCCTCCCCCATGACCCTTCCGCCGCCTTGGAAGAGCGAGAGCCAGCGCACGTATTTCGGGAGGGCCCTCGTCGAGCTCGGGCGACGCCAACCCGACGTCGTCGTCGTAGGCGCGGACACCACGGAGTCGATCAAGACCGTAGACTTCGGGAAGGCCTTCCCGGATCGGCTCGTCCAGCTCGGCATCGCGGAGCCGAACATGATCAGCGTCGCCGCGGGCCTCGCCGCGGCCGGGAAAATCGCCTTCGCGGCAACGTACAGCGTCTTCGGGAGCGCCCACACGTACAACGTCGTCCGCCAGAATGTCGCGTACACGAACCTCGACGTGAAGATCTTCTGCTCCCACGCCGGGCTGAGCGTCGGCCCGGACGGGGCGACCCATCAGATGAACGAGGACATCGGCCTCATGCGCGGTCTCCCGCGGATGACGGTCCTCGTGCCCGCGGACGGGCCGCAGACAGCGAAGTGCGTCGACGCGGCGGCCGCGATCCGGGGGCCCGTATACTGCCGTTTCTCCCGGACGAACGTGCCGACGATCACGTCGATGGACGATCCCTACGTCGTCGGGAAGGCGGAAGTCCTGCGGGACGGCTCCGACATAACCCTCATCGGGTGTGGCCTCATGGTCGCGCGCTGCCTCCAGGCCGCGGACGCGCTCGCGAAGGAGGGCGTGAGCGCCCGTGTCGTGAACCTCTCCACAGTGAAGCCCCTCGACGTTACGACGATCGATGAAGCCGCTCAAGAGACGGGTGGGATCGTGACGGCGGAGGAGCACACGATCGTCCACGGGATTGGCGGCGCCGTGGCCTCGGTCGTTTCCTCGAACCACGCCGTCCCCATGGCCTACGTCGGCGTGCAGGACGTCTTCGGGGAAAGCGGCGAGGCAGAGGAGCTCCTCCAGAAGTACGGGCTCACCGCCGGAAAGGTCGTCGAGGCGGCTCGGAACGTGCTGGCTCGTCGCGGCTAGAGGCACACACTCACCGCGCCCTTCATTGAGCCGCGCGCTGCCGGCTTCCCGTGCTCGTCCTCTTCGTCGCGGGGATCCTGTTCGCCGTGCAGGCAGTCCCCCACACCGGAGCAAGCCCGGGCCATCGGCGTCCTTGGACAACGCGTCCTCCTCTATCGAGGATCGAGGTCTGCGAGCGGCCGCGCCTCTGTGCGGTCCGTGCTACGCCGCCGCGGGCGGCATCGTTCGGATGGCCCGGACGGGGGAGAAGAGGATCCAGAGGAATGCCAGGGAGCCGCCGACGACGCCGATCGCCATGGCGGGCCGGAGGCCGAGGATCGTCCCGAGGAGCCCGCCCAGGAGGCTGCCCACGGGGATCGTGCCCCAGACGAGGAACCGCATCGTCGCGTTGAGTCGCCCTTGGAGGCGGACGGGCACGAGCCCCTG
>DATBLI010000060.1:0-9177 GCA_036555455.1 Thermoplasmata archaeon
TGTGCCATACTTCGGCTACAGCCGCCAGGACAAGCGCTTCCTCGAGGGCGAAGCGATCTCCGCGAAGACATTGGCGAAGCACATTGCCCTCGACGCGGACGAGCTCCTCACGATGACGATCCACAATCCCGAGATCCTCAAGACCTTCCCGCTTCCCTCCTATGAGGTCAGCGGCATCCCCGCCCTCGGCCGGTACCTCAAGACGACGGACGTCGACCTGCTCCTCGCCCCGGACGACAACGCGATCCGTCTTGCGAAAGAGGCCGCGACAATCGCCGGCAAGGCGTTCGACGGCCTCGACAAGGAGCGCCTCGACTCCTACACGGTCCGCGTCACTCCGAAGGAACTTGCGGTCCGTGGGAGGTCCGTAGCCATCGTGGACGACGTGATCTCCACGGGCGGCACAATCGCCGCGGCCGCGAAGGAACTCCGGGCTCAGGGCGCCCGACGCGTGATCGCCGCATGCGTCCATGGCGTTTTCGCGGGCCACGCTCGAGAGAACCTGAGCGCGTGTGACGAGATCGTCGCCACGGACACGATCCAGAGCGAGTTCACGAAGGTGAGCGTCGCCCCTGAATTCGCGAGCGCCCTGCGCGGCCTCCTTCGTTGATTCCGCGGACGTGTCGCAGGGCCGTAGACACGTACTTGTCGGATTCTGTTGACCAACCCTTCTTAGCCATCGGACGACAGAGGACCCTCGAGGCTTCCAGAAGCTCCCGAGGGACGCCATGCCCGCAGACGAGAAGCAACATGCCGTGGCGGATCAGGACGACGCTTCGCGTCCCTTCGCCCAGACCATTGGACCGGCGGAGCGCCTCCAGGAACTCCTCGCCGCCTTCCGCGACCGCGTCGACGGCGTCCGCGGCGTCGCGGTCGCAGACAAGAGCGGCCTGCCTGTGGCCTCCGCCTTCGCGACCCCAGGCAACGTCCTCACGGTCACCGCGATGTCCACGATGGCGATCCAGTCCTCCCGCCGCGTGTACCAGAACCTCGGCCTCCTCGGCCCGAGCGAGGTCGTCATGGTCGGCCCCGACTCGACGGTCTTCGTGTACTCCGTCGCGGAGGACCAGCTCAGCGTGATCGTCGTCCTCGAGGGCTTCGCGAACCTCGGCCTCGTGCGCCTCGAGGTCGAGCGCCTCTCCCGCGAGCTCACGGAGATCCTCTGCTTCTAGCCCGATCCCCACAATGCCTGGGACGAACTCCCCCATGGAAGCTCGAGAAATCGAATTCCAGGGGCGAGGGGGAGCCCAGCCATCGCTCCGCGTCGCACGCCGACTCACAGGAACCCGAGGAGAGCCTGGGACACCATGAGGAGGACGAAGCCCGCGAAGAGGAGCAGGCCGAGGTTCTGCATGTCCGAGGTCTTCTTGCTCCCGAGGCCGCCCGCCGTGCTGACGAGGGCCACGAAGATCCCGCCCGTGAACACGAGGAAGCGGGATGCCGCGATTGCGTTCAGGTCGCTGCTCGCGAGCCGGATGAGGAATCCGATCCAGATCACGAGGAGGCCGATCGCGTTGAACGCCCACACGTTCCGCTTCGTCAGGAGGTGCTCCGGGGTCATCGGTTGGTAGTACATCCCTGGGTAGGGCTGCGGCGGCATCATCGGGCCGGTTCCTTGGGGTGGAGCTGCCATGGATTCACCGGTTCCGCGCCATCGGCCTGAGGCTATTAAAAGGTACTCCGAGGGGATGGCGCCACGTCGATCGGCCGGGGGAGGGAGATCACTGGGGCGGCGCGGGCCGGCTCAGGTTCGAAGGCTTCTCGAGGTAGCGGTTGAAGGCGATCACCGCGATCGAGTTCGCGTACTCGGACATCTCGATCACGCCGTTGATGATCGTCCGCAGGGGGATGATCACCTTCGGGTCGTCGTAGTCCTTGAGCATGATCCGCACGAGGTCGTGCTCCCGCTTCACGATCGTCTCCTGCTGGCGGATCGCGTCGTTCGCCTGCTTGATCTCCCGCGAGAGGAGGCCTCCGATCGCCTTGCCGTAGATCTCCGTGACCGCCTCCCCGAGTTCCTTGAGTTGCTTCGCGAAGGCGGGGCTGATCTCGACCTTCATGTCGAGGAGGGCGAGGACGCTGCGGGCGATGACCTCGCAGTAGTCGGCCACGGTCTCCAGGTCCCGGCAGATCACCCGATACCCGGCGATCTCGAGCCTCGACCGCATGCCCAGGAGCTCGACGAGGGCCTCATCGACCTGGGCGCTCAGGACGAGACGCAGGATCAACCAGTACATCATGTCCGCGTCGTCCTCCCGCTTGATCGCGTCCTCCGCGAGCCGCCGGTCGCCGGTCACGAGGGCCTCGATCGCCTCCTCGAGCATCGTGGCCCCGAGGTTGTACAGCCGCTTGACGAGGGCGTCGAGCGGATAGTTCGCGGGGTCCAAGGCGCACTGCAGGGTGATCTTGTTCCCCGTCTCCTCGATGATCCCGAGGCCCATGAGCTTCTTCGAGGTCTTCCGGACCTCCTCGATGTGCTCGCTCCGCAGGCGCGTCGCGGAGCGGATGATAATCTTCTGCCGCCCGAGGACGTAGTTCCCGACGATGATCCGCTCGAGGATCCCCGGCTCGTCGCACAGGTCTGCGTCGATCACATACGTCTCCCATTTCCGCTTCCGCTCCTCCATCGCCGGGCCGGGCAGGATGCGGAGGGAGTCCCCCTCTTCGACGATGAACACCTGGTCCCCCTTCTTCAGGTTCCTCTGGGTGACCCATTCCTTGGGCAGGGAGATCGTAAGGGTCGCGGCGCCGACCTTCTGGATCTTGCGGCTCTCCATCGGACTTCCCCCGGGCTACGCGGAGTGCTTCAACCCTGTCAGACTTTACGTGTAAATATATCTTTGGGCGCGAAGTTTTGTGCTATATTCCCAGGGCCCTTTCGAGGCTCTCCCGCGACCCCCACCCTCCATCAAGATGGAGAGATGCGCCTCGGACGCTCGGCTCGCCGAAATCGGCGCCTCGGCCGCCGTTCCGACGGCCGGCGCGCCTGAACGCGCGCGGAATATACAGTACTCTCGAAAGGCATCAATAGCGCGGAGACCCTGTTCGAGCCCGGGGCTCCAGACGAGCCAGGGGAGCGATATGCTGCGTCCATCGTCCTCGCACGTGCGCCGCGGCATGCGTTCTGCCACATTCGTGATGGCGGTCGCCTTCAACGGCCTTCCATCGCTTCCCCTCCAAGTTTTGGGCGATCGCCATCCCCTCCTTTTTCGGGCGTAAGGGACGTCGGAGCGGGCGGACGTTCGGCAGGTCCTCCGCGGCGGGTGTGTATATGCGCGTACATCCTTGCCATTCCCGCCCCTGCTCTATTTAGCAAGGGGTCATGGGCGGCCCGCCGGCTCCTTCGGTCCGATGAGGCCGACGCGTTCGTCCGTGTTCACCGGAGGAACCTACATACTCCCGGAGCCCCGTCGGGCGGGACGCCGAGGGGAAGCGTGAGCGGCCATGTCGGAGGTTGAGCTCGTCCTTTTGGCGACCCTCGGGGTCGCGTCCGTCGTCCTGGCGATCCTGTCCGTCGGCCTGAAGAACCTCGTCCGGTCCGTCGTCGCTTTCGCCTTGGCGAGTGCCTTCCTCGCGGCCCTCTTCTTCGTCCTTGCGTCGCCGTTCGCGGGCGCGCTCGAACTCACCGTCGGCGCGGGCCTCGTCGCCGTCCTGTTCCTCGTCGCCCTGATCCTCGCCGGCGGCGAGGAGATGGAGGCGCCCGCATGAACGCCAAGGCGATCGCGGGGATCGTCCTCGCCGCGGGCTTCCTCACCCTGTTCGCCGCCGCGGTCCTGCCGAGCACCCTGCAGTGGCCGGCCATCGTCCCGTCGGCGACGGGGGTCGGGGTCCAGCTGTGGGAGGTCCGGACCTTCGAGGTCCTCCTCCAGGCCTTCATCATGCTCGGCGGCGTCGTCGCGATCCTTCTCCTCCTCGGCAGCCAGCGGAGGCGGGAGGCGAGCACATGACGGATCCGCGCCTCGTCGTCCTCCTCGGCATCGCGGGCGCCTTGTTCGCGACCGGCCTCGCAGGCCTGATCTCCCGGTCGAACCTGATCAAGATCGTGATCAGCCTCGAACTCCTCGGGAAGGGCGTGAGCCTCGTCTTCGTGACCGCCGGGTACATCTCCCCGACGGGGGACGTCGGCACGTCCCAGGCCGTCGTCTTCACCCTGATCATCATCGAGGCGGTCGTCGCGGCCGTCGCCCTCGCCCTCGTGATCCTCACGAAGCGCGCGTGGAAGACCCTCGACATTGCCGCGATCACGGCGAAGAACCGCGGGGAGGAAGGCTGATGGACGCGAGCCAGGCGGCCCTCGTCGGCACGGTCGCCGCCCCCTTCGTCGGCGCGGCCGCAGTGATTGCCCTGCACCGGCGACCGAACGCCCGAGAGGCGGCGTCCCTCGTCGCCGCGGTCGCCACGTTCCTCCTCGCGGCGTCCGCCCTGCCCGCCGCCTTCCAGGGCGCGCCCGTGTCGGTCCTCCTCGGGACGATGCTCGGCGGCTTCGAGCTCCGCTTGACCGCGGACGCCCTCGGCCTCCTCTTCGCGGCCCTCGCGTCCTTCCTCTGGATCCTGACGACGATCTACAGCGTCGGCTACATGCGGGGCCTCAAGGAGCACGCCCAGACGCGGTACTTCGCCTGCTTCGCCCTCGTCCTCGGAGCGACGATGGGCGTCGCCCTGTCCGCGAACCTCTTCAGCCTCTTCCTCTTCTACGAGATCCTCACCGTCGCCACGTATCCCCTCGTCGTCCACAAGGAGACGGAGGAGGCCTTCGCGGCGGGCCGCAAGTACCTCGTGTACACCCTGAGCGGCGGCGTGGCGATCCTCGCGGGGATGGCCCTCCTCGTCGGGATCGGGGGCCAGGCGGCAATCGCCTTCGTCGGCGGCGGGAACGCCGGGATCCCGGCGGCCGCCCTCGGCTCGATGGACCTCGTGCGGGCCGCGTTCCTCCTCCTCCTCGGCGGATTCGGCGTCAAGGCGGCCCTCGTGCCCATCCACGGTTGGCTGCCGAGCGCGATGATCGCGCCGACCCCCGTGAGCGGCCTCCTCCACGCCGTGGCCGTCGTGAAGGCGGGGGTCTTCGGCCTCCTCCGGACGATCCTGTTCCTCTTCGGGCCCACGATGATGGCCACCCTGGGCCTCCAGGGAATCGTCCTCGCCGCGGCGGCAATCACCATCATTGTCGGGTCCCTCCTCGCCCTCGTCCAAGACGACTTCAAGCTCCGGCTCGCGTACTCGACGGTGAGCCAGCTCAGCTACATCATCCTCGGCGCGGCCCTCCTCACGCCCGCGGCCGTCGTCGGCGCCGTCTTCGGGCTCGCGGCCCACGCGTTCGCGAAGCTGACGATGTTCTTCGTCGCAGGCGCGGTCGCCGTGGAGACGGGCAAGACGAAGGTGAGCGAGCTTGATGGGATGGGCCACCGAATGCCCCGGACCTTCGCGGCCTTCACCCTCGCCGTGCTGAGCATGGCCGCCCTGCCGCCGATGGCAGGCTTCGTCGCGAAGTGGTACCTCGGCGTCGGCGCCTGGGACGCAGGGTTCTGGTGGGTGCTCCTCGTCCTCGTGGCCTCGAGCGTCCTGAACCTCGCCTACTTCCTGCCGATCCTCATCCGCGCGTACTTCCGGCCCCTCGAAGTAGCCGGTGGAGAGGCCCGCGGGATGATGCGCTGGCCACTGATCGCCACGGCCGCAGGCGCCCTCGTGCTCGGCCTCTGGACCGCGATGCCCGACGGGCCCTTCGAGATCGCCCGCCTCGTCATGGCCAACGTCTTCGGAGGCAACGTGATCGCCTTCGGCGCCGCGGTCGCCGGGTCTATCATCCCGCCCTTCGTGATCTTCCTCGTCGGCGGCCCCCTCGTGCTCCTGCTCAAGGGCCGCGCCCGCCAAGTCGGCCTCATCGTCCTTGCGGGCGTGGCCCTCCTCGACATCCTCGTGCTCCCCCGGGCCGCGGAGTGGCGCGTCCCGTTCATGGACTACAGCCTCGTCCTCCTCCGGGTCGACGGGCTCTCGTACCTCATGGGCGTCATCTTCGGGATCATCACGTTCTTCGCGGTCCTGTACGCCGCGGCCTTCGCCCGTCCGAGGATGCACCTGTACGCGCTCCTGTACGCCGGCACGTCCCTCGGGGCGGTCTTCGCGGGGGACTGGATCTCCCTCCTCTTCTTCTGGGAGCTCATGGCGATCACCTCGACGTTCCTCATCTGGGAGAATGGCGGGGACGCGATCGCGGCGGGCTTCCGCTACCTCCTCTTCCACGGCTTCGGCGGTGCGATGCTCGGCGCCGGGATCGCCCTCACGTTCCTGGAAACGGGCAGCCTCGCGCTCAGCGCGCCGACGAGCCCATGGGCGATGCTCTTCCTGTCCGTGGGCATCGGCGTGAACGCGGCCTTCATCCCCCTCCACACGTGGCTCCCGGACTCCTACCCGCGAGCCCACATCGCCGCGAGCGTCTTCCTGAGCGTGTACACGACGAAGACGGCCGTGTACGCGTTCGCACGGATCTTCCTCGACCAGGCGAACCCCATGCCCGCGTACGAGGCGATCGCATTCATGGGCGCGATCATGGCCGCGTACGGCGTGTCCTTCGCGGTCTTCCAGAACAACATGCGCCGCCTGCTGTCCTACCACATCGTCTCCCAGGTCGGCTACATGATCGCCGGCGTGGGCCTCGGGGGCTGGCTCGGCATGGCCGACGAGGCGGGCGCCCTCGGTCTCGATGGCGGCATGGCCCACGTCTTCAACCACATCCTGTACAAGGCCCTCCTCTTCATGACGATCGGCGTGGTCATCTGGAAGACAGGCGAGCACACCCTGAACCGCCTGGGAGGGCTCCAGAGGAAGATGCCGATCACCGCAATCGCGTACTGGATCGCAGCCTTCTCCATCTCCGGGGTGCCCCTCTTCAATGGCTACGTGTCGAAGGGGATGGTCATCGCCGCCGCGGAGGAGACGAACGTCTGGCTCTGGATCCTCCTCGAGGCCGCGTCCTTCGGGACGTTCCTGTCCTTCCTGAAGCTCGGCTACTTCGCCTTCCTGCGGCCCGCGCCCTCGAACGGCGTCGGAGAGGCCTCGGATCCGCCTCGGATGATGCAGGCGGGGATGCTCGGGACCGCGGCCCTGTGCGTCGCCATCGGCGTCTACCCGGCCCTCCTGTACAACCTCCTGCCCGTGCCGACGGCCTACGTCCCGTACGACTTCGGTCACCTCGGGGAGACCCTCCTCGTCCTCGGCTTCGCCGCGGCGTTCTTCTTCACGATCGGCCGCCGGATCCTCGAGCCCCATGACACGCGCCTCCAGGATGCGGACGTGGCGTACGTGGCCACGGGCCGCGGGATCGCGGACGGGAGCGGCGGCATGCAGGGTGCCTTCGCCACCGTGTACGGCGCGGCGACGCGGACGGCGATCGGCCTCTTCGCCGCGGGCAAAGGCGCGATGCGCCTGGAGGACCGGGACGTGAACTGGAACCTCGTGGCCTTCGGCGCAGCCCTCGTGGGCGTCGTCGGGCTCCTCCTCCTGGGGGTGGGCGTGTGAGCGGGTCCGGCCTCGCCGTGTTCGTGCCGCTCCTCCTTGCGGTCGGCAGCGTCCAGTTGTACCTCGTCGCGAAGATCCTCCCAACAAGGATGCGTCGCTGGACGGGGACCTTCACCGCGGCCTGGCTCACCGCCGCCTTCGCATTGCTGGCCGTTGCCGCTCAGTTGGGCCTCGTCCCCGGGGACGAGCCCATGGCGCTCCTCCGCGTGTCCTCCCTGGGCCTGCTGCTCGGCCTGCTCGTGACGGGGCTCGGTGCCCTCGCGGCCCTCGCGTCCCAAGGGAGGATCGATCCGGACGGGCCCGTCCATCTCTACTACCCGCTCTTCCTCCTCGCCCTCGCGGGCGCGGTTGCGGTCGGGTTCGCGAACGACCTCTTCACCCTGTTCGTCATGGTCGAGCTCTCCGCCCTCCCGTCGTACGCCCTCGTCGCCTACCGGTACAAGGAGGACCCGCGCGCCCTTCCCGCGGCGCTGAAGTACCTCATCCAGGGGGTCGCAGGCACGGTGACAGCCCTCCTCGGCGTGAGCCTCCTCTACCTCGCCGGCGGCACCCTCGTGCTCTCGAGCCTGCCCGCGGCCCTCGCGGCCGCGGACCCGACCTTGGTGAGCCTCGCCGCGGCCCTCCTCCTCGTCGGGTATGGCGTGAAGCTCGCCGCGGTCCCCCTGCACACCTGGCTCCCCGACGCCTACGTGCACGCGCCCGCGGGGGTGACCGCGATCATGGCGGGCGCCACGAAGGCGGGGGCCCTCGTCGCGCTCCTCCTCTCCTTGAGCGCCCTCCCACTCGCCGTCGGGAATACGCCCTACCTCGGCATCGCGGTGAATCTCCTCGCGGTCCTCACGATGACCGTGGGGAACCTCCTCGCCCTCAACCAGAGGGACCTTCGCCGGGTCCTCGCCTACTCGAGCGTCGCCCAGATGGGCTACCTCCTCCTCGGGTTCGGCATCGGGCTCCAGTGGAACCTCGCCCTGGGCTTCGAGGCCGCCCTCTTCTACATGGTCGCCTACGGCGTCATGAAGGGCGGCGCCTTCCTGAGCGCGGACCTCCTCGCGCTCGCCGCGGGCACCGCGGACACGCGGGGGATGCGTGGCGTCGGGGCGCGGCACCCCGTCGTCGGCCTGGCCTTCGCGATCTTCATCCTCGGCCTCATCGGCGTGCCTCCGACCGCGGGCTTCCTCGGAAAGCTCCTCGTGTTCCAAGCAGGAATGAGCACGCCCGAAATCGGCGGCGTCGTCCTCGCGATCCTCCTCGCGGCGAACAGCGCCCTCTCCCTCGGCTACTACGTGCCCCTCCTTTCGAACCTGATGTTCCAGGGCCATGGAACCGCCCACACCGCGGCGACGGCCGCGGATGGCGGCGTCGAACGCCTTCCGAAGACGA
This sequence comes from Thermoplasmata archaeon, assembly GCA_036555455.1. Lineage (GTDB taxonomy): Archaea > Thermoplasmatota > Thermoplasmata > RBG-16-68-12 > RBG-16-68-12 > RBG-16-68-12. The sequence goes on from DATBLI010000060.1 coordinate 8,893, forward strand.
CGACCGCGAGCGTCGTCGCCCTCGCGGCAGTCACGATCCTCCTCGGGCTCTTCCCGCAGATCCTATTTGGGTGGATTGAAGCCGCTCGGACGCTTTTCCCTGGAGGCGGACCATGATCGAGGAGGTCCTCGTGAACCCGTTCGTGATCTTCGGGATCGCCCTCGCCATCGGCTACCTCGCGTACCTGTGGTCGAGGTCCTTCGCCCCGGTCTCCGTGAGCACCGTGGACAAGGCGATGCCCTACGTCGGCGGCGAGCCCTTCCAGGCCCAGACCTATCAGCCCTC
>DATBLI010000061.1:0-22840 GCA_036555455.1 Thermoplasmata archaeon
TGCCCGAGCGCGCGGAGACCCTGTACGTATCCCTTCGTGCGTCATTCCACGCCTTCTACGACGACGCGGGATCCATCGGCAAGAGGTACGCGAGGATGGATGAGATTGGCACACCCTTCTGCGTGACCGTGGACCACGAGACTCTGGAGGGGAAGGGTGTGACGGTCCGCGAGCGGGACTCCCAGAAACAGGTCCGCGTCAAGGAGGTGGACCTCGTCCCGGTCCTCGGCCGCCTGCTTCGCGGAGAAGGGCTCTTCTCCGACCTCATGTGAGTCCATGGACCGCGGCACGATCGCCGAGCGACTCCTGCTGCGACTCGAGACGGCCGCGGATGCGATTGTCGCCGACCGGGAGCAGGTGGTCCTTGCCTTCTCCGCGGGCCTCCGCAGTTTGGTGGTGGCCGCGGTGCTCCGAAAGCGGACGGAGTTGAAGTGTGTCGTCGCGGGTGCCCGCGGGGCCGCAGACGTCGTCGAGTCCGGACTCGCGAAAGACTATCTCGATTACGACGTGCACGTCGTCCCCCTTTCCCCTTCGCGCGTGCTGTCCCTCGCGCGCGACATTGCGTCCGAGCACCCGCATCTCCCCCCGGGCGAGGTGCTCGACCTCGTGCCTCTTTCCGCCGTGCGGAGTGTCGAATCCCGCGGGGCGATCGTGACGGGATGCCACGCTCGCTCCCTTCCCGCGAACCTGGCGAAGTCCTCTCGCCTCGCCCCACTGGAACTGCCCCTGTCCGATGTCCTTCGAGTCGGACCGATTCGTCGTGCCGAGCTGAGAGCGCTGGGGCGCCACCTCAGCATTCCGGAATCGTTTCTACGGGTTCGAGCTCGCCCGCCTGCCAGCGGATCGGGGGTCGCCAGCGCGGTTCGATCCTATGCGCTCGATCGCCAGACATCAATTCGATCCCTTCTCCGTCCGCGGCAGGACGCGCCGCGGTAGAATGTGTCGCATCCATCCGTACGTTCCCTGGGGCGGCATCCTCACGTGGCATCCATGGAGTATTCGCAGGCGTGACACTAGGACGAAAAGCCTCTTAAGCGTGGCCCCCGAATCGACGACCCTAGCTCGATGCCCGACGATCACATCAAACGCAAGATTCTCCTTCTCGGGGATGGCGCCGTCGGCAAGACCTCCCTCATCCGCCGCTTCGTCGTGGACAAGTTCTCCGACGACTACATCACGACGATCGGGACGAAGGTCACGAAGAAGGACATGCGAATCGAGTCCCCCGGGAGGGCCACGGATCTCACGTTCATGATCTGGGATGTCTTGGGCCAGAAGGGCTACAAGAACATCCAAGAGAGCTCTTTCCAGGGCGCCAAGGGCGCCCTCCTCGTGTACGACGTCGCCCGACCCGAGACCCTGCGGTCCGTCCAAGAGTACTGGATTCCACACCTGATCGAGATCACGAAGCCGATTCCCATCGTCCTCGTCGGGAACAAGGTGGATCTGTGCCGAGAACGGGCCACCGCGCGTGATCAGCTCGAGGACGCGATGGAAGGGTTGCGGGTGAACGGATTCCTGAGTTCCGCGAAGACAGGGGAGAGCGTCGAGGCCACGTTCGCCTGCCTCGCCAAGGCCGTCATCGCGGAGGCGGAGGCGAAGGTCCGCAAGGGGGAGCGCGTCGAGGAGGACCTGCCCAACGAGCTCATCGCTGTGGCCGATCAGATCGTCATGGATTTCTGCGATTCGATGGGCGGGCAGGAGGCGGCGATGCCGATTGTCCGGCAACAGGTGATGAAGGCCGGGGTCGACGTCAAGTCGCCGACCGTCGAGGGCCTCCGACTCGCGGTCGAGTACCTCGCTGAGGCCGAGTCCGCGTTCCGAAACGCAGAGGACGTGGAGGCGAGCAAGCTCAAGCGGCTCGGCTGGATCAAGGCCATCCAGTGATCAGAGTCCCTTGACCATGTAAGGTCCCTCGAGGTCGCAGCCCAGGGCACGATAGTATCCGCGGACGCCGACCCCTGCGGTGATCCGCATCCTCCGTGCATCGAACTCCTCCTTGGCGATCTGCTCGCACGTCCCGAGCAGACGTCTCCCGAAGCCCCGATGTTGCCAGCGGCCTCGGGGCTCCTCGTGGAGGGGGACGAGCCTCCCGAGGACCTTGAGTTCTCGCACGGTCGCCCCGGCCCGATCGATCCGCAGACGCGCATAGGCGACAAGCACCCCGAGCCCGGGATCCTCGATGCTCGCGAAGACTTCGTGGCCTCCCGAGGACTCGTAGTCCTCCCGCAAGAGGGCGAGGGCCTCCGCCCTCGGCTCAATCCCGCGGAGTCCCACTTCGCGGCAACGGACGCAGTGGCACTCCAGGCCCAAGGACCGCAAGCGATCCTGCGCGAGCACCCGCAGATCCCCCTTCTTCGGGCCGCCTCGGATCTGCGGTGCCCCGATCTCTCGCTGGACCCGCTGGATGCGGCACCACCGAGGGACGATGGCCTTCACCTGGGCGACAAGTTCCACGGCTTCCTCCTGGGACAGGGACTCGTAGAGGCCATGTCGCCACATCTCGTGCAGGGCAGTCCCATCGAGGACGAGGGTCGGATAGATCTTAAGGAAGTCAGGCCGATAGTCGGGATCCGAGAAGAGGAGACGGAACGACTCGAGATCGCGATCCATGTCGGAACCGGGCAGGCCGGGCATCATGTGGGCCCCGACCTTGAGTCCCGCATCCTTGCCTCGCTTCATCGCGGCCCGACTCTCGGCGTCCGTGTGTCCGCGATGGACGCGTTCGAGGACGTCGTCATGGGTCGATTGGATGCCGAGTTCCACGCGGGTCGTCCCCAGGGAGAGGGCATGCTCGACCTCCCTTCTCAGGAAGGAATCCGGTTTGGTCTCGATTGTGAGGCCGATGCAGCGAGCCGCGGCCGTCTCGTTGAGGCGTTGCGCTTCTCCGAGGCTCGCGGCCACGTTCCCATTCATGGCGTCGAGGCAGCCCTTCACGAACCACTCCGTGTAGCCCTCCTCGAGGGAGGTGAAGGTCCCTCCGATGATGATGAGGTCGACCTTGTCGGTCCGGTGACCGATGCCATGGAGGGCTCGGAGCCGGGCGAGCGTCTGGCCGTGGGGGTCGTAATGGTACTCTGCGGCTCGCTTCGCGGCGGGTTCCGAGCCCGTGTACGACTGCGGGGTACGGAACCGCGGTCCGCCGGGGCAGTAGATGCAAACGCCATGGGGGCACGCGTGGGGCGCGGTCATCACGGTTACAACCGCAACGCCGCTCGCCGTGCGCGCGGGCTTGACCCGGAGCAGTTCCTCCATGTCCATGCGTTCCGACGCGGGCAGGGTGGCGAGGATCGCCGAGTCGCTCGGAATCCCGCCGAGCCGGTGGGTCCGTGCGATGCGGAGCTTCGTCGAATGAAGCGCTTCCTTGGACGCTGGCGGACTCTCCCGGAGCTCGGCGAGGAGGTCGGCGAGAAACTGGGACTCGGGAATCGGCATTCCTGCGGCCATCTTCGGCCGTCCTGAACGACACGCCTCCCTATAGACTCATGTCGTCGGCCCCAAGGGCGGCGCGGAAGGCTCAACCCCGACACGCCTCATTACCGGCGCCTTGACGAGAACCCGTTCCTTCCTTGCGATTCCAGTCATAGGAAGCCTCATCCTCGGCGTCTATGCCACATGTGTCCTCCTCACCTCCCTCGTGGGGCTGTCGTGGAATCTGTCCGCCCCGTGGCCCGCGCGGCTCCTGGGAGTTCCGCTCCTCGCCTACGGAGTCGCGATGATCGCCTGGGTCGTTCACTTCCGCGGGGCGGGGCCCATTCTCGATTCGACCTGGGTGACCTTGACGAAACTTCTCCGCCGCGAACCCTTGGAATCCGCTGCGGGACGGACGGAGCCCCTCGCCGTGGCAGGACCGTACCGCCTTGTCCGCCACCCTCTCTACTCGGGAGTGGATGCGCTCGCCCTCGGGATTGCGATACTCACGGATCACCCGTGGGCCTACCTGGCCGCGGTCATCCTTGGAGCTTGGTTCGCGTTCGTCCTCGCGCCTTTCGAAGAACGAGAACTCGCCGCCCTATTCGGGCCTGCATACCAAGATTGCATGCGTGGCCACCGGCGATTCCTCCCGACGCCCTGGCGGAAGGACTGGGTGGCCGCTCTTCGGGCAAGATGAGCCGCGAGGGCGCCTGGAGTCCACTCGCGGCCGGTCCTCGTGGATTCGTCCTGTGGCGGAGACAAGCTGTGCCCGGCTACGCGGGCGGAGTCCCATGCATCGAGACTCGCCCGCCCGTCATCCGTACATCGTACCGGGCTTCTCTCGGATCGGCGCCTCGCCGGTCGCCTGTTCGAGGACGTCGATGGAGAGGATCACATGGAGGGGGAGGAGTCGCAGCTTCCCCTTGAGCTCCTGATGACTCTCGTCGAGTTCCATCACGAGGGCCTCCTCGGGCCCGATCGTCGCGTAGCCGCGAAAGACGCCGTGCGTGACCTTCGTCCGGTCCCGCGTCTCCAAGGATTCGATGCGGTACCGGGAGCCTTTCGTGAGGAGGATGGGCGCGGGCTCTGACAAGATCTTCACCTCCGCTGGTCCGCGAGCTTCTGGATGTGGTCGACGGTCTTCCGGTAGTTCTCCATCGCGATCTCGACGTTCGACTCGACGAAGTTCCAAGCCTTGGAGAGATTCCCGTACCGGACGCGATATCCCTTCCGAACGGCGCCTCGCTCTGTGATATTCACCTCATCGAGGAGGTCCATATCCTTGAGTTTGTTGATGTGGCGGTAAATCGTCGCCTTCGTCGTCTTCAGCTTTGCCGCGAGCTGCTCCACGGTCCATCCCTTGTCGATGCGGCCCAAGAGGCATTCCACGAAAAGGCGGTAGGGGACGGACTCGCGGACATTGCTCGCGTCCGTCTTCGGATCGTACCCTTTGGGAATGTAGCCGATTTGCGTGAGGAACAGGAGGGCGACGTCATCGAGGTCCTTGAGGGGCGTGAGCGGCGTGTTGCTCACAATGGCTATTTCAAACGGAATCCCCAGAACCCCCGTGCAGGGTATCGGGCACGACTAGTTAAGCATTATGATTGAATATTATTAAGAATGCCTCCAAAAATCTTCGTTAGACGTCGACAATCCCATCCGTTCCGTGCGTTGCCTCCGGGGCGCACCTCAGGACGAGGCCGCCCATCCAGACACCCATGCGGGTCCCGACGGGCACGGACGACTTGGCTGCCGAACCCTCGAGGAGGCGCTTGAGGGAACCCCCATTGGCGTGGATGTAGAAAACCGTGTCGATACCGTGCTCGGATGTGACCCGGGTCCCGGGAACGCTAACATCTGTCCTTGACCGCGAGGGAGGACGAAGCCGAGCGCGGCGAGTCTGTCCTCCACACACCTCCCCGAAGGCTTTTTCAACCGACGGCGGATGGGGCAACGGGGAAAGCGATTGGGTTCTCGCATCTCTCCGAGAGAACTTGCGAGCTCCGCCGTGCTCGTGCGGATTCCTTCGGCGCTCCGGTCCTTCACGGGCGGGCAGGACGAAGTCCTCCTGGAGGCCCCGGATGTCGCGTCTCTCCTGGCGCGCCTTGACACGGCCTTTCCGGGCATCCAGAGTCGCGTCGTGGACGAGGCGGGGCATCGGAGGCAGTTCGTGAACGTCTTCGTGAACGATGAGCTCGTGCGGGGTCCCTTGGCCGAAGTCTCCCTGAGCCCGGGTGACACCGTCCACATTCTCCCCAGCGTCGCAGGTGGCAACCATGGCTAGGATCAAGAAAGGCAGTACGGTCGTGCTCGTGGGAACGCGCAAGGGCGGATTCCTCTTCCACTCTTCGGATCGCCGGCATTGGACCGCTGTCGGGCCCTTCATGGAGGGGACTTCCGTCTACCACATGGTCCTCGACCCGCGGGACGGCCGAACCGTCTACGCGGCTGCGCCGTCCCCAAGCGAGCAATACGGCCCGGCGCTGTACCGCGGCACCGTCGGGGAGACGCTCAAGCCGACGAAGGCGGCGCCGAAGTTTCGGGCGGACAGCGGACTCGCCGTCACCCGACTCTGGCATGTCGAGCCCGGCCTTGCAGACGAGCCGGACGTCGTGTACGTCGGCGTCGAGCCGGCAGCCCTCTTCCGGAGCAGCGATCGCGGGGACTCGTGGAACGACTTCCCCTCCCTCAACTACCACCCCACGCGGAAGGACTGGCAGCCCGGATTCGGGGGCCTGTGCGCCCACTCCGTCCTCGTGGACCCCCGGGATCCGCGGCATCTCGTCGTCGGGATCAGTGCCGTGGGGACCTTCGAGTCCCGGGACGCCGGGAAGACCTGGTCCCCGGAGAACGGGAACGTCCGGGCGGAGTTCCTGCCGAATCGCTACCCGGAGATGGGCCAATGCGTTCACCACCTCGCCTGGGACTCCGCAGGGGACGGCTCCCTGTTCCACCAGAACCACTGCGGCACATACTACCGCGGCGCGGGCGGCGGGGCATGGACCGAGGTCACGGCGGGGCTGCCGTCCTCCTTCGGCTTCGCGATTGCCGCGGACTCGAACAAGGAGCGGACCGCATACACGGTCCCCCTGACCGCGGACGTGAATCGCGTGCCCCCCAGAGGACAGCTCGCGGTGTGGAAGACCACGAACGCCGGGAAGACCTGGCGGCGCTCGTCGAAGGGCCTTCCCGGGCCACGGGCCTTCATGGGCGTCCTCCGAGAGGGATTGGCGACGGATCACGGGGACCCGACGGGCGTGTACGTGGGCACGAACACGGGCCAACTCTACGGGAGTCGGGACGCGGGGGACTCGTGGAAAGCCTTGGACCTCTATCTGCCGCCAATCCTCTCTGTGAGCGCGGGCGAAGTGAGGTAGCGCGAGACCCGAAGCTCACGAGAGGGGGAAGGGGCGGCGCGTGTCCCGCGCCGCCTGGACTCGGTTGGCCGTCCCTAGAGCAAGAGGAAGAGGACGACGACGGCGCCGATGAGCTGCGCGATCCGCCACGCACCCGTGCCCGTTTGGTCGCTCCCCGCATACGCCCCGAGGAACAGCGCGAGGGTCACGAAGAAGGCGCCGAATCCGCCCAGGATGGCCGCGACGAAGAGGATCGCACCGGTATTCGTCACCGCAAGGTAGGTGGCGATCGAACGGGTCACCACGGCCGTCAGGAGGGCGATCAGGCCAAACACGAGGTACGTCAGGTTGTGCGGTGGGGACTTGCCGATTTCCCAGAGCTTCTCCGCCAACGTCGGCATGGAGCCACCTCACGCGAAGATGTTGGACGGGTTCGCCAGGATCAAGAGCAACGCAACGAACGCGAGCACAAGGAGGAAGATTCGGACGAACGGGTCGAGCTCCTCGATGATGATCGCCGCGAGGACGAGGCCGCCAACGAAGAAGAACATGCCAAGGTCCATCACGATGGGCGCCCAAACGGTTCTCAGATTCGTGTTCGCCGCAATCTGATCCGCGCTCGGTGTCGTCGCGTAGGTTTGGTTGCCCAGGTTGTACAAGATCGCGCCGGCCATCAAAAGGAACAGGCCCAAGGCGACCGCAGTCACAACGATCAGTCGATTCCTGTTTCCCATCATTGATTGCATCGGTTGCATCATAGGCGGTGGGGGTCCCTGCATCATATCCCTCGCTAGAAGGCGGCACCCATGTATGCATTTATATAAATTGCGATAGATGACCGATTCAGATTGATATTAGTTACGACGAATAGGGGCTGCTCGGTTCATCCGCTCACAAGTGAGGAATAGGATCGTCGGCCGAGGATCACTCCTTCTCGAGATAGTGGAGCGTGAACGCCTCTCGGAACGAAGCGGCGTACCCGTTGAGCTCCAAGCGTATGTGGATCCAGTTCTTCGGGATCTCCAAGAGTTCGTCCTCGTCGCACTCGATCTCGTGCAGCATCACCTTCAACCGAGTCCCAGCGCCCAGTTTCCTTGAACAGGAGGGAAGCCTTTCGGAGCGGTTTCCGAGCCTGATTCTCTCCATGAGAATAGGCATCTGCAGGTCCAAGTCCAGAAGATGCCCTAATCCACACGAGGAAATCCACCGATGGTCTGTCTCGGATTTCCGCGGGAGTGTGCATCTGTCCACGCAAGAAACCTCGTCCGCCACTGGGACGATGGCCCTCCATGGACCTAAGATGGGCTACAAAGTGACTACAATGCAGCCTTTTCCTTGCCTCTGTCGGACATTTCTAAGGGAGGGAAATGCTTTAGATACCCTAGGTACTCCCGGTGGTGAGGTCCAGCATGGCCTACACGTACAAGGGATGGACGCTGTACTCGCGAGAGGTGAAGCTGAAGAAGGGCCCGAAAGTGACGATCTACTTCTTCAGCAAGAGGAAGCCAAAGAGTGGCAGGCAAATGGACGACCTGCCCAAGGGTTACAAAGTCGGTGAGAACAAGCGGACGGGCCTGCCCTTCTTGAGGAAGGCGTAGGCAAGACCTTTCGTCGAGACCAGCCGAGGCGTGAGGGGAGGCCCTCGGCACTTTCTCTTTCTTGAGCCAGCGGGCCGAAGTTATCTTCTTGGTGTTCTCCGCCTTCCCCTTTGGGGAGGCTTGATGGCTTGGCGGAGTTCGATGTCATCGTCATCGGGGCAGGGCACAACGGGCTCGTGACAGCGGGCTATCTGGCGAAGGCGGGCGCCCGCACGATCGTCCTGGAAAAACAGCCCGTCGTCGGTGGTGCCTGCGTCACCAACGAGCCATGGCCCGGATTCCGGATCAACACATATGCGTACGTCTGTGGCCTTCTGAGGCCGCAGGTCGTGGAGGACCTCCAGCTCCACAAGTTCGGCTACGAGACGATCCTCTATGACCCGCAGTACTTCGCTCCCTTCCCGGACGGGCGCCACCTCCTGTTCTGGCTCGACGAGGACAAGACGCTCCGCGAGATCGCGAAGTTCTCGGAGTCGGATGCGAAGGCCTACCCGAAGTACGTGGGCTTCTGGGAGGAAGTCCTCGAGCTCGTCGAGCCCATGATGATGGCACCCCCCGTGCCCATCGCAGACCTGTTCGGGATGTTCTCCGGCGCCGAGGCGGAACGCCTCCTCCGGGATCTGTTCCTGATGAGTGCGAAGGACCTCCTTGACGAATGGTTCGAGTCCGACGAGGTGAAAGCCGTCCTCTCGGCCCAAGCGATCATCGGGACATTCGCGGCGCCTTCCCATCCCGGGACCGCGTATGTCCTGGGGCATCATAACATCGGCATCCTCGACGGCCACAAGGAGGTCTGGGGCCTCGCGAAGGGAGGCATGGGCCGCATCGCGGAGGCGATGGCGCGCGCCGCGGAGCACTACGGTGCCGTCGTGCGGACGAACGCCGAGGTGAAGCGCATCCTCATCGATGGTGGGAAGGCCACCGGGGTCGAGACGGAATCAGGGGAGATGATCCGCGCGCGAATCGTCGCGTCGAGCCTCGATCCCAAACAGACGTTCCTGAGGCTCCTTCCACCGGACGCGGTCGATAGGGCGTTCATCGAATCCGTGAAGCGGATTCGGACCCGCGGCGCCGCACTGAAGTTCAACGCGGCCCTCGACGGCCTGCCGGACTACTCCGCGCGGCCCGGGGCCCCCGGGCCCCAGCATCGGGGGACCGTGGATATCATTCCCTCGATGGACTACGTGGAACGAGCGTACGACGAGGCGAAGTACGGGGCGTTCTCAGGCCACCCGTTCATCGAGACCCAGTACCAGAGCGTCCTCGATCCAAGTGTCGCTCCCCCGGGGAAACACACGATGTCGTGCTTCGTGCAGTACGCGCCCACGGAGCTGAAAGGGACGACCTGGGAGGAGGCCAAGCCGGCGGCTGCCGAAATCATCCTCGACACGATCGAGGGTTTCGCGCCGAATATTCGAAAAGTCGTGCGGCATTGGCAAATCTTCACACCCGCGGACATGGAGCGCGAGATCGGGCTCACCGGCGGCAGCATCTTCCAGGGAGACATCACCCCGGATCAGATCTTCTCGTTCCGTCCCGTCTCGGGTTGGGCTCGCTACCGAATGCCCCTCGAGGCGCTCTACCTCTGTGGCGCCGCAACCCACCCGGGGGGCGGAGTCGTCGGTGCGCCCGGTTACAACGCCGCGCAAATGATCCTCGAGGACTTGAAACGCTGAGAGGGACGACGCAACCCGCGGGCGGTTCTGTTCCGCTCCTCAGGAATGATAACGGGAACGACGGGCTATATAACGCGCCTTCGGGAGTGGGGGCCGTGGCGTTTCCTCCGCCGGCGAGCGATGCGCCGCTTCCTGCGCGTCCGAAGCTCCTCGCCGAGGATCTTCTCCTCTACGACAAAGACGGCCAATCCCTCCTGGATGATCATGCGCTGCGGATCCTGATCGCACTGCATCAGGAGATCCTCACGGCCCAGCAGATCTCCCAGCGTTACAGGATTCCGATCGCTCCCTGCTACCGTCGAATCCGCCGGCTCCTCTCCCTCGGCCTGATCTCCCAGGCCGGCTACGTCACGGAAGGCCGTCGCCGTCCCGCCCACCTCTACAAGTCCGAGGTCGAGAAGTTCGAAATCGTGTACGGAAGCGGAAGGATGAACCTCACACTCCTTCTGCGGAACGGCGTGTCGGCCACGACCGTCGTGCGCTTCCCGCCCGACTTCGTCGTCACCGGAACAGCGACCCCAACGCCGGTCGATAGCGGCGTCGGTCCGAACGCATGACATCCGGGTTCGACTTTCGCTCAAGCGCCGCGTAGTAGGCCAGGAATTGGAGCGGGACGACGGAGAGGATGGGCCGGAGGACCCTTGGCATGGAAGGCAGAGGGATGTCCACGCCTTTGCCCTCGCCGATCGTGGTCACCTGGACCCCGATCTCTCCGAGGCCGTCCAGGATGTCCCGGGCTCGGCGTCCGTCGTCCCGGGACAGGAGGGCCACGACGGCCTCCTTCAGGTCCAAGGAAAGGAAGGGCCCGTGGAGGAACTGCTCCGTATGGTACCCGCTCGCCGGCAGACTGCACGTCTCGCGAATCTTCAGGGCCGCTTCCAAGGCGGTGATCGCATCGAGGCCGCTCCCCAGAAAGGTGACACGGGCCCTCTTCGCGACCTGCTTCGCGAGCCGCCGTACGGAAGCTTCCGTCCGGAGTGCCTGAGTGATCTTGCGCGGAAGCCCCGTGAGATGGCGATCCTGCACGCTGCCGAGGCCCTCCCCGGCGTTCTTCGCCAGGTACGCAAGGGCCGCCAATTGCGTCGTGTAGCTCATCGTGTTCGCCCATGAATGGTCGTGGGTCGAGCCGATCAGGAGGATCTCCTCTGCGAAACCCTCCATGGGGGACCCCGGGATGCCGCACAGCCCGAGGGTTCGAGCGCCCGATCGCCGGGAGAGGGCGAGGGCCTGGTTCGTCGTCGACGTGTTGCCGCTGTGGCTGATCCCTAAGATTGCATCCGCCCCGGCGGGGAGGCCTTCTTGGAGCAGGTCGTATGCATGGACGGCGTGGACGACGGCCCTGCCGTCCCACGATTTCTGGAGGACCTCCGCCCCGTACATTGCCGCATGGAACGAGGTGCCGCAGCCCGTGACGACGAGGTAACTTGGTTCCTCGAGAAAAGTCTCCACGTCCGCGGATTCCAGCCTCCGAAGGGTTTCCGCGACGAACCTGGGCTGCGCGCGGACCATGTCGTGCATGTGGAAGGGGTGGCGAGAGCGTGGGTTCACGAACGAGACCATGGCAGAGGGATGGCTCGCGCGACCTTAAACGCGCCTCCGGCGTTGCCGTGGGTTCAGGGTCCTGCGCCGAGGATGGCGGCCAGCAGCTTCCTCTCGGCGGCCCTCAGATGCTTGGACACGGCCGCCTTCGAGATTCCGACGAGAGAGGCGATCTGCTGCAGGCCCGCCTTGGCGGGCGTCGCATAGTAGCCGACATGGTACGCGAGTTCGAGGAGATCCCGCTGCCGGCGGGTGAGGGAACCGAGGGGTTGCCATTCGTCCGGGGCGGCGTTCCGCATGGCGCGAACTCGGTAGGGTGCGTCCACGTCCTCCAGGAAGCGACGCAGCACCGGGAGGACCTCCTCCGAAGCCAAGAAGACGACCCGCGCCTCCCTCGGCCCGAGCTTCGCGACCTCGAGGGGCACGATTCCAGACCACTCCTCGCCGAGGAGACTCCGAAGCTGCCTCGGCATGCTCCACTCGACCCACGCGACGTACTCCTTGCGGACCCCGTCCGTCGACAGCAGTTCGAAGCGGCCCACGCGATAGCGTCGCGCGATTGCGCGGGCTTCCCTACGAATTGCGGTTTCATCCTTGAAGGGCGCGTTCCGGCGCACTCGAACGATGAGCGCGTTCACCCCCGGCCGAACCGAGAACGATTGCAGGACCTGCACCGACGAATTGTGTCGGAAGAACCGTTCGGCAAGGATTCCGAGGTCGTCGAGGAGGGAGCTGGGGACCATCAGTTCGAGACGTTTCATCGAAGGACGGTTGACAGGTAAACCAGAACCGGGATATAGAGCTGGCCCCTCGTTCCCGTTGAGGGAGACGATGGCCGCGAAGGCGGTTGATGCCCGAACGTCTGTGATTACCTGCGACATGCAGGGAATCGTGCAGGAGTACGCAGCGGATGCCGCAGACCTCTTCGGTTGGACCCAGGATGAAGTCATTGGGAAGCTGTCCGTCGCAACGTTCCATCTCCCAGAGAACGTGCCAACGTTGGTCCCGCGGCTCCTGCGCGAGGCCGTCGAGAAGGGGAAGTTCGAAGAGGAGGTCGTCCTTCGTCGCAAGAGCGGAGCGACGTTCCGCGCCCGTCTGACCGTTCGCCCGATGTTCCGGGACGGCAAGCAGGTCGGGTTCATGGGCGTGACACATCCGCTCGAGGCCTCGAGGGAGTGACGGAGAACACAGGGGCGATTGTCCGATGCGGTCAGAGCCCTTCGTAGGGAAGGCATCAGTGATCGCCTGCGACATGCAGGGAATCGTCCAAGAGTACGCAGCGGATGCCGCAGACCTCTTCGGCTGGACCCAGGACGAAGCTATCGGCAGGATGTCCGTCGCCATGTTCCACGTGCCGAAGAACGTGCCAACGTTGGTCCCGCGGCTCCTGCGGGAGGCCGTCGAGAAGGGGAAGTTCGAAGAGGAGGTTACCCTCATGCGAAAGGACGGCTCGACCTTTCGCGCGGTCCTCACCGTGCGGCCGATGCTCCGAGACGGGACGCAAGTCGGTTTCATGGGGATGACCCGGCCGCTGGAACCCCCCGGCAAGGTACCCGTGGGGAAGCTCTGGGTCCAGGCCCTGCGCGGACCTTTCCTCGTGGCCTCCTTGATCCCGGGGCTCGTCGGAGCGCTCGCCGCTTGGCAGGCGGGGTATCCAATTGACGTGCGCCTGCTCGTTTTCTCCCTCCTCGGTCTCGCGTTCATCCACATGGGGACGAACATGGCGAACGATGCCTGGGACTACCGGAGTGGGAACGACCTCCACGTACGCCACTTGAACCCGTTCGCGGGCGGTGGCCGTGTGTTGTTTCGCGGCGTCCTGAACCTGCAGACGCACCTCGCGGTTGCAGTCGCCTTCCTCGCGCTCGGGTCCCTGATTGGATTGTACCTCGTATCGATCGTCGGACTCCCTCTCCTATGGGTCGGTCTCGTCGGAGTCGTCGTGGCGTACTTCTATGTCGCGCCGCCGCTTCGGCTCGCGCACCATGGAGTGGGGGAAGTCTCCGTCGGAATCGCGTTCGGCCCCGTGACCGTCCTGGGCGTGTACTATGTCCTCGCGCGCGCGTTCGACGTGCCCGCGATCATCCTCTCCATCTCCCAGGGACTCCTCGTCGCGGGGATCCTTTGGATCAACGAGGTGCCCGACATCCCCGCGGACTCCGCAGTTGGAAAACGGACCCTCGTGGTCCGCCTGGGGCTCGAGCGCGCGACGAGTACCTTCGCGGCGATCGTGGTACTTGCCTACATCATCCTCGTGGTCGGAGTCCTGTTCTTCCGACTTACGCCGTGGTGCCTCCTCGCCTTGTTCGCCCTTCCGCTTGCGATCAAGCCCATCCTCGGATTGCGGAAGTCCGGGGCGGATCCACACGCGTTGATCCCGTCCAACGCGGGGATGATCCTCGCGACCCTTGTGACTGGAATTCTTCTCCTGATCGGACTGAGCGTCGATGCCCTGGTCGTCTGAGAACACGACTCCAAGGCCCCGGGTTGGTTGCTCCCTCTTGGCGAACTTCAAGAGGTCGCGGCCCTCACAGGTCTGGGGCGGAACCCGGTGAGCCAGCACCTGCTTCGAAGGCTGCGTCGGATGCTACGGGATTGGGTAAACTGAGGCCGTTGGCGTCCGCCATCTTTGCAGAATCGCGGCAAAACCCTCAAGTACGACGCGTTTCATGGGCGCAGGGACGCCCCAGGTGGCCGCTTTTGCCAGAGTTACGGAAGGACTACGTCACGGACACCTGGGTCGTGTTCTCGCCCGCGCGCTCGAAGCGCCCGGGGGACTTCCGGGTCCTTGGGAAGACGACGGACCCTGCGAAGTGTCCCTTCTGCGTCGGCCACGAGCACATGACCCCCCCTGAAATCCTCGCCTATCGGAAGGAAGGCGCGCCCAATTCGCCCGGGTGGTGGATTCGGTGCGTGCCGAATGCGTATCCCGCCCTGCAGATCGAAGGCGAGGTCCACCGACGTGTGACGCAGCTCTTCCACAGCGTGAACGGCATCGGGGCCCATGAGGTCATCATTGAGACGCCGGACCACGACGCCCACATGGCCGAGCTGAGCGACTTCCAGATGCAGGAGGTGATCACCGCATACAAGCAGCGATACGTTGATCTCACGCGAGACAAGCGTTTCAGGTATATCCTGATCTTCAAGAACCATGGGGAGCGCGCGGGCGCGTCCCTTTCCCACCCCCATTCCCAGCTGATCGCCACGCCGATTGTGCCTCGTCGGGTGATGGATGAAGTGAACGCGGTGAACCGCTTCTACGAGTCGACGGGGGGTTCCTGCATCTATTGCGAGATCATCGAGACGGAACTCGAGGAAGAGAAGCGGATCGTCAGCGAGAACGAATCGTTCGTGGTCCTCTCCCCGTACGCTGCCCGATTCCCCTTCGAAACGTGGATCCTGCCCAAGGCCCACGAGATGGCCTTCGAGGACATCACGGATGCGGAGCGCACACCTCTCGCGAAGATGATGAAGGACGCCCTCGGACGAATGCACCATGTCCTCGGCAACCCTCCTTTCAACTACTACATCCACACGTCCCCCTGTGAACGCAAGGAGCTCAAGTACCACTGGCATCTCGAGATCACGCCGCGACTCACGGAACTCGCAGGCTTCGAACGAGGGACCGGATTCTACATCAACCCCCTGATCCCGGAGGACGCCGCGGCGATCCTGCGAGGGGAGGTCGGCGCCGCCAACGACGTCCACTAGCGGCCCGGACCAAGGTTTTTGTGCTGGGCGCCGATAGGAAGCCCGGCGATCGTGTTGCTCGACAAGCTCTCTCCCTTCTTCGAGTCGACGTACGAACTGCGGGACCGGATCCCCTCTTTCCGGCTGTACATGCACGGCCTCTGGCTCGATGCGAGTGGAGGGGGGACCCTCGATGTGGATTCGCCTATCGATGACTCCGTGATCGCCCGCGTTCCGGACTCCTCGCCCGTGGACGTGGAGGCAGCGATCGACGCGGCCGCCATCGGCCGCCGAGCGATCCAAGCGATTCCCGGGGTCGCGCGCATCGAACTCCTCGGTCGGGCCCGGGATCTCCTCCTCCGTCACCGCAAGGATTTCGAGCGGGTCCTCACCGCCGAGGCGGGGAAGCCCCCCAAGGATGCGGAGGGCGAAGTGAATGCGACTGCGGACCGGCTCGCTCTCACCGCGCAGGAGTCGCGGGAGATCTTCGGGGAATTCATCCCCGGGGAATGGACGAAGGACGCCCGCGGCCGAGTCGCGATCGTCGCCCGCGTCCCCATGGGCGTCGTCGCGGCCATCTGTCCCTTCAACTACCCGCTCTTCATCGCCGCAGCCAAGGCGATTCCGGCCCTCCTCGCCGGCAACGCCGTCGTCCTGAAGCCCGCGAGCGACACGCCCCTCAGCATGATCCTCTTCGCCCGCGTCCTCGAGGAAGCCGGGGTCCCCGCGGGAGCGTTCAACGTCGTCACGGGCCGAGGCGCCCCCGTGGGCGAAGCCCTTTCGTCGAACCCGAAGGTGGCCATGGTGTCCTTCACCGGGAGCACGCGGGTCGGCGAGGCGATCGTCCGGAGCGCAGGCATCAAGAAGCTCCATCTCGAACTCGGGGGGAAGGGGATGGCCATTGTCCTCGATGACGCCGACCTGCACCTAGCTGCCGAGAAGTGCGTCGATGGATCCCTGAAGAACGCGGGGCAACGCTGCGACGCAGTCTCGGCGATCCTCGTTGTCGACAGCGTGGCCGATTCCTTCGTCAAGCTCGTCGACGAGGAGATCGGGAAGTGGAAGAAGGGAGATCCGCGGGAGGAAGGGGTCCGTTTGGGCCCTCTGATCAACCCCGAGGCCGCGAAGCACGTCGTCGACCTGATTGACGATGCGGTGAGAAGCGGCGCAACCCTTGTCCGCGGGGGCGCGTCCCACGGGTGCTACGTCGAGCCCACGCTCCTGGACCGGGTGCCCCTGGCCGCGCGGATCGCCTTCGAGGAGACGTTCGGGCCCGTCGTCACCGTGATCCGAATCAAGGACGAAGAGGAGGCGATCCAGATCAGCCGCATGTCCCGCTACGGCCTGGACTCGTGCGTCTTCGCGAACGACTATCGGAAAGTCTGGCGCATCGCGAATGACCTGCAGGTCGGAGAGCTCACGGTCAACGACCATCCCCGCCATGGTGTCGGCTTCTTCCCCTTCGGGGGCAGCAAGGCGAGCGGGATCGGCCGGGAAGGCATCGGCTACAGCGTCGACGAGATGACGGAGCTGAAGACGATCGTCTTCAACCTGGAGCCCTAGGGGCCCGCGCTTCCTGGTACAGTCGGATGTACCGCCGCGCGGACGCCTTCCAGGAAAGGTCCTCGGACATCCCCCGTTCCTGCAAGGCCCTCCACCCCTGCCGCTTCCGGAAGAATTCCTCGGCGCGGCGAACCGCGTCGAGGAGCGCCTCCGGGGTGTAGTCCCCGAAGACGAAACCGTTCCCCTTCTTCGGGTCACGGGCCACGTCCCGGACCGTGTCGGCGAGGCCTCCCGTCGTCCGGACGATGGGGACGGTGCCGTACCGGAGGCTGATCATCTGGCCGAGCCCGCAGGGCTCGAAGAGGGATGGCACGAGGAAGAAGTCCGAGCCCGCGTAGATTCGGTGCGCGAGGGCCTCGTCGTACTTCAGATAGGCCACGAGCCCCCGGTGCCGTCTCGCCAAGCCTGCGAGGGGTTCCTCATACTTCTTCTCCCCCGTTCCCAGGATGACGATCTGCGCCTCCGTCTTCAGGACGTCGGGGAGCGCAGGGATGAGGATGTCGAGTCCCTTCTGCCCCGTGATCCGGGAGACCATCCCGAACAGCGGCGTCTTCGCGTCCGGCGGGAGGCTCGCTTCCTTCTGAAGGGCCGCCTTGTCCTCCGCTTTCCTCGGAAGGGTCGATTTCGTGTACGTCCGCGCGAGATGGGCGTCTCTCCCTGGGTTCCATACGTCCGGGTCGATTCCGTTGAGGATGCCCGAGAGCTTCGAAGCCTGGGACCTCAGGAGGCCGTCGAGCTTGAAGCCGAACTCCGCGGTCTGGATTTCCTTGGCATAGGTCGGGCTCACCGTGTTGACACGATCCGCGTAGACGATTCCTGCCTTCATGAAATTCATCTGGTCGTAGAACTCGACCCCCTCGGGGCCCCATGTCTCCGGCGGGAGGCCCGTCCACTCGAAGAGGTCGCGGCCGAAGAGGCCCTGGTGCTGGAGGTTGTGGACCGTCAGGATGGAGACGATCCCACGGTAGCGCTCGTCCCCGGCCTGGGTCGTCCGCAGGATGGCGGGGGCGAGAGCCGTGTGCCAGTCGTTGCAGTGGAGGACATCGGGCCAGAAGCCCGCCTTCGGGAGGAGATCGAGGAGGGCCTTGCAGAAGAACCCGAAGCGCTTCCCGTCGTCCTCGTACTCGTACACCTTCGGGCGGTCATAGAGGTCCGGCTTGTCGACGAGGTAGACAGGCACCTCATCGATCGCCGATGTCCGTAGCCGGGCTTCCTCGGTACGCCCGCCGAGGGTCACGGGGAAAGTGCCAAGGTCTTCTTTCGTTTCGCGGATCATCCCATAGCGGGGGATGGCGATCCGCACGTCGTGGCCGAGCGCCTGGAGGGCCTTGGGCAGGCTGCCTGCAACATCTCCAAGGCCCCCCACCTTTGCCAGGGGGTAGGCCTCCGCCGCGGCAAACAGAATCTTCATAGAATCTGGCCGCGGAATGACCGTACCCCTAATCAAATGAACGGAAAGGATTTGCGGCGGATCTCGCATGTCCTCACGGCGGTCCCCGGCGGGATCAGGAATTCCTGGAGGGAGGAGGTGGTCGACGAACCGATCGGATCCGTCGTGTTCGTCCTGCATAGCCACCTGCCGTGGGTCCTCGGGCACGGCCACTGGCCCCATGGCGAGGCGTGGCTCCACGAAGCCGCCGCCGAATGCTACATCCCATTCCTGAGGATGATGGATCGGATCGCTGCGGACGCAGCCCACGCGAGGATCACCGTGGGCCTCACGCCCGTCCTCTGCGAATCCCTCGCTTCCCCCCGCTTCCGAGAGGGCTTTCTCGAGTATCTAGGTAATCGGAGGCGCCTCGCCGAAAGGGACGTTTCGCAGTTCCGGGCCGCCGGAGATGCCCGCAGCGGGCGCCTTGCGTCCGCATGGTCCGACTTCTACACGGGCACGGAGGAGGCGTTCCTCGGCGCATATGGAGGGAACCTGATCAGCGGCTTCCGCCACTTGCAGGAATCAGGCCATGTCGAGCTCATCACCTCGGCAGCGACGCATGGCTACTTGCCCCTCCTCGGTCGGGATGAGTCCGTCGCCGCGCAAATCCGGGCGGGCGTTGCGTCCTACGGTCGCCACTTCGGCCGCTCTCCCCGTGGAATCTGGTTACCTGAGTGCGCCTACCGACCTCGCGGGACTTGGTCCCGCCCCACCGGATCGTCCCGTTCGTGGATGCGGCCCGGGCTCGAGGAGTTCCTGGCTCGAGAGGGCCTCCGGTATTTCTTCGTGGACACGCATCTCGTGACCGGCGGGGTTCCCCTGGGGACGTACGAGGACCGCGTTCCGGACCGGCGTCTCGACGCGACGCGCGCGGCGAGCGGGCTCTCGCCCTACGATGTCCACGCCCTCGCCGGGGGGTCGGCCTCGAATAGAGTGGCCGTCTTCGCCCGGGATCCGCGCTCCAGCGTTCAAGTATGGAGTGCGGACTACGGCTACCCCGGGGACGGAGCTTACCTGGAGTTCCACCGCAAGAAGGAGCAAGGCGGTCTCCGTTACTGGCGGATCACGGACCGTCGTTTGCCTTTGGACGCCAAGATCGCCTACGATCCGAAGGAGGCGGAGGAACGCGTGCGAGCCCATGCGAGCCACTTCTGCGGGCTCGTGCGAGAGACCCTCCGCGAACATCGGCGGGCGACCGGCCGCGCCGGCGTCATCGTAGCCCCGTTCGACACGGAGCTCTTCGGCCATTGGTGGTTCGAGGGCCCACGCTGGCTCGAGGCCGTCCTTCGGAACCTGGCGGGTGATGGGTCCACGGCGACTGCCTCCGAGGCGCTCGCCCGCCATCCTCCCCGGTCCACGGTCACCCTCCCGGAAGGCTCCTGGGGCCAGGGCGGCCATCACTGGGTCTGGTGGAATGACGACACCCGATGGGTGTGGGATCTCGTCTACCGGGCGGAGGACGCCTTCCTCGAGGCCCTACGTTCCGCCCCGGCCGGAGATGGAGCCCAGCGTGTCCTCCGTCAACTTGCGCGGGAGCTCCTCCTCCTCGAGGCCTCGGACTGGCCGTTCCTCATCACGACGGTCTCGGCGCGGGACTACGCCGAAGCCCGCATGCGGACTCACATGGAGGCGTTCGAGGGACTCCTCTCTCTTTTGCGGCGGACCGGGACCGGCTCCCTCGCTGCCCGCGACGACTCCGCCCTCTCGGAACTGGAGGCACGTGACTCCATGTTCCCGGACGTGGACCTGGGGTGGTGGAGGGGGGTCGAGGCCCCGTGACCTCGGTCGCCTTCCACTTCCACGGCTACCAGCCCGGCGACGTCGTCCGATGGGATGAATCGGATCCGTTGCAGCGACCCTCGTTCGAGGAGCGTCGCTCGCCTGTGTCCCTTGCCGTCGGCACGGAACGGATCTCCGGCAGGAACTGGACGGACGCCGTGCTCCGTGTGTACGGCAGGCTCCAAGCCGTCCTTGACCGCGCATCGGGCGCCGCGTCCGTCGACATCGAGCCCCAGACCCTCGTCTGGCTCCTCGAACGCGATCCGACGGCCTATCGTCAGGTCCTTGCCTCGTTCGAGCGAGGGACCGCGGCGCTCGCCCTCACGCCCCCGTTCCATCCCATCCTCCCGCACCACCACCCGTTCGACCGAGAGGTCCTGTTCGAAATGATGATCGACTTCCACGCGCCGCTCCTGCGGCGCCTCCCACGGGCCAACATTGGACTGTGGCTCCCCGAGGCGGCCTACTCGAAGGAGACAATGGAGAGCTACTTCGCGGCGGCGCGGCGGGCGTCCGTGGACCATGAAGGCCTGCCCGACCTCGTGCGGACCACCTATGTCCTCGTGGACGCGAGGCAATTCGCGGGGGTCCCTCCGGACACGACCTGGGCCTCCCTCGACCCCGGTGTTCGGACGGCCGCCATTGGCCGCGACCACGGTCTCAGCTCCGACTTCGCGTTCGGGGCCTCTCGCGCGGACGCGTTCTACGAGGCGATCGTGCATGCCCCGCGGCAAGACATCCTCGTCGCGAGCGACCTCGAATCTCTCCTTGCGAACCCGGCCCAGGTGGAGCGCTTCGAGTCGATCGTGGACGCCTTGCGGAGGAAAGGCGTGAACGTCTCGCCCCCGGCGCCTCCCCCGAAGCTCCCGGAGGCGTCCGTCGTCGAGTACTCGAGCTGGTCGGACTACGACGAGTATCTCCGGAACGGCCACACCTCCGACACCCGCTGGACAGGATTCCGCCGGGCCGATGGAGTGATCGTCCCCCGCGTCCACCGAGGACGGCGGCTCTCCCAGCTCTGGAAACACGCCTTCACGCTCACGATGGAGCGGATCGAGACGACCGTCCGCCGAGCCTCCCGCGACATCCTGCGCAAAGGCGGCCTCGTGCGTCCGAAGGAGACCTTACGACGTCTGGCCCTCGCGTACGGTCGCCACCTGTTTCGCGAGCACTTCCTGGCGTGCGGATCCTCCGGCGGCGAGCTGGACCTCGAGGGGGCCCTGGGGTCGATCCTCGGAGGCAAGGTCGACGTCGAGGTCGCGGGCCGCGTGGCCCGTGGCTATGTCCTCATGCTCATGGGCCTGCGCTCAGACCCGCGTTTCTGGGACAATCCGGACACGCGCGTGACGTTCCAGAGCGTCGCCCTGATGTCCCGATCCCTCATGGATCTCTCGGAGGCCTGGTCCCGCATGGGGGATGCCGAAGAGAGCCAGCGGCTCGTCCGCGTCCTCCGGGCGACCTGTCTCGAGTTCGCGGACATGTACGAGCGCCGGGACTTCGCCGCTCTCCAGGGCCTCGGGGGATGGGAGACGACAGAGGCCGCTTGGCATGAATCCCTCCAGTCGGAAGCGGCGGGGCGGTCCCACTACGACGTCGTCCGGCGAGCGGCCCTTTTCGCCCTCGGGGAGTCGCTGCCTCGGAGGCTCGAGGGCTTCTCCGGTCGACGCGAGGAGGTCGTGGCCGACACGGGCCATATCGTCGGAGAAGCCCACGGAACCTGGGAGAATCCGGACTGGTGCGAGCATCGCACGCCCTAGCGGCTTGGAGCCGACGAAGGCGACCGTCGACCGGAACGTTCATCGCGCTGGAACCACGTTACTGCGGGAAATGAAGGCTACCGTCTTCACGTGGGAGTACCCGCCCAATGTCTACGGAGGCGCG
Organism: Thermoplasmata archaeon; assembly: GCA_036555455.1. Lineage (GTDB taxonomy): Archaea > Thermoplasmatota > Thermoplasmata > RBG-16-68-12 > RBG-16-68-12 > RBG-16-68-12. The sequence continues at coordinate 21,932 of DATBLI010000061.1, forward strand.
GGCGTCCACGCGAAGTACATCACCGCCGCCCTCTCGAAACTCCTTCCCGTAGAGGTACGGACGGTCGAGGAGGGCGCGCCTCCGGACGTGCCCGGGATCCCCGTGCGGCGCTACCGGCCGAGCCTCCGCGGCCTCGGTCCGCCGGACCCTCGGCTCACGAAGGCCATGGATGTCCTCTCCTTCAACATCAACGCGGTCTCGGATCCGATCGACTCCGACGTCGTCCACACCCACACGTGGTACACGAACTTCGCAGGGGCCCTCGCCAAACGCATCTACGGGTGCAAGCTCGTCGCCACGGTCCACTCCTTGGAGCCCCTGCGTCCTTGGAAGCGCGAGCAGCTCGGCTCCGGGTATGAGCTGAGTTCGTGGATGGAGAAGGAGGGCCTCGAGGCGTGTGACGGGATCGTTGCCGTCTCTCAGGAGATGAAGCGGGACATCCTCAAGTGCTACGACGTCCCCGCGTCTCGGGTCTCCGTGATCCACAACGGCGTGGATCCGGACAAGTACCATCCGCGAGACGGGGTCCCGAGCCTCGCGAAGTTCGGGATCCGGAAGCCGTTCGTCTTCTTCGTGGGCCGCCTCTCCCGGCAGAAAGGGGTCTTCGACCTCATCGACGCGATGGACTACGTACCCAAAGGGACGACCCTCGTCCTGGCCACGGGGAAGCCCGACACCCCGGGGATCGAGGAGGAGCTGAGGCGGGCAGTCGCTGGGATGGAGAACCTCGTGTGGATCCCTCAGATGCTCGAGGATCCCGATCTCGTCGGCCTGTACAACGAGGCCGCGGTCTTCGCATGTCCGTCGATCTACGAGCCCTTCGGGATCATCAACCTGGAGGCGATGGCGTGCGAGACCCCGGTCGTGGCCACCCGCGTGGGCGGGATCAAGGAGGTCGTCGTGGATCGG